>JADJRL010000003.1:455000-1055000 GCA_016712225.1 Candidatus Defluviibacterium haderslevense | reverse complement strand
TAATTGGAACTCATCGTAAAGCAGTAGGCTCCGGCATTTTCAAAACATAATATATCGCCCGGATGAATTTCCGGAATAACCCGATTACTGGCGAAGGTATCTGTTTCACAGATATAACCGACCACATTATAAACTCGTGGTTTTCCAGCCGGATTGGATATATTAAGGATATGGTGATAAGATCCATAAAACATCGGTCTTATCAAATGATTCAAACCTGAATCAACACCCGCAAAAACCGTGGATGGAGTTTGTTTGATGACATTCGTTTTGACTAAAAAAAAGCCGGATTCAGAAACCAAATATTTGCCGGGCTCAAAAAATAATTTCAATTTACGGCCGTATTCACTACAAAATTGATTAAATTTCAGAGATAACATTTCACCGATTTCTTCAACATCTGTGCATACATCATCTTCTTTATAAGGTACTTTTAAACCACTACCAAAATCAATAAACTCCAGATCTGAAAATTTTCGGGCAACATCAAACAAAATATCTGACGCCAATCCAAACACACCAGGGTCTAAAATATCTGATCCGGTATGCATATGAAGCCCATTAATATTTAATTTTAAAGCCTTGACCAGTCGTTCTACTAAAGGCATTTGATAAATAGAAATTCCAAACTTAGAGTCAATGTGCCCCACACTAATTTTATCATTTCCACCGGCCATAACATGGGGATTAATCCGAATACAAATTTTAGTATCCGGATAATGCTGACCAATGTATTCAAGGGTTTCTATATGATCAATGTTGATTTGGACCCCAAGACTGATGGCCATTTCGATCTCGTCAGGACCTACACAATTGGGTGTATAAATAATTTCACTGGGATCAAAACCTGCATGAATTCCGGTCCAAATCTCTTGGATAGATACAGTATCTAAACCTGCGCCCCAGGATTTCAATAATCTCAAAATATTAATATTATTCAATGCTTTGCAAGCGAAGTGTATGCCAAGTTCAGGTACATTAAAAGCATGCTTCAAGCGATCCAATTGTCGTTTAATAATTTCACTATCGTATACATAAAGGGGTGTTTGATATGTTTTGACTAATTCTAAAACATCTATTCCCTGAACCCTAAAAACACCATTTTCTAATTTCATTAATCCTTAAAATTTTAATCTATAAAATAAATATATTGTCATGCTAGGTTTTAGGTTACGGACTCCATGCCAACAATAATTGTATTTGCTGTCAATTGAGTTGTAAACATTAGAATTCTAAAATTTAAGAATTGCCTTTCAAAATTTATAAATCGCAACAAGTTTGATGTTGGTTATAAGGTCAATTCCTATTCAATTGCTAGCTTCTAATTTCATGTAAAAGTAAATAATTTTTTCGCCTTCGAGCTAGGCATTTTTGTTTTGAGTTATATCGCAATCCTACTAAAGTGATTTGACAAAATATAATTTGGTAAACGAGGGGACAATAATTATGTTCGGTTAATTATACTAAATGAATTCCATCATCAATTACAGCTTCAAAAATATCGGGTAAGAAACCAAATTGATCATAATAAGCTTTTCCAATTTCATTTGAATATTTTTGAACATCACTGGATTGGAGCAAATGTAATGTACTACCCCCAAATCCTCCTCCCATCATTCTGGCACCATGATTTATGGGATTGGATTTTGCAAAATCTATCAAAAAATCCAGTTCTGGACAACTGACGCTATATTTATATCGTAACCCCTCGTGGCCTGAAAAAAGTAAGCTGGATAAATCGTGGATATTATGGTCTTTTAAGCCTAGCGCGAATGATTTAACACGCTCATTTTCTTCTAGAACATAAGACAAATAATCCAGTTCGGTGGGAGTTAAGTGTGGCAAAGAGGTATTTAATTGACCAATATTAAGCCCACTGATAGCCTTAAGATTAGGTATATATTTCTGAAGTTTTGAAGTTATTGTAGCACAGGCTGAACTTCTGGAATTATAATCGGTATCGACTAATTTGTGTTTCACTTTAGTGTCGACTATAAGCCACACCATATCATTAAGTTGTGCATTAATGTATTCGAATTCCCAAGTGTCACAATGAATGAGTAGGGCATGATCTTTTTGCCATTGAAAATTGAAATCTGGTCCATCATTCCGCCCATTAGTCCTGAAGCTTGTTCAGCCCTAACAGACATTTGAGTCATTTCTGCAGTTGAAAAGTTCCAATTGAACAGTTCGTTTAACCCAAATAAAAAACCACAACAAATGGCAGATGAAGAAGACAAACCTGCTCCCGAAGGTAAAGTTGAGGTAAAATCGAGGCTAAATGGAGGTATTTGAATCCCTCTTTGTTTCAACAAGTCTATGACACCCTTAAAATAAACCAGCCAATCCAGCTTAACTGAACTGGACTCAGTCCACGAGTTGTGAACATCCAGAGCATTAATCTGAGTCGTTTCAGACTTTGAAAGGCCAATAAAAACGGCCCTGTCTATTGCTGCAGGCAGGCAAAGGCCCTGGTTATAGTCCGTATGTTCCCCAATTAAATTAATCCTACCGGGTGATTTAACGACTATTTCATGATGTCCAACAGCCTCAATACATTGTTTTTCAGTCATATTATAAGTGCAAAATGCAACTCAAAGCTATGAAACCGACAAAAACTTTTAAGGATTTAGTGATGAATACCTACATATTTCTATATTTGCACTCCAATTCAGGGTCGGGTGGCCGAGTGGCTAGGCTCAGCTCTGCAAAAGCTGCTACAGCGGTTCGAATCCGCTCTCGACCTCAAAAAGTATTTCCCTTTATCAATTATGGTAAAGGGATTTTTTATTTTAGTCTCATTATCAATGCTTTATGAAAATATAGGCATTTTACTTTATCACCCTTTATAAAGGATAATAAACTAATTTGTACACCTAAAACTACACCTGAATGGATATTTATATTATATTTGAGTATAAATTCTATTCATGAAACAAAATCATTTCTTTGAATTAAAATCTAATGGTGATCCTTCTAAAGAAACTTCAATCCGATACAGAAGCCATTTTAATGGTGGGAGGTTTATATACGGAACAGGTGTCAAAATATACCCAGAATTGTGGGACAAAATCAATCAGAAACCAATTAAAGACAAAGGTATAATCAGGGAATATAAAACCCAGATCCCTAATTTGGATTCATTGCTTACCAATATTGAAATCAGATTGAACAATATTACCAACGAAGTTGATGGATATTTAAGTAATTGTAAATTCAATAGTCAGGCTATAAATGAACGAGATCTTAAAAACCGACTAAATGCTAATATTAAGCAATCTGAGAACACAATAAAAGAAAGTCCTAAAAAACTTAAAAAAGAAATTAATGGTGAAAAAATTGATAAAAATTTCATTTGTGACTATTTAATTGCATTTATTTATGAAATTAGGAATGGCTCTAGGACAATTGCAACTGGAAAAAGTAAAGGTAATAGATACACTTTGGGTACAATTAAAAATTATTCTGGACTTCTTGTACAGTTAAAAAGTTTTGAATATTCAAAAAATCAAAAATTAAAATGGACAGATCTCTCCATTACGTTTTATAACGATTTTCTGCTTTTTGGCAATACCAATAAACTTAGTAAAAATTTTATTGGCAGACTAATTAAGCAATTAAAAGTTATTTCCCAAGCGTCAATGGACGAAAATATTCACACAAACAATATATTCAGGGATAGAAGATTTGAAACACTTTCTGAAAGAGTTATGAATATCGCATTGACTGAACAAGAGCTTGAAAGCCTTTATAATTTGGACCTACCAATAGATTCCAACTTGAACTTAATCCGTGATCTCTTTTTGGTGGGGTGTTATACAGCTCAAAGATGGAGTGATTATAGTAAATTAACCGAAACAAACATTCATGACAACAAAATAATCCTTATTCAACAAAAAGGCAAAGAAAAAATAATTATCCCTATAAAACCAAATTTAAAAACAATTCTGAATAAATATCCAAATGGATTTCCAAAGATAGCAGAACAAACCTTTAACATTAAAATTAAAGAGATAGGAGAAAAAGCAGGATTCACAAATTTAGTTCAAATTAAAAAAACAAAAGGAGGAATAACAGAGGTTAATGAATATCCTAAGTATGAACTTATTTCATCCCATACAGCACGAAGGACAGGAGCTACATTAATGTTTAAAGATAATATCCCTGCACTTGCAATTATGAAATTTACAGGACATAAAACTGAATCCAGTTTTATGAAATACATAATGATAGATGAAGAAGAAAATGCGAAATTACTTGAGAATCATCATTATTTTAATTCATAATCAATAATTATTCAAATGAAAATACAGGATATATATAAACAATTGACTAAACTTCCACTAGAAGATGTATATTCTACAAATTTTGCGAACAAAATCATTACAAGCGAACTCCTTAATTTAAAAATGCAATCATTTCAGCTTTATTATTCCGACTGTAATGAATTTAATAAAAGAAAGATAAAAGATTTTACAGAAACTATTGAAGATATAATTGAAAATGAGAATTTAAAAGTTTTTCCATCTTACTTAGAAATTTATTTAGATAAGCTATACAGGCCAAATGGTTTAAAAAATTACGGATATAATTCTGTACTTCAATTGATAATTTCTAGTGAACTAGAAATTAATCAAAATCGCTATGAGTTGGTCAGTAAATTTGAAGAAAAATTAATACAAAAACCTTGGTTAACTTCAAATGATAAAAAACTGTGGACCGACTTTAAAGAGAAAAGAAATAGAGTACTTATAATTGAAGAATATATCTATTCACTTGAACAAGATTTACGAAATGACTTTTCAATAAATAGCTATGATCCTTTAGAAGAATCCAAATACCTTGAAATTCATACAAAGCACATAAATGCATTAAAATTAGAAATTGCAGAGATTAATTTGTTTGAAAACAGTAAAGATAAGATACCATATTTAGAAATGTTAATTGCATACTTCTTTGAATTGTCAAAAATACCTGTAAACTATTGGAATAGATCTAATGAAAAATTATCAGGAAAAAGTTTAGAAAAAATTCAACAAACATTTAAATTGAATTTACTACATCAATTCGGCATAATTGAATTTTTAAAGCAAGTTTGGACAAAAAATAATGTTTCTATGGGATTGGAATTTCTACTTGAAAAACTAATAAATGAACCTCATGGTTCAATACAACCAAGATTATCGTCCAAACAAGACCCTAAACTTAGGACTAAATCTGCTGATAAAAAATTACAAGAATTCTTAGATAATTTTAAATTGGAAATAGACAAAATCAAATTGCCATAACAATTAATTTTCAATCTTAGGGAATCCTCATGTTTTCCCTACTCACATTCGCCATAAATTTGATTCAAATATTAAATTATGGAAATTACTCTAATAACGAATGATCAACTCCAGTATCTGATTAATGAAGTAGTTAAGAGGCTTGAAACTATTATAGTTGATTCCAAAAGGAACGACGGTACCACTAAAGAATGGTTAAGTGCAAAAGAGGTCTGCTCGATTTTGCAAATTAGCAACACAACTCTGCATGCATGGTCCAATCAAGGAATATTAAAAAAATATAAGATTAATAGACGTATCATGTTTAAAAATGATCAGATTGATAGTTCAATGATAAGGATTGTCTCTAAAAGATTGCAACAAAAATGAATCAAGGGTCTATTATTAATATATTAAAATTTTAAACAGTGCATTTTACAAAATTCAAAGCAGTATAAAATTAGGAATAGAATATTATGAAAAAATGCAAATACTCGTTATCATAATTACGAATAGTTCTGAGGGCAAAATTTATTTCTAGTTATAAATTATTAAAATAGATTTTTATTGTGCTCAATTTTTAACTTATTGAATCTACCAAAATTAAAGGGTCCACCAACTGTCTCAATGTAAAAGTTTCCATTTCTAGATCCTTTGGGTTTCTTCAATTTTGAGTAATTTGTCATCCGTAACTATATCTTCAGATGTTGAATTCAAATGCATACTCCAAGTTTTACCTTCCTTAATTTCATCCGTTCCTATAAATTATATTAATTACTATAATGAAGAAAAACCTATATAGTTGTTTACTTAATATCCTTTACAATTTTTTACCACTCACCATTTCCTGAATCCATAATTTTGCAACATAAGTTAACGGTGCATTTATCCACCTAGTAACGGTGATCTGTGCATTTTGTATATTTTTAGTGATATCAACACCTTCGGAATTATCTATAATGCCATACTTATTACCAAACACGCTAAACAACATTCCCATTTGGCTGCTATGTCGATGCCATTTGATGACGGCAATATCTTCTGGAATACTTTGTGCTGCATTAGCAGTGTTCCATTTCAAAGTAGTTTCCAAATTAGTGTTGACAAATATCACATACTGATCATAACCAACTTCCTTTAATTGTGTATAATGTTTCTTGATTGTTGATATATCAGAGGCAGTCCCAGATATTATTAAACCCATTCTGCCTTCAATATATCTATCCAAAGATCTACAGGTGATATCCTTTACCTTTTTACTGACTGGACCTATAATGCCAACTGCATCGTTGATATGTGCTAAATTCAATGTGTCTGTTATCTTTTTTAACACATCAATAAAAGCTGCATCAGTTTCCACTAATTTTAGCCCATATGAAGTTAATGCCAGTTTGTCAATCATATATGATTTACTTGCTTCTGATCCACCGACTATAAATATGGCTTTAAATATATTTGGATCATACTGACCGGCGGCAAATACTTCATGAATTAATTCATTCAGTTTCATTATCATTATTTAATTTTGGAAATATATATTTAAGATTATCAGATATTTGCAATTTATCAACGAATTGAGTTTTAAGTTGAAGTATTTCATCGTAGTAATTAATTTTTTTCTGAGTCCAGTGAGACCATAAAGCCATATTAAAAGATGGTTTATATTTCGTTTTTATATATTGAAGTTCATCTTCCAGTTCTTGGATTTTTAATAAAAAGTAACTTTCTGTATTATTATTTATGAGATCAACAAATTGATTATATCGAAATTTCATATCATCTAAATTATCTTTATGAGATTTTATAGCCATTTTAAAATAATCACTTTGTTCATTAACATGATCCAATTTATGTTGCAGGACAATCATATCCCATACAAATTCAAAATGGGTTCCATTCTTTAAAATACTCATTTTAGCTATTTAAAAACATTGATATTAAAATTAGATCGTCTTTATTCATAGGAAACTTATTGTTGGGTTAGATATTTTCAAGAATTTTAATAATAGTCTTATCCAATTTTTCCCAAGGAAATTGATTTCTTCCAAAGTGTCCATAGGCTGCCGTTTCTTTATAAATTGGTCTCTTTAAATCCAATGCACTTATAATTCCATCTGGACGTAAATCAAAAACTTTGGAGATTTGTTGTGCAATGAATTCATCAGCTTTACTACCAGTACCATGTGTATTCAAATATATCGAAGTAGGTTCTGCTAGTCCAATAGCATATGATATTTGAACTGTACATCGTTCAGCAAGTCCAGATGACACAATATGCTTGGCTACATATCGGGCAGCATAAGCAGCACTGCGGTCCACTTTGCTTGGATCTTTACCACTGAATGCACCGCCTCCATGAGGGCAACTACCACCATACGTATCTACGATAATCTTTCTACCAGTTAGTCCAGTATCTCCATGTGGACCACCTATTGTAAAACTTCCAGAAGGATTGATTAATATTTTAAGATTTGAATCATTGAAATACTGATGAATGAGAGGAAGAATTAGCTCGCTTTTTAGGATGCGTGTAATTTCATCTTGACTGATTTCCTCTATATGTTGAGTAGACAACACAATGGTTTCAATTCCAATTGGTATATCATTTTTATATGCCACAGTAACCTGACATTTGGCATCTGGACGAATCCAGCTATAATTGCCACTTTTACGCATCTCTGTTAATCGCCTCATCAATTGATGAGATAAAGTAATTGGCAAAGGCATTAGTTCTTTGGTCTCTTTGCATGCATATCCAAACATGAGTCCTTGATCTCCAGCACCACCATCTAATACACTGTTATTTATCTCAGAAGACTGTTCATGTAGCAAATTGATGTAAGCTGCAGTGGCATAATCAAATCCTACAACGGGATCATCATAACCAATTTGTCTAATAACATCTCTAGCGACTGCTACAACATCTACATGGGCTGTACTACATATTTCTCCTGCTATCACCAATTGTCCAGTAGTAATAAGACATTCGCAAGCGACTTTGGCATTCGGATCTAATTCGAGATAGGCATCAAGAATGGCATCTGAAATTTGGTCGGCCACTTTATCTGGATGGCCTTCGGAAACTGATTCACTAGTAAAAAGAAAATTATTCATAACACTAAAAATTTTTAACTTTTTAGCATCAAAACATGAAACGAGACAAACAGGTGGATTGGAATCCTTTTGACCTATTACAGCCCGCATCGCTTTACCACCGTAGTATTCCAAACGCGGTTGGTACCTATTTAAAGGTTCTTGATGCTTATAGAACTTATTCTATCTAACTTATTTCATAACAATAATTATTTAGATGAAGTTTTATTTAATAATATATTTGTATTTTAATTAACATTTAGAACAATTTGATTAGAAATTCTACCTAGGAAAATTTTTCCGCATAATGAGAATATCAGCTTGATTGGAATATTTAACAATGTATACCTTAACATCAGATTGACTAGAATACTTTACTAAGACACCACCTTGAATTATCTGTTGATTTCTTTCTTCACTTTGATAATTGCAAAAGAATACTTTATAGTTTGCCTGACTTTCATAATCAACAATAAATACTTTTGCCCCCATTTATATTAATTTAATACTCTTGATTTTAATACATCTTTAAGTTCTTGAATCGTCTTTTTTGGATCGTCAGCAGCCATTTATCATTAATCCCAGTTTGCTTTGTAACCCTGATATTTACTAGGTTGCTCCAAGAACCCGGGCTTACAGATTTCATCATCTGGATAATCGTCACAATACTTTTTAATTGATGCTGCTAGTTTATCACTATTAGCTTTCATTTGCTGTAATGTGGACTTGACTTCCTTATCATCCATTTCATTAATTTTTCTTTTCAAAACACTACTAATAAATAGGAATGAAAGCATTCTTAATAAGTAACTAAATATTTTTCCCATATGTTAAAATTATTTATTTATTGGACAAATTTAATTATACAATTTTTCAAAATTTATATTTTAATTCATATACGGCACATTTTTGCATTTAACGGTCGATTTTGAAACTTAATCTGATAAAATACAAATCTTTTAGGTTGAAACATATTTACTTATCTGTAAAAGGATTTGTATTTTTGGGAGACAAAAGAAATGAAATACCTTAAATTCATATTGATTCTATTAATAATGCTCTGGCGTTTAGCTCCAAGCAATTCACAATCTGGATATTTTTCATATCCTTATAAACAGCTAACAGTAGCGCAAGGTCTTCATGACATGCAGATTAGAGATATATTGATTGATGATGATAACTATGTGTGGATTTTAACTCAGGGCGGATTAAATGGTTATGATGGAAAAAATATTCATACCTACCAATTAGGCAGTATTGCTGAAAGCTATATGATTAAAATCATTAAGGGTAGAAATGGAATATATGGTCAAACCTCAAGCTGTATATTCCATTTCGATGGAATTAGAACAGAAAATCTAACATCTAAGCTAAATGCCAATATCACTAACATGAATTTGCTGTTGGAGGACAAAGATGGATTCATATGGGTTAAATCAGGAAACAGTCTATTTGTAGTGATGAACAATAAACTGGAACCTATAGAATGTATATATCCTGTATTGGATAACTTAAAAATTGAATATGCTTGGGGAAATTCGTCATGGGACCACGTATATATCCTAACATCTCAAAATGCACTGATTTCCTTTTCTAGTGATAAAGGCATTATTTATAATGACTCACTTACTTTTTCAGCTGCCGAAAAAATATCCTATACTAAATCTATCAAGAATACTAGTCCTTCTTCAATTAATTTTTATGTGCATGGAAAAGAAAACTTTGATAGAATTTATACGATCAAAAATGAACATTTTATAAAAGTTGCACATAGGAATCCTAATACTCCGTACCTAGTAGCAATTGATCAAAACGCGCCTCTAACTTATGTCGATAATTATAATAATGTTTCAAGTCTGTATACACTTAAAGATAGCATATACATACCTGCTGATTGGCTTCCAGTGAATCATGTCAGATTTTCTTGTACTCTAGGAAGAAATATATTTATCGGAACTGATGATGGGTTTTTGGTGATTAATTTAAACGGCTTAGAAACCTATCAAAATACAACCATTAAATATCCTTGGTCCATAATTCCATTTAGCGATTCGAGTGTTTTGATTACAACATACAAATCAGGAGCTTTTGAGGTAAATAAGAAGGGAAAGATATTGAATAATGTAAGTTTTCCAAAGAATTTTCACTATCCCTATTTTGAGACACAAATTCTATCTAACTATCAAATATTAGATTCTAAGATTTTATTTGGATCAGGTATGGGATTATATTATCTTGATAAAGAAAATGGCCAATCAAGCCAATTACTGCTCAACAAAGCTGTTGAAGCATTTAGTTTTGACAAATACAGGAATACTCCAATCATTGGAACTGACAAAATCTATTGGATTACCCAAGATTATAAAGGAATAATGGATTCAATGGATTTAAGTCAAGCTGAAAGACAACCGATAAATGAATTAATTGTCTATCCTGATTCTATACTATGGTCAGCAACTAATTCGGGAATTCAAAAAACATCTATATATCCATCAAGAAAACACCTGAAGTTCTATTCAAGCACTGTGAAAAATCTTCCATGTCAAGGGGCAGTAAGTTTTGCAGTGGATTCTAATAAAAGGTTGTGGGTGGGCGGTACTTGCGGACTGCTGCTATATCATCCAGAACAGGATACCTTTGAATTGGTTTATGATAATATAATTCATGAGAGGATCAACCAACTTTGTATTGGTCCCTCTAATATATTAATCGCAGTTTCCAACAAGAATATTTATTGCTTAAATATTTCCACAGAGCATCCAGAAATAGTAAGAATATTCAACTCGGACAATGGCTTTAATCTATACGAACCTTCAGAGAACGGAATATGCATTACGGATAATCACTTTGTTTGGATGCCATCTGAAAATGGAATACAGCGATTAGATATCAACCAAATTATCCAAAGTTCTATTAAACCTTCCATTAAACTTTTGTCAATAGACAATAAATCCATAAATCTTGATCCGAATAAAATGGACCAATTTGAAGTTAATGGGTCATCCGTACTAATTAATTTCTCGATCATAAGTCATGACTCAGAGAAATGGCAATTTAAATTCAAATTAAATAATCAGGAAAGCCCTATATGGCAACAAGGCACTGAAATATTAATTCAAAATTTAAAACATGGGATAAATGCCATTGAGATTATTGCTTGTTCTATTAATCAGAACGCAAATAGTTGTATTAAATTCAAAACCAATATTAAAGCAAGCCTACCTTTTGTTCAAAGGCAGTCTAGTTATATTACGATTGGATTGCTTTTTGTACTTTTAGTTTGCATAATTATATGGTACTATATAACAACTTTAAAGACTAAACAAAAACTATCTCAATTAAATTCAGATCTTCTTAAAAATAGATTGCGTACTATACAAAGCTATCTAAATCCGCATTTCTTATTTAATACACTTACCACGCTTCAAGACTATATCTTGCACAAGGATAGACATGAAGGTAGCGATTTGATTGTTCGACTTTCTAGAATATTTAGACATGTATTAAAATTGGGATACTTGGAAAAGAAAAACAATAGCCTCCAAATAGACCTAATTAATGTATCAGAAGAATTATCATTAATAAATGATATAGTATTTCTTCAAAATCTTCAACAAGTAAGACCGGTACTTTTCAAAATAGAATTACCAGAAAATATCAATGTTGAACATATTTATATACCACCCCTTTTAATTCAACCTTTCATAGAAAATGCTTTTAAGCATGCGTTCACTGGCAAAGAAACTGCACCTGAAATCAATTTAATTTTTACAATGAATGAAAACTACTTATTTATAAAAATCCAAGATAACGGAAAAGGATTTGATAATAATTCGATATCAACAAATGGGACTAATATTGGAATTAAATTAGCAAATGAAAGAATGAGTATTCTTAATTCATTAAATATCAAAAACAATATTACTATAGAAAACAGAAGTCCTACTGGAACTGAAATAAGTATAACCATAAAACGAATACAATGAAAGCAATAATTGTTGAAGACAATCCATCTGCTGTAAGTTTATTAACTTCCTTTTTAAAAGAATATCCATTACCCATTGAAGTTTGTTTTGTAACTGCCGATGTAGATGAGGCAGCTAGAGCAATTCAATCACATCGTCCTGAACTTTGGTTTTTAGATATTCAATTGTCAAATCAATTGGTATTTAGTTTGTTAAATGCGTTAGATCCTGAAATTGTAAAGACGTCTTCAATAATATTTATTACGGCATACTTCAATCCTGAATATATTCATCAAGCACTTAAAACATCTGCTGTCGATTATATACAAAAACCTATTGACAAAGATCAACTGTTTAAAGCCATCGATAAAGCTATAGTCAAATCTCATAGCACCGATTTATTGTCTAGAATTACAAATTTGGAACATTTGGTTAATAATATGGCAAATAAAGATAACAAATTACCACTTTTTAGGGTAAATGGCAAAATTGACTATGTGGCACTTGATGAGGTTATTTATTTCAATTCAGATGATACCATTACTAGATTTCACTTAAAAACATCTGAAATCATACCTTCATCTAAATCATTAAAATATTACACTGATTATGTTGAAGATTTAAAGCAATTCTTCAAAATCTCAAAACAGACGGTTATAAACTTAAATCATTTACTGACATTTGATAAGAAAACGTCGACAGTGCATTTAGATGGACCAACAACGCTAGAAGTGTCTCGTCGCTGTTCATCTGAACTTGCAGATCGCTTTAAAATAAAATCAGAAAAATCTTAAAATATAAAATTAGATATTAAAAAAATCGCGAGAAGTATTCAAAATTATCTTATTTTTGGCTATTAATTTGTAATTCAATTTTGTTTACATATTTCTAATTGTTGAAGCTCTCTATATATCAAATAAAAACAAAGATTTCAAATAAAACCTGATTCCCATTTTGAAAATAGTCATAATTTAGTAAATTTAACTTATTTTTTGGGTTCATAAATTTTTCCTCTACAATTATCTTTAAAAGACAATTTTAAAAATGATTCTAAATGACTGAAGTTTTTATAGGCTAATTCGTCCTTACATTTATAGAGATAATCTAGATCATCTTTATCTAAAATATACCTTCCTGCCTCTCTAATATTCTTATTTCCGTATTTGTCTACGCAATTGACAATGAATATTATTTCGAATTCATTAATGGATTGTTTATACAATTCTCCTCTATAATTCCATATTTTTTCTACCAAATTCATAAACTGAAATTCTCCAACTTTTCCAGAAGAAGTAAATTCCTTTACTTCAAAAGCAACTTCAACATGACTTCCAAGTTTATAGATATTTTCAAATGGAGGCTCGTCAAGCATATGACCATTATAACAACATTTATCAACAATTGTAAGCAAAACACTAACAAATATTAACCAAAACCAACCTGTTGATGATAAACCCAAACAACCATTATTAGAATTTTGTACTTTACTCATTTACATAAAAATTAATATGCTATTTAATGTAATTGCAAGAATATATATAAAAGATAAATTTATTTTTCAAATGAGATATTAAGTAGATTCGAATGCTATACATAATAGAAATTTTAATTTGTCATGATTTATTAACATACTGAATATGTACCTATTGATATCGTTCCCAAAATTACGTTGAACATATTTCTATATACAAGTAGATTAAATCAACGGTCAGATTATCAATTCAACGGTTCAATTCATCAATTTAATGGTCATTTATTGTTGTATTAGTATATCCTTTAACTATAACTTCTCTAAATTTCAAAAACTTCAGAAAGATCATTTGAATAATCACCTTGAATAAACGATACATAATAACCATTTAGGTTTTGACCATTTAGCCGCTTTCGGTCTTTTACAAAAGTTTGGTCCAATTTGCCTAATTCTCTAGAGATTGCTTT
Source organism: Candidatus Defluviibacterium haderslevense (assembly GCA_016712225.1). Lineage (NCBI taxonomy): Bacteria > Pseudomonadati > Bacteroidota > Saprospiria > Saprospirales > Saprospiraceae > Candidatus Defluviibacterium > Candidatus Defluviibacterium haderslevense. The sequence goes on along the minus strand of JADJRL010000003.1, from coordinate 1,040,737 downwards.
AGGTTTTAGATCTGAAGTTGAAAAACTTGATAAATAGCTAATTATTTCGTTGATAGTTTTGAATGCGTCTTTTTCTTTTGGTGCAGGTTGCAAATAACGAATAATCAAATCTTTTTCCATATTTATTTCTGTATAATCCTCCGACATATTTTTTAACACTTTCACTTCATCAGGTGTAAGTCGCAAATGATCGGCACCTTTTTCTTTATAAAGTTTTGCAAGAAATCCAAATAATTGTCGTCTATCAATTGCATTTAGTGCTTCCTGATCGATAAATTCCAATTCCAATGGTAATAATCTTGTATTTCCAGTTGAGTGGTCTTTAATTATATCCATATTGTTGGATGTTCCACATAAAATAGCTTTTCTTTGCATGCATTCATTTCTAAGTCCAAATGGAACTCTGGTATTAAAATTCTCGACACTTACTAACGATTTAAATTTTTCATATCCTTTAGTAGTACTGGTTATTCCAGACAGTTCATCAATATTAATTAAAATATTTTCAGTCATTAATATGTCTGAATCTTTTTCTCTATCTAATCCAGATTCTGCATAGTATTTTTTAAAATCATTTGGAAGTAACCTTCTCAGTACTTCAGTTTTTCCGATGTATGATTCACCGATTAAAACCAAAACTAAACGTGGTGTCTTATTATCATATATCACGGCTGGAAATTGTAGTAGCCACTTAATTAATAGATGTCTAAGTGCTGTAGCGGATTCAGGCTTACTTGTTTTTAACTTAAAACAATTTATAAAATCATCTAATGTTTTTTCATTCCCATCTAATTCTACAGATTCTAACCATTCTACTAATGGATTATAACTCTGAATTCTATTGCTACCAATGATCGAGTTTATTGTCCTTACTGAAGTTCGATAACCTTGTATACTTAAATCTACATATATGCTATTTACATCAACGTCCTTTACAGGAATACCTTCTTGATTTTCAACATTATTTGTAAAGAGGTTTCGCTTAAATCCTTTAGTCATTATATAACTTAAAATATATTTGGTATCTAATGTGACTTTATTTTCATCTATACTATTAACTTGATCCTTCAGAATTTCTCTAAGTATCTGTTTTAATCTTCTTATTTTCAATCTCCTTTTAGAGTCATTCTGCTGTATTGATTTTAAAATTGAATTATACTGTTGATCTGATCCATTGATTTCATACTCGGGATGATTTTCACCTAAGGAGTGAAAATAATCACGTCCATCTTCTCCCAATTCATTTCCCAAGGCATAACCAATTTCAATCCATTGATTATAATCAGTAGTCACATTCAGATTTTTGCTAACAATTTCATTAACCAATTTTTGGATTTCTTTCTTTACTCCCTCAGTTTGGATCTGCTTTGAAATTAAATCAATATCCAAGTCTGGATTGATTTTTATTTCATTTTCATTTACAGAGTATGTATCCATTTTTTTAAAATATCCTATCAATGAATTATGCTCATCAACTGAAATTTCATGAATATCATCTAAACTTCCACTAACAATTTTGTAATTTGGACTTGGTTCAATTAGTATATAGTTCTTAGCTCCAATTGTTTCTACAACGGTTTTTTTTGATTCTGGATTGATTAATATCTTTTCGTGAATTGCAGGTATTTTGCATCTATAAATCATGTGCAAACCATTGTTTCTAGTTTTTTGAACCGTAATTTTTAATTTCAAATCATTGGGAATATAACTCCAAACTGTTTCAAATAGGGAATTTGCTTGATCTATACTTGCATTTTTAAGATCAATATCAATAACCTGATAATTACCATACCCCATAAATAAACCAAACCCTTGATAACTGCCTGAAATCCACTTAGTTAATTCTTCTTTTGTTGGTGGAGTTGTCTGATATTTATTCCAACCTGCAAAAGATTTTTTATCTTCAACAATTGGGACCAAGGATCCGCTGTTTTCTAATAATTTAAATAAATGTGTCATAATTTAATAACCTTTTGTTTAATATTTAATTATTTGAACTTACTTGTTCAATTAAATATTTAAATAAATTCTTTAATAATTCATGTTCATCTAATGAAAGAAACTCAAGAAGGGTAAGTCTATTATTTATTTCATCGCATTCATTGCTAACTATAGTTGAGACAATACCAATACTACTTCCAGTACTAACGATAGGTTTAAATGTCCATGGATTATAAAGAATAGTTTCATTTTTAAATGGCATATTACTTTTGTAAATTATTAACTTCCATTTATAATCCAAATCAATACATATTATTTTTGATTTAAGCTGTGGAGAAGTTAGTTCATTTATAAAGTTTTCAATCTGACTAATATATTCAATTGGTGCCAATCTTAGATTAATCCTTATTAAATGGTGATTCTTTTCCATTTTCAAGATTCCTATTCCAAAATCCCTTCTAAAAATTAAATCTAATTCTTCTTTCAGATCATTTACCCATCCAACGCTCTCTTTGATTGTAGGATTGGACAGTTCTTTAGTGTTTAAATTTTTAATATTTATTTCCATTTTTGTATACTTTATTTTGATTTAAAATTATTTGTTATCAGCTCGAGCAATTGTTGTCTCAGGTAGTAACATTTATTGCTTATAAAATACGCTTTCAATTTTTTCTCCTTAGTTAGTTTTGTTAGAGTTGGTAGAGATATATCTAGTATTTCTGCGGCTTTAATTCTAGTAACATATTCAGTCAAATTGGTATATTCTTCCTCTGTTAGTTTTTCAATACTATATATAACTCTAGTCAAAAGATGATCCATTTCTGACCTAATTTCACTAAGTATTCTATTTTTAATATTTTCTGGGTTCATATAATTCTTTGCTCCTTTAATATAATTAGTATATTTTTTGACAAAAACTTATCAAAAGGGAGGAAAAGCAATATATATTCTTTATTTATATATTATATATATGTATAAATAGCTGATAAATAGCTGTTATATAGATAAATAAACTGAAAATTTAATTTTAAAAATAATTTAATTTTCGAACAATTTAACAATGGAAACCTTAATTTATCCTCCTATGATAAACATTGACAAAATTAAGATGAATTCAAATTATTACATATCTGTACTGATGCACCGATCTATCAATTGCAGAATCAGTACATCTAAAACTCCAACTGTATATAGATTTCCTACCATATTGAACTGATCTTTCCACCCCTTTCTTAATATATTTTACTTTATGAGAGAGATTATTAAGAGAGAGTAGGTAGTAATGTGGTATAATAAAAATATGATTATTGTAAATACAATTTCAGTAAAAATTAGTGTATAATCGGTGCATCGGTGCATTTGAATAAAATATCTAGTGTGAATATAATTCAATGAATCTATTTCAATAAAATGTAAAATGACTTGAAATCTAATAAATTCAATGGATTCAGGTATAAATTAATAACAATTGAACCTGAATAATATTGATTTATTCAATTGTTGTATATAGATTGTGGATTATTACAGACTATTGATAAAATCAATATCCACAGCTACTTGTGTCCATATTCCAGAAATTCTTTTGTTAAAATTTCAAAATCAAACAGAGAAAATCCTTAATTTTCATGAATTTTGACCAATGGGTAGATTTTAAATTCATCGGTACAATTCATCACTTTAATGGTCATGTACTGTTCAAAATTCAGCTAATTATCAAGTTCTTTTATAAATAATTAACATTTTTTCTGAAATGATCTTTGAACGAAAAATCTCAAATTGTTCTTGGTTTATAAGAAAATGAATAAAAAGTATAAATTATGAATAAAAAATTACTCAATTTAGAAGATGTAGCTACTTATCTGAATTGTAGCAAAAGCACAATGTATAGGTACGTTAGAGAAAACAGAATTTCCTATATAAGAAGAGGTCGTCGATTGCTGTTTAGAGAAACTGATATCGAAGCATTTTTAGATAATCATCGGATATCTATACATTGATTGCTTATAAGGCAATTATGAGAGTTATAAGGGGTCTTTTGGGATGAATGCACCAAATGCTTGGTATTAATATTGCTGCTCACAAATCGAAGCAAATCAAGCATCAAAGGGTCTTACTGATATTTTTCAAATTATTAAATACGGATATACTCTTTCAAATCGCACTCATTAAGTTGTAAAAACATATATATAGTTAATAGAAGGTTTATCTGATTAACCATGATAGGCTATGGCATTAAATAAATGGAAATATTATTAATTAACAATCAAAGCAAATAATTATGATGAAAATTACAGTTACATTAGACTCTGAACCAACTTATCAAAAACCAAAAAAGGGAGATGAAGTAAGAAAATGGAGTGTTAGATTAGGAAGTACTAGCCCTAGTCAAATGACAATATCAGATTTTGTCGAATTCGTTGGAAATCAATGTTATTCTTTCAATCCTGCAATATGCAATTATAATTGGATTATAGAAGAAAATTTCAATTCTTCACAACTTATAATTATTGATGTTGATAAGAAACTATCTCTTGGAAATGCAATTAATAGACTAATTGAACTTGAACTACCAATGCCTAATGGTATATACAGAACTTTGAGTGATCCAACTGATAATAACTTACCAATAGAAGAAAAGTTAAAATTAGCTATAAAATATCGGCTTATTTTTGTTTTAGATCGAGTTATTACAAATTTTGATGAATATAATAATCTAGTTAGAGAAAGGATGCAGAAGATCTTCCCAGAAGCTGACAAACTTAGTTGTGTTCAAAAATTTTATGGTGGAAAAGATCTGCTCTACAAGCAAGACACTACTCTTCTATCATCACTGCTTCTAATATCCGTAAGTGACCTTTATCAAACCAAACATATAGAATCTACACAAGGTGTAAGAAAAGCCTTAAAAAATAAGAAAAATGCTGCCCCCAACAAACACCAGGAGGCTAAAAATTTGCTAGCCATGCCATATCTAAGTGATTCAACAACCACAAATTCCTATAACTATACAAAGGAATTAGTGATAAATGAACCACCAATTAGAAATTTTGATTGGGAAAAAGCTAGATTGGAATTCAAGTTATTAGATGATTTCCTTTCAATGAATATAAAAATATATCATTCAGAGCTGTTAGGATTATACAGTGGGATGAGAAGAATTGAAGGTGGGGCTAAAAAATGGAAGGAAGCTATTCAAAATAATAAATCAATTGATGAGAGAAAAGAATATATCTCAGATTGGTTTGATATTAACTATACTAAAGGAACCTATATTTTTGAACAGAAGATATCAAATTATGCAACAAATGATCCTGCTTCATTAATATATGAAAGACTTACAGATTTACATTTTAAGAAAAGGATGGAGGCTCAAAAACTTCTTGGACATCCTGAAATTAGTCTAAAGCAAGCGGAGATGGAAATGGATTCATTTTTAAAACAAGCAATTGAAACCCCAGGTAATGGAAAATATATACTGAAAGCTATTACTGGCATAGGAAAAACCGAAAAGTTATTATCACTAAATCTGGATGGGTGTATAATTGCAGCACCAACCCATAAGTTAAAAGAAGAAATTGCCAAGAGGTATAGAAATTTAGGAAGAACTGTCCTTGTTACACCTGAAATACCAAAATTACCTGAAGCAATTCAACAAGAATATGATAAATTGCAAGCTATTGGTGACTATGAAGGTGCGGCAAGTTATCTAAAGGAGTGCAGTTCAAGTGATATAGCAAACACTCATTTTGTAGGTAGTGAAATTATGGAATTCAGAAAAAAAATGAATAATTACTTTAAAGAATTAGATACATGTCTCAATTCTGATCAATTGGTTATAACTACACATAAAAGAATCCTGTTTTCAGATTTTCCTAATCACCATACAATAATTTTTGATGAAGATCCAACCCAGTATATTTTAGAAACAAATTCATTTACTACCAAGGATTTAAGAATAATACAAGATGAATTAAATGATACTGATCAAAAAGCCGTGCAACAACTACTTGATTTAGCAAATTCAAATGACAATTTAAATATGGTCCATCAAGGAAATCCACTAAAAATAACCGATATGGCCGAATTTAGAAAAAAAATTAATAGCAATAAAGTTTTTGTAAAAGGGGCTATATTACCTTCCTTCAAATGTGATTATTGGATGGCAACTCCTGAGAATCTAAAAGACACCAATGGGGATAAGAAAATTCATTATATTCAAAAACACAAATTATATCCCGATAAAAAGCTAATTATATTATCAGCTACAACCAATGAAACTTTTTGCAAAGCATTATATGGTAAAATTATATGGAAAGATCTATCAAGTGTTAAACATACGGGTTCCCGTATCCAATATTCTAATTTAAGCCTAAGTCGCTCGACATTGGGAAACCGAAATAATGCATCCAATCTTAATTCAATTAGAAATCTTATTGTTAATAAACCAATAATTACTTATATAAAACATCGCAACTTATTTCCAGATAGTAATACAAAAATTCATTTTGGGAATTGCTCTGGATATGATGAATTTAAAGGTGAAGATATTGCTGTCATAGGCACACCACACATACCTTCATTTATTTACTTATTAGTAGCTTCAGAGTTAAATATTCAATTCAATCAGAATGATATTGAAATGGGTGAACAAACAGTTTGTCACAACGGATTTCAATTTAAAATAATGACATTTCCTCATGAAGAACTTAGGAGCATCCAATTCCACTTTATAGAATCAGAATTACTTCAAGCATGTGGACGGAATCGTACATTAAGAGAAGTTGCAACAACGTACTTGTTTTCCAATTATCCATTACCCGGATTTGAACAACACAATATAAGAGAATTACCACAACTATTAGATGAAAACAATATTAAGGAGGAGGTTACTACTGAATCTCAAAGTCAAAATACATTTCAATACGGTATAGTTTCAGGTAGTTTGTAAAACCAAACAAATTTAGCTAAAGTCTAATAGATGATTTGGATATATGTAAAGTGAGGTTTATATTTGTAAGTATTTACGAAGTTTTACGGCATAAGTACTAGTTAACAGCATTTAAGAATAATCTAAGTTCACATGATGCATTACACTAATCAAAATTTAAAATTTACGATGGACAAAGTGCAAAATAAAATAGCTGTACTCAATCCTACCGACCAGAAACTGTGGATTAGCTATTTTGCAATTTTAGTGTTCGTCCATTTGCTTCCTTTAGCTATCAATGTACAAAGCTGTGTGAATAAACTAGTCGAAGTGCGAATTGACCTAGATAATTATAATCGAATAATCAGTTATTTGCCCAACGAATGTGACAATAACAACGCTACAATCTGTTAGCTTTGGAAATTATATCATCTAATTAAATTCAATTAAAATGAAAAAAATCATTATTTGCCTCCAATTATTAACTGTTTACAACACAACATTAGTTTATGGCCAAATCGACCTTAGTACTAGGAAGGAATGCAGTCTTTTGGGATTGAATCTTGGTGACTTAGAAAGTTTAATCATTGAGAAAGAAGAATTCTCCAGTTCACACACCTATGACGATGGCACTGTCATTAGAGAAGTATCTCATAATCTATCAAAAGAACAAGATTTGCTTGATTATTTTAATTTAGAAGTGAATATCAAGTGGTACGATGATAGAAAAGCCCCAAATGCTTTAGCTACAAATAGAATCACTAATTCAAGTAAAAACGATGGAACTATTCTTCTTGGTCTAGAGCTTTCAGAACAAACTGAGCAAGATGTTTTTGATTATATAATATACCATGAAGCGGCACACATTTTTGATTTCAAAAACAATCTTGATTTGAGCGGTAAAGAAAGGGAATTATTTGCTGATTTTGTTGCAGGTTTTATGTTAGGATGGCTTCATTCTCGTGAAAACCATTACTCACAAATGATGACAAAATTTGAGCCAAATAAAGATTGGAGTTTAGACTTGAAAAGGAGAGAAGATCACATTGTAAGAGTTTTTAGAAAATTTTATAATATTGGTGATTATAATTTCAACTCACCCTCTCATCATGGTACACCATCTGAAAGACTCAATATTGTAAAGAAAGGCTACCGATTAGGATTCAACGAAGGTACTACAATGAATAAAGAAGAATGGAATGCCTATAAAAAGGTTGCTAAAAAGGTGAATAAACCATATGAAAATTGGGAAAATGCATCCAAATATTTGTCTTTATCAGAAAACGACAAAGGAGGACTATACACAAAACCTAATTTACATAATATCTATGAAAAGTTCAAAACTTTCTGACACCAAAGAAAATTGATGAAAATGTTAGATTATAGGAGATTGGAGAGGTAATTGTCGCTTTGCCTAATTGGTGGTCTGAAACAAAAAGTTACTCAACTAAAGAGAGCGATGGGAAATTTACCGTCGGCAGATAAAGTCATTTCGAATGCTAAAAGATGACTACAGGTGTTCATCATTCAGTTTCAAAAGAACACTTACAAAACTATTTGAAGGAATTTTGTCGGAAAATAAACCGCAGTAACTTCAATTCAGATCCATTTGAGAGGGCAATGTGCATGGCAGTTGATGCATATTGGAATTAATATACTATTTATAAGAAACTAGGAGTCTTAATATGAAACGTTCTGAAATATATGTGACTGGATCTGATGGTAAACCAGAACGAGACGAGAATGGAATTTGTACGCGTAGAATTAGATCAGATATACCTGGAAAAATTACTGGAGAATATATAGGAAGCGATGGTATAAAATATTACATGTGGCAATCAATTGGTATCGACAATGAATGATTTAAGTCGGCTTTTTAATTCACCTGGTTCTGACCTCGCTGATTCTTGTGTTGTTGTGGCAGGATATGAGAAATTATTTTCAATATACCAATAACATAAAACAAACGGTGTGTCAATATTATTCGCCATAAATACTTTCAACTCTTGATTCGCATATTTTATTTTTTCCGTTAAGAGTAACTCTTCATTTTCTATACAAAATTTTAAATCGCAATAATGTGCGGCTATTCGTACTTTCAATATACAATCCGGAAATTCATTTCCAAATTTATCCTTAATTAGATTTTCGGCCTCTATCGCTTCACCATGCGATTTAAAGAATAATCGCAATTCTCTCTCATTAAACGTAGGATTATATTGAAACTCAGCTTCGGTGGGGGTAAATTTTGAATTGGTCATAATTTAGATATTTGCCACTAAACTAAATGAATTTCACGAATAATCCATATAAAAATAATAAACAAATGATTACCAGGGTTTTAAATAATACTGTTCAATTTGTGGTTAGTCTTTATATTTAATTCTTGAACAAAAATACATCTCAACATCTTTAACGACAAAATATACATTGCAACCTTTCATTCCTCTAGTTATTAAAACTCTTATCAATCATTGCACAAATGGTTATACGGTAAAATCAGCACTTTTTGTATAACCATCTGTACTGTGAAAGCAAAAGTGAGATTTGCACATATATAAATTTGTACAAAGTTGACCTGCGGTTAGCTTTTGCACAAATCGCACTTTGTACAAATCTCATGGGACAAACTACTTTTTCAATTTACCAAGTATGCTTAAAATTTTTAGCTTCTCTTCATCTGTACATACATTAAATGCAAAAAACTTTTCTAAACCTTCTTGTTGGTAAAATAAATTTTGAGATGGCTTTTTTACCCATTTGAAAATGACTGGATCATGCTTGGTATCAATATTAACTCCGAGTGACTGATCTGTAAATTTAAAAATAAAACATAAGTAAGCATCATCTGTATTCATCACTTCATTCAAACCGATATGAATTGTACCTCGGGGAGTCAAATGTGTTCTATTTAGGACATTATCTTTTACTAGTCGTATAGTAGTGTTAAAAGTATCTTTACTGACCAACTTGAAATTTTTGTCAAAAGAGTAAGATAAAACTTGTCTTAAAACAGCTGGCCTTATTCCACGATTGATAACCTTGTACTTTAACACCAAACTGTCTTCTTCATTTAAGAAATGATCATATCCAGGGTCTTGTAACTTGTCTATATGAAATCCCAAGTTCAAAATATCAAGTATTGGAGCTTCAGACATTTCAGTATTCCGTACACTTCGCTCAAGTGCATGAGCTTGTTGATTAAGAGCAACTATTTGTTGTCCAGACAATTCTAAAAACCTTGCATTCCTAATGGAGTCTCGTATACTATTTAAGCTATCTCTAACCTCCGATTCAGCAATAGTTTTGAGTGTAGCTTGATTCATAAGACGTGAATTATCGAAAGCAAAAAAGGTTATTAAAAGTATCCCGCCTTGGATCAAAGTATCCCATTTAAATGGGGATTTATCTTGCTTAGGAATTTCTTTTTTAACGGATTCTTTATCTATTTCCATAACTGTTTTTTAGGTATGAAATAAAAATGAATCGGGTGTACATCATAATCTCACCACATGCACCCAATTCAATTTCTTGGATTAAGTAAGATCCTCGATTGGAGCATTTGGAGCATCTCGTTTTACAGCGTTAATGCCATTGTCTCGTGACTGTGCAGTAGTGTACATCTCACTTATACCAAGAGTTTCTCCATTCCTGGCGTGAAGAGTAAAGTAATACTGAACACCTGAAGTGCTACGTCTGTACCGATCATCTATCGGGGAGTTCTCCTTAACTGAAGTAATACAGACTAGACAACCTTGTTTAGTTTTATAGCCTTCACTGCTTCTAAGGATAGGCTCTCCATTAATGGCCCGTAACAGAAAACGGAACTCATTTGCTGAGTCCTTCGAAATTGTAAATTTCGGATTGTTCATAAAAAAATATTTAAAGGATTAAAAATAATATATAACACATATGAAACATTGATATATATAAATTCGTTCTATACCTTCCAATATTTATATTTATATATGTGTAAAGCATTGTATAATAATACTTTACGCAACTGAGATTAACAATTCATTTACATCTTGCTTTTCCTATTTAATTCTCTATAGGGTTGGTATTCATCCAACTGTATTTCTTCTTCGACTTTTATAATAACAAAGCAATCCTAAAATTAAATTTATTGCTAAACTAAAATATAATATGAAGTATTGCTTTTTGGAAATGCAAGGTTGACAGTCTTGTTTATCTAAGCAAGGTTCACACAAAGGCTGATAATGCATACATAAGAGAAACAAGACCAAATCTACAATTAGTAACCATTGGAAGCATTTTAGTTTATTCATTCCAATTCTATTTATTTGGGGTCTATTAATATTGTATTTATTTATAGCAAACTAAAATTTATTACTAAGCCACTTTCTGCCCATATAAATACTGTTGAAATTCAACAAATAATTTACTGATTTCAGACACATTGCCCAAAACCTCTTTCGCATCTTCTAATGATTGATATTTATTGGTCAATAAAATCGGTAGTTTATCTTGGTCCAGTTCTTCTACTCCAGATTCAATGTATTTACTCAATACAAATTCTATAAATTCCTTTTGTTTGTCATTGAGTATGGCGAAAATGGTTGCTTGTGATGCTGCAACTCGTTGTTCTCTGGTTAAAGAGTTGTAGTTACCATTAAAAACATACTCTAGTACGTCAAAAAGGTCGCTTTTTTCCATATTTACTAATTGCTGTACAATCACTAAATCGCTCTTAGGAAACCCAACTTCTTCCAATTTATCCAATAACACTTTTCTTGTCATTGGATTGCTCCATAGTGTTCTTAATTCTTCTTCGCTTTTGAATAGATTGGGTAATACGCCAAATAAATTATTTAAAAACTCCTCTGCTGAAATAGGTTTACCATCAGCACTCCAAAACGATGTTGCAATCATGGATTGAATTTCACGTTCTTTGCCATCACGCAATTTTATCTTAATTCGCTTGCGTTTTTCTTTTTCACCGCCTTCTTCTTCGTTTTGCTTTGGTTCTTTTGGTTTGTATTCACCTTTAGCTTCAATAACTGTGTTTGTTTCAGGCTCTATAGGTTCACCATCCCATTCTGGGTCGGCAAAGTGATGGAAAGCATCTACATAATCATAAATGGTAAAAAACTCCTTTCCATCAAATAAACGAGTTCCACGACCTACTATTTGCTTAAACTCTATCATGGAGTTTACTGGACGCATTAAAACAATATTCCGAATGTTTCTTGCATCAACACCAGTAGATAATTTTTGTGAAGTCGTAAGGATTGTTGGTATCGTTTTTTCGTTGTCTTGAAATTCACGTAAAAACTGTTCTCCTATTTCGCCGTCATTGGCGGTAACACGCACACAATAATTGGGGTCTGTACTTGTTTTGTATTGGTTTACTAAATCACGAACAGCGGCAGCATGATCTTGTGTGGCACAAAAAATGATCGCTTTTTCTTTTTGATTGGCTTCGTTCATATAAATTTGAACTCGTTTTGCTTCTCTTGCCTTTATTTCAATAATGCGGTTAAAATCGCTTTCTGTATAAGTTTTACCTTCTTCAATTTCTCCTTCTATTATTTGGTCATCGCTTGTATAGATATAATCATCCAATGTTGTCTTAATACGTTTTACTTTAAATGGAGTAAGGAAACCATCGTTAATACCTTCTTTTAAAGAATAAATATATACTGGTTCGCCAAAGTATTTGTAGGTATCAACATTATCTTTCCGTTTAGGGGTAGCCGTTAATCCCAACTGAACTGCTGGTGCAAAATAATTCATAATGGCTCTCCAATTACCTTCGTCATTTGCGCCACCTCTATGACACTCATCTATAATGATAAAGTCAAAGTAATCTGGGGGATAAGCGCCAAAGTAAGGAGCTGGTTTGCCATCTTTATCAGTGCCACTCATAAAGGTTTGGAAAATCGTAAAGAAGATACTTCCATTAGTTGGTATGTTTCCTTTTTTCTTTATTTCACTAGGTTTAATACGTATTAACGCATCTTCGGGAAATGCAGAAAATGAATTATAAGCTTGGTCAGCTAGTATGTTTCTATCTGCTAAAAATAAAATGCGTGGTCTACGACTGCCATCGCGTTTTAAATTCCAACGGGTTTGAAATAATTTCCAAGCAATTTGAAAGGCAATAGCCGTTTTTCCAGTTCCTGTTGCTAAGGTTAATAATATTCTATCCTTTTTATTAGCAACAGCTTCTAAAGTTTTTAAAACAGCTATTTCCTGATAGTAACGCAATTGCCAAGTACCACTTTTATCTTCGAAAGGAACAGCTGCAAATTTCTCTCTCCACTGGTTTTGAACGGCAAATGTTTTGTGCCATAATTCATCAGGAGTTAAAAAACTGGCAACCAAACCCTCAGCACCTGTTTTCATACAAATGCTATAAATCTCTTTACCGTTAGTTGAATAGGTAGTTTCTAATTTTAATTTATCGGCATATTGCTTGGCTTGTGCCACACCTTCACCTACACCTAAATCATCACTTTTGGCTTCTATCACTGCCAGTTTAATGCCTTTGTAAACTAATATATAATCAGCAATAATTTTTTTTGACCGCGTACCACCCGTTTGTATTTTACCAGCTGTAATGTTGTATTCACGAAGGATTTTTGAGTCTTCAATAACCCCCCACCCACAAGCTTTTAACATAGGGTCTATGAGTTCTGCTCTGGTTTCTGCTTCATTCATACTAATTATTTTTCTGTTTTTAACTCACCGCTAAAGGCTCTTTGTAAAACTGATTTTTTAAGTTCTTCTAAATCATTTATTTTTTGATTATAGATTGCTTCTAATTTTTTAGTTTCGGTTGAAAATGCATGAACTTTTTGAACTATGTTTCTTTGATCAGAAATATCAGGTAATGGAATCTCAATACTTTTAAGAATTGCTACTGATGCAACATTTTGTATAGCTGCACCACCTGCATATTCTTTTATACTATTTTGAAAACTTTCGCTTTGCATCCATAATTTCAAAAATACATTGGATACCTTTTTTGATGGACTTAATTTTAATAAAGCTTGGTTGATAATACCTTTCTTAATGTTTTCGGGAACAATTGCAATCTTCCCCATTGTTCCTGAACAACTCATAATCAAGTCACCTGAATTAAGTTCAAATCTTTTCATTTCATTGAACTTTTTTTCATCTATGAAATATCTCAAATCATCAAACTGGTCATAAATAGCGTGTTGTTGCTCATATACAGCATAGCCATCAGGTTTGAAAATATTTTTTTTCAAACTACCTCCAAATGGTCCTCTAACAAAACCACAAACGTCACCCAATTTATGTTTAGCCCAATTATTGTCAGGATTCTCAAACACTCCTTGCAAATAACTTTCAAAAAGTTCTTTAGCATTTTTTAGATTTTGTTCGGCATTGGCTTTTGCCTTTAATATGGAGGCAAAGACTTCATCTAATATGGCTACGATGCGTTGTTGCTCGGGAAGCGGCGGAATGGGAATTTCTAATTCATTTAATTGAGTTAATGATAAATTTTGTTGTGCTGCACCACCACGTAGTTTTTCAATTTCAACAGCAATAAGATTTGAGTTAAAATATTTAGCAAGATAATTCACTAAAACATTTGAGTCATTTTTAAGTCTAATGATTGCTAATGCTTGATTAGTGTTTGCAGGAACGATTTCATGCCTAACAATTCCAATTCTTCCCAAGGCCCCTGCAATTGAAAAAAGAATATCATTTACTTTTAGCTGTGACCTTTTTAATGCTTTGTGACATTCTTCATCTATGTATGCAACCTTATTTTGGATTATTTCGCCTGATTCTGTCAGTGATTCAACTTTGATAAAATTTATTCCTTCATCAGTGAATTTATATCCTATGCTTGTTGGTGTTGTTCCCTTAGTAATTAAATCACACAAATCACTCAATTTCTTTTTCTCCCAATTTTTCATATCAATTCCAAAATTGAGTTTAAAATATCGGCACTTTCCTCGTCTAATGCTTTCATTTCTTCTAAAATTTCTTGGGGTTCACGTAAAGTGGATTCTTCTTTTTTGTTGGGGTTTTTGGCACTAAGGTCAAAGGTGTTTTGGTCAATATCTTTTATATTAATGATCCAAGAGTTTTCACTCTCCTTTTTTGTTTTTTGTAATTCAACAAAGTCATTTAAATCCTTTTCGTTTAGTGCATTTGTCTTGCCTAAGTTTCTATCTAAATTTAGTTGGTAAAACCATACCTTTTTGGTAGCACTTCCTTTCTCAAAAAACAAAACCACTGTTTTTACCCCAGCACCAGTAAAAGTACCACCAGGTAAGTCTAATACTGTATGTAGGTTGCAACTTTCTAAGAGTTGTTTACGCAATGCCACTGAAGCATTATCAGTATTGCTTAAAAAAGTATTTTTAATAACTATACCAGCCTTACCACCAGCCTTGAGTATTTTAATAAAATGTTGTAAAAATAAGGAAGCCGTTTCGCCCGTTTTAATAGGGAAGTTTTGTTGTACTTCGGCACGCTCCTTACCTCCAAATGGAGGATTTGCCAATACAATATCGTAACGGTCTTTCTCTTGTATATCGGCTAAGTTTTCGGCAAGAGTATTGGTATGAATTATGTTTGGTGCTTCAATACCGTGAAAAATCATATTCATGGTAC
Organism: Candidatus Defluviibacterium haderslevense; assembly: GCA_016712225.1. Lineage (NCBI taxonomy): Bacteria > Pseudomonadati > Bacteroidota > Saprospiria > Saprospirales > Saprospiraceae > Candidatus Defluviibacterium > Candidatus Defluviibacterium haderslevense. Next base: position 1,025,250 of record JADJRL010000003.1, on the reverse strand, counting down.
CAATAATGTACGCCAATGATTTTTTTTCTTTACCGTAAAAGGTTTTTTTCTGTAAGGTATTTACATCCGATGTAGTTAATTTTTTGCTCTTTTGTAAGTAAGCAAATGCTTCACACAAGAAACCAGCACTGCCCACAGCACCATCATATATTTTATTGCCTATTTGCGGTGCAACTACTTTTACGATGGTTGTAATCAAAGGTCGAGGTGTATAATACTCGCCACCATTGCGCCCTGCATTACCCATATTTTGTATTTTAGATTCATACAAATGGCTCATTTCGTGCTTTTCAGCGTGTGTGCGAAAGCGAAGTTCATCAATACGGTTAATTACCTCACGCAAGTTATATCCGCTTTGAATGCGGTTTTTTAGTTCACTAAATATCTCACCAATCTTATATTCAATAGTGTCTGCACTTTCTGCATCAGTCTTAAACTTTTTGAGGTAAGGGAACAGTTTAATGTTTACAAAATCTGCAAGGTCATCACCAGTTAATGCTTTGTGGTGGTCCAGTATACCCTTTTTATCTTTAGGTGCAGCCCAGACTGTCCACTGGAATTTCTTCTCAATCATGGGGGTATAGGTTTTTCCAGTAAGTTCAGCAGCAGTGGCCTTATCCTTTTCTAAATCATCCAAATACTTCAGAAACAACACCCAAGAGGTTTGCTCTACATAGTCTAGTTCGCTACCACAACCAGCATCTTTATGTAGAATATCGTCAATGTTTTTAAAAGTTTGTTCGAACATGATGTATGTATATTATCTTAAATTGCCAAAGATAATACAGTTAATAAAATTTGTCAAAAAATTCGAAAATCTTGGGTTGACATAAAAATGCTTTTTTGTATAATATGAATAATACAATATTACTAGAACCTGACTGATCACAAATCAAATATTATAAATTGTCAGTATCTTTAAAATTAGAATTAAGGTTTCAACTGTTTCTTTAATTTACTTTTAGCAGCACCCATTTTAATATCATCTTCCTTTATTATTTTGCTTAAAGCCATTTTACCACAATGCCACAGAAATTTATCTATTTCAAAATTGAAAAACTTACCTAAATTAAATTCTGCTTTGAATTTATTAAATAATTGAAAAAATTCGCTATAATCAGCAGGTTTAGCAAATGAAAGATTTAAATTTTTATATTGATTAAAATAACCAACCATAATTATCCACATATAACTATCATAAATTGGCATCTTTCTTTTACTTAGAAAATGAACGTACTTGGAGGCAAATGATAAATTTATTCTGGAATATTCTTCATTTATTGATTCGTTTTTCCAGCTAACAATTGCTATATTGTCGATAAATTTAACAAAATCATTTTCATCATTTTTACTAATATCATTGGGAATTATTTCAACAATTTTAGCGACCACTGGTTTAATATAATTAATAGCTGTTGCATAAATTGTATTTAACGCTGCCACTTTTATTGTTACTTCACAAACACTTTTATTATCTCCCATGAATTCGAAAAGACTTAGTAATTTTTTGTCTATTTCATTTCCTCCTCCTTCACTATGCTCGTATAGTACTTTATTAATAAGTGTTTCAGAAATATCTGGTAATTGAATATGGTTAAAATTTTGCTTCATATTTTTATATTAAATTGAAAATTAGTAATGAATATTAATTGATGAAATTTTTGATTTTAAATATGACCATGTGTCTTTATGTGGTGCAGATAAATTCCAAATTTCATTTACAAAGTTATTAACACAAATATATATTAATCCTTTGAACTAATGAAATTAATATTTTATTCATTGGTTCAATCATAAGTTAATAATATTTAGATTATCAATATAAATTAAATATCGAAATTGATCAATTAATACTAAGCTAATTTATGGGACGCAAGGAGGGATGGCAAAATAAAGCATAGGGCGGGCGGCTAATTAAATCGTTTCTATTAGGCATGCCTCTGTTTCTATATAGTGACTTACCCCTTTCATAACTCGTGGACTAAAATTTTGGTAAATGAAAAAATCACTTTAAAGTAAAATCTATTAGATATATTGTGGGATGTGTAAATATGGATTAAATTCACCTAGCAAAATAATCTTCAAAATACTTATTAGCTTCCCATATCGCAAGTTCAGTAAATCCATCAGCAACCATCAATTTCTGAGCATTATTAATAATTGAATTATATCTAAAAATGGCATTGAACTCTTCAAGTAGCTCCATTTCATCACTTCAATTATTGCATAGGATGAATTCCGTATCTTAGGAATTATTGATTTTTGGATAATCCGATACTTTGGATTGATTGTGGTAAGAAATTTTAACCTCAGCAACTTGTCAAGATTGCTTTGTTGGACTAAATTCTTTCTGATTTTGCATTTTAAACTGGTTTTGATTGTTAAAGAATATTTCTAAACCTAGCTTAAATGAAAGTTAATTCAAAGCCAAGACGGTAAGAATTGACAAAATAAAATTAATAGTATTTGTTAATATCAAATATTAAAACAATAATCATAACAAAAAGTATTTTTGTATTTAATTTTGTTTAATTAATTTTTCAATATAAGAATCCAATCCCATATTTATTTTTATAAAATAAACGCCAGATGTTAAATGGGCAGTTGGGATATTCATTTGAAGATCTCTTGTTGAAGAAAATAATTTCCTTGTATATATACTTCTACCAACAATATCAAATAATTCAATAGAAATAGGTAATTTAGTTTCTTTAGCAGTACATTGAATCTTAATTTCGCTTGTAAATGGGTTTTCCATCACATTACATGAATTTGTACCAATATTTCGTACTATTGGGTTAGATATTGGAGATATTGGACATATTGGGGTATTTGTTGGGCAAGGAATAGTACTTAATTTTTTAACAACTAAATTTGGATACTCAAAAATTAGAATATTATCTTCACCATATGAATCTGTATTATCAAAATGATGTCCACCTACATCAAAGATACAATGAGTAAATTCAAAGCAATCTGTACCAATTCTACAAAAATAACTGCCTATATTTTGCCCTATGATCTTAGTAAAATAACCATTAGGACACTTGTAAATTGCAATACATGGATTCAAAGCATCATCAGAAGTCTGATTTGTCCAATTGTTTTCATCCTTATTCCAAAGAATAAGTCTATTAACTACTTCTTCTTTAGATAGCTGCACTTCAGGATTTGGATTACAACACGGCACCGAGGTGTAATTAGGATATCTCTTTACGAAGGCGTATTGAAAAAAACCACTTTGATCCCATCTACTTGTAAATTCTGGATTTTTACTTACATCGTAAATTTTATGATTTTCGCTATGATTATATTCATTCCATATACAATATTCATAATAAAAACAATTTCCAGGCATGTTTTTATCTGTACCCATTAATTCTCCTTTAACTCTATTCCCATATCTTAATGGAGAATCTTTATTTGGACCACAAGATGTTTCCGCAATACAATTATCACCATCAATAATAGTAAATATTTTATTATATTCAAATTCAGGTGTCCCTCCATCACATTTCACACTGTAGGAGCAATCTCCCAGATTAGTTACTTCCATAGTATTTTTTACTTCATAACTTTCTATAGATATGCAACCATTTCCATCAATAAAAATTAAGTTAAAAGTTTTTGAAATAGGAATGTCTTCATCAATCAATCTTTCAATATGTAAAATTTTTCTATTTAAATCAACTGATTTATTAAGTACATGTTGATCTGACCAATAAACATTTTTTAATCTATAATCGTAAATTTGCAATCCTTGGAGAGGATTGTAACTAAATTTCCTAGTCAAATCAATATCTAGAATAATGCTCTGATTTGATTTGATAGTTTTGCGATTACCGTCAGGTAAATCTTTATAGCATACAGTTGGAACACTCTTATTAATATAATTAACCGATTTCTTACTTTCACTATTATCACAAGGATCATACTTAACACAAATTTTGGAGGTTTCTCCACAAGGACAATGAGCAACTACACAAATGTCCTCTCCCGCATATTCTAATTTAGAAATATCAGATGCATAAATTGTATTACTAGTGGTATAAATTCTATAATAATCATTTACAAACCAAGAATAGGTACAGAGTCCTCCACTATTAATAACATTTGCTTTTATATATGCATCTGGTTTCCAACGTGGCAATTGAAAGTCAACAGTCATTTTTACTGGAAGTCCCGGTTCACCACATGTTTCAATTTTTTGACACAATTGAGTAATTATACATCTTTTTGCATCAAGAATGTCAAAACAATAATCACCAACACCTAAATTACTTATATTTGCTAGTCTATTGAAAAGTCCTAAAGTCGGGCCATAACTATTCCCATTCTTAAATATATTTACATAAAAATTACTTCCAATAAATTTAACATCTTTTAATAATATAATTACTTCACCTTTATTATTATTATTTACATCGTGTTTGATACTATGAAAAATAGGATATTCCCAGTAAGTAAAATTTGTACTAAATGTAGATAAATAAGTTTTAACACTTGTGCAATTTGTTATTAAATCAGTTACCGTTACTGTATTATTTACATTATTATTAACATATCTCATATATATATCTGAACCATCAGAATTCATTCCATCTGACCAAGAATAATTGAAACGTCGATTTTTTGCATCTTTAATTTGGATAGTAATCTTATTTTGAGTAAAACAAAAATATTCCTGTTTTTCCATTTGATAATTCAACACAAAACTCTTTACTTCAAAATCTTTTCTGAATTCACAACCAATTGCATCAGTAATTACAATATAATAAAATCCAGCTTCTAATTTTTGAACTGAACCAAATGGATAAATATCTATTCTTAAATTATTCTTGTACCATTTAAAATCATATGGTTGGATACCACCAGAAGGAATAGCAGTTACTGTAGCCTTTTGTCCATTACACACAAATGGGATCTGTAAAGTTGTTGAAATTGAATTACAATTTTTAATTTCACCTTTTAAAATTGAACGACACTCATCTGCACTATATGCTTCAATTTCGTACATATCAGCTGGTAAAGAATAATGTGTTCTTGTAAAAGGTTGATTGGGACCTAATGCTCCATAAATAACGGTATTAGTTGTCATGCCTTTTATTGTATATTCGTATGGCGAGCAGCCAGAAACTGTAATTGTAATTTGTCCAGTTGTAGGGTCATTATTATTTTTATCAACAAATGTTGCAGTAATGTTTGCTAATCCAAACTGAAAATGAAAAATAAAACAAATAATAATTAGTTTTTTCATGATTTATCTTTTAATAGAAAACAAATATTAGATAAAAATAATAGCCATTATGATTAATCTATAAGCTTATATCGTTGTAATGCAGGAATAACATAGTCAATGCACCATCGATTTGAATCTTCTAATGTTCTAAACGGCCTTCTAGGTGGAATTGCATATCCTATATTTTCAATATATTTGAAATTATAAATGTACATTAATGGGTGGATGTATCGAAAAGCTAAATCATGGTTTCCTGCCAATTCGTAAGTATCAGCACGTCGTATCATTTCAAGTAATAATGATTCTGTACAATGAAAATCAACAGCTACCGAAAAATCCTGATTTAAATTTTCATTATTAATTATCGGCCAATCAATATATTTAAATTCAGCAAGATTCCACAATCGTTGAATTTGTAATGTTGCTTCTTCGTGCATACAAGAAATAGTATCTTGCTTAATATATTCAACATAAATATCAATGATTTGACCTAGTTGAATCATTTGGGATGAGTTAGGCATTATTCCTTGGAATATATATCGATCTCCAATGAGTTGGAATATTTTCCTTAAATGTATTATTGTAGGACTAGAGTTTAAATCTAAATAGCTATTTACAGTGTCGTAAACATCAGAAACATTAATTTGTGTGAGCCAATAGAACAATTCATCATTATTTAATGTATCAAATCTCATTCCATCTTCACCAACCCATACAGGAACTTGACCATTATCTTCCCATAACGTTGTATCTTGATAAGCTAAATATGCTTCTGGGACTTTAAACTTTAATAATTCTGAACTAAGTGAATCACGGACTCTCATGGCAGAATCTAATTTAATAGCCTCCTTCTCGAAAAATATATTTTTACTAATTTCATTTAACAACCTTATACTGTCTTTTTGTTCAATATCCACTAAATCTTGAAATCTTGGACCATCTCTAAAATAATGATTAAAAACAATTAAATTAATGTTAATATTAGTATCAAAAAATTGAATATAAATTGACTCAGAATTAGAAGCCAATGGATATGGCTTATGATCCTGGAAGGAATTTACTAAAGTTGCCATAAAAATATTCGAGTCAACTTGAAAGTTATTCAAATTTTCATTATAGAACAAATTGAATTGGGTTGAATCCAATAAATCATACAATCTTTGATATGAATACCAAATTTGATTTTCATTTATTGCATTTCGAAACAAATTTGCAACAAAATGAGTATCAGTAGATACTTGGTGATAGTTTAGAAGGTCTAAATTTGTATTTTCAGAAATAATACTATCTGGAATAATAGAGTATGGAAGAATTGTAAATTTTTGAAAATAAATATAATTTTGGACATCTGTCAAAAATTTCTGCTCATTACCACTTGCAAAAATTACACTGTTTAAATCGTCAAAAAGGTTCGATCGAAAATTCAAATATGATTTAAATCGCATTTCTAAAAATGAATCCTTGATAAAGAAAATTGACAATAGTATAGAATCCATAATCATTAGTTCTTCTTTTTCATCTATGGTTGAAATCAGTGAGTCCTTATAAAGGCTATCAAGTTTTGCATTAAAATACTCTGAATTACTTTGTTGGCAATTTATATTAATAGAATAAATTAAAAACATTGAAATTAATATTTGCTTCATTTTAATTTTTTTTATTTATTATTATTTCCATTGTTTACTATTGTAAAAACCTTTCCTATCAAATGACCAATCTAAATATTTTGTATCACCTTCCATTTTATCTTTTGCGTTATATTCTGCCGTAAAACCAATTGTTTCCTCATACTTGTAACCCACCGATAATATTTTTTGGTCAGGATTTTTAAATTGCTTAAATAAAAGTTCATGCTTATAATAATCATCATATTTTTTGGAAAATTTATAATCAGGACTACGATTTTTAGTTTCCCAAATATCATTATAATAATCACCAATATTCAGTGTAGTAATATCCAAATCTTCAGTCTGGTTAAATCCATTTGGCCATATTTCTTCATTCATTAATCGAGCGTGTTCAAGTTCATGAGACAGAAAGATATAGAATGCTTCTATACCATATGCATATGCTATGCTTGTCCACATTTTATTCCTTATTTTTGCTTTTTCAGAAGTTATCTGTTTGACAACTATTCTATTTTCCAATGTCGTAACAACTTGACTAATATCTCTTCTTGGGAGTCCAAAATATGCGGGAGGTTCATCGTTACCTTCTTCAAATTTAATGAATTTTACATACTTTGGATAGGGTGTTTTAATACATTGACGCCAATAATATAACCATTGTGGTATGGTTAAAGGATTTCTTGGTGTATTTCCTTCAAATTCTACAATTCTATCATCTTTATGAAAAAACACTCTCGCTTTTTTATTATTATCCATGTACCGCCAATTCTCATATTTATCCCCATTTTTAGAAGAAATTTTCTTAGATGATATATCAGATGATGAAACTCTATATAGATTTCCAATTGGGTCTTTAGCTACAAGTAAAATTTCTCCTGTGTTAGTTCCAAAATAATCATTCAAATCAGGCATTTTTCCATTTGCAGGAAGAAAATTCAAATTATCTAAAATCTTTGAGCTGGATTTGTTATTAGTAAATTCCCAAAGGTCGGACCACGGAAGCCATTCAAATTCTGTAATAATACTTGTGGCTTGGGCTAAGCAATGAACTTTCGAATCATTGGGTTGAGAATTATTTACTACAACATTCCACATAGGCTTATCATTACTGTTCATATTATTAAATTCCTCGATCCATAACCTATATACATTAATATCAACTGTATTACTTATACAATCCCCAAAAATTGCTCTGTTTTTTAATATGTAACTTTTCCCTTTGCCTGGAGTAATTTGTGGAACTTTAAATGGTGTTTTCATTTTAAATTTTCCATATGTGATTGCTACTTTCTCAGATGGAAGAGGAATTGATTGGTCCGGAATAAATTGAGCTTCAATAGAAATTACATCCATCTCCATTGTGGATACTTCATTATAGTCAACACAATTAACTTGCCCTATAATTTTAATTTGACTAAATTCATCCATACATTCAGTCTTACCATCAGATTCCATTATAGAAATTGAAGTAGCGACATAAACTTTTATATACCATGATTTTATGGGACCAGTACTATTACAATCCATCAAATCTACCCTATACCAACTGGTTATATTAGGATGTTCACTAATTTCATATGTTTTTTTGTTATAATCAATAAAAATACCATTTGTATTTTTTTTGTACCAACGATAACATTTACCACTTACCTCTGCTTCAAGCGGTTTTAGTTGAATATCATCATTTTGGCAAATTAACCATCTAGAATAGAGTTTCGTTTCTAAAATCAAATCAGTTAATTGAATTGGATTTGCAGACAATAAATTAATTATGCAAAATAAACAAAGGAAAATTCTTTTTAATTTCACCAGCATTTCAATAGAATTAATATTATTAAATATAAAAATATGTTTGATATAATAGTGCGTTCAAATATAGTCACATTTTAATCAAATGCCATTTTAATATTTTGTACATTTGAAAAATATCAACATTAAATTAATTTATCTATTTTATATGTTTTTAGATCAACCACTTATATATGGTATTTATAATATATGCAAATTAATTAATATAATAAATACTTAAATACTGGTATATTCGTAAAATATTTTATTTTTTAACACTTAATTAGAAGTATATAAAATAATTTAGTCATATCATATTATTAAAATTAAAAATATGTAATTATTTAAATATCAATAATATGATTTAATATTTAACCAATTATTATATTTAAAAATAAATTTTATAGATTAAGCAAGAAGCAATATTATTGTTAATAATTGTTTTCAAAAAAGAAAAATCAATAAAATTTACTACCTTAGTGATTAATTAAATTATATAAATAATATTGGATTAATTTTGAATGTTTATTAATTTGTGTGCCAATTAAACCCAAAAAATGAAAAATAAGAGTATAATATTCGGAATAATTTGTCTTGTTTCTTTTTTCAGCTGCTCTAAGGAACCTCTACCATCGGACATAATTATTCCTGAAAATTCAGTTTCATGTAAAATTGATGGCATTGAATTTAATTCTTCGGGATATTTATTATTATGTGGAGCAGGTTGCATTGGGTTTAGTCTGACCGCTGAATCAATTGTTGATCCAAGAACTTTACAAATTGTGCTTGGGTTTGGTGCAAATGGAAAAGTAAATGTTGGACCGAAGAGTCCTAACCCAGAAATTTTTTTTAGTAGATATTTGCCATTTGGTTTGTCATATTATGATGTAGTTTATGAATCTTTGAAATCGGATAATAATGATCAGAATATTGTTAATATTATTAAGAATGATGGTCGAAATGCAATCGGAATTTTTAATTTAACCCTTTCTGATGGAAATAAAAAAGTAAGAGTAAGTGAAGGTAAATTTAATATTTATTATAGAAATTAAATACTTTTATTGAATTCATTAACTTTCTATTAATTCATGCCATTTACAACTAAAGTATATCCACTATAAGGCCGACTAGGCCTACCATCAATTATTAATTTCAAATATATCTTGTAATTAGGAAGATTAATGAAATCCTGAACATCAAATTCGGGAAACATTTCTTCTGCCGTATGCTTTGCATCTTCGGTTCCAATCCTAAAAGAAATAACTGTCCCGATATTCCCTAGTACAGCTTGTCTAATATCTTCATCAAGTTGATGCAGGTATTGGTGAGCTAGAACCAGCCCTTCCTTAAACTTTCGCAATTCAGATAGCATATTTACTAAAGACAAGGTTGTGAAATTATGAAATTCATCCATGTAAACCATAAACGGAACTCTGTTTTCTTTAACAGCAACACCAATTCCAGCATTCAGGTTTACTTGTTAATTGCTCTGAAAAACCCAGCCGCAAGCATTGAGTTGCTATATTGTCTCTAGCTATTTGTTCGGGGTTTTGATTTATCATTAAATACAAATATGTCATAAAATTGCTTCTTCATGGCGAAACTAATCAGAATCTTTAAAGTTTGTTTATTTGAATATTGACACAATTGAATTATATGGATTGAGGTTATTGCCAACCCATAAACTGGATAATTTAAAGGCTGGTGGCGGTTGTGGCAAAAAAGGTGGCGGGCCAGGCACCTAATATATGCGTATCTATAAGCCATGCCTATGTTCCTAAATGGTGACTTAGCCCTCGAATATCTCGTGGACCAAAATTTTGCAAAGTAAAAAACTTTCTTCCATAATAACCTAACTTTATCCATCAAAATCATACCAAACTTAAACAGCTATTATCACTCTTCGAATAGTTTTAATGGTCTGTGTAGGCAAGTAAACTTATCCCTATGTATAGATCGCGAATTAAATAAAATTTCATCAAGTGTCTTACTAGCTTGAATTTCATCAATAATGATCTCAACTAATCGTTTCATTTCATTTTTAGCCGCTGTTACTGTTTTCCAAGACAACATAAAATCAAAATGTTGTCCATGACGAAACAATCTGCCGGGTAATGGATAATGCTCCCTATCCCCAATTAATATCCCGTAACGTAAGTATGGATGGACATATTTATGTGTCTGCGCTTTTTGACTATAAGTTATGGCATCATGAGTAGACACACCTCCAAGTTTTGTTTCTATAACTACTCTTGGCTTCCATGTCGCCTCATCTAGTTGTTCATAAATTAAGATATCCGTTTCATATCCAATGGATTTTTGATTTGAAGGCTGATTATCCAATCCATAAGTAAGTATTTCATTGGCATAGGAAAGTCGATGCCCATCAACTACATGTATACTAGAATCAGATTTTTTAAGCAGTTTATCAATCTGGGGGATGATTGACTTTACCCATTCTTTTTCTGTCATTTGGTTATATTTTGGTAATTGTTGATTAAAGAAAGTTTTTGCTTTGATAAACCTAATAAAGTGATCCGTGTTACAAAGTATACAAAGTTTTCATATAATTAGACAAGTGACCTCCACATACAACAATTTCCTCATGCTATTTGACGAAGAATTCTTAACTTATTATAGGATGGCAAGATGAATGAAATTTAATGTAATTACTCACCTATAACCACCACAAACTGGACCTATTCCCTTTCTTATTGAAAATGGATCTGTTAAAGTTCTTCCACATACACTGCATTCTCCCGATTCTAAACCATAATTTAGGATGTATGATTTAAAATCAGCAACATTTCTTATAAAAAATGATAAAGTTGGAATGATTTCATTAATATTTTCCTTAGGAATTATATGTCCAGTTCTCGAAATATTAAACACTGCTTGCTTTGTTTTCTTATCAAGAACAGTTATTATTTCGTTTGATATAAAATTCTTAGAATAATCTTCATGAAATTTCAAAATGTACTTTTTTCCCCTAATTAATATCCTAAATACGGGTCGCTTAGTAACTTCATTTCTCCTATCCATTTCAGAAAATAATTGTTTGGCATCAAAAGCTCGAAAAGGCAAGGGTGGCAAAGAAAATATCAATGATATATATTCTTCTTTATATTTTTGCAAAGCCCTCATACTTGAATTATGAGCAAGAATTAAATTTTTGTCTGAAATAATACCTTTAAAGTATTCTCTAGAAATTTTTCGCAAAATTGCCTCTTCAGTTCCAAGACAAATCGAAAAAGCCTCAAAATCAGTAAATTTTGTTTCAATAAATTCACCACCAATTAATCTATTTTCTGGAATCCTGTTTTCAAAATCAATTCCATTGTGAATAATGTCTATTACAAATGCTTCATAAGGATTTTCTAAATCGAACTTATCTTCAATTTCAATTGGAATAATTTCTTCAATTTCAGTTGGCTCAATTTCTTCAACTTCTGACGAGTTGATTTTTTCAAATTTTATTGAGTTATTTTTTTCAATAATAGTTTTATCTTCAATAATAGTATTTTTTAAAGGAATTAATGTTGTTTGGATCGACTGATTTTTTGGTCTACTAGAACTGTTAAATTCTCTTAGAAGTTCAAAGTACATTTCATCAGTGATTTTAGAGGTCGGCCGATTCTCAATTTCAAATCCCTTACTTATAAGATACTCCACTATAGCTGTTAACCCTATATTAAATTCCGTTGCAACTTTAATTAACATTTTATCCATAATAAATTAATCTATTTGTCATAAGAAATAAATAGTTTGCCTAAATAGTTAGACACTTACACTCAAACAATATAACCCTAAAGTTAAGTAAACGAAGCATAATGCATACCTATGCATCAAAGTTAATAAAAATGACAGAAATTTAACTTGATGCGAAGTAAATCGCTTCATTTAACCACTGAACCACCAATTTATTGCAGGTGCAATTAGAATTAGGTGTTTTTAATTAGTTTCCATTGTTACCCATTTTTTATTATGTCTTTAAGTTCGTCAATTGTCAAGGGTGGATTTTGTTTATGCAACATTGAATGGCAGTTAGGGCAAACAGGTCGTAAGTCTTGAATCGGATCTACTTGATATTCTCGTTTGATTGTGGCTACCTGATTCAGATGATGAACATGAATAAATTTGTATCCTAAACTGCCATAAAATTTTTCAAAATTGAAGTCGCAAACTGAACAAGAATAACCGTAATGTTTTAAGCATTCTTTTCTTGCATAAATATTCCGTTCATATCTTGTCTGTGTAACTTGAGTCGCTGAACCTTCAATAAATGTAATTGTAGTGTTAGTTGTTTCCAAAAATGGATTGTAACGAATGTTTTGTGTTCTCAAAAACTCAAACCATTCTTCTTCAAGCTCCTCAACAGTTTCGGGTCTTATTGAAATTCCTGATGATTGAGGTGTCCAAGTTTGTTTGGCTAAATTCCCTTTTTCTAGATGGTCCAAGGTAAGAATAGGCTCTTTGTCGGGATTAAGCAATGTGTCAAATTCAATTAACACTCTTGGAACATCTTTGTCTTCACCGTTCCAATGTTGTGAAAGAAAAGGTTCGGAAACAACTTTACCAGATGCAAAAATTCCTCTAGGTGCAGAACCAACTCTTGCTATAAATGCTCTATCGCCTGGTCTAATACTCTTGTGGCTTCTGCAACTCCACATTAAAGTTACTTTACCTGTATTTTTTAGTTCTTCAATATTTTTCTCAATGTATGGCTCATTGTTCGGGTCTGTCCATTGGCTCCACTTATGAGGATTCCAAACAAAAAGATAAGAATTTTGAATTGAAATTGAATTTATATTTTCTGTCAAACCACATTCTTCCAATGCTTCTTTTAATTCGGGTTTGAGTTGGTAAATGAAAAATGTTCCTTTGTAATAACCTGTAAAAAAGAAGTCCCAAAGTTTTCTAGTTCCGTCTTCACGTTCTGTTTGTTTTATGTTGTATTTTTTCAGGATACGTTTTCCAAGTCCCACAATTCTGCCAATGACTCCATTTTTGTCTGACCAACCTATAACCCTAGCAAGGTCAGTTGCCGATGCTTCTTGCTTGTCAAGTGAATACAAAGTTTGAAAAATAAGTAGATCGTTAGCTTGAAATAGGTCTTTGTCTTGTAGAATTTCTACAAAAATTTCCTTGCTTATATGTGGTGTCATTTTTGTCATTTACACTTATTTCTAACACAAAGGAAAGTTGATGCCGACCACTAAAACCAAGCACTTGGAAAATGGATTCGCAGGCATCAACTTTTCAAGTTGAACGAAGCCGGTACTTGGAACTGGTATATAGGGAAAGGCTTTCATTTATTATTTTCAATTGATTGTTATTTTTAAAGTAATATTCTCTGGAAAGCCTAAAATTAATACTTAGGTAGTTAAATTTTCAATATTTAAATGTAAAAATACTGTTGGTAACTATTTTTTAAGCCATTAGGGGATAAAAGGGATGATTCCGGACAATACATTGACATGAACCGATTGTACAGTATGAGATGAAATGTGGGGATATGGAGCTGATTGTGGTGGAGACTTAAGGCTGCAAGGAGATATAAACTTTAATATGTAATTATAATCTGGTTTAAAATCTTCATTTACAAATTCTAATGAACCACATAGCTCACACTTTAGGGAATCTAATTGAAGCAGGTGTGTAACAATTTCAAATATGGTTCTGATTGTTATACCATTTCGCTTCAATTTTAATGGTATCTGTTTTTGTATTTTGGTACTTGAATTATGAAGACCGTAACATCTTGATTTTTGAAAGTACATGGGAAGTGTATGCTGTAATATTTGATATATAGCTTCCAATGGTTTTAAGTACTTAATTTGTTTTGGTGCAGCTTCTCCTGACTTTTGATTTTTATAGTCATTATAAATTACATTTACTTCACATTTTTCTTTAACATAATGTAATCGATTTGGACTTATTGCTATTCTATTGATATATCTCGCTAAATATTTTTCAATCACTTCGCTATTCATTGTTGGTCTAGTGCTGTGAACTACCCATCTTAATTTTTCAACGGTTTCTATTAATTCTTCGATGGATGTATGATACTTAATTTGTTTTTTATTGATTAATATCTTAAGTTCATCTAGGTAGATTCTTTTATATATTGAACATATTTTTCTATACTTTTCAATTTTATTTTTTTCCTTTGGATATTTCCATTCACCTGCTTTTGTCAGACCGCCAAATGTAACTAATGAATGTACATGTATATGATAATTCATGTCTGATCCGAATGTATGCAACACACTTGTCATACCTGGATTAAATTCTTGTTCGGCCCCTATTTGTTTTATAGTTTTCCAAGCTGCTTTCATGATCAAACTATACATTACCATTTGATTCTGTCGACATAAATTATTTAGTTCGTGTGGCAATGTAAATACACAATGTAGATAAGGAACCTCTAATAAGCTCTTACGAAGTTTATCATTCCATTGTTCCCGTTTTATCGATTGACAAATCATGCATCGTGAATTACCGCAACTTTTATAAATGAAATGTTTATGTTGGCATTTAAGACAGGTATAAACATGTCCACCGAGAGCTGGTGTTTTACATATTCTAATAGATCGGATAAGTTTAATTTGTTCTTTGTATGGATTGCATTTTAGTATATATTCTTCTCCATAATCTCGAAACAATTCACCAATACTATTTATTTTCGATATTGGATTTGCATCGATTCGATCGGATGATTTATGTATCGTTGCCTCTCTACACACAAGCCTATATAACGAATGGTGGTTCGCAAATTTTTATGCCCCATTTGCTCTTGTAGAAAAACCAAATCCGTGCCACTTTCTAAATGATGAGTCGCATAACAATTTCGCAAGGTATGTATAGAACCCTTTTTTGTAATTCGTGCCAGTCTCTTAGCTTGTTGCAAAGTATATTGCAAAGTCCTTGGAGCATATGGAACACCTTTTGTAGCTCCATTAAATAAATAGATCTCTGGTTTTATTTTTTTATAATATTCTCTTAACGTCTGTATAAATTGTGCTGGAACAAGAATAAGTCTGTCCTTTGCACCCTTGCCTCCGTTAATTCTTATCTGGCATCGACTGCCATCAATGTCATCAATTTTAAGAAATACAGCTTCACTTAATCTTGCACCTGTTACATAGATGAATGTTAATAAAATTTGCTGCTTAAAAGTTGTTGCTGATTCAATAATTTTTACTATATCTTCCTTAGAAAATATTGTTGGTAATGGTTTTTCCTTTCTTGGTCTAGGCAACTTCTTTAAACTCCATTCAAGAAACACAACATTTTTATAAAACTTTTGGATTGCCGAATAATCTGAGTTTACAGTCTGCCAACAACATCCAGCGTCAAACCTATGCAATAAATACTTTCTAACTAAATCATCATTCATCACCTCATTTGGAAAGTGCAATTCACAATACCGAAAAAAATAATCTAAAATTGAAACATAAGTTTTAATAGTTCGCGGACTAAAATTTTTAAGAACCATGAAAGATCTGTAATCTTCCAATAACTTGTTCCTTGTTAACTCGAAACTCTCTTTTGAATTCATAAACATCTATTTTTGGAATGAAATAATATTCCAAAAATAAAATACTTTCATTAATGAATTTTAATGTTTAGCTATTTTGTTTTTGTGAAATGATTAGGGTTTGTTCAACGGATTTGGCATACACGCAGTCTTGCCATGTGCCGGTAGCCAAAAGTAAGAAATAGTTTTATCATTGTAAGCCAAGAGTGAAAATAACAGCCTGTTGGCGGCATGATCGCAAGTACAATTTTATGAGCGGTTTTAAAATTGTAAATCATAGTTAAATGTCTTTTGATTTAGATTCGATCTATCATACTTGTAAAAATAATTTTCTATGTCATAGCATCTTCCCTTATGCTCAAAAAATATATATCTAGGATTGTAACTATTTGTAATAAGTTCAATTTTCTCTTTGGATAATATATCTTCATGCATTGCGGTAGGACAAGGGAACTCATAAACAATTATAATAAAATATTCACCATTTAGGTTGGTTTTTATCTTTTCTACATAACTACCAAATTCTACTTCTATATATTTATTTCTAACTAGTTCTAATTTGTTTATGTATGCTTTGCCTCTAATATAGTATTCACCTTTGAATCCTTTGAAAGGTTCAATAATTGCAATGAGTATATAAGTAGCCGCAAAAACTAGTTTCATTCTTTATTTAGTTAATCGATCATAACGGTTTGCAGCTAAAAGAAGTTGGCGATTTCGAAGACGAAAACTGTCTGCCACTGCGGAACTTGATACGATGAACAACGCTTCACTTAACCACTGAACCGCCAATTATTTTAGCTGCTATGGGCTGGGCTTCTTTTTCCACTTCTAATTTGTTTCATATTCAAGTCCTTGGAATTTGTTAATAAATTTATTTATAAGTTTGTGAATATTTCCAATTCCCCAATTTCTTGCAACATAAAATTCTTCACCGTTGTAAATTAGTTCAGGTGGGTCATTGGTTTTATATTTTCTATATTTGATTTCAGTTTCTGTAAAGTCTTCTTTTTTTTTGATTAAAAGAAAACTACAACTTTTATCTTCTTTAAGATAATTGATAGTGTTGTGGTCAATTAAACCTTTTGCATTTAACAAGTTTATTGTCTGAAGTCCTATGTCAGATTTTTTAAAGTTTCGCTTAAATACTTCACCATTAAATTTTATATTATAAGTGCTTCGGTCTTTATCAGAAGATAAACTGTCAAGAGCTTCTCTTATACTATCTCTTGTGTCCTTTTCCTGTTCAGGGTCAGAACTTATTGCATAAAGTGATGCTAAAATTAGTTTTTGATTTTTATCCCAAAAACTTGCCAATAGTTTTCTTTCTTCGTTTCCAAGTGCCATAATTAATTCTTGTTTATGTCCGTCCGCTTCTTCGTCAATAGAAGGTTGGCTTAAAGATTTTAAATATTCAGTTAGTATATTTTGTGTTCGTGTAGAAATGTTTTGATTTAATGCAGGTTCAATCAAGTAGTCAACAATTGATTGGTAGTTAATTTGGATGAACTCTTTACAGTTGCATTCTGGCTCGGTCAATTCTATGAGTTCAAGTGTTGAAATTGGTGACAAGTAAACATAGATTATAATGTTGTCGTCATTTTCTGTTGGGTTAAAGAAATTAAAGTAGCTGTTTGTTTGGTCGTTGTTTTCACTGCTTTCAACTTTATTTTCAATTACTAACTTGATGTTCTTTGTTTTTCCTGTAATTAAAAGTGTCAATTCGATATAAATGTCGAGTCTGCCAACATTTTTAATTGCGTATTCAGACTTAATGAATAGTCTTTCAATTAAGTAATCTTCTGTAACAAATGAATTAAAAAGATCACTGTGTTTAGTTTTTAATTTGTAATTACTGAATTTTAAAATAATGTCTAAAAATTTTTTGATTGGAAATTCACCTAAATTATGACTTTCCAAATTCCCAAGTAACCACGCAAGGAAACCGCTATGACTTATTTCTCGTCTGCTTACTCCCAAAATTTCAGAGAATGATTTTGAATAATAAAAGTTCTCCAACTTTTGAAAGTCAGGATCATTTTTAAATTTTATTATTTCATCTCTTATTTGGTCTATTGTAAAATTGTCTGTCATTGTCGTTGTTGGTTTTTAGCCTTACCCAAAACGTTAAGCACAGTAGATGTAAGACCATTAGGGAGTCGTTTCGTCCAGTGCATTGTTATGCCTCGTTTTTTATTTTTTCATAATATTTTCTTCTGAAGATGGAATGAAACTCTTCTATAAGGGCAATGTGCTCACTGCGATATTTTATTAAAGTCTCGTTATAAACTCTATCAACTTCTTTTTGCTGTTCCAATTCAACTTCTTTATCTGCTAATGGCAAAGTATTAAATGTTGAAAGCCATAACCTCTTTTTCAACAGGTAGTTTTTTGTATGATGAAATGGACCATCTAATAAGGAGAGTATTAATTTATCAATACATGAATAAAGTTCATCATCATCCAAGTACAATTTTAACTTCGTAAGTTTAAATTTTGAAGTAGTAAATAAATTATTCAAGAATGCGACTCTAATTCTTATTTCTTCTCCATCCCACATATTAATTCCTCCTTGAGAAGAGTTTGAAGAGTCCTGTATGAGGCTCACAAAAGAATCATAAACTTCCTTCATCATAATAAGCGTTTCTGTATGAAAGGCTAGTTCCTTTTGAGCTGTTGTGTTAAGATATGATTTTAGTACAGCAATTTCTTTATTAACATCTGTTAATTTTTCAACCACTGTAAGTGCCAATTCAGTATTTAATTCACTTTTATACTTTTCTAATTCTTTTTTAAGGGTTTCCTTGCCCCAATAACTTACATAAGATTTAAGATAGTAATAAAGACAAAACATTAGAATAGTAATAATAATTATAAGCACTAAACCTCCATAACCTGAATACCTTTGAATATCTTCAAGTTTATTGTAAATTTTATCTATCTGATCCATATATTATCATTTAAAATGAGGCATAACATATTAGCATTGTATCCGAAAGTTGGACAAACGAAGCATTATGCCAAGCATCAGAATCAAAGGTAATAAAAATGACAGAAATTTAACTTACTGATTTAAGCACAATTTTCTGATCCAATGTGTTGAACGAAGCCATTTTGATAGCATCTATGGCATTTTGAATTTGCAATGGTTCTGTTTTAGAAGCATTACAGCCTATGTTTCTCGATGGAGATATATTAAATTATAGAACTTGTACTCTCTCTCTTGTTTTGATAGAACTTTAATTAGATCAATTAATTGCTCTTATGTATCTAAATTGTCCCATTCATCTCCAAGGACCCACCTAAGAGCAGATAATTTTCCATTCAACATCCCCCAATCATAATCATCTTTGTAGTAATTTAGCACTGCACTTTTGCCTCCATATTTCTTTTCAACACACTTCATTGCTTTTTTAATTGTCCTCATCATTTCTGGAGACAATTTTTCAGTCAATCCTTCTTTAATATCGGCAAACATTACAATTTTTCTATCGTACCAAATTCTATCAAAAAACTCATCCATCTTTTCTTGTATTTCTAGAAAAGATCTTTGTTCATCAAACAATTCCTCATCGCTTAATTCATCAGAAGTATTGGATTTTTCTAATTTTTTAAGATTCTGTTTCATATTTGTTCTTTATTTAAATTAAAATTATTATTGATTAGTTCGAGTAATTCCTGCCTGAGAAAGTAATACTTATTACTTATGAAATAAACTTTCAATTTTTTCTCCTTAATTAGTTTTGTCAGAGTCGGTAGTGAAACATCCAGAATTTCTGCTGCTTTAATTCTTGTGACGTATTCATTCAGATATGAATATTCTTTTTCTGTTATTTTCTCCATAATCTTTAGAATCCTATCTATAAGCAGATCCATCTCAAACCTGATCTCACAAAGTATTTTATTTTTTAAATTTTCTGGTCCCATTTGATTGCATTGTTCCTTTGTTTATTATATATATTGTTTATTTTGATTAAAAATCATCCAAATTGACAATTATTAATAAATATAAATTATGACTATGTGTTATGCAATGATTTATAGGCATATATATTATAATCTTGCATTAAAAAATAAATATTTAAATCCGCTCTCTAGCCAATATAATGGACATTCATAAAATTAAAAACTTACAAATAAATACCCAGTTCATGAATTTTTAATATTTTGAAAATAATTTCCAAAAAAGACTCATTATCTGAATTCTATAACTTTCTCAACACTACTTATAGAAAAAAGGAGATAATTATGAATACCAAAGTGATGAATTTACAAAGTTTAGCTGAAATGTTGTGCTGTTCAAAATCTACAATTTACAGGTATGTAAAAGAACGCAAAATCACCTATATAAAGCGCGGCAGGATTCTACTATTCAGTGAAAAAGATGTTGAGGAATTCCTCAACAGACACAAAGTAATTGGAAAAGAAGATTAATTGATTCAAACTGTAGACCAAATACGATTAAATTTAGATGACTAGGAATCTGAAGTAAAGCCAGAATCTTGTCCAGAATCAAATATAATTGAATCACTGAATGAGTTTAATTTGATCCAGTTAAATCGACCAATCTAGAACAATATTCCTTTTTAGTCTGAAGTATATTTCAAATAACAGCAGGTAAGAATAATTTACCGTTTGATAGTCCAAAACTACCTTTTGATAGTCAAAATATCACAAATGAAAAAATAATTGAAAATAATTTAGACAAAATTGATTCATATAACTTTCAAATTACTAAGTATAGGTAGTTGAGAGAACTAATGATTCATCTTGCGGTGTATCCAATGGCGGAATCAACAAATAATTACAAATAAGAATGTGCCAAAATCTTAGATATGAGAACTATTAAACCAGACAATGATCATTAATCCCATAAACACTATACAAATTTCAAATTGTAGATCAAGATACTTGCCAATTCCTCTTTCGCTGAGAAATTCCCTTAGTATGATTTACCAAGTTTATCACATAACATTTTAATAACAATAAATAATTTAACAATGAATACAAATTTACAAACATCCATGGATCCTTTTGAATGTGAGGTCAAAATAACTTACATTCTAAGACAGTACCAAAATGAAGGAATCCACAAAATTACTAAAAAATGGGATGAAGGAATCCGAAGTATACTCTTTCAATCACCATCAGGAACTGGTAAAACAGTCTTGTTCTCTGAAATTGCAAGACAATGTTACACCAATGATCGGAAAATATTGATTGTAGTCCACAGAAAGGAATTAGTTGAACAAGCTAAAGATAAATTATTAAACAATGGCGTCGATGCAGGTATTATCATGGCAGGTGTTCTTCCAGATTATACCAAATCTGTCCAAATAGCAAGTATTCAAACACTAATGAATAGAGAGCATCCAGAAGCCGAATTCATTATTATAGATGAAGCACATCACGCAAAAGCAACTACTTATAGAAAACTATGGGATATGTATCCAAATGCAAAATTCTTAGGTGTAACGGCTACTCCTATCAGATTGAATGGAGAAGGTTTTGAAGACATATTTGATGAATTAATAGTTAGTGATTCAATTCAGAAATTTATTTCAGGTGGATATTTAGTTCCAGTTGATCATTATGTGGGTTCAATCCCCGAATTGTCAAAAATAAAACTAAGAGGTGGGGATTATGAAAATTTCCCACTTTCTATACAAATGATGAAAAAGAACATTATGGATGACCTTGTTTCAACCTACAAGGATAAATGCCATGGAAAGTCGGCAATAGTATTTGCTGTAAATATCGAACACAGTAAACAAATTGTAGCTTCATATAAAAGAAATGGGATCTCAGCTGCACACATTGATGCGACAACTTCAACTAAAGAACGAGAACGAATTATATTAGATTTTAAGAATAAAAAAATTCAAGTTGTATGTAATGTTGAAATTATTACCGAAGGCTTTGACTTTCCAGAGTGTGAGGTTGTCCAATTAGCTAGACCAACTAAATCACTATCATTGTACCTACAAATGGTGGGGAGAGTTTTAAGGCCATCAGAGAGTAAATCAAGGGGACTTGTCTTAGATCATGCCAATTTATGGCTGGAACAGGGTCTTTCAATCATTGATAGAAATTGGAGTCTGATAGGTCTTGGAAAGCAAAAGAAAGTAGAAATTGAAATCAAAGTATGTGCAATGAAAGAAAATGGGGATCTAAAAAAGGTATACCTAGATAACCTCCCAGAATTAAAAGGTTTGAAGTTAGTTCCACTTACAGACGAATATCGAAGATTACTTATATTCCAAGGAAAATTATGGTTTGCAATCAGAACAAATTTAAAACTATTGCATGCATATAACTTTTACAAAGATTACTTAAAGGATAATTGCTTGACAATTACATATCGTGAATTTGAGTATATTAAAAAACGACTCAATCAATATAACGGATTAGTAAAAATAGAAAATAGATTCAATGTTGGATTTTGGTTTTATGAAGGCATGAAATTAGGATTTACAAATACGGAGAGGAAAGAACCAATTATTGAACTGTCAGTTGCCAGTAAAAATTTGCATTTTGTCAATTAATGACAAATATTTTGAAAATAATAAATGGATCAATTAGTTTCGTATTTTGGAAATTATTGACTACATAAAATCCCTTAAAACATCAATTTTGTAGTGGGTCAATATTTGTCCGCAGAGCATATTGTCCCACCCAACGAATACTTAGCTGTTAGCGGTAGTCCTTATTTTCTATTAATTTAATCAATTCTTTATAAAAGTACTTTGTAATTAACTTCACACTCCAATCGATTAGTTCTTGTACTGATCTTTTGTTTTTTGATTTTATTCCTCCATCTAACCAATTCTTCCATTTGCTATAATTTAGACCAATTTGTGAAGCGATATACTTTTTTGGATCTGGTTCTCTACTTCTATATATAAATGATTCTGGAAGACCCCAACAAATGAAAATGTTTTCATCATCACGATGTATAGTATTGCTCAGTATTGAATCAAATAGATTATTTGAGATTGATTTTTCGAACAAATTCACATAAAAGGTTTTCGCAACATCTATTGCTGTTCTATTTTTAATGTTCCACAATGTTCCAATATAACTGCTCGCGCCAGTTGATAAAAATCTTTCAGCAATATTCATCCAAGACCAGCAAGTATTGTTGAATACAAACGGAAATGTATGATTGCCTGCAATGTGAGAAATCATAGCTTGATAATTTCCATCATAGCATTTAATAGTCGAGGAATCATCTACTGGATCAATTGGTGTTCTTTTAGCTGTCTTTGAAGGGCCAACTCCATTTAATACATCTGCATATGTTTCATGCGAATAACCCTTCTCTTTCAATTCTGAACTATGCCATTCCAAGCCATTAAACTTTCTCCAAATAAATTTACTTGTGACATTAATTTTATCATTTGCAGTTTCATCACCTTTGATTTTTACACTAACTACTTCGTCATATTCTATTTCATGATAGTCTCCAAACCTGTCTTTTAGAGTATCTTGTACTTTGTATCCTGCGACCTCCCCGCCATGACTACATATATGCAAAATATCAAATGGAAATTCTAAAATGGTATTATCAGTATTATATACGGTTGCTTCTTCTCCAATTAGTGGCTGAACATATAGATTGCTTTTGTTTAGTGTTGAAATAAGAAACTCTGTTTCTTCTTCATCAAATTCTTTTGGTGAGAAAATTACTGCTGAATTGTGGTATTTATTTATCTGATTAATTACGGAATTGAACACAAAATTATCGGGTAAAAATGTTGTGTTTACCATTGTCATTGAAATTATATTATTTAGAATTAATGGATAAGGAACACCATGAGTGAAGAATGTAGCTACGGAATATTTGGTAAAATCAATTTCCTCTACCGATGGGAATATTGAAGCTGATAGAGTATTAAAGAAATTTTGATTTCCTGTTTTTTTCCATTGATAAATCAAATTTTGAATTTCTTTTATTTTGATTGTTGGTTTAGTAACTAATTCTATATCTGATTCTATGTAACTGGCATAATTTATTGCAGTTATTGGAGCACAGCTTTCGTATTTTTCAATTACTATTAATTTTTCGCTTTGATTGGTTAAGTCAATTGATTCCGCTTCTTCATTTATTTCAATATTTGAGTTTGTTAAGATAGCTTTATAAACCCCTTTGATTAATTCATCAGATCTACATTTTAAACTTGTGGTTTTTTGTGACATTGATTGAAGTATAAACTCAATATCAGTTGTATCATCAATGTTGATCACATTGAATTTGTCGAAATAATCTAAGTAAGATTTCTGTGCTTCATTTAGACCTATGAATACAATATTTTCTATCGAATTAAGCATTTGATGTTTATTCGATATTTGGTTCACAAAGGTCAAGGCTCTTTGTTGCGACATAAAATGAACATCCCCTTCTTCTGCAATACTTTCAGTGCCTATAGAAGTTTTTGGGAAAACAAATAGCGGTAAAAATTTTCCTCTGATTATTAATGAGGGAAGACTCAACAATCCAAGTTCTGGTTCTTCAATATTTAGAATACAAAAATAGTTATTGTTGATTTTCATCTTTAATTTTTGGATTGGTACTACGTTCAGAGATTGATGCAGGCAGAGCAAGTGCGATGACTGCCAAGAGCAAAGATCTCAAGCCAAATATACAACATCTTCTGGAATGAAACCTTAATCACTCAGCTTGCATCAATCTCATATTAACAGTCGATATTTTTGCTCTTTATTTTTGCATATGTATTTATTGTATTCAACAAAGAGTAAAAAATCCATTCTAATTGTTCTGGAATTTCCAGTTTTTTTGTATATTCTTTATTATGTCTTACATCAAAATTATTAACTATTTCGAAAAAAGCGTTAATATCTTTCATGCTAAAAATTGTTTCGCACTCCTTTCTTAAAGGTTCAAGTACATAACTCAATGTTTCACAAGCAGAACGCATTTTATCCATTGTTTGAGGCTCTTCTAAAAACATTTGCCTTGCATGATTAATTTTAATATCAATCTCATTATTACCTGTTGATATAGTTTGAACTACAAGTCCAATCATTGGCATTTTGGGCAAGCTCTTTTCAGCTTCCTTAATACCTAATTTTGTTAATCTTACGTCTTTGTAAGTATTGATATTAGAAGCAATCTTAATTTTGGGCTTTGAGCTGATATAATTGTATTCTAATAAATATAAAATAGTTTTATCAAATTCTTTCGCATCTATTGAGTCAGCTAATTTATAATCCTTATTAGAAATAAAATCAAATTCCTTATAATCAACTCCTCCGTTTTTATAAAGATATTTTAAAAAATTTATAGCTTTTTGTACAAAGGATTCCGAGTAATTCATCCCATATTAATTATAAATAGTTTTTTCGAAATAAAATCAGATATAATAATTACAGTTAACGGTCAAACATTGATTCCGCACCGCCAACAACTTGAAGCCAAAAATAAAAAATGTTTTTCAATTGAAAGCCAAATTTAAAGAAATAATGTTAATGGCAGTATGGAGTCAATGCGTTTTTATGCGCCTTTAGTTTTTTATGCATATTAAAATTGAAATAAATTTCAAAATATCTAGTTCAATTTTCCATTCATGTCCATTAAAATCTCCATATAAATATATTTGTGGGTTCATATAATCATATTCTTTTATTGAGTTTGGGTTTAACAAGTCAAAGTTTATATGCTTAGCATGAATAATTTTGTTACACGATTCTCTAAAAGACAAATCTATTGTCCTGCATGAAGCACTCTGGTAGTTAATTGTTAACTTTCCAGTACTAGAATTTGGATTATATTTTCTTCCTTCAAATGTCGAACAATCCAAATCAATTTGATTTCTAATTTGAACAGCAATTTCTATTAAAATTCTTGATACCTCTGACATTTCATATTCTTTTATTAGAAGGGTATTCAAGTCTTCAATAGAATTTGAAGTCTTAGAGGCGTTTATAATTGAAATTAAATGAAATGCTTT
Organism: Candidatus Defluviibacterium haderslevense; assembly: GCA_016712225.1. Classification (NCBI taxonomy): domain Bacteria; kingdom Pseudomonadati; phylum Bacteroidota; class Saprospiria; order Saprospirales; family Saprospiraceae; genus Candidatus Defluviibacterium; species Candidatus Defluviibacterium haderslevense. The sequence goes on along the minus strand of JADJRL010000003.1, from coordinate 999,084 downwards.
TAATTCTAATAGGGAATATGATTCATGTATAGGATACCCAATGATCCACGGATTATTATTAGTTATAAATTCCATTTTTCAAATTTTTGCGCATAACATATTAGCATTGTATCCGAAAGTTGGATAAACGAAGCAATATGCCAAGCATCAGAATCAAAGGTAATAAAAATGAAATAAATTTAACTTACTGATTATTGCCCAATTTTTTGAAACAATGATTTAGCAACAATAGCCCAGTTTAAATTAAAACCCCTTCAATTAGAGTGTGTCCAGTTACTAGACTGGATTTAGCAGATTTATACTGCTCAATGCTGCATGAAGGCTCACGTTTGTAATGCGATAAACATGATCATCACGACTCATTTTGATTAGTAATAACACTTCTTATTTTCTGTTTTAACAAGAGTTCACCCATCGGCGAATGTCGAAAGGCGTTCGGGTTTTTTGATAAAATAGAAAATAATTGATATAATTTTAAGTTAATTAAGTTTAGATTCCATTAATTCAACCACATAGATTTAATTTTAAACAGGACAAACACCTTGTCTAGTATATTTAATTATGTACAGATTCTGAATAATAATAATAATAATAGGAACTGCTCAGAAAAATTATATTTCTGAGCAGTTCTATAAATAGATTGTATAACAATATTTATTTAATAATAATTAACCTTTGAGCTTTTCTTATCGCACCATTTTTGACAAGTGAAACAAAATATAATCCTGATGGGTAATTAGTAATTGTCATATCTAAAAATGAAGAATTCCGATTGCATGCTAATTCTTCAATCAGATTTCCTTTGAAATCTAGAATTCTAAACTTGTATTCTGCTAATTGATCAGTTAAGTAATAATTAATCCTAAAGAAGTCTTTAGCAGGATTTGGAACGACACTTAAAATTTCTACTGATTCATTTAGAATTGAATTGTTTAAAGTAAACAAAGGATCCGTTTTCTCAAATTTGTTTTTGCCGACACTTTTTAAATGTGAAGAATTACAATTTGGTAGACTGTAAGTTGTATCAATGGCTAAAGTTGCATTTGGATAATCAGGAAATCTAATCATGAATCTAGTATTAATAGTAGTGACAGTAGAATCAGCAGAAAAACTACCGCTGCAATCTCCTTCATTACAATAATGCTGAGTGCTTTCATTGTTGAAAATATAAACACTATCCATGAATATACCATATTGATTGTCATCATATGAGGCATCAAACGTATAATTTATAATCCCATTCATTGTGGTACCATCACAATCTATATCCATATTTGTACCATTAGATCCACCACTAGATTTCAGTTGGCTGGACCCATTGCAAACGTCAGGTATATCACATGATGATAGACAATTATTTTGATTAGAACACAAACTGACTCTTAGACAATAACAATTTCTAAGGCTATCATTTGGAACATCAAAATATACATTAAACTTGTTGAAATCTGTTTTTTGAACAAATTTTTGTTCAATTTGCTGTTGACAATCTTCTTTTAACAATACAACTTTTATATAATTGTAAGTTGATCCACAATTAGCTGTATTGTCAATGTAGCCATACGCTTGAATTCTAGTCGTTGACATGGTCTGTGGTGTAGTTACTACTGATAGTAACCCACAAGTATTGTTAAAACATTCTAAGTCATAATGCTCTAATAGTTTTCTGCATTCAGATCCATTTTTACAAAGTCGCACATAAATATCGATGAGGCCAGTACAAGAATCGACATGCATTTTTAATACTCCACCTTCAATCCGAATAATATTTCCTGTTCGCGTTAGTGTTGGTTGAACTACCCATATAAAATTTTTAATGTCCAATGGATTTGGAGTACAAAGATCATAATCTCCACCTACAACTATCTCTCCATTGACTTCATAATAACCCATCATATTAGTACAGTCAAAAGAATCCTTAGTAAAGGCTAAATGAGGGCATGTCATAGTAAATGTATCACAATCAACGGCGGGTAGGCATTCTAATATGGTTAAACATAATAAATCAGATGAATCTATGCATCCATTATAATCTTCAGCAACTAAGTACATTTTTCCTTCGTGTCTTTGTTGCAGTAGAAAACTATCTACTTTACTATCTGTGCCTTGTTTTATAATATTATTGCTATCTGCATGAACATATTTCCATGATTTATAAATTCTATTGTCATCTAACATAGGAATATAAACGTGCCCTTTCTCCAAAACAGTATCACAAACATCATAGCATCCACTTATAAAAGTTCGAAGATCTAATTGTTCTTCTAAAAGGATAGTGTCAGATTCTGTACAACCATTTTCATTGGAATATATTCCAACAAATGCACCACCACTTTTAACATTGATATTTGAGCCTTTACCAATAGTGAATAACTCTGAATCAATAAGATTATACCAATCAATTTGCTTGTCTGTATTCTCTTTTAGAAGATACAAAAATGGTCTGCAAGAGTAAAATGAATCTACTATCTCTGGTTTCTGCACTCCAAATATTTCTAAATTTTGAACTATGCTATCACAAATGGTTTGTGAATTTTTATTTTTTGCTTTGATGGTGAGTTTATAGGTTCCAGATTTATTTGTTAGGTTAATTATAAATTTATAGAGATCATTAGTGCCACTTAATGTGCGAGTTGTGTCAGAGCCATTGGGTAGTAATTTTTCAGTTAATGTATAATCATACAATGAAGTATTGCCAATGAAGGAGAAGCTAGGATTAATATCATTGGCACAGATAGATTGTGGACCTGCAAGTTCTCCTAAAAAAGATTCTGTGAGTTCAATCGATTTTTTTATTTCTATATTACACCCATATGGATCAGTGACAATTATTTGATAGTCGCCACTCTTATTTACATATATATCTTGGATGGTGTCATTGGTATTCCATAAATAGCTAAGAGGTTCTCGACCTGTTAACTTTACAAATGACAAATGCTTCTGTGATGCACAAGGCATGGAATCAACGGTTATTGTTCCTGTTAGATTATTCGCTACAAAAAAGATTGAATCAATAACTGAATTTGAACATCCCCATCTATTCGTTACAAATAATTGAACTTTATATTGTCTTATCCCATTAAAACTTTTTTGAGGTCTACGTATTCTTGAAGTATCAGTATTGTCAAATATCCACAAATAATCTACAATGTCATTCGTAAAATCAGCATCTTCAATATCGAATTCTATCAAGGTATTAACACATAATGTATCTGAGGTTTTTATTGTTGGAGCTAATAGTTCTGCTGGTGGAGTAATCGTAATACATTTAGAACAGACTGTTGCACTATCATATGTAACCTCAAGGCATATGTCCTGTGTGCCTTCGTGAATTGGTAATTCTTCGATTCCATTGGTGCTTATATATTCCACACCATCGATTATGTATTTAAATTGTGTAGGACTCATATTATCTTGATAACTTATTAATGATTTAAGCATAATATGATATCCTGAGTCAGAGCATGTGAAAGTATGGATGAAGTCTATTGTGTAAGGAATATAAACAACTCTAGTATCTGTCTGACGACATATTTTGGTAGTGTCGGATTGATCTCGTGCATTACCTACTAAATCAATGTTCCAATAACCAGCTCCTTTATAATTGTGAGGACGATCAATTAAATGTGGTTTAATAAGTATATCAAACCTTTCATTCGTTTTATCTTGAAACATCCAGTATCCTTTTCTTATTTTGGTGGTAAATTGACCATTTCCTTTTGGTATTTTTACAGTATCATTTATAAATTCATCATATTCTTGTAGAAATTCACCGCTCACATTTCTTTGAGTACAATCGATTGTATCTACTTCAGTAATTTGAACTATGTCTATTGCAGTGCATCCCATTATGGGTGTACAGATAGGTAGTAGCAAGGATGCAGTATCAGAACATATCAATCCATCTATATATAGCTTCACTTTCGATGTCCGGAAGTCATAATTTGTGGGATGAGTTCTGATGAGTGTTTTGGTTGTATCATTGGTTTGTTCTATTTCATTAATGAACCATCGATACTTGAGATTGGGTTGGTTGATTACATTTGCTTCAAAACGTATGACCACATTCGTATCCGTTAAGCAGTTTATAAATCCACCTGTAGCACTGTCGAATGCATGAAAGTGTGGTTGGATAGTAGGTAAAACTTCAATTAATTTTCTTGCAAAATTTCCAATGACACACACCATTGGGTCAATAAGTTTTACACTAATATTGTAATATCCCTTACTTTCAAATCTATATTTTACTACGTTAGTATCCGTTTGTATAGTATCATTTTCATCTCCAAAATCCCAGATGTATTTCATTGCCTTAGCATTCACACTGAATTCTATAAATTGTTCAGCGCAAACGGCACCATTGGATATGCCTAGAGGGTTCTTTTTCTTTACTTTAATGGGATATTCGTAGATATGTAATCCACAACTGCTATCTCTATATTGAAGTATTACAATGGTATCTACTAAAATATTTGGCCAATATATTATTGTGCCTTCCCTGAACGATGCCAATATATTTCCTATAGGGGGAGTAATTAACCATTGGAATTTTTTTCCTTCAGCAAGACCAGATATAGAATAGAGTTCTTCACTATCATCACAAGGAGTTGGATTACCTGAAATAATTGCAACATCTGAATCATAATCACTTACTATAATTGTATCCCAAGGTGAATAACAATCGTTAATTTTGTTTCTTACCATTAAATATTTATTATTCTTACCCGATAAAGTCCATTTAACATTTACTTTGAAAGTATTAGATGATATATTCAAAATGGTTCCACCAATAATATTCCATTCTCTTATACCTATAGTTGTTGGGACATTGTAAGAATAAATAGAATCTAAGCACACTAAAATTGGACCTTTAGGTTTATCAACAAACACAAGGTTTAAAACTTTTATGTTAACAGAAGTCGTGCAGCTATCTCCGTTAGCAAACTTAACGGTAACCTCTAATTTTTTATTTCCAGGGCTCAATGTACTACCGCTTGGGATAGTAACTTGATTGGAATTATAAATATTGGTTTTATAAAAGTTAAATGACCATCTTGCAGAAACGAAGGATTCTCCATGAGAATTGAATTCAAATTGAGGACTGGTTCCTGGACAAATTGTATCACTCTCAAGACTAATGTAGTGAACATAAATAGTATCTTCTATTTCAAAGCTACAATCCGCTAAGGGGTGTTCTACCTTAACTTTAAGAATAAAACTTCCAGTGAATCCATCGCGTTCGATGAATACTCTATTGGAATGTTCACCTTGCTTGATAAATAAATCAGGATTATTAGATGGGCTGATAGACCATGTATAAGAAGCTCCTGGCCACATAGGCACAGAATGAGGACTCACTCCTTTGTTAGTACACATTGATCTATCCCCATTTATTGTAGTAATAGTAGGAAGTATAGGCACTTCTACAATGGTTTCACCATCACATACTTGTGCATTACAACCAGTTGTTTTCAATTTAATCTTACCAAAACCTCCTGTGGGATATGTACCCCATTTAACCCAAAGTTTATTTCCACTAGCTCTGTAATCACTGCTTCCAATTACGGTCCAATGGTAATTACTACAAGAGTCGATGGCTTCATATAATACTTCTTTAATAGAATCTTGACAAACAACTGATGGACAGAAGATATTTACTATAGGTAGATCATTAACTATTACAAAAAAGTTTGTAGTAGCGGAGCATCCCCAGCATGATCTTGCCGTCAATCTTACAGAAAAATTACCTTGTGAATGAAATAAATAATAAAAATCTTCAGGTGTACTCATCTCTAAAGAATAGATATTCACATTATTAGAATCAAAGATTTCCCAAGTATATATATTATCATCTTTGGGAACAGTCTTATTAAGAAATCTTAACTTTTGATCCCTGCAAATATTAATACTGTCATTAGAATTATTAGATGAATCCACTTCAATCTTTGGTATAGGAGGGTCATAAACCCTTATATTAAATTCTTTGGTAAATGAACATCCATTAATTGAATCTTCAGCAATTAATTTTAGAATATGAAGACCTGATGTATTGAATTGGATCAATTCTGTTTGATGTATAATGCTGGATAGCATTGAATTGTCTACATACCATTTATAAATATATCCAGACATTGAATCAGTATAAAAGAAAAGCATATCATTTATGCAATATTCGAAATTCTCTTTTGATTGTTGCTTGCAAATTCTAATTAAAGATGTAAAAACTTCAAATTCATGAGGAGAATGGACCATGATAGTCTTTTCGCAAGTAAAAGTATCCCCAAGGCTTGTAATGAATCTTACTTGGAGTAGGGTACTCCCATCTGAATTCCAAGAAATGAGGACTTTGTTTTTTGATGCAATAGTAATCGTGCCGAGGGTAGGAATTAAGGTCCATGATGAGGACACTAATGTATCCCCAGTCCCAGAATTGTAATTAAGCATATAAATGGTTTCGCCGCCTTTACAAGGAGATGATGGACCTTCTATCATACACTGTGATTGCACAGAATTAGAGAAATAAAATAGAGAAACAAGTAGAAAAATGAACCGAAACATATTAAGGATATTTAATAAGTGAACAATAGTGAGAAGTGACCTGCTTATTAAATAAATCCACTGTATTTAAACAGTTGATTTTGTAAAGCTAAAAAACATTCTCTTTATTCGCTAAAATAATTTAACTTTGGCGATACACTTTCCATACTCAAAGGGTCATATTAATAAATTCAAATGTTTAAATAACTAAATTACAGATCTTTCCGTGAGTTAAATTATGAATTAATGTGAATAAAAAAATTGATAGAATTCTTTTGTTAAAACCGAATACAATAATTGCCGATGGAATAGCTATACTATGGACACTCTTATGCATTATGTATTTATTTGATATTCCAGCTCATTTTTATATTAAACAGAATTCAACAGAGGTTAATCCAGCAGAATCACAAAGACTTTTTATAGATTATGGAAATGATTCTATCCTCGATTCAATTTATCCTATTCCTAATAGTACATTAACAAGAGTATCTGTTGTTGATGATCGAAAGAATAGTGTTAAATCAAATGATAATTATTGTCTTTCTGGTCATGAAGCAGATATATGGTATCTAGGTAGAAACGGAATTAAATGGATTAATGACACCCCTATTGTCTTTACAGGATTCGCAGATAATACTTCAGAAGTTAATGCAAGCATTTGTGATAAGGCTGGTGATTTATTATTATACAGTAATGGAACTTTTATTTTTAATAAGTATCATGAGAAACTAGCGACTATAATTCTTAAAGGAGGAGGAAGTTCTTCAATGTTTCTGATACTTCCTCAACCAGGGAATGATTCTATTTATTATGTTTTTCATCCCCAAGCACAATATGGAATTATTAATGACACAATTTTTAATTTATATTATACTATAATTAATGTGAATGCAAACCTACAACATGGAAAAGTTGTAAGTCTTAGCCAATTATTAATGAAAACGAGCTCAGAGAAAATTACTGGAATTAGACATTGTAATGGCAGAGATTGGTGGGTATTGGGCCTCAGGTCAACAGATGAGGCATTTCATTCATGGGTACTTTCTGATACAGGATTGACAGTCAATAGTCCTGTTATATCCTACTCCGGAAAAGTTAATCATTTGCTCACGTATGATCAAGAAAATATTGGCTGGCTAAAACCAAGTCATGATGGCAGATTATTACTGGAGATTACAACTGGAGGACAATTATATTCAACTGCAGAATTGCATCGCTTTAATAATGCAACAGGAGAAATCTATGATGGTATTACATTAATAGATCAAGAAGATAAATACAATGATTTGTATTCTGCTGAATTCTCACCGAATAATTCTAAAATTTATTATACTGGTCACCGATTGAGAAATGGATATGATCTATACCAAATGGAAGTAAGTATACATGATAGTTCGTTAATTAGAAATAGTATACAAGAAATTGCTGCAACACAAGCGAATATTGGTTCACCAATTCTTGGTAAGGATGGAAAGATCTATATTACTAATTGGGGATCAAAATCCGATTTTCTGCATGTTATTAATAAACCTAATCTTATAGGAAGTGCATGTGATTTTAATTATTTCGCATTTCCATTAGGATCAAAGTCTAGTCTTGGCGCACCTCTCTTTGCTTCAGGATTCCAATTTCCATATAAAGTGTATGTGCAAGGTCCCAATACATTTTGTCAAGATACTACAGTAAGATATATCATTACCGATCCATGCCCACATCCTACAGCACAATGGAGTATAATCGGTGGTGGATCTATAGTGAGACAATCAGGCGATACATTGGACGTATATTATGCTAAAGCTGGTAAGTATAGAATAGCTGCATCGTATCCCACGGACTGTGGGATGAAGACGGATACTGTTAAGGTGGAAGTACAACGATGTAATTGCCTAACACAGCTATCGTGGAGTGTTATCGACACACTTGTTTGCGAGGGAGCTAATGCGCAGTTTAAATTCATTACTAACAGTACAGAAGTATATATAGATAATCAACGAATTACTACAGATAGTTTTGCAATGAATAATCTCCAATCAGATACTTGCTTTAATCTTATGCTATCATATCCTCGATTCTGTGATTCATTGATAAGTATATGTATTAAAGTAGCTCCAATATACAGTAGTACCCAAGAATATACACTATGTCCTAATGATTCTATTATGATAGATAATATCTGGTTGAAGCGGGATACCAGTTTTCAATTAAAGTATGTAAGTCATTTATTGTGTGATTCCATCGTAGACATTAGTATACATCAATATGGTGTTGATACTAACTCACTAAAGCTAGAATATTGTCTGGGAGATACAGCAATTATTTTTAATAGAATAATATTTAGTGATACCAAGCTGGAACAATTATTTCAGTCTACATCGGGATGTTATGATTCATTGCAGGTAGTGAATATTGTGTTCAGTAAGAATGCCAAAGTGAATGATATAATTATTGAACGATGTTATGCTGATTCAGTTATTATATTAGACAAATGGTATCATGAAGATACGATTATTTATGATACCTTAAATTCACATAATAGTTGTGATTCAATCGTAATTTTTAGCATCAGGATTAAGTCAGAAATAACACCTAAACATCTTAATTATAATTTGTGTAATGGTGATACGCTGAATATTACTACTGCAACAGGCTTTGAAAGAATTTCAGAAAGTAGAGATCTAGAAGATCATTGGACCACACCATCAGGATGTGATTCACTAATTATTCATCACATTGAAGTGCTTCCTACTTATACTTCTAGTTTGATAATAAAGAAGTGCACTAATGACAGCATATTTTATAATGATAAGTATTATTTAAAGCCTATCGTATTTACTGAAACGCTCACTTCTGTAAATGGATGCGATTCTATCACTACAATCGAAATATCAGATTATCAAGAGTCTATGACAAGTACAGAGACATGGAATCTATGCTATGGTGATTCTTTCACATTGAATGGGAATTGGTTGAATTCAGATACATCATTAAGTACAATATATCAGAATATTTATGGTTGTGATAGTGTTCATCAAGTCATCGTGAAGTATTTTCCAAAAGTAGCAGAAAATACAATTGAATTCAATATTTGCAAAGGAGATTCAATATTTCTTAATGGATTGTATTATAAGGATTCTACATTGATCAAATCAAATTTGAAAAATGGAAATGGATGTGACTCCATTGTAAATATTATAATTGCTGTATTTCCTGAAAGCAGTCGGAGTAGTGAACAACATTTTATTTGTCCCGGTGATTCAATTCTCATAGACAATAAATATTACAATGACACCATTCAATTAGTAAAAAGAATGCAGGATAGGAATGGTTGTGATTCTATTCATACTATTAGCATTTCTGTATTGAGTGGTCCACAACCTCAAAGCGAAGTATTGCATTTTTGTAAAGGTGACTCTATCTATCTTAATTCCCAATGGTATAAAGTCCCTGAGAACATAATGATCAGGAAGTCGACCACTGGTGCTTGTGATAGTATCTTTAATTATACATTAGTTGTGTATCCAGAGATAAATATTGATTTGATCCCTGAATTAACTATAGAAAAGGGGATGACTTTCGTACTTGATCCAGGTTCAATTTCTGGAGATTTAAAGTACAACTGGCATCCATCTGATGATCTATCCTGTAGCGATTGCAGAAATCCTGTTCTAACTTCTAACTCAAGTATGACTTATTATCTCGAGATTATAGATTCACATGGTTGTATTACAATAGACTCGATTGTCATCAATGTATTTGACCAAAATGAAGACCGCATCTTCTTTCCAAGCATTTTTAGTCCTAACGGTGATAATACAAATGATGTCTGGCAACCGATTCCATCCAACCAAGGTATTAAATTAATGAAACTTGATATCTTTGACCGTTGGGGCCAACGAGTTTATCATTGGACTCATGATATATCACATTCATCCATTCCAGCTTGGAATGGTACAGTGAATGGAAGGGAAATGCTTCCTAGTATTTATGTCTTCCAATTATTCTGGGCAGATCGGAAGGGAGAGCATCAGAAAGTTGGTGAGTTTACTTTATTGCGTTAACTTTCGAATTTCGGCAGGTATTTGTATATTGAATTACAATTTATAAAATCCTGAAAAAACTTGATTCGCAGGTCCCGTTAGATATATATCAGTGGCATGTTGTCCTGTTTGGTGGAGTTCAACTTTTAGCTGCCCACCTTTTGAAATTACGGGTATAAACCCCACCTTTTGGGTGCTGTTATAGCCAGTGGTTTTTGTCCACCGTTTTTGTCCACCTTAGTCAGTATTGAGTTTTAATGTCATTGAGTGTCTTCTATTTGTTACTTATTTTTTATTTTTTTAAGCGTTGGATGATGAAACATTCTTTTCATACCAATTTATTTTTTCAATTAGAGTTTGTAAGGCTGTCAAATAAACCAAAGTTTTCCATTTCTCTTTGAAGAAAGAATATTTTCCGTGAATGATACTGTTCCTGTCCTCTTTAAATTTCTTTGCAAGAAAATCCAAGTAAACATCAATACCAATCAGAACCGTTTTATCATCTTCATTCATTAAGTAGTTTGATTCAACTTTTAACCCGTCAAGATGTTTTAGTCCGACTGCTTTGAATTCTTCCTCTGATAGAGTAGGGTTATCAATATGTTGAGAAAGTATTACATGAAACTCGGATAGTTTTTTCTCAATTCTTTCATTCGCCAATTTGTGATTCTTAAATTTTTCTTCAAAATTAGTTAAAGTTGGGCTATCAGTATGAGCATATTCAGTTACAAACTTCGAGTAAGAAAAAGGAATATCTTTTTTCCACTCACGATTTTTAATCAGCCCTTCAAGAGAACGATTTTTGATGTAAGCAAATGCTTCTGAATCGGAATCAGAAATTTCAGGATTTTGCTTTTTATAAACAAGTAATGCAAATTTTCTGACAAGTCCTTCAATCAATACTATGATTAAAATATTGGAAGGAATAAATTTTTCTTCCTCAATCAGTGGAAGCACTGCGTCCAAAAGAATTAAGTCATCTTTGAAACAAGATTTGGTGAAAAAAGATTTTTTAGTTTCAATAATGCTATTTACTTGATAAGGCAAATACTTTTCAAAAACTGTTTCATCTACTTTCCCTATTCCGTAATCAAGATGTTCACGAATGTTACCATGCTTAAACCAAGTCAAATCATTAAAGTAACTGAGCCGGGGGCTGCATCTATTAATTTCCATCAATATGAATAGATTTGTGCCCTGCCCGAAAGTAATTGCAATATTCCTTGAATGTTTTTCAAATGCTTCCTTGTATTCTTCTTCGGTTGCATTGGGACTTAAAGGAGGTGTTGGTCTTATAGCTTCCAAATATTCTGCAATCTTATCATCGTGTTGGAGTTTGTTTAATTTGTTGATTGTCGCTTTTAGTAATGCAATATTTCTATTTGATAAATCTTTTTCCCATTTCTTCTCTGGAAATTTTTGTCGTTCCAAATAAAAGTCCAAATAAGTATTCGCTAAATTCTTCAACTGTTTTAATTCTTGTAGACGATTTACTTCAACCTGTTGTTCTTCTTTAACTGGTTTGTATCTTTTTATCATGAAAATATTTTTCAAAATCATTTCCCTTCCACCATTTTATATAGTCTTTGTCAAGTTGTACGGTCTTCCTACCATTGGCTATAACGGACTTGGCATTGCCGCTGCACCGCCAAACCATTTGCAGCCAAAAATAAAAAAATAATTTATCATTAACGGAAAAAATTAAAAGTGAATGATTTTTGATGCTTGGCGGTGTAGTGTCTATGCCATGTTATATGCGGTGCTTTTCGATAAGCATTTTTGATGGCACAGATTTTTCAAAATTCTCTAAACTTTTTATTTTAGGAAATCGATGATGATCCTCATAACAATTTTTAAATATTAAGTAATCTGCCATACGCTTATTCAGATAATCTATATAGAATTGTTCATCTGTAAATATTTGAAATATAGCATTATGATCGCATTGTTGATTATAAGTGTAATTGTACATTTCGCAACACTCATCTAATACAGAGAAATCCTTTTGTATGTTTAGGACTCTGTCCTTTATGAAAGTATTTGCAAATTTCTTAATAATTATAAGAAAGGCTTGATAACATGAATAATAACTAAATTTACTAGTAAATCCTTTATTCATTTCTGTAACAGCCATGTTGAAGTTCTTTTCTTTAGATAAACTCTTATAAAAAACAGAATATTGCATATATAGTTCTTCCCAAGTTACCCTTCCGATCGGACTGACAAATCCAAAAAATGGCGATTCATATCTGTCATTATCATAAAATGCGGTAACCAATTCTTTAACTATGTTTATTGAATTACATGCCGAAATGCACAAAACTAGATTGTTACAACAAGAAATATTTATTCTTCTTAAATATGGTTTTAATTCTTCCCATGTGATTGATTCACTACTATTAAGGCTTAGGCCTAATTCCGAATCAAGTCCATGTGCCTCAATATGAATCAATGGATGGAATTTATTCTGAGTGATGCATGAATCAATTTTTATTAACAGGTTAATTAAATCATCTTTTGATTCAATGGATTCATATATTGGGTTTATATCATCAAATTGGGATAGTAAAATGTTTTTATAAAGATCTTCAGCTGTACTTTTATGAATACCATTTAATGATTCAATTAGAATAATTTTATCAATGATAAAAGGTATGTCGAAAGATTGGTTATTCATATTTTATATTTAGTATCGTTCATAAGGATGATGCGATTGATGGCTGCAGCGTGGATAGTCTAGTTGACATTGTCATCGCTTAGTATTTGCTATGTTTCAAGTATAAATAATTCCATTTTTTTTGTTACCTATCTCATTCACCATTTTTAAAAGTTTCTTTTCTTGTACTTTCGATATTTTCAGCGGTATGAAATTGTACTCGGCTTCATTGCCATCATTTGCGGAGTAATAACCTGTATACAACCATATTTCCTTGAAGGGTGACTCTTGGAATCGATTACCTAATTCCTCGAAAGCATTTCTAAAGTCATCTATTTCCATTGTAAATGTTCTATTGTCAATTATGAGAACTGAATTTATTTTGTCTGAATGTTTCTTTTTTTCCTTTTCTATTATCACGTTGTCTATGATTATACTTAGTTTATTTTTAGGATAATCAATTCTCCCCAATGTTAAAGTACTTTTTTCGTAAAATGGATTAGGAACTATAGCGGTTTTCGCAATATTTTGTTTCTCATAATCTTTGATCAAAGAATCTACATTTTGATCAGGAAATAATTTGTTTAGTTTCTTCAGCTCATGAAAAGGAATTTCATTTTTGTTACTTTGTAAACCCAACCTCTCCTCGCTTTTAAGCATTTCAAAATTCCAATGATTATCGGAAATTGAAGTTATTTCAATGTTTAAATTTTCATTTGTACTTAATTCGATTTTATAATCCCAGGGGTCGTCTCTTGATATTATATTAAAACCGATTGGAGAATCTGCAAAGAATTTCGTTCGTCTAGTTATGTAATGAATAAAAATTAGTTGTTCTCGAAGTCTTGGGTCGAAAACATTCAAAAATATTCTTCTCAATATTGTTCCATCTCTTTTAACAATTAGATACTCTTTGTAATTCATTTTTTTTGTCAAATTATGAATTGGGAAGAAAGAACTATTTTCAATTTTAAAATTTTTTACTATTTCACTATTTGGCAAATATTTAGTTGCTACAAAAGTATCCACATTAATAGAAAATATATTTTTAAAATATTTTAATAACCTTTTAATTGATTTTACGAAATTCTGATACATACTTTTTTTTAATTGAGTTTCGCACATAACATTTCGATATACACATGTTTTACATAAAAGTTGCGTTTACTTCCAATAAATAATTGCTTACCACTGGGTTAACAATTCGTTATTTATTCCATTTGAATACGGTAAAAGGAACTTTATCTTCAATTTAACTTAGGCAATATTAAGTCTTCCTCCTATAAAGACTACATCTATACAACCAAAATCTTAATTTCATACAATAGAATTTACCAACATTTTGGTTTGTAAATATATGTAGTTTTAATTAATAACCAATACTTAGTAATTAAATTCCACTAATAATATGTTCTATCTCCTACTTATTTTGAAATCCAGTTATATTAATATTTTCAGATTTATTCTTTTTTTATCAAGATTGGACCGTTTAATTTCCATTTTGATAATATGTATGTTATTGAATTTCAAAATCAAATCTAAACTTGAGTATCGCAATAACATCTATTTAGTCAATAATTCTAGGACTTAATAAAGGTGGGATGCCATATCATTTTAGAGTAAGGGGTGGCGGGTAGTGATATATTATGTATGCATGCCTTACCGATGTTCATCTAAATATGCACTATAGCCATTCACATCACGAAGATCATTTTTCTTGAAAGTGAATTTCATAGGATACAATAGTCTTGGCTGTTATTATTAGTATAAGTCAGTACAATAATTCCTAAAGCGTAATTTAACACAAACCTCCTTATAAATATGATTCTCTATTTTAGCATGAATTATATTAAATATATACAAGTTGAGACGTTAGTATCGGTCTAAAATATATTATTAAGACAATGTTATCTTAAATGTCTTGATCCAATTATCATCTTAGTCTGACTTCAATTATTATAAAAAAAAATTCCATCTGGGCCAATTAAAAGTTTTTGATTAATATATTCTCTATTGTTTAAATAAAATATTTGTACACCTATATATACACCTAATCAAGTAATAATTTATAAATAATTGATTTACAAATATATAATCAAGTCCGCTCTCGACCTCAACTTTCTAAATCCTCTTATTCTTGCGAGTAAGGGGATTTTTAATTTAATCCTATTCTTACTTGCCCAATGAAGGAATAAGTAAATAAATGGGATGCCATTCTATTAAATTATCGATTTGAGTTCTCTATGGAATTAATTCCATTATAAACGAATTTTTGCCTGATAAATATCACGCTTCTAGTTGACTAGTATCATAGATTAATACATTTAATGAAAGTATACTTATAGTATTAATGATCAATTAAAATTACAATCATGAAGCTAACTTTAAAAATTTTAGTCCTGACCTTAATTGTTTTTGGAAACGCAAGTGCTCAGATTTTTTTGTCGAATAACAATGAGCTAAAGAAAAAATTATTAGATCGAATTCACTTAAAGGGAGTTAAGCCCTACGAGAAAATGGCTCAATTGAATCAATTCACACATTATTTGAGGGCTGCGGAATTAAAAATGAGGCTCGATAGTTTTGTGTTTTTTGATTCTACTGCAGCTCAAAACACGTTTAGAAGTATCTATTTTTATGATGCAAAGCAGCGAAACACTGTCTTAAACTTTTATTTGTGGGATAATCTCAACAAAAAATGGATGGGATTTATTCACGCTGTTTTCTATTACAATACAAAAAACCAGATCATAGAAACTCAAAGTGGAGATTGGAATAGTCAAACCAATTCATTCGACATAAACTCAAAAGTATTGAATGAATATAACTCTAAAGGTATATTAGTTAAAGATTCGAGCTATATATTTGATTCAGGAATCTGGAGCTTGGATGAAAAAAGTGAATATACCATAATTAATGACAAGGTAGCAGTTGCTGTTGTATCAGACCATGATGGAATGAGCTGGGTTAATTATAGTAAAAACGTATATCAATATGATGGTTCAGGAAATTTAATTGAAGACCTTAACTTTGATTGGGATGCTAGTTTAGAAACCTGGAATGAAGATGATAAAACCATTTTTATTTACAACTTAAGTAACAAATTAATTGAACAAACTAGGTATTCATGGGATTTTAATGCATCAACTTTCATTAACGATAGTCGGATTCAAACTACCTATGATGCTTTTGGCTTAAAAACTAGCCAATTAGAACTCGATTGGGACCGACAAAATTCTACTTGGTTGAATGTAGAACTCTTTGAAGTCAGTTATTCACAAGCTAAAAATCCAACCAAAATTTTAATTTATTCCTGGAGCAAAACAAAACAAGCTTGGGTCAATATTAATTTATTTCTCAACAATTTTGATGAATCAGTTAAAGGCAGTCAATTAATTCTACCTGTATTGGATATTTTCTATTTATTATTTCAATTCGACGCTTTTTCTAATGGGAGACCACTAGCTGTAGCCTATTATGAACAAAAAAAAGCAACTGGAGAATGGGGATCTCGAAATCTAATTAGTTTTCATTATTCGCAACATGAAGTTAATCGTTTGTCAGATATCAAAAAGAATACATTAAAAATTTATCCTAATCCAATAATTGAGGAGCTTATTTGTGAATCCGAAATCGAGAATGGATATTATACAATAATTTCCATAGAAGGTCTTAAAATTGCAAGTGGAACATATGTAAATGGTGAGATTATTTCTGTATCGAAAATACCTGCAGGTATGTATACTTTACTACTTCAAGATAGCCAAAAGCATACTTATCAAAGATCATTTATAAAATTGTGATAGTATAACGATCCTAAAAACCATCTTTCCCCTTATTTTAACGAGTAAGGGGATTTTTGTTTTTGTACAAGTAAGTTTAATAGCTTATAAATTAAGTTTGGATTTTTGTTTATTTCTTTGTCTGTAATAATAATTGTATTAAACTAAGATTTGAAGATTTTTCAATTCTATTATTTTTTCAATTGAACTTTCAAATTAATGCATTCCACTTTACTGGTATCCTTATAGAATATAGGATTTGGTTTATTATCACCAATAACCTTTAGGGATTCTATTCTCAATTGATGTGTATCATCAAACACCATGGCTGGACGATAATCGGGATCTTTGATACTCAGGTTTATGTTTTTAAATGTTAATCCTTTAACATGTCTTACATAGAATCCCCATGCCGGTAATTCGCCAAACATTGAAAACTCAGGATAGCTCGTTTCAAGTTCAGGAACGTCTTTTATGCGATATAAGGGTATGTTGGCATATGCTTTTAGTCCTCTGCCCGGATAGATGATTTTAATATTTTCTAAAATCACGTTTTCTACATAAACACCTGGATTCCCGGTAATGGATGAAGGGAATACATTATGAAAATAGGGTAATTCCGGACCTCTGATGTTGTATGCCATATCCGGTTTGTTAAACGGTACAGTAACCTTTATATTTCTAATGATGACATTTCGCAAAGGACCTGCAGTCGGGGCACCACGTATTTTTCCAATACGTATAAAAATGGCATTTCCGGTGTTTTTGGCTACTATATTTTCGACGAGTACATTTTCTATAAATCCTCCCTGAGTACATTCGATAGCAATGGCTGATCTATACGTATCATAAACTTTAATATTTTTGATCACTACGTTTCGGGCGCCACTTACTAAAGAGGTTCCAAATTTTACAGCGCACGAACTCGAACGAATGGTGCAATCAGCAATATAAATGTTATCACAAATTTGGGACAAACTAAAATCTTCAGATTTAATACATATACCATCATCAGAGGAGTTGATCTTGCAATTGGTGATCCGAACATGTTGACAATCCACGATATCAATCCCATCATTATTCCAATAAGCATCGCTTTCGACACGAATATTATCAATGATAATGTTATTGCATTTCTCATAAGTTTGAACCCAGCATGCTGCATTTTTTATCAGCACATCCAATACCTTAATATGACTGCAACGATTAAACTCAATGATCTGAGGTCTCAATTCAGCCCAAGATCTTCGTTCTGCCAAATAATAATTGTGACTATCGATTTTTCCGGCATAAAATAGGCTGTCAATATGTAAGGCCAGCTGGTCTCCTCTTCCATCAATAGTTCCTTTTCCGGTTATAGAAATGTTCGTAACACCATCAGCCATGATTAATGCCTTCCATCTGTTGAGTTTTATATAATCCGAAATATTAATGCTCCCCAACAATATGGCTCGTTTTTCGAGATGAAGAGAAATTCCACTTTTTAATATGATGGAACCTGAAACAAATTTACCTGCTGGGATTACGACCACGCCACCACCGTCGGCATAAGCCTGATCTATTGCATTCTGAATAGCTTTAGTATTCAGTGTAACACCATCACCTATTGCACCAAAGGAGGTGATATTATATTTCATTGCATAAGATGAAATAGGAATGGTGAATATCAGAATGAAAGATATAGCGTAATATTTCATAAAATTAAATGATGCTACAAACATAAATGAAATTTACAATATATTTTTATTTTCTGTTCAATCAACAATTTCTATAAATGAATGTAATGGAACAATTAACCTATCGATAAATTATTTCAACATATATGGTTTTTTAAATAACTTTGTCTGATCAAAAATATAAATGGACCCTAAAAGATATAAATTACTAGTATTTATTTTATGCGTTTCCATTATTTCCAGCTGTATCCTATTCTTTTCGAAATCTGGAATTGTAGCCTATTTTCTTCCTGATGCTCGTGCTACAAGCTATTTACATTTTGATGATACCGACACTTGGAATGATGGTTCATTAGGAATAAATACTAAGGCTATTTTATCGTCGCGTTTTAAAAATTTGACGCATCTGAAAACAATGGTTTCAATTCAATACGAACAGGATTATTCGAAGCTCGATAGCAATGCATATCGGCAATCCATTGTTCATTTAAAGTACCCAAACAATGCGGTAACCGTGCAACGCACCATGATTTCCGGTATCAGTCAAAATAAAATATTGGAACTTCGAAATGCTGATTATTTTACACGAAGCTGTTTTGCTTTTTCCAATTCATATATTATTCGACAAAGAAAAGAATTGGAAGTTTCCTATATACTAGCTCGAAGAAAACCAGTGATGTTTGGACCAGGAGATAAATCTTTTTATGACCTAGCGCTAGTATCATGTCAACATATTAATACACCTGAGTTAGCATTTCAGAATGTCAGAGATAGTTCTGAGAAGGGATACATCAATACCTTTAATCATGTTACTGCACAGGCGATTATTACTTCGTTTTTTTCAGAAGATTTGGGAGATTTAATTGGCGATTTGCATGAAAGACAAAATATGCCTGAAATAACTTCCGGTAGATTTACGGAGAAGCAACTTAATGATTCAATAAATAGTCCCGAGGATAATTATGTAGACATCATTAATAATGAGATTGGTCAAAAAATTGGACTTAGACTAAGACATAAATACAAGTTGAACGAGACTACAAAATGCAATGAAGTATTATTAGCTTCTTATTTAAATGATATTCAAAGTTATTACATGTGGGCATTTGAAATGGGGATGGATCCCTATCGTCCTACAGATGATATCATCATTAAATTTTCGAATAAAATCAATACCCTCATGAAAAGTTTGTAATAGTATATTCAATCAGTCCGTCTAAGCATGATTGCTTCATTGAGTCTTGGAAATAATTCGATAGAATGTAGAATCTTTGATGGAAGTACTGTCACAAATAATTTGATAAGCCTCAAGCATAGTTTCTACTCCGGTATTTTTTTCTTCCAGTAGTAGTTCTTTCCAGTTTTTTCGAATGATGGCATCTTTGATTATGGTATTATTCAAATCCAGAAAATACAATTCCGCATGGGTCATTATCGCTTTAGAAAAATTGGCATTCGAGACATTCGTGTACATCAATACGCAATAGTCAAAATCCGATTCATTAAAAAGTGAATTACTTGCTACCGTATGAATCATGGATGCATTGGTGAAATGCGAATGTATTGCAGTTGCATTTGAAAAAAGAGCACTATCTAATTTGGCTTTGTGGAAATCAACTTCATTGGCTTTTACCCAATTCATGGTAGCAGAAATCAAATTAGTACCAACCAAAGTGGCCTTATTCAAATTTACACCCATTAAGTTAGCTCCATTTAAATTAGCATCATTTAGATTGACGCCTTGCAGATTAGCATATTCTAAATTGGCGTATTTTAAATCAATTCCACTGAGGTCTAAACCATGTAAATCCGCATTTCTTAAATCTGCACCATAAAAACTTACGTTTGCTTTTATTTTATTGAAAAAGGTGGAATCCATTTTTGTTTTAAGTATGGCGAGTAATAAAAGTCCTCGTTCTTCACTTAAGCTTACATTTACTTTATTGGCAAAATCCCATACTCTATTTTTTTTGAAGGAAGAACTTAATGACACAATCCGTTCTACCATGTGATTCATAGTTGGGGTATCATGAATGTAATTTTGGTTTGAATCCAAATCGTTGATCAAATCAGATAATAAAGAAATGTTGATGCGTTGTTGTTCTATATTGGTGTTTGATTTTAAATCTTCCAAGGCAGCTTGAGTCTGTTTCAATTCTTCATTTATTTGTCGATTATGGTTATACGAAAATAGGCAAGCACAGATTAAGGCAATTATGATTATAGAAACTAAAAAATTAGAATTAGTCAAACTTTTGATCAATGAACCAGTCAATGAACTATGTTCTGTTTCATCAGTATTTGTGCCCTTATAAATTTTCCAAATTCGAAATAGTGAAATCATAAAACCTATGAGTCCAAGGCACCCGACAACACCAATCCAAAACGCGTCATTCCGATCGATGTAAGGCATTTTCATGTAACCCAATACCCATCCCAGAATCATACATAAGAAAAGTAATAAGATATGAATCAATCTTCGGGTCATTTTTATTTACAATGTAGGACTTAATGTTATGATAAAATTTACCTTTGTGTACATCAGCACAAAAGTAATCGTTTAAGCTTGTAATTTAAAGATCAGTATTTGATTCTTAAAAGCTCCGATGAGGATCTATTTCTAAATAGCTATTTTTACACCATGAATCTCTTGAAATTTTTAGTTCTAATATTATGTTTGCCTTTAATGAGTGTCAATAATATTGCTGATAATCCTAAAGGTAAATCCACGGCTCCGAACAAATTCTACCGGACATCCAAGCCACTTGCCCGATGGTTTTGGTTTGCTACAAAAATTAAACCATCAGATGTTAAGTTTCAACTCGACTGGGCGAAGCGAAATCAGTTTGGTGGGGTAGAAATCGCATGGGTTTATCCATTGTACCGTTACAATCCTATTTATGCTCTGATTTCTAACAGGCAGTATCCCATGGATACCAGTGCACAGGAGTGGTTAAGTCAGGATTGGACAGATATCGTAGCTTATACCAAGCGGTATGCTGATTCCATAGAACTGGCCTGTGATTTCACGTTTGGAAGTGCTTGGCCTTCCGCAGGCCTAGATATTGATAAACAACACGGCACCCAAATCTACGGGGATACATGTTTTAGTCAGATGCTGACCTTTTCCTGGGCCTATCCTCAAAATATGAGGGTAATCAATCACCTCGATTCTAATGCCTTTAAGCTTTTTGCTGATCCATTTCAGACCGCCATGAAGGAGGTATTAAAGGGTTCAAAATCGGCGCTCTTTATGGATTCCTGGGAAATCAAACTCAACAAAACAAATAAAATTTGGACTCCCGGCTTTGATTCAACATTTAAAGTAAGATTCAAGTACGATATTATACCCTACATGAACATGGGTATAGATTCATTTCCTGATGTGCGGTATGATTATATGTTGCATTTGGATGCGTATATTAATGAAGGATTCTATAAGCCTTTTGTAAGCAAGTGTAAGGAAATGGGAGCCTGGTCCAGGGTACAATGTCTTGGTGCACCTACAGATGTGATGAGCTCTTATGCATTGGTTGATATTCCGGAAACGGAAGCTATGCTGAACAATCCCAATTACTCTAAAATAGTGAGCTCTGCGGCTTGTTTGTCATCCAAGGAAATGGTAAGCTGTGAATCGTTTACTTGTATGTATGGTTTTCCGTACACCTACCTGAGAAAAGAGCAAACTGCCGATCTTAAAATGGTAGCTGATGCCTTGTTTGCCAATGGGGTCAATCAGCATATTTACATTGGAATGCCCTATAATCCTGAAGGTGTAGATACGATTGATTTTTTTGCCTCTTGTTATTTTGGTCCCGGAGGAAGTCTGACAGATGAAATACCTGCTTTTAATTCTTATGTTGAAAAAGTCTCCGGTATTTTACAAGAGGGTAAGACTTACAGTGATGTGGCAGTATATATTCCTTATGAAGATGCATTGATGAAAGGCGCCTATCCCCCTGAAAGGCAGCGTGTGTGGGTATGGGGAGAATATGAAATGAGATACATAGATCCTCCGGCAGAAACAGCAGGATATCATCCGCTGTGGATCAACCGACATTTTTTGGAGCAGTCCAAAGTTGTAAATCGTAAGCTGGTCGTCGGTGATGCTTCATTCTCACTGCTGTATGTCGATGTAAAATATATGGATATTCGGGCCCTAAAACGGATTTTACAATTGGCCAAGGATGGTTTAAGGATATGTATAAAACAAACCCCGAGTCAACCCGGTAAATCCAAATCAGGAAGTTATGCAACACTAATCCGACAATTATTAGCATTACCACAGGTCTCAAAACATTTTGATCAGATCATCAATCATCCGCCATTGATTCAGGGAGATAGCTTGCCGGGGTATTGGTGCAGGACGACGAAAGATGGAACTAAATATTTATTTTTAGCACAATGGGGGTCCAAAGATTTACAATATCCTGTGTACTCAGGTCAGTCTCTGATGACTGAATCAAAAACCATGGCATTCAACATATATACCAACAGAAAACTACAAAAAATTAATGTTGAGTTTAAGCCTTATCAGTCAGTTATGTTGAAAATCGCGCCTAACGGAACAATAGATTTTATGGACATAACTTTTATTCCGAAGACACCAATTGTGCGTCCGCGAGAGGTACAAAAAACATATTTTTAGGAGATATATTATTGAATGCTACGAATCAAGGTTTGAATCAATCGATTGCTTAACTTAAATGATCACTATCCTAAAATGAATACATAGAATCTTTAATATTTACATTAAAAATTCACGATATCAGTTAATTATTCCATTTTTTAATTCAGGTTTATTTTTGCATCACCATAGTCTTAGCCATCAAATCACCAATTCTTTGTCTTCTTTTGTTTGTGAAGACAACAATACATCTTGGTAAAAAGGCAAAGTCAGTAACATCAAATAGGTGACGAATAATAATGTTGTGTAATTCAGGACTGTCAACATTCTGGTTTAGTACTTTAATTTTTTGAAATCGTTTTCCAAATGATTGACCAATTTTAACTTATGCAGTTTTTTTAAAAACAGTCCAAGCTGCTTAAACAGTCAGGTATCATAACCCTGAATGCATTCGGAAAATCCCAACCATATTGATGGCCTGAATCAATATCACCGATATTTTTTTAGAATTGAAAATTAAATAATAAATACAATGCTGAGAACAAGATCAAAAATAGATTACGGTGTAATACGAGCGCTGTGAATCGTTTTAGAATTGAAGCTAGGATCATGGGTAATTTAGGGAGAAGTTTGATTATCTAAAGGGATAATTATAATTAAGGTAAAATTCTAATTGCGTTCACATATATTTAAACCAAAATTAAGGATTTATCTTTTTATTCTTAACTCATTGATAAATCAAAGGTAATTCAGGTATAGTTACGAATATTTTATTTACAAAGTTTTATTGCTCTTTTTTCCCAAACCATTTATTAATTTTGAAGTGGATTCTTTGTTTGAGTGTGGGTTTCCTTACTGCATATTTTATTATTGTAACTTCATCTAAATTTTGCTGTAATTCTTGATCTAGCGATAGAAATATTTTAAGCCCTCCATGATCTTTTCTAATCTTAGCATCAGAGACATGCACATCTTTAATATCATTAAGAATGATCTGTTTTGTAAGGTATCCATTATAGGTAACTACTAAAGTATCTGACACAAGTGCTGATGAAATATTAGGAACCAGTATTTGGAAGTTACCGTCAAAATCTGATGTTGATACCATATTGTTATTTTTTAAAATTATCTGTGCTCCAATAATTACGTCATTGTTTTTTTCGTCAAAGATTTGTCCTTTAATAATAATACTTTCAGTTTTATTAGTTGTTTGAGCATTTGTTGGTAATGCCATGAATACTGTTAAGCCTGTTATAGTAGCCATTTTTTTTATTGAATTCGTAAAAGTAGGTAATTCATGTCCCCAATTTTCTAATTGTTTGTGATTATACATTCCGCATACAGCGTTGTTATTTTGGTTTTGAATACGTTCTATTTGCGCCCAGTTCATTTTAGAAAAGTCAACAATTCTTTTATTACATTTTTCACAAATACGTCCACCATTAGTAGGTGTCATTTCTAACCAATTTTGGTCGCAATGATTTGGTTTTAATATTTTTGTCATATGAAGTTAGCATGTTAACGGATTCTGCAAAGTCTTTGTAGTAACTATATTTTCGCAGACAAATATAAAAATTAATAAGTCATTTTGGAAAAAATGAATTAAGAATATTGTGGAAATCTGGTGGGGTATTGTGTAAGTCTCGTTATTTGCTGCTTTTTTTCCAGATTTGC
Organism: Candidatus Defluviibacterium haderslevense; assembly: GCA_016712225.1. NCBI lineage: Bacteria > Pseudomonadati > Bacteroidota > Saprospiria > Saprospirales > Saprospiraceae > Candidatus Defluviibacterium > Candidatus Defluviibacterium haderslevense. The sequence continues at coordinate 974,092 of JADJRL010000003.1, read as the reverse complement.
CACCATTTTTTCTTCTTTACAAATACCACTGCTATCAGTCCCAGCATAGATTCTTCCATTCCAATAATTAATGGATTATTTGATATGCATTGGTCATTCACATCTATAGAAATACTTTTTGTAAAATACCCAAGACATCTTAAATTAAAAGTTAGACTATCCGAAAGGAAACTATCGGGGACTACCATAGTAAAATTTCCTTGAATATCTGTAATCGCACTAATATTTGAATTTAAAATAGATATATTCACAGATTGCAATGGTTCTTTTGTCTCTCCATCAATAATTTTACCTTGTATGAGATGTTGTAGACTATCGAGCTTGCTTTTATTTTTAAAAGTTATTTCTAAAGGGTAGTTTTCTCTTTGTATTTTCTGATTTATTACTGTATTAATATTTTGGGCGTTCGTTGGATGAGTAACAAAAGCACTAATAAATAAAATCCCTGAAATAGCTTTTTGGAGAATTGATGAATTGGATTTTAATGAATTAGGTAGTATGGGTCTATTTAATTGATTTTGATTCAATCGACCACAAATATTATTTGAATTACCATTAAGGATTTTTGAAATATCAATATCACTCAGATTTGAAAAATCAATTACGGTTTTCTGACAATGTTGACAGAACCTATTATTATTATCTAATTTCATTGCTTCCCAATCCTGGGAGCAAGGCTTTTCAATATTTAGTTTGTATTCAATATTTTTCATCAAATATTCACTGACGTTTGGCTAAACGCTCTTTTTAATAAAACATGGGAATAGTTTCATATAAACCCAAAGATAATAAATCCATTTCATATTGCGAACTTGAAATAGCCTAATTCTTGGTTTGTAAATATAGGCCACAAATCAAATGTTAATATCTTTTTAAGTAGAAATGTCGTACAGGCATTTTATTAAAAGCCAAAACTAAAAAATTAAGTCCTCTTTATCGGAATAAATAAAAAAAGAATGAATTATAATGCCTAATGTTGTAGATTCTATACTTTGTTAATGGTTGAATTTTTGCTTGTGTGTTAGAAATTTTCTTTTTTTCTAAAGCAATCATGTGTGAGAATTACATGCGGTACCCTGTTCTTAATTTCATTTTTTAAAACGTAGGTATCAGTTGAAGTACTTGGGAAAAGCCAGAACTGTTTTATTTCATAATTATTTGTACGATATATTACTCTATAAGAATATGAAGATAATCCATTGCTAAATCCAAGAAAACAATAAGATAATGCAACAACATTACTTATTGGAATAGTTTCCGCCAGATTATTTTTTTTGTTCATTAAATAGAAGTAGTCTCCATCATATTCAATTTTATTTTGATTATATGTAAGAATAAAAATTGAAATTGAAATAGCAAAGAAAATAATAGCAATAATTAATTGAGTAAACAATTCTCCTTTATTGTTAAAATCCAATATTATTAGTGGTACCAAAAGTGCACCGATTGCAGTCATTCTTAAAGAGATAAAACTTGTAGAAATTTGTACTCTTTTAGATTCCATATTTATTTAACTACTAACGTTTAAATATAAGTGATTCGATGAGTTAGTCAATGTAACCTTTTTATACTATTTTATGCCACATTAATTTAGTTATGCATACATTAATTTCCCCTTAGGTTCTGGAATTTGCCTTCCAGATAATTTAGCCGTTTCAATCCATTCTTCAATGATAATTTGAATATTGGTTAAAGCTTCTTCATATGAGTTTCCATCTGATTTACATCCTGCTAATTCAGGAACTTCCGCTATAAATGAATTATCCGGTTTACTCCAATAGATTATAACTTCATATTTATATTTCATCGTTGTTAGTTATTTTAAATTTATAAATTAAAATTAGTTCACGAACTTGCTTTACTTGATATGGTTTAGCTTTTCCATTAACTTCTTGTAAGTTTAATATTTCAATTACATTATCTTTGTAAAATATATGATGACTTCCTTTTATTCGTTTGCTAAATCCAAACCTAACAAGTAAGTTGCATAATTCATTAAAATTTATATTATGATCCGTTTGACCAGTTAATACTTTTACAACTAGTTTATCGATCTTTCCCATAATGCAAATATAAGACTTTATTTTTGGGGGTCAATTCTTTTTTAATGGAGCAAAACATCTTGCTAAAGGCTCTTTTTTGTAAAACATGAGGATAGTTTCATATAAACCCAAAGATAATAAATTTATCCCAAATTGTGAACTAGAATGAGCCTAGCTCCAGGAGGTCAAATTAAACCACAAATCATTTATTAGAGAACATCTTACAAACGATCTGCAACAGGCCGAAGGACTAAGAGCTTAAAACAAAATTAACTTAAAAGCTGAGGATTCTTGTTTATTTGAAATACGTCTTGATATCTGTTCATATGTATTTTTATCATTCTTTGCTAATTTGTAAAATAGTTGAATGATCTTCCATTATAGCGACAAACACCTTTAGTTGTACCAAACCAAATGTTGCCACTTTTGTCTTCAATAATTCCGAAAATTAAAGGGTTGTCCGTTTTTCTTTGTTCTATGATTTTATTAAATGATTTCCCATTATAATTATATAACGCGAAATTAGCATGGGCAGCTCCTTTATTATGAGCTAACCACAAATTCCCATTCTTGTCATGACACATATACATAACAAAGTAAGGATTAACGGAATACTTCACTGACTTTCCGTCATAGAAACATAATCCATAGCCGCCTATTTCTTTAGCTCCGCTTCCGATCCAAACGTTTCCATTTTTATCCTCAAACAAGGAAGCTACTTGTTTGAACGGCAAATGATTTTTGTCTCTAAATTTTGTAAATGATTGGCCATCATAGATACTGATGCCATTATTTGTTCCAAACCATATTTTTCCTTTTCTGTCTTGCATTATGGAATTAATGTATGGATCACTTAGACCATCTTTAGTTGTAAAATGAGTAAACTTTTGTCCATCATATTGGCTTGCACCATGCTCAGTTCCAAACCAAATGTTCCCATTTTTATCTTCTGCAATACAATTAACAGTATTATCAATCAGGCCATTCTTAGTAGTAAAAAGTGTAAATGAAGTTCCCTGACTGACTGTGTCATTGAGGCGGGCATCATAGCGGTAAATCCCTCCTCTTGCATTGCTAAACCAAATGTTTCCTTTTGAATCTTCAAATAAAGCTATAACATGAAAATGAATAAGACCTTCCTTTAAAGTATAGTTTGTAAATATTTTACCGTCATATTTTATAATACCATGCCAGGTGGCCAGCCATATATTTCCTAACTTATCCTGAATGATATTTCGGACTATGCATTGCGGTCCTTTTGTTGAGAACGTGTCCTTCGTTTCTATAAAGTAAGGGTCAACACCTACATCCAAAAAGGATTTCATCTCTTCAGAACTTTTTGGTAATCCAAGTCCGTTGTCGGTTTCTGATTTTTTTACGCTGCCTTTTGGTAAGTTGGTTTTCACTTGTCCATTGCAAGAAGAACAGAAAATGAACCATATTAACAGGCGTAGGTATGTTTTTATGGAGATCATTTTCATTGGTCAAAACTAATTTTATTTCGTTTCACTTATAACGTAAATTTCGAATTAAATTTGTATTCATTGGTATCACTAAATAACTGTTTAAAAAAACCTATTTATTTTTATTAAGTGTGTATTTTTTCTTAATGCTTCAAAAGATATTTTATGGGTGCGAATATTGAACTGAAATACATCTAATTCTTAATAAATTAAATATAAACCACCGTCCAATTATTAATACCCTTTGTTTTTTGAATTTCCAGATGTTTGGGAGTTCAAAATTCCAATGATCTTGTTTATTCTACAATATTATCGAATTCCACGCTCTTATTAGTATCTTTATAATCCTATATAAACAAATTCATATTTCCTACCCAAGGTTGCTAAATCTTTTGATTTCCACTAAACATACCATCTTTAAAGCAAACTTGATTTTTATTAGTTATAAACAGAACAAGTTCTGCAGTCGAATTTGTGTTAAAAGAAATTTGATTTTCGTCAAAAATAATACATTCTCCTTTTATCAAAGAAAATTCGTTATTAACTATAATTGATCCCTGAAAAACATATAATATTGAAGTTGTATTTTTTAATTCAGACACCGGTATTTTATAAATTTCGTTATTATCAATCTGAATATCGTAAATTTCTGTTTCGCTCGTGAACTGAATTTTTGTCTTTGCATTGTTTGATGCCAAAAACCTCCAAGTATTTATACTGTTCTCATTCTCTAAGTCGTAAAAAATTACTTCAGGAGTATAGTCTTTTGTCTGAGGTCGAATGAAAATTTGTAAACCTTCTAAGTGATCCAGCATATGCTCTTGGTGATAAAATAGTTTACCAGCTTTCATCAGCATTAACTTTTTTCTTGAAATAACCTCCGAGTTTTGTTCTGAATCAGTATGCATTACATGTCCAATTCTGAAATAGGATAAAATCTCATCATTTATGTGAGGGTGCATTTTTATTGTAGTTCCTCCAAGAATACTAGCTTGGTCTATACGTCCAATACTTCCAATACCTGTGTCGGAATGATCTATGGCATTACCTGGAAACAATATTGAAATATGATCATTGCCGTGTTTTTCGGAGTTTGTTACTTTTCTTATCATAGTTCAATTTACTAAAAACTACAAATCCCAAAAATTAGCGTCATAAAGTTTTTGGCCATATTTTTCAGAAATCAACTGAATACGCTCTTTTAAGTCAGTTTGTTTATTTTGATTTGAATGAATGAACTCATTTACTTCAACAAAGAAATCGTCTAATCCTGCTGGAATTACTGTACACAGGAGTGTGGCAGGTTTATCAGAATTGTTTTTAAAATTATGAATAATTCCACCTTTTGGAATGGAGACTGTAGCCCCTTTTTGAGCAGTATAATGTCCAGTTTCTGATCTGAAGTTTAATTCTCCTTCAATGACGTAAAAAATCTCCTCAAAGTTTGGATGAGCATGTGGAACTGGTCCTGCTCCTGCTGGAACAGTCATTTCAATAATAGCATATGCTCCGTTAGTATCTTTTCCTGAAACTATGATACGATAAGCTCCACCGGCAATGTTTAGTTTATGACCTTGATTGTTGTCAATTGTTTTTATATTATTTATCATAATTCAATGTAGAATAATCATAGATTAGTGTGACACTCAGGCCATCAATATCCCCAAAAAGTATCTTTTATTAAAATTTATCTTTTATACTATTTAGAATTCAAAGATACTAAATTGGTCTCAAATGAAGCCCATAATAATTCTATTTCTAAATAAATCAAACATAAAACTAAATCCTGTATTCGTAATGTTTTGCAAAAAGATGTTGACGAGCTTTTGTAACTTCATGTGTCTATACCCAAATAGGGTTTTTAAGATCCAGCTTAGATATATTTGGGTTAGTGGGAGTTTTAATTGGTTGTTGTAATGATATTATCCACTTCAATTCTATATTGAATGCTCCTCAAGTACAATAATAGCAATATCGGAAAACCAATATAATAGCACAGGAGTAATAGGATGGAAATTATAGTTCCAGGACTATAAGGGTCAGCGGTATAAGTCTGGATGAATAGTTGCTGTCCGATATTTTTATCCTTTGAAAATAGTACCATGGATGTAAAGTTAGATCCAAGGTGTAATGCAAATGGAAGGTAAATGGATTTCGATTTATCAAAGGCAAGAGCCCACACATAACCCATTATACCTGTTGTCAAGAAGGTAATAATCATGGCAGATAACTGGCCGAATAAATTCCAGGAAAACCAATGATAAATACCAAATGAAACGGCGGAAATAAGAATAGCCTTAGTCGAGCCAAAGTATTTAATCAGCATATAAAGCAATGCTCCTTGGAAAATCAATGTTTCGAAAGCTACAGACTGAAACACATACCATGTGGCTTCCAAAAAGTTTGCCTTCGTATAATTATTGTTAAGGTTATATGGATTCTTCCCAACATAGGACAAGACCATGAATAAAATGGAATAATAAAGAATTGGAAATAATAACCCAACGCCTATATATTTCAAACGTTGAGAAGAAAGCTCAACACCTATTGCTGTTAAATTTTGCTTCTGAAGAAGTCTCAATAAGATCCAAGAAATAAGTAGTTCAACAAGAATGCCTATCATTTATGTTTAATTATGGTTTAGTGTCAAAAAATTATAACCAACGGTCGGGCATAAATGGCATTGAGAGCTTTTGCTGGCAATCAACATTTTATACATTGTTGTGTGTAGTGTTATTTTCTTTTTCTAGTCTATCAAGTAGTTCTTTTGCTTCTTCAATTAAGTGTTCTTCAAATTTCAATCTTTGTTCATCTCTTGGTAAATTATTGTAATACAATAATTTACTTTCGTCTTTCCAGTCTTGAAGTTCTCGATACCAAGTAAATAACTTTTCAAGTCCAATTTCTTCGCCTAAATATTTAGCTTCTATTTTTAAGATTAATTTCCAATCTTCTTGTTTATAAATTTCATTGTCGATATTAGACATGAATTTGAATACTTGATTTGGATTTGAAATCATCTTGTTCAAATAATGAATCAATAGAATTTTTGCCGCTTCTATTTTATTTGGCTCTGCAAAATTTAATTCTGCCAAAGCTCTTTTATAATATTCTTCGATTTCAAAAGAGTTATCATTTTCATTCATCCCTGCAAGAATAACTAACGACTCGCTTTCTAAATTTTCTTTAAGACCAATTAATCCGATCTCTGGTAATTGGCTATTCGAAATATTTCCTAAAATGTAATTCGATATTTTCTCTTTAAAGTTCAATTTCTCTTTCGCGTTTTTATTTCTTCATTACACTCAACTTTTAAATTGATGCATTTTTTTATAAACAATACATTTATATTCACATCAACCCAAAGATAATTTATCTATTACATTTTGTGAATCGGAGTAAGCTTAAATTCTAATGTGCCAAATAGAAACTACAATTCATATATTATTAACTTCAAGCACTAGCGATGGGCGACCGTTAGAGAGCCTAACCGCTATTACATTGTTATCTCATGTTTTCCCAATTTCACCTTTTGATAGATCTCTATTTGAATGATGAATGGTTAAAATTGCAATTTCATTTTTACTTCGGATTTTAAATATGATCCTATAATTACCTTCAATTACTTCTCTAATAACAGGAATTCCAATTTCGTCAACTATTTTACCAAAGTATTTAGATGTTTTTAATATTTTTGTTTTACTTCGAATTTTTAATACTTGACTTTTTGCATAAAGTTTTGAGTCTAGAGCAATAAATTCATAGATTTGATGAAGCTCCTGTGTGGCAAGTTAAGTCTAAACTATCCGAACAATTTTGCCATTCTTTGGTCTAACTCATCCTCAGTTATAATTTTCCCTTGTTCTAATTCTGTTAATCCTTGATTGATTTTTTCTACAATTAATAAACTTTCTATAAGTTCGTCTATTGTAAATTCGTCAGGCATTTCCTTAATCTGATCGTTTATTATTTCTTTCGTTAGCAAATCTAATAAATTTTAGTGCAATTTATAACAATTTATTTACTTAATGTGGCTTTTTTATTTGAGATAACATCTAAATAAACGCCCCTTTTTATAAAACATGCTTTTATATCTACTTGAACCCAAAGGTAATAGATCTATAGCATTTTGTAAACTGAAATAAGCCTAATTATTATTTGATCTCATGTTAAGCACAATTCATTTGATATTAATAAACCTTGATGAATGACTAGATATTGACTCAGTTCTGCAACTTACCTAAAGTCAAACTCTGGAACTGTCATTCAGAATGAAATCCAGAATGATAAATAATTTTTAATGTAAATGCGGTAGCAATATTTTGGTCTCATCAGTATTCATTTTCAGCTCTGGCAATTTGCCAATAATCCATCTTTCTATATTCAGTCTGTCTTCTTTCTAGTTCACTTTTTCCCAGTTTTTCAATTATTTTCCTTCTTAATGGATGGTTGTATTCCTTTTTATCAAATGAATGCCATAACTCTATTATCTGATAATAATACTTGTTGGGATTTGAAATCAATTCATTAAATGCATTCTCAGTATTTATGGATTTATATTTTCTAAGGATTTGGCAAACATAATTGAAAATTAATGGATGTTTTTGATTCATCTTTGAGTGATAGATCTCTAAAATATCTATCTCAAAATTAACATGAGGAAACTTTTCAACACATGCTAATCCATAGAATAACATACGCGAATCTGGTTTTAAATATTTTTTAATTATTGAAATATCTTGTTCTTTCAAATAACCTGAAAGACCAATTAATGCTGGAATATTTCCGTTCATTGCTTTTTCTCTGACTTTACTATATAAATTTTCTGGTGCATTCAAATTAAGTAGTCTACAATTAATATTTCCTCTGTTGCCTAAATGTTCAACTAGCTCTATTGAAATACTATCGAGATATTCTGGATATGTTTTATAAATGCCATATCCACTCCTTTTATTTTCTGCTATATCAAATATAATATTCCCTACTTCAGTTGGTGGACCAATAATGCATCCAGTATGTTCTTTTTCAATCTTGGTGGTGTCCATAACCAAAACAGGAAAGTATTTTCTATAATCTGCATTCGTCCTCTGTACATAAGTCCAGAATGAATATATTTTTTCAAGGGAATTACCTTTTAGCATTAAATACGATAATTCAGTTGAAGGTACTTTGCCTAATAGACAAAGAATCTCTTGAGATTTTACATCAGTATCGAAATAATTTAATCTTTCTATTTTTGATTTTGCTTCAATATATTCAGCCGAATATTCTTTGCATGCCAGGCCTTGAATTAAAAGTATAAATAGTATTAGAGATATCAATTTCATTTTAATATGATGAGAATATCTTACAAAACGCACTTTTTTTAAAACTTGATTTTTATTCCAAATGAGTCCAAAGATAAAAAATATTTACCAGGTTTGTGGAAAACTATTTTACTATTGACGATCACACTCAAAACATAATTATAATTTGTAACAACCATTTTCAGAGAGCTTATTTTTCAAACTGTAAGTCTTGATAATAACTCAACTGTTCTTTTGTTGAGTGATAACTTGAAATCCCTGTAAACATTCTATACCTATTTGCGACTTTAAGATTCCTTTTCCCATACACAAAAATCAAATATTCAGAATTAAAGCTATTGATAAAGCGTTCTCTATCTATTTCGTTTTCTTGCCACATACCTGCTCCAGACATGCATGGAATTTCCCATTCTATCTTTGCGATAAACTCACCTGTTTTAGATGTTTTTATATTTGTAGTATCTCCGTTATATATTAATTGTAAGGTTTTATTGGGCAATGGTTTGCCTCGGTAATCGCAGGCTGTGCCTGTAAGGTAATAATATCCTCTACTACCTTTACCAATGCAAATTGTTGCAAAAAACATAAAAACTAGACATGTAATTCCTAATTTTAGGATTACTTTTTGATCTCTCATAATATTTAGTTTAATTTATTTTTTCATAAATATCATTATGCTATATTAAGCTAACGTTTTAAATTCAATTTAGTATTTGTTCATCGTTCTAAAAAACAATCCAATTATTAGAAGTCACATATTATCCAAGAGAAATGATGATAGCTCGGCACAAATTATTTCAGGATTACATTTTTCAAAATTCCGTATTATTGCTTGCGAATTACTAATTTATAGAATGCATAAAACAAAAAGCTCAATCATGCAAATAGCCGGAAATATACTCTTGTTTTTAGCCCTGCTTGCTGCCGGGAGTTTGTTTAAAATGACTTTTTTACAAAAAATGCCGGGAGGGGATTATGGCGTCGGCTATTCTTGGGTTTTGCTCATGTTATTGGCTGCCTTTTGGATCAGTATGGCCTTTGTGGCTTGTGTTATTGGTTTAGGCGGTGGTTATAACTGGCTTAGTCTGGGACGATTTGCACATGGTGGAATCCTGGTGTTGTGTTTTTTGGTCATGATCTTAGGAGCGAATTTAGGAATGGAAGCCAGTTTTAGGACGGTTCCTATTCTGGGTTTGGTGAATGGAATATTGACGCCACTGGTCCTGATGATTGCTTCTGCCATATTGTTGAACGATGGTCTAAGAACAACGGTCTCGCCTCAACTCGTAAGATGGGGACTATCCGGGGTCGTTGGTCTCAACAGTCTGATACTCGCCACAATTATTCTGGGCATGGTAGTAACCAAGTTGAACATCCATTTGCCGAGATCAAGCAACGAACTGGACGACTTCCAACTGGGAATTTTGAAGCAGATTGAAGAATGCGATGCGAGCAAGGACATCACTTCGCTTTTTATATTTAGCGGCAACAATCAGCCCAAGCAAATTCGAGAAAAGGCTCTGCTCAAAATCAAAAGTAAGCCCGATTGGCAGGAAGACCTTTTAAAAACTTTTGAAGGTTATGGAGTAGATGAGGCATTCAGATTCATTTTATCTAATGATGTCGACGATAAACCGCGGTTCGCTAAAGGCGTGGAACAGGGCATATTGAGTCAGGCACGATTAATTCGTGAGAGTTTTCGCCGAAGTTCTATTCCCGACCATCTATACGAGGGTCAATTTAGTACAGAAGTAAGACACGCCCTTGAAGCTGCAGATCAATTCCAAGACCAGGGTGTAGATTTTAAACCGGCAGTACAGGAATTAAGGAACGCACTAGAAGAGCCCATAGGATTTGAAAAGCCAGAATTTTCGTGTATAAAGCGACTGGATAAATGGTTGAAAAAACATTGAAAAATAAAATAGTGTAGCGTGCGCCAAACGTTTTTCATAAAACAAGAACTTCGGGACTACTAAATATTATAAACAGTTATTAATGTTTCATTGATTTGCTTCAACAACATTTCAATTAAATCTTCATTCTTATATTCATATACATCATCTATTTCCAAATTTTCAATTCTCGGAATGTCTAAACTTTTGTATTGCTTTTGAATTCTATTTCTTTGGCCATCATCCATTACAAAAATAATATCCGACCAATGAATTAATTTTTCATTGAGTTGAACTACACTCTGCGCGCTAAGACCTGCACTTTTTATATTAAATCTAGCATCATTCTTAAAAATAAATTCGGCAGTTCTGCTGCGTCTTTTATTTCTACCGCATACAACCAAAACATTAGGTTTCATAGACGCATTTTGGAATATTAATATGATACAGGTAGAAGTTGCACAACACCCAGCATTTAGGCAAGCCCATCATGGTTGTAGTATGTTTGTTTAAGTATTGTTTTTTAAATTTCGTTCTATTAATAATTTATCCAAGTCTTTACTTCTTTTATTTTTGGGGTCATTAACCATTCTGTAGATAAAATACAAAGGAATTAATGTAAGCATTCCCCAACTGTTTTTAACAATACTATAAAGTATAATTCCCACTAAAAATCCAATAAACAAAGCATTGGTAATGGAAAATGATTTCATTTTTTTTGCTTCGTCTATTAATTCTTCCTCCGTGAATTCTGTAAAGTCTTTGTTTTTCATTGTTTGATTCGTTTATATTATCTATTTAAAAGTTGTCACAATAGTAGCAGCAAACATCTGGTTAAGCGCATCTTTCAACAAAACATGTCTTTATATCCATATAGACCCAAAGATAATTAATTCGTCTTCAATTGTGAACTGAAAAAAACTTTAATATTTATTTGCCTTTAAAATACATATTACTATCTATTAAACACAACGATTTTTTTAACTACAATGTATCTACAATTTGATGGAATCAAAAAATAAAAATCATTTTACTTATGATGGTCATAATCACAAAAATAAATATAATTTGTTGAGATTTTCTAAGAATTAAATTATGAGTACTTATTTATCAAATTTCAAGTCTTGGCAATAACTCAGCTGTTCTTTTGTTGAGTAATAACTTGAAATATTTGTAAACATTCTATACCTATTTTCGACTTTAAGATTCCTTTTTCCATACACAAAAATCAAATATTCAGAATTAAAGCTATTGATAAAGCGTTCTCTATCTATTTCGTTTTCTTGCCACATACCTGCTCCAGACATACATGGAATTTCCCATTCTATCCTGGCAATAAACTCACTTGTTTTAGATGTTTTAATATTTGTAGTATCTCCGTTATATATTAATTGTAAGGTTTTATTTTGCAATGGTTTGCCTTGATAATCGCAAGCTGTACCCGTAAGGTAATAATATCCTCTATTACCTTTACCAATTCAATTTGTTGCAAAAAACATAAAAAATAGACATGTAATTCCTAATTTTAGGATTACTTTTTGATCTCTCATAATATTTAGCTTACTTTATCTATTTATAAAAAACATAATACTATAATAAGATAACGTTTTAAATTCTATTTAGTATTTGCGCATAGTTCTAAAAAACAAACCAAATATTAGAAGCCACATATTATTCAGGAGAAATGCTAATTGATCGGCACAAATTATTTCAGGATTACTGTTTTTAAAATTCCGTATTATTGCTTGCGAATTACTAATTTATAGAATACATAAAACAAAAAGCTCAATCATGCAAATCGCCGGAAATATACTCTTGTTTTTAGCCCTGCTCGCTGCTGGGAGTTTATTCAAAATGACTTTTTTTGAAAAAATGCCGGGAGGGGATTATGGCGTCGGTTATTCCTGGGTCTTGCTCATGTTCTTGGCTGCCTTTTGGATCTGTATGGCATTGGTGGCTTGTGTTATTGGTGTAGGCGGTGGTTATGCCTGGCTTAGTCTGGGCCGATTTGCACATGGTGGAATCCTGGTGTTGTGTTTTTTGGTCATGATCTTAGGAGCGAATCTTGGAATGAGAGGAAGTTATAAGATGTTTTCTGTTCTGGGTTTAGTGAGTACTGTTTTGACGCCGCTGGTCCTGATGATGGCTTCTGCAGTATTGTTGAACGATGGTCTTAAAGCTACGGTTTCAGCCCAACTCGTTAAGTGGGGCCTGTCTGGAGTGCTTGGCCTCAACAGTCTAATACTCGCCACAATTATTTTGGGTATGGTCGTAACCAAGTTGAACATCAATTGGCGCCAATTAAGCAACAAACTGGACAATTTTGAAATGGGCATTTTAAAGCAGATTGACGAATGTGATGCGAGCAAAGGCATTACTTCCCTGTTTATTTACAGTGGCAACAATCAGCCTAGAGCTATTCGGGAGAAAGCCCTGCTCAAAATCAAAAGTAAACCCGATTGGCAGGAAGATCTCTTAAAGACGCTTGAAGGTGACGGAGCAGATGAGGCTTTCCGGTACATTTTAGACAATGAAGTAGATGATAGAGCCCGGTTCGCTCGAGGTGTAGAAAAAGGTATATGGAGTCAGGCGCGCTTAATTCGTGAGGGCTTACGAAGATGTAATCTCCCCTCGAACCTGTACAAAGGGCAATTCAGCTCAGAAGTGGAACGCGCACTCGAAGCTGCAGATCAATTCCAAGACCTAGGTGTAGATTTTAAACCGGCCGTACAGGAATTACGGAATGCATTAGAGGAGCCCATTGCCTATGATAAGCCAGAATTTTCTTGCATAAAGCAACTGGATAAATGGCTGAAAAAACATTGAAAATGGAGACCCATTTGTAGTGTGCGTCCATTGTTAGACTTGATTCGACTTTGCCAGAATAATATTTGCTTTGTTGGATGAAATGATGTTGTCCGTCGTTTGCAAGAAAGAAACTACATGATGCAACAAACGTATCAAAAGAGGACTGCATCAAAAAATAAATTTCGTTTTAAAATATCCATCTGTTATGGTTTATGTGTCACCACATAAATTAGTAAGTTTAAATTCAAATTGACCTTCTATAATATAGTTAACGGTATCCATTTTATTAAGTATTAATTTATTAATGTTGAGTCTAAAAAGGTGTACTCAAAACAATTCTCATTTTGATTTCTATTGCCTATTCTATTACCGAAGTGAAAAATAAATTAGACCACAGTTAAAAGATAAATTTGTTTTTCATTCGACATGCTGATGCTTTGATCTGCAAGCAGACCTCCCATGGAAGTGTCTGCATTACACCTAAATATATTGCACTAAAGTATAAATCACAATGGCATAAGAATATATGAATATTATTCAGTTTAGATTTCATAACAATTGAATTTTATTAAAGAAGTTAAGTTGATTGTATAGTGTATTTATAACATTAGTCATTTTGATAGATTCAATTTTAAATCTAATATATACTTCATATAATTTGTATGAATAGGATGGATGTAATTTTTAAAAATTAAAAATGGTGACAAAGCCATATTATGACATTTGCCACCATCAGGGTGTAATAATAGATTGTTCTAATAGTTTGTTATTAAAAGGGGTATAATCTATTTCAACTTTTCAACTTTACTTGAATAAATTATTTTTGAATGAGCATTTGTTATTGTATAATAATATAGTCCAGCTATTAGGCTTTTAGTATCAATAATTGAGTTGCCATTCAACTGTTTTTTAAATATCAATTTACCAAAACCATTGAATAGAGACATGGTATATTCACCTTTAGGCATTGTGATATTCATGAAATCATGGATTGGATTTGGGTTAACATGGATATTCTTATTTAACAAAGTGAAATCATTAGCGTCACTCAAAATAGGTAATCTCGTTGGATTCAAAGCCACCTGAGTGAATATTCTGGCGTAATCATAAGTGAATTTGCAGTCAGAGCTTGAAGCTGCATAATTATCATTTTGTGAGCTACTTATATCCTGCATCATGGTTTCTGTTTGTTCACTTTGATCAGTGTGAAATGACTGTATTGCTTGATCTCTTATATCATTAAACGGAAGATTAAATGGACCTCCATTGTATCCACATGTTCCATTGCCACCAATTCCCTGAATAATTCGAGGACAATCAACTCTGAAAGTATTATGATACGGATATGATATTAAGGGTATATCAGAAGTGACACCATTTGTAGATAAGAAATAACTATCTGATGGTGGCAGTCCACCGCCCCAATAATTGTATTCTGCAGAAACTAAATTATAATTTCTAGTATTCAAGTAGATATAGAAATGCATATTGCTAAGACTGGAACTTACAAAATTATTATTACCTACTGGATAAAGACCTGATGCATTTGCAGATAGTGGGCTAATACTAAGTAAAACATCCTCGCCATGGATACTAATTCCATTATCAATAAATGATGAACAACCACATTCTACTAAACCTGAAAGATTAGATCCATAAGGAATGCTAATTCCAAGTTCATTATTTATAAAGGAGCTTTTATATACAAAGTAATTGGATGAATTTCCTCGGACCCCAATTTGATTCTGTGAGAATGCGCTATTTGTAATTACAAAATATTTTACTTGATTAATATTAAAGCCAGTTGCTGAGTTACTCACCATGACTTTATTATTATCAACTCTATATGTTCCTGTAAAAGATGAATAATTTGATTTGTCAATATATACAGAATCTAATCTGGCTTTATATGCACCGATGATTGTCAATGGCCTTGTCACTTCATTGAAAATTGATTTAGTCAATAATAAATTGCCAGTCGACGTTTTTGCAAAATCGAAATCTCCTTGTATGCCTTTGAATAACAATTTGAAATCGGATCTATTTACTGTAATAGTTCCAGACTTATTTCCAGATAAAGCAATAGTTAAATCTGAGTATGAGGGTACAAAATTAACAGTCCCATTAAATACCATCATATTTGTATTGACTAATCCATCATCACCAATTGAGATACTGGATTGTGGTTCATAATCTACTTTTCCTTTACCCAAAATGATTCCCTTGTCATTAATTTTTAATATAGCAGAATGTGCCAACCTTATGGTTCGAATACCTTTAGCAATACCAGTAACAGAAAAAGTTTCATTTTGAATTAATTCGTTTTCACTATTAAATTGTACATATCCATTTCCATCATGAACCCAGGCACCATTATAAATCATTTTACCTCGAGCGCTAATCGTTACATTGCATCTTCCATCGGTAGTCTGGTCTCCATCTTTCATTCTGAGAATAGCATCTTTATCAATAATTATTGTTCCCCATTGATCTACGATGAGTTGACCATTATCAATTAATTCAAGAATACCGCCAGCTTTAATGTGAAGGGTACCACCTTCTTTTACTATTATTTTCGCATTATATCCAGCTATAATTTTGCCACCTGCATCTATTGTGACAATGCCACCCGAATAAACATTCAATCTTGAATCTTCATCAATTATGATTTTACCATTAGAACTAGCGATGAGTCGTGCGCTATCCATTACGTTGAGGTTGGCAGTGTTATTGGCATTTAATTTGTCTCCAATTCTAATTTCACCATTATTGTATACATGAACAATAGTACTGTCATTACAAGCTTTAATAATATTGACATCATAACTTCCTGATATGACATTATTAGGATTCGTCAACTTTTGAGTGAAACCAATTCTACCATAGTGATTAATCCAAAGTTTTCCTTCATGACTAATGATGTCTAGATCTCTATCTATCACATTCCCACAGTAATGTGGTTTATAAATAATTGGATCGGGTCCTGAGTATCCTGCATTACTTCCAAAGTTAAAAGTCTTATCTTTTAGTTCGCTTATATTTCTTAACTCTGTAACATCTTCATTGTATAAGACATCTAGAATGAAAGTAGCATTTTTTGAATTAAAACTTACATGGCCTTGATTGTGTTGATTTGTTTTTGAATAAGCACAGATCGCGACATCATCTTTTGACGAATAACAACGTTCAGTCAGATTCGTTCCACAATCGTTAATGGTTATAAATGGATCTGTACCCATAGGCATATTTAGTCCACTCACAGTTGGGACAAAGCCCCATGCTGATTGACTTGATTTTATTTTAGCTGAAGAATTTCCGAATGTTAATTGATTTAAACCATCAGAAATTCCAAAATCTGTCATGCCACCAGGAGCTATATCATAATTTTTAAACTTACTAGCATCAGCTTTTATTGTCAATCGTTCTCTTGCCCAATACCCTCCAATAATTATTTGAAAGTACTTCTCGATATCATGGTAATAGATTGTTTCTATTCCAGAACTTGGCAAAATGTATCCATCACAAGTATTAACTGTAACTGCGCCAAGAAAATCATCTTTTTGTGATTTAGCAGTTATATGTAAGTAATGTTCGCTGGCTTGGAGTTTCTGTTTTTCACCAATGGAAGAGCCATTACTTATTGGTATATGTTCAAGATTTAATGGTCCCATATTATCTATTGCATCATAGAATGAATCATGCCATTTACTATTTCCACAATTAGTTAAGTACAATTCGTCTATTCCATCTCCATTAGTATCTTCATACAGTGAATCACAACTGTATATATTGTAATATAGCATTTGTTTCGCAGCTCCTGAAAGTAGAACATCTTCGAAAGTTTTTAAAACTGGAACATGTTCATTAATTTTCTTAGGATTAAAAATATTAGGATCCGTATAATTGCCCAAATACTTTACCATACATTGAAGTCCAAGCGGTACATTTGCGCCTTTGAGAGGTGAGTCAAACGTTATTAAAAACTTAGTATCGGGATCGCTATTACTGACCTCCATTGTTCTTAAGGCATGATAACCTACTACACCGCCCATACTAGCACCAATAACAATATTCTTCTCATTGCTCTTGTTTTTTCGCTTCTCTTCATTAACCCAAGTAATAAACTTGCTCACTCGGCTGCTATTCTCTAGAATGTCACCTTCACCTAGCTCAAAGTTGTAATAGATAATATCATAACCCATCTTGGCGAGATTATCCCATGCTGATTTGGAATCTGGGGTTTGCACAATTTGTACAACATTATCTTTATCAAAACGTAGTCTAAATTTCATATCCAACCAATAATTCCTGAATAATTTAGAAGGATTAATTCCTTCAATGAAAATTATAGGTTTCAATAATTTCTTGCAAGGATTACCGAAGAAGATATTAATTGTATCGCGATTGAGAATATGCGTTTCATTTGGTTCATTATCATATCCTGGTGGCATTTGTACACTTAAACCCGAAGTTTGTGGAATATTCTCAATCTGGGTCTTCGCGTAGAATAGATCCCCATTATTTATTTTGCACTTGAATACTAATGTATGCACACCATAATCTGAATAGCTCATATTGATAATCTGATTAGTATCAATTAATGTATAGCCATTGCCATCATCAAAGTCGATCCACATACTATCAGGCACTCCAATATTGCTCATAACTATATCTTCTGGTAGAATGAATTCCAAATCCTTTCCTTCTGTTGTGTATCTCAAGGCAACTAAAGAAAGCATAGTATCTCGTAGATAGGGGCTGTCACTGCGATTTTGCACATCATTGAGCGTAGAGTCTTTAGCATCAAAGTAAATGAGATTCGCAGTTATGGCATCATCACGGAATCTCTGATAATCAATTGCCATTAGACCAAGATAAATTGGACCTGTCACGCTGTGATTTTGCATATACGATAAATAAGTTTCAGGAGGTGGAAAAGGATAATAATTTCCCATAAAACTACTTACGGCTTGGAAGTTGAGTAAACCCCAATGTTCAGATTTAACAGTAGTGCTGTCAGAAGGAAAGTTCCCATCAAGCTTCCTCCAATTGAAAAAATCCATACCTTTGTCATAGAAGACATTGGTAGTAATCAGACTTAGATCTAGAGGTGCCATTATATGATTAATTTGATCACCCAGAGCTGAAGACTTTTCTATGACCAACCCTTCTATCTGTGTATTGCCGCTCAATGAGTAGAACAGACAGAATAATGTGTAAAAAAGTTTTTTCATATATAATAATTTTAATTAGTTACGAGATTATTTATGTGAATTCAAGAGGGGCTTCCTTGCCGAAGCCCTTCTAATTAATATTTCCCATCGAAACGGCCCTCTGTAATAAACAATGTATCATTATGTAAAGTGTCTATTGCTGTAAATTCGAATGTTCCAGAAATTATGTTTTTTAATTTGTTTGCGTAAGTAATTGATAATTTATTCTTTGGTGTATTATCAATCCAATATTGATTGTAATTAATATTAGCAACATCAATAAAATTAGCGACATTAATATTTCGTAATATTTTATAGTCTCCAACCAATTTATTAATTACAATTGATTCAAATTTTAGATTCTCGAATATTTCATTTCCAGGAGTAATCCATAAAGAATTTATTCCGAAATGGCCACTTAATGAATCATAACCCATCCTAAATGAATTATATCCTGACAAATTAAATGGCACTGAACTTACCCACACTTGCCCATTCACCTTACATCCAAGAATATTCTTACCTTCCATTGTAATAGGTGGTAATTCCAATGGCTTATTAGGATCTACTGGATCTGGGCCAAAGTCAACACAGCTTGTGAGTATAAGGATTGATAAAAAGATTAATTTTTTCATTTTGTATTTTTTATAAATGTTAGATTATTTAAGTGTATTCAAGAGGCTTCCTTGCCAAGTTCCTCATTTTAATAAATCAATATCTTCCATCAAATCTTCCGTCAGTTATTTTAATAGTATCAGCATTGATTGTATCTATGACTGTAAATTCAAATGTTCCAGAAATGATCTTTTTTTCTTTATTAATATAATGAATATTAATTTGGTTTAGTAAATTTGATTTTACCCAATATGATTTCCAAATTTTATCTATAAAATCTGGAAATGCAGGATTTCTGTATAATTTATAATTGCCTACTATTAAATTATTAATATAAGATTCAAATCCAAGTCTTTGATGAATTGAATAATCTTGACTCTCCCATAATGAATTTATACCAAAATGTCCTGTGATTGAGTCATAACCCATTTGAAAAGCCACATCTCCAGATAGATTAATTGGCACTTTTGCTACCCAAACCTTACCATTCACCAAACATCCTAAAGTATTTTTCCCTTCTGTTGTTAAGGGTGGAAGTTCAGGAATTTTATTTTGATCTACAGGATCTGAACCCAAGTCAAAATCACAGCTTGATAATAATATGGAGATTAATATTACCGATAAAGTTAATTTTTTCATATTAATTTAGATTTTACTTGTTGTTAATTTAATGTAAAACTACCTATCAATTCTAGCCAAAAAATAAATAATTGCATATTTGTTTAAATAATATGTCCAAATTTTATGTATTTGGCCTTATTTTTTGTAGTTTTATTACAAATTTTTCTGAACATATTTCGTAAATGGATAAATGTAAATAAAAGGAATGGTCACAAGTTAAATTCTTTCATATGAGATTTTATTACTTAATGGGATAGAAGGTATGGGAAATAAAAAATCTAACTCATCTTTTTTATTGTTAAAAAGTGATGCGGTAAGAAATCATTATTACTCTTAAGAACAATTTGATTTTCATTTGACATCCTAGGAATTTTCATCCTGAAATTAAGTCAATTGGATTTTTAGGGTTTCTTGGTGATTTCTATCCTACTTTAAATATACTAAACCAAAAAGGGAAAAATTTGATTGACCCAATATTTTATTTCTTTTATTATACAATACAGCATTGGAAATATTGGATTGGGTGGAAAAGACATAGATCTTAGCTTAACTGTCATCATAACATTTCGAGGATCATAAACAGATCTAGAATCAGTAAGATACTTGCCACGGAAATAAGAAAATGTAAAATACTCTGGAATTCTAACATACTGAAATCTCGGAGATATCTGTTTTTAATCATAATATTTAGGGCCTCTAGGATCCGGGCTTTGAACTGGGAATTTAGTACATCTTGGCTTGAATATAATAAGCTAATACTTAAAAATTAGTCAGTGTAAAAACTTTTTCATAGAAACAGGGCCTACAGTTTCTTATAGTTGTTTATTTATTATTTATTGCCAAAGCTCCTTATTATCAATATTTTCCATCAAAACGAACTTCTGAAATTTTAATTGTATCTTTTTTATAAGTTGAATCAATTGCTACAAATTCGAAAGTACTTGAAATGATTCTTTTGTACTTATCCTGATAATTAATACGGAGATAATTGTTAGAATTAGAATCATGAAGATTGCTGGGAATGAATCACAGTGTGAGACAATATTAGCAAAATCGAAAATTGAATTTGTTTAAACATAAATATAAAATTGAATTTGTGATAAAATCTTGTTTAGATGAATTAATTGGACTCCAATGGAGACCTTTTTTCAATAGGACCTATTTAAAACTTTATATCGAATCTTCCATTTTTGATCATGAGAGAATCAAGATCATCAGTCCTAAATAACTTGGCTGAAAACAGACCTGCGATTATTCTTGATGAAGTGTCAAATTCAGTTATCGCGATAAACCCTTTACTTCTATTCGTGGAGATATAATGACCTTTTGTATGCCAAAAATTTATAGTTGACTGCTTACCGTCTACTACAATAATTTGGCTATCTTGAGGAAATGAAATAAATGAAATTCTGAATTTTTCTTGCAGAATTGATTGGAATGCATTTTCATAATTAGTACATGATCTTTCGGCTTCTATGAATGCATTCTTGCAATCATTACCGGGGTTGAAATAGGGCACATTTGGATTTGAAGATAAACTAAATCCGAATGATCCATATCCTTTACATATCCATATTGTATCATTATAGGTGAAGCCAAATGAATCTACACCTAAAGAAGTGACTTCTGGTAGATCATCGCAGCAATAACACTCTTTAATCGAATCTGGTGGGTCTCCAAAAAAGTCAAAACAGCTGCTGAATAAAAGAATTGAGAATAAGAATAAATTTTTCATTTTATAAATTTTTAATTTAATTGTGAGATTATTTATATGAATTTAATATTGCTTCCTTGCCAAAGTCCATCTTGTTTATATTTACCATCAAATCATTCATCTGTTATGTAAATTATATCTGAATTGAATTCATCAATTACTACGAATTAAAATGTTCCTGAAATAATTCTTTTATTGTTATCATGAAAAGATATCTTAATGAAAGTGTGAAAATTTGAATTTATCCAGTATGGCTTTCTTCCTGGAATATAATTGACATAATCGAATGAGCTATTTACATATTCTATTTTATATAATCCGATAATTGTATCACTTATATATGATTCAAATCCTACTTTTTCATTTTTTTTGGACATACAGTTCAAGTTCTTCATGTAATATTGGAAAAAAATTCCAGTGTTACCAAAGCAAGATTTGGCCGCCCAAATTCTTAATTTTCCCGTTTGTTTATCAAAATGACCAGACAATTTATTAGCTACAGAAGAAATTCCGCTTAAACTGTAGCCTTTTGGTCGCCAAACCAATCCATCCAAAATAAAGCCAATTGATTTAGCTCCAGTATCTGTCTTTATTGGAAGGGTATAACCATATAAACAATCCTCAAAAGGATCGTCATTATGTTCAGTGCACTGAATATAAATAATGAAAAGGATTAGACTTATTGAATGGTGGTTAAGGTGTTTTTTCATGGCTGTTATTGTATTTCGTAATTAACATGATGTAAAATTACTAGCTCATTCTAGCCAAAAAATAAATATTTGCATATTTGTTTAAACAATATCTCCATATTCGTTATGTTTGGGCATCAATTTTGTAGTATAATTACAAATTTTAATAAATATATTGCGTATATGGCTAATTTGCAGCTTAAAGAGTGGACTGTATTTCAAGATAAAATACTCAAAGAGGTTAGGTCTAAAGCTCCTAATCAGAAACTATCAAGCGTTCTGGCTAAGACATTGAGTATCTCAGAAAATGCCGCTTACAAAAAAATTCAGGGTGGTATACAATTTAGTATTCAAGATTTATTGGTTTTAAGTAAAGAATTTCAAATTTCTTTGGATCAATTTATATCACACAAAGCATCGCCAATTCCATTCTATAGTGATGCAATACGTAAGAAGCCCGATCATTATCGGGATTATTTTCTCAATATTCAGAAACACGTTACTGCCATTAGCCAAATCAAAGAACTCAATTATATTTATCAAGCTAATGAGATTCCCATTTTCCATTATTTGTTATTTCCCAGTCTATTGTATTTCAAGATTTATGCATGGAATTATACCAGTTGGAGAATAGGGGATTCATTGAAAGCTTATGAATATTTAGCATTTCAAAGAGACGATGTCATGCAGAAAGCCATTCATGCAAGTATTGAAACGTATTTCACATTTCCAGGTACTGAAATTTGGCATATAAGGATGTTTGATATTACTTTAGATCAATTAAAGTATTTTATACATTTAAGAGTATTTCAAGATAAATCTACCGTGTTACAAATATTGGATGATTTATATGATATGTTGGATCATTTAAATCTAATGGCCTCAAAAGCTATGAAGTTGAAAAGAGGTCAAAAAGTTGATCATTCAGCACATTGTAAAATGTACATTAACGAATTGGTAAGTACCTCCGACATCATTTTTGTAGGTTCACCGGATATGGAGATCGTATTTACCATGTTTGACACACCTAATCTCGTACGAACTTCTGACCAAAGATTTACTGCTTACACCAAAGTCTGGATGGAACACACGATCAGGCATAGCTCATTGATTAGTAATGAGGGTGAACGAGAACGGGTAGAATTATTCCAAACGTATCGGCAGAAATTGGATCAGGGCAGAAGAGAGATTGAAGGATTGCTGGCTTATAAATACAGTTAGCCTAGGGTTCAAATTTTATAGACTTAATAACTGGGGTCACATTGATCATTGTGTTCGTATCTTGATCATTGTAATTTCTTTCTTTTAGCATAATCAAAGTATTTCACTTTGAAATGGACTAGGATGGGCACAAAATTATTATCAGGCCCAAGTATATTCAAATGAATTGAACAGGGTGATTATTTAATATATGCGCAGCGATTAATTGAGTAAACAAATTTATTTAATCCGTGAATCATGTAACTTATAATTCAATGCGTGTAACAACTGAACCATTGTATATATCAAACTTTGTACCCTTAAGAATATTTCATTCAAGAGCAAAATTGTAGCTGTGTGACTTAGGTATCAGATTATCTTCTTTATCAGATCAGCTATAAATCTTAGTTAATGGGAGTTGTAAAATAGATGGAAGTCAATACTATGCCCCAGCACCTGAATGAAGTGATTCATAATACTGCATATTGATTGTTCACATTTGAATTACAAAAAATATTTATACGATGAAGTATACACACATGTTCAAGAATAGTAAGCTGATGGCAACATTTTTCCTAGTTGGCTTGGTATTCCTAATGGCATTTACGGTAAGCAATACTGATGGTGGCTTTGCTGAAATCATGAAGAAAATGAAATCAGAAAAAGGCGGCATAATGAAAAAACAACAAAACGTACTAAGCGAAAGGTACGACTTAAGCAATAACGTGTCTGATCTACAGATGTCTGGAAAAAGAAAGTTTACCCAAAAAGGCATCCGGGTAAAACTTTCTCAAGGCACTACCTGGAGTCAACTTGCAGCCATGCGACCTGAAGAAATTAAAGAAAAAGGATTATGGCCAAAGGGATTTTATCCTTTGCCGCACCCAAATCATCCTGAAGGTGGAATGCTGTTTCCCCAATCTCATATTAATGAAATCAAAAAACAAGAAGGGCGCGATCTGACCAGATTCGACCTTGATTTTGACCTACCAGAACATTTTCTTCCGGAATTTCCTGCACCTATATTCCTTACAACCAGACCTGACTTAGGGGATGTTTCACAAGGACAACTGGTGACCATCAAAAATTATTATGATATATTTGATAGTATACTTAATCCTAAGCAATTGGAAGGATTACGTCTGCTTGTCACCCCATTTCCTCAGCAGCAATTCAATGCTACCAGTGATCGTAGATCGGAGATTGCCAGCCTTGGAGTGACCTGTTTTGATTGTCATACGAATGGGAACTCTAATGGTGCTACACATTTAGTTGGTGATATTCGCCCCCAGGAATTTCGTCATCGCTTAGATGTACCCACTTTAAGAGGCTTAAATATTCAACAGTTATTTGGGTCTCAGCGCGCATTAAAAACCATTGAGGATTTTACGGAATTTGAACAGCGTGCAGCTTATTTTGATGGAGATATTACTTTAGCTGCTAAGAAAGGTATGAATATCTTAGACCGTGGTAGTCAGGTTCATTTTATGAGTGAATTTCAAGCTTTGCTGGATTTTCCTCCGGCACCTAAATTAGATATCTACGGAAGATTGGATCCCGAAAAAGCAACAAAATCTGAACTCAATGGAGAAAAATTATTTTTTGGAACAGCGAAATGTGGCACCTGTCACCAAGCACCATATTATACCGATAATCTAATGCACAATCTGCAAGTAGAGCGCTTCTATAAGCCCCAAATGATTAACGGCATGATGGCTTCAGCTGATGGCCCAATTAAAACCTTCCCTTTAAGAGGAATTAAGGATACGCCACCTTATATGCATGATGGTCGGCTTTTGACACTGGAAGATGTTGTGGAGTTTTTTAATTTGGTACAAGGTATTAAACTAACAACCCTGGAAAAACAAGATTTAGTGGCTTTTATAAAGACATTGTGATCAGAAATTGTCTGGACCACTGATTTAGCTGATTCTATGATTTATTTGATTTATCAAACTTTGAATTTATCAAGCGTTTAAATTCTAAACTTTTAGCTCCAAAATTGATGAGCAAGCCAATTTCTAAATTATAGGCTTCCAAATAGTTTATTGCTTGTGCTAGGTGTACATCTTCTAATTTAGTAACTGCTTTAATTTCAACAGAAATTATACCTTCCACCAAAAAGTCAACTCTTCGAGTTCCTATTTGGTGATTTTTAAAAAAAATGGGCATTTCATGTTCTCTACTAAAAGATAATCCTTGCAAAGTCATCTCTATTTCTAATGCTCGTTGATAAATCACTTCCTGAAACCCGTTACCCAATATTTTATGTACTTCCATCGCACAGCCAATAATCTTGCCCGTTAAATCGCTGTATTTATATTGTTCCTTTGAAATCATAGTAAAATCATTTAATCATTTTAATCTGAGGTTCTGACATTTTCTGGCGCTTTCATTTATAGTGCCTTTGGTTTTATTTTTTTCTAACATTTGCAAAACAATTTTAGATTATCAATGCATGAGGTAACATCAATAGAAAAGGCAAACATTTTTCATAATGTAGTTCTTCATAAAATAGACCAATGCCGGCAAGATTATTATAATAGGATTGAATATTTTTATAGTAATGATATTCGCTCCCTATGTACCATAAGTGCTCTCCTAGCATAGTACTTAAAAACCATTTTTCAAGTAATCGAGCAGTTCTGCCATTACCATCATTGAACGGATGAATTTTTACAAACACCAAATGTAGCAATGAAGCATAATAAAAAATTTCTTCAGTATTGAGTTTGGTCTGCAACAATATATCCAATTCATCCCAAAGCTTTTCAAACTCATTTTTTACAATGGATGCACTTGCAGCTTCGTATTGGATTCGTTTCGTTTGTTGGTCCATAATAATCATATTGCCTGTTCTGACAACACCTCGTTGAGATTCATGCAATAGATGTTTAGTCGCTATGCTGTGCGATTTTAAAAAATTGATTTTCGTAAGTTTATGGTCTCTTGCAAATTCATACGCTTCATACAAATCGTTTGGTTTCTGTGTAAGTATGGGCAAGTATTCTATGTTCAGTGTTTTATGTTTTATATAACTATCTACTTCCATTTCTTCACCTTCAATTTTTAAAGATGACATCACGGAAACTGCTGTAAAAAATTTGAAATTTTCTACGTTCCATTCATGTTCCTTTATTTGCTTTAGCGCATCGTCAAGTTTTGTATCCAACAAGGATAGATAAGTTTTGTAAAATTCTTTTGTAAGCAATTGTGTCATTGTTTAAACGCTTGTGAGGTCTCTAGGTGGTTTATTAGAAATGAATTCATTTACTAAGCTTAATTCATAACAACTTTTGCTTTAGTCATCGGATTCCATAATATATGTGTTTATCTCCATCTTTTTCCAAAGATATTAATTTTTTTTGCCACCAAATCTAAAGCTTTACTTCTCCCTTTCAGTAACAAAGTAACACAATTGTTCTAAGGCCAAACGAGCATCATTAGATGGAAGTGTTGCCAGATCTTTAAGCGCCAAATCCCGATAGGCATTCATGCGTTCTATGGATTGGTTGATACCGTTGTATTGGATGATAAATTGTACTGCTTTTCGGATTACAGTCTCGTCTTCTGAATGGTTGCGAATGCTTTGGATAATCTGGAAGCTTTCAGGGTGCGGAGCGTTCTTAAGGGCAATGATCAGGGGAAGGGTCATCTTCTTTTCTCTGATATCATGAATTTTGGGTTTTCCGGTATTGTGCTCAGATAAATCCATTAAATCGTCTTTGATTTGGTAGGCAATACCAAGGTTAAGACCAAAGCGTTTCATGGTTTGTATATATTCTTCACTTTGACAAGTGCTTATGGCACCGCAGGTACATGAAGCAGATATTAGGGTCGCCGTTTTTTGTTTGATGATGTCAAAATAAATGTCCTCGGTAATATCCAGTCTTCGGGCTTTTTCTAATTGTAACAATTCGCCCTCGCTCATCGCACTGACCGCTTCAGACAGGATCTTTAACATGGCATATTGCTCTTTTTCCAGGGCCACAAGGAGTCCCTTGGATAATAAATAGTCTCCCACGAGGACTGCTATCTTGTTTTTCCATAATGCATTTATGGAAAAGAACCCACGCCTTTGGTCAGATTCATCCACCACATCATCATGCACCAAAGTAGCTGTATGCAGTAATTCCACCATGGTGGCAGCGGTATAGGATTCCTCATTTATGGGTCCAAATACCTTGGCACTCAGCAAAGCGATCAAGGGTCTGAATTGTTTGCCTTTGGTTTTGACGATATAGTAACTGATTTTATCTAGTAGAGAAACTCGGCTGGATATAGCTTTTTTGAAATGGGTATCGAACAACTTAAGTTCGTTTTCTATGGGAGACTTGATTTGATTTAAGCTGGTCTTCATGATCATTTAGGCTTAAAGGTAATGGAACCCTTGAATATATAGAACTGGCCTTTCCGGTACTTTGTTCAGTTTTATTAAAATAGTCTATCTTAGCAGCAAATTAAGCTATCGTGCTCCAGCTTTTTAGGAAAAATCTATTTTTTACCACCTTCTTAATTTTTCCTTATGCAATGGTATTGCATTTGGGTACCTGGCTTGGTCAATTTCAAGAACCGAGCTATGAGTCAGACTGGATATACCATCAATTATTTGGTTCCATAAGCTGGTCAATCCAATCTTCATTTATTGTTTCTTCCCTACTTATCGCGATACAGGCGATCATGATCAATCGCATCGTGATTCATCTGAAATTGAATCCCGAGGGACAATTGTTTGCAGGTATTTTTTTTATTATTTTATGCGGATTTCATCACAGTACTTTAGCCTTATCTCCCATACTGGTAGCTAATTTATTTTTTTGCGGTGCTCTGTATTCTGTTTTTGATATTTACATCCGTAAAAATGTGCCTTTCCATTTATATAATTTTGGATTTATGATCGGTTTGGCCAGTTTGTTTTATGTGCCTTACTACATTTTTATTTTTTTTGGAGTTCTTGCTCTGGTTATTCTTCGAGGCTTTGTATTGCGTGAATTTTTTCAAATTCTTTTTGGATTTTTCAATGTGTATTTTTTAGTATTTGTACTTTTTTATGTGTTGAATCTGAATCAAGTCTTTATGGATACTCAGATTAAGTCTTATTTTAGTCCCTATATGTTTTCGATGGAATTGACATCTAAAGGATGGGTGGCCTTTGGAATCATTTTTATCTTATTTATTATTTGTCTGATACAGTTTAGTTTTTTTCAGATTAAACGAACCATTAATATTCAAAAATATTATG
This sequence comes from Candidatus Defluviibacterium haderslevense, assembly GCA_016712225.1. Taxonomy (NCBI): domain Bacteria; kingdom Pseudomonadati; phylum Bacteroidota; class Saprospiria; order Saprospirales; family Saprospiraceae; genus Candidatus Defluviibacterium; species Candidatus Defluviibacterium haderslevense. Next base: position 945,287 of record JADJRL010000003.1, on the reverse strand, counting down.
ATTTGATTTTTTGGTGTTTGTTTATTAGTTTGTTTTCTCTGTTTTTTCTCAAAGTAGTTTCTGTAAGTCATTTACTGATGTTTATCACACCATTATCCATATTATTGGGCTTGTTGATTACAAAAATTAAAAATTCCCTGTTTGAAGAAACTTTACACCTGATATTTGTTCTAACTGCATTATTTTTGCAATTTCAAAATTGGTAGTCTATGAAATTTGGGGTAATAACCTTTCCAGGGTCAAATTGTGATGATGACATGATTTATGTGCTCCAAGATGTTTTAGGACAAAAAGTAACTAAAATTTGGCATAAAGAAACCTCACTAGCCCATTTTAATCCCAATGATTGTATAGTCATTCCAGGTGGTTTTTCTTTTGGTGATTATTTAAGATGTGGGGCCATTGCCAGATTCTCACCCATTATGAATGAGGTCATCAGATTTGCTCAGAGCGGAGGGTATGTATTCGGCATTTGTAATGGATTTCAAATATTGTGTGAAGCAGGTTTATTGCCGGGTCAATTATTGTTGAACCACAAACAAAAATTTATTTGCCAAAATATTTATGTTAAGCCTTGTAATACCGATACCCCATTTACCTATAATCTGGACTTAAACAAAGCCTATAAAATTCCCATTGCGCACGCTGAGGGAAGATATTTTGCAGATGAAGCTACACTGAAGCAACTTAGGGACAATAACCAAATCATGTTCCAGTATTGTGACCAGAATGGTCAGGTGAATGATGAATCCAACATTAATGGTTCTTATTGGAATATAGCCGGAATTTGTAATGAAACCCGTAACGTCTTTGCCATGATGCCTCATCCGGAACGGGCTTCTGAAGCTGAATTGGGAAATACCGATGGACGACTATTGTTCGAAAGTTTATTGGAGTGGATCAGAGAGCACAGTATGCTGATAGCCTAATCAATTGGTTAAATTAGGGTTAAATAGCTTAGAATGTAGAAGTGTCGGCTTAACTTTACTTTAAATTTAGTTTTAATCAAATCAGGTATGCGAAAATACATGTTTTTATTAGCTGTTTTATTGACTTTTTGCACAGCTAATGCTCAGATTTTAGACCCGGTTCATTGGTCTACAGAGGTCAAGTTAATTTCTAAAAATGAATATGAAATCATTTTTAAAGCAGTTTTAGACGAAGAATGGGCCATATACAGCCAGACATCAAACCCAGAAGGCCCATCACCGACAGAACTTACCTTTACCAAAGGGTCCCATTTCTCACTTATTGGAAAAGTCGAAGAAAGGGGTAAGAAGAAAGAAGCTAAAGAGCCATTGTTTGATGATATCATTGTCGCTAAATATAAGGAACACGTAGATTTTGTCCAAAAAGTAAAAATCCTGGATCCTTCAAAGCCATTAAAAGCATCTGTATATTTTACATCTTGCAATAATTCAACGTGTATTCCTCCTACCTCCAAGGATTTTACCATCCAGGTAGGTGGAAATGCTCAGCCTGAAGCTTCTGTTAACGCAATGCCCATCAGTGTTGGTGCCGTTCAGGATCATGCAGGATTGTTGGATCCGGTAAAAGTTAAGGCCAGTCTGACTAAAGAGGGCGACTCTAAGCTTAAGGTTCAGTTCAAAGCAATAATTGATTCAGGATGGTTTATCTATTCCAATAAAATTGGAGAAGACGGGCCTATACCAACTACGGTGGATTGGGATAAAGGAACCCATTATGGGTTTGATGGAGAGCTTAAGGAATTCAGTGACCATAAAGTCACCGGATTTGACGAGATTTTTGAAATGGAGTTAATCAAGTACAAAGAGCAGGTTATTTTTGAACAAGGGATTGATGTCAAAGACCCTAAAATTCCGATCAAAGGTAGTATGACCTTTCAGACCTGTGATGCGACTAAGTGCCTACCACCTAAAACCTTAGTATTTGAAATCAATGCTCAGAATGGAAGTATTAAAATGGAAGGAGATGAAGGCGGGACTGGTTTCTTGATGCCCGGAGAAGGTGGCGATGGTTTTGATCAGACCATACCAACAGTGGTGAATACATTAAAAAATCCCATTGGACAATGCGGCGAAGAATTGATTAAAGGAACCAATCATTTTTGGACGTTTTTATTTGGATTTTTGGGTGGTTTACTGGCCTTACTTACACCTTGTGTGTTTCCGATGATTCCCCTTACCGTTTCCTATTTTACTAAAGGAAGTAAAGACAAAGCTTCCGGATTAAGAAATGGTTTATTATATGGATTATCGATTATCGTCATTTATGTAGCGATAGGATTAGTGATCACAGCATTATTTGGGGCGACTGCACTCAATGAGCTGTCTACGAATTGGGTCGCAAACGTTTTATTTTTTATCATATTCATTGTTTTTGCCTTTTCGTTTTTCGGATATTTTGAAATTACCTTACCGAGTAGTTGGTCTAATAAAACAGATCATATGGCTGACAAAGGAGGGTTGATTGGTATATTTTTTATGGCATTTACTTTAGCTATAGTTTCATTTTCCTGTACGGGTCCTATCATAGGTTCCGCCATAGTAGAATCGGCAAAAAGCCCAATAGGTCCATCCATAGTTATGTTTGGATTTTCGCTAGCCTTAGCCTTGCCTTTTGGACTATTCGCTGCTTTTCCGGCATGGTTGAATAGTTTGCCAAAATCAGGTTCATGGATGTCCAGTGTAAAAGTTGTACTAGGATTTCTAGAGTTGGCTTTGGCATTTAAATTTTTATCAGTAGCAGATATGACCAAGCATTGGGGTATCTTGGGTTATGAATTATTTATGGGATTGTGGGTGTTGATATTCGCATTGATGACCATTTATCTGTTTGGATGGATTAAATTTCCACATGATAGCCCGATCAAGAAATTATCTCCCGTACGTTGGATGTTTGCATTAAGCGCATTGGCAATTACCATTTATTTATCTACTGGATTTAGATATAGTGATGAATATAAATCGTATCATTCACTGCCATTAATGAGTGGACTAGCACCACCAGCCAATTATAATTATTTTTTAGGGGCACCGACTGTAAATCAGGAAATTAAATCCAAATACATTTCTTTTACCAAATGTGCCAATAATATTGATTGCTTTAAAGATTACTACGAAGCTAAAGCCTATGCCAAGGAAATGGGCAAACCATTATTGGTTGACTTTACCGGATATGGTTGTGTGAACTGTAGAAAGACAGAAGAACATATTTGGGTTAATGACAGAATTAGAAATAAATTGAATAATGATTTTGTTTTAGTTTCGCTATATGTAGATGATCGAAAGCCCTTAGAAAAGGAACTAATATCTGCGGTAACCAAAAGCACCATTCGCAATGTTGGTAACAAATGGGCTGATTTTCAAATCGTAAATTTCAATCAGAATTCGCAACCACTTTATGTGATCATGAGTCCAGACGAAGAAGTTCTTGCCAAGCCAAGAGGTTATAAGGAAGGCGTGGATGCGTATAATCAATTTCTAGAATGTGGTCTTACAGCTTTTAAGAGTAGCCACAATATAGGAAGCAATTAATGTGAATTAAAAAAGGAATAAAAGCTTATTGTCTTTTTTTAAATTCCAGGCGCATATCTTCATTCTTTAGTATGAATCCGGTATCAGATTTCGATTCAATCGTGAATGTGTATTTCGATTTTTTTTGATCATCTAAAACAATAAATTGATGATTTCTGATGTCCCAGGTTTCAATATCTAAAATGAACTTCCCCAGTTTACTATCTGTCGAACTAAAAGTGCCATCTTCATTAAGGGTGACTTTAAAATTTAAATTATTTTTTAAACCAGATAACAGGTCCAAACTTTTCATACTTATATCTCCGGCAAATTCGGTAATGGATTTTGCCAATTCACCAATGTTTGATCCTAAATCTTTTATAGTAGCTTTTAGTGAATCTTCGTTTATAATGTTTTGACCATCTTCTTCTATAGTCAAACTATGCTCTACATTAATCTTATCTTCCAGTTTTAAATCATTGATTTCAGATTTTGCTTGATTAATATGTTCCCTTATGGTGTCTTTGATGTGATCAAAATTTAATATTTCCTCTGATAGATTTACAACAACATCATAATCGCCTGTATAAGGTTTACGATGATGATGAGGTTCCGATGAGCATGAAAAAAATAATATACCCGACAAACAAAACAACACAACGAAGCGCATAGTAAAAATAGTTTTAATAAGGATCATTAGAAATAATAATTAAAAAAAAGAAGAACAGTAAATGGGCTCCCAAAGTTCCATGTTTTACAAGTTAGTATTTTGTAATTCTTATGAAAGCTGAAGCCAAGCTCGAAAATTTTTATAATTTTACACGAGATGACAGAATCCATTAAAAAATCCATTCAGGAATCCGCTTTGAGTTGTATCAACATAGAAGCACAGGTAATTGCCCAATTACATACTTCAGTTAATGATGCATTTATTCAAGCCATATATAGCATTTACCAATCCCCTGGAAGACTGGTCATAACCGGAATCGGAAAAAGCGCTATAATCGGACAAAAAATAGTAGCAACACTTAATTCTACGGGTACGCCGGCACTATTTATGCATGCAGCCGATGCCATTCACGGAGACCTTGGTATGGTTCAATCCAATGATATTGTCTTATGTATTTCCAAAAGTGGAGAAACACCGGAAATAAAATTGTTGGTTCCATTGGTAAAAGGTAGAGGGAGTTTGCTCATAGGAATCTGCGCTCAAGCCCATTCTTTTTTAGCACTGCAGTCTGATTATTTAATTTATACTCCAGTTAGTCAAGAAGCAGAACCTAATAATCTTGCCCCAACTTCTAGCACTACAGCACAATTGGTCATTGGAGACGCTATTGCAGTTGCGCTCATTTCTTTAAGAGGTTTTACTCAAATGGATTTTGCGCACTATCATCCCGGAGGTTCGTTAGGTAAAAAATTGCATCTTAAAGTTGATGATTTATACCGATTGAATGATAAACCAAAAGTTGCATTGAACGCTACATTTCACGATACATTGATAGAAATATCTTCCAAAAGATTAGGAGCAACAGTAGTCATGGGTGAATTGGAAGAAATAGCAGGAATGGTAACGGATGGAGACATTCGACGGGCATTTGAAAAATATTCGGATGTAAGCAAACTTACAGCGGAAACCATAATGAATAAAAATCCTAAAATGATTTCTGCTGAAGCTATGGCCACAGATGCTTTGCAAGTCATGCAAGACAATAAAATTTCTCAATTGGTAGTTCTAGAGAACGATAAATATGTTGGTATAATTCATCTACATGATATTCTAAGAGAGGGAATTATTTAAATTTTGTTTTTTAAAATAAGTGAATTATGTTTTTTCCAATTGGTGATGATCAAGTACAGGGAGGTGCAAAACCATTGTTCTCGTATACATTAATTTTGATAAATGTACTTGTTTTCGGATATGAAATCATGTTGACTCCAGATCAAAGTGAGATGATGGTTACTACTTATGGAGCTATTCCACAAGAAATAATACAAGGCCAGGATATGTATACTTTATTGTCCTGTATGTTTCTTCATGGTGGATGGATGCATTTGATTGGTAATATGCTTTTTCTTTGGGTTTTTGCGGATAATATTGAGGCTGTAGTGGGTACTTTTAATTTTATGATTTTCTATATTATTGGTGGAGTTGCGGCATCTGCAATTCATATTTTTTTTAATCCATATAGTGAGGTCCCAATGGTAGGAGCGAGTGGCGCTATTTCTGCCGTCATGGGAGCTTATTTAATCATGTTTCCTTCATCGAGAATAAAAGTTTTAATCTTAATATTTTTCACTACAACATATGTGCCCGCACTTTTTTTTCTCGGAATATGGATCGTCCAACAATTAGTAGCTGGTGTAGGATCATTAAATCCGACTACAGCTGAATCTGCAGGGGTAGCCTGGTGGGCTCATATAGGTGGATTTATCTTTGGAGTGGTAGCTGGTTTTATCGCTAGAAAACAATATAAAGACCAATATACCTACCAAGAGCACGAATAATGGCCATGTTTATTTATGGCTTGTATTAACATGATGAAACCCGGCTCAATCCAGATTTTTCTTGATGACATCATACCATTCTTTCCAACCTGCTCTTTTCTTCAATATCGTTTCGTTGTATTCATTTAAAGTACTTAATTCGGCATCATCATATTGTCTTAATGTATTTAGAATACCTGGGACTAAATGTTCTGCAGTCACATTATTTTGATCAAAATAATAACTGTGAATCCTTCCTTGATGAATGATTGATATTGCTTCAGCAGGACTGAGATGGGCTTGTGTAGATTTAATTTTTTGTTTACCATCAATTGTTTTTCCCGATCTTAATTCTCTAAATAGAGTAACCAGTTGTTCCATTTGTTTTTCTTTGATATCTGCCAGTGAAATATCAATTGTTTTGGCTATTTGCTGAATTCGATATTGAACGATATTCACTTCTTCTTCAAGTGTTGCTGGAAGTGGTAAAACGATAATATTGAACCTTCTTTTAAGTGCTGAAGACATCTCGTAGACACCCTTATCTTGATCATTGGATGTGGCGATCAAATTAAATCCTTGAACAGCTTGTACCTGAAGATTTAATTCAGAAACAGGCAAGGTCTTTTCAGATAAAATAGTAATTAATGCATCTTGAATTTCAGTAGGTATTCTTGATAATTCTTCTATTCTTACAATTTTTCCTGATTCCATGGCCTTCATGACCGGAGATGGAATTAATCCTTCCTGTGTTGGGCCTTGTTTAATTAAAGAAGCGTAATTCCATCCATACCTTAAAGCATCTTCATTAATGCCGGTTGTTCCTTGAATTAATAAATCAGATGATCCGGATATGGCTGCAGTCAGGTGTTCCGCTAACCATGTTTTTGCAGTTCCCGGAATGCCGGTTAATAATAATGCGCGATCTGATAGTAAGGTGGCGATAGCAATTTCAACTAATTTTTTATCGCCAAAATATTTAGGTGTAATTTTTGTTCCATTAGCTAATGTTGTACCCATGATATAGTTCATTACTGCCCAAGGAGACATTTGCCAATTGGGTGGTTTGACCTGACGATCCAATTCAATAAGCATTTTTATTTCTTCAGCAAATGCAATTTCGGCAAAGGGTCTAATGATGGTTAATGACATATTGGAAAGATATTAATAGAGTCCATAGTTTATAAAATAATATAGATCGGTTTTATTTTATTTCAACAAAACTCCAGGCTTCTGCTTTCTCTTGAAATAATTTTTTTGTTTCAGTCCAGGTTTTTAAAAAAAAACTAGAATTTCTATATTGATTTAGTGATTCTTCGCTGGTCCATTTGCTTAATGTACACATGATTTGTGGATGATGAATATCAGATATAAGTTCTACATGAAGACACCCATCAAATGTTCTTATGACAGGGGCGCTTGAATGGAATAATGCAATAAAATCATTGACGTGTTCAGCTTTAAATTTCATTTTTACAATACGTGTGATCATTCAAAAATAATTTGAAGGTTATCATCTACATGTATATCTAAAGTCGTTGCAGCGTGTGATCCACATAAGGCTAAGGTCATAAATCCGGCATCCGAAAAATAAAGATAAAAACCACCATTAACTGGAAGGACTTCATCTGTAGTAAAATGAGAAATGACATCATGTGTTTTGGTATGAAATGAAAATGATCTTCCTGCAGCAATTTTATTAAAAGGTTCTTTCATAATGTTCATGATCAAATTTCCATAGCGATCTATATAACTTACTTTAGTTTGAATTCTGTCCTTTTGATAAACCGGAGAAACATTTATTTTTCGAACCGGATTTTCCAGTTTATCATATAATGCCATCATATCTTCACCACTGGAGATTTGGAAAACAGCAGCTGCAATTCGCTCGCGGTATTGATAACAATCTTCACTAATTCTGAGTATATATTCAGGAGATTGTTCATCACAAATCATATTCAACAATCCATTGTCGGGCAAAATAAAATAACAGGATTCAAAATAAGCCAACAGAATTCCATTATCTTCTCCTGCATTAAAAACCCAAGCAAGATGAATACTTTCATGAGGAAAAAAAGGATAGCCATTCTTAATCATAAAGGCTGCTTGCACAAGATCAAAAACCGGAATCTCATGGCTCAAATCTACGAATTGAACATTAGGAGCATGTTTTAGAATACACGCTTGTAATGCGCCAGTTCGAAAATCACGAGTTCCAAAATCCGTGGTCAAACTAATTAATTGGGGTTTAGATATCAAAACGAATTAATTATAATTAAATAATGTTGGAAAATTAGGCATTTCCTGAATAAACTTTACATTTGTGTATGAATAGATTTCTAATTAGATTTCTAATGAATTGATTTTTAATATTTTAACCGCTCAATAAAAATTTTCATTTGTCTCAAAGCGAAATTATTTTAACCATTGAGAATATTGACCCAATATCACTTTATGGTGAACGAAATTCAAAACTGAACCTCATTCGTAAAGCCTTTCCCGACATTACCATAACCTCGCGGGGATCACAGTTAAAGATAGTTGGTAAAAAAAGTGATGCTCAGGAGGTAAAACACAAGATAGAATTGATGGTAAAAATTCTTCGGGAGCACCATGAATTATCAGTTCATAATGTGGAGGATTTACTACAGGGAGATAACCCTTTGCAAATCCAAATTTCTCAACACGAGAACAAGCATGTATTGCTTCATGGAAGGGAAGGGAAGGCAATATATGCCAAAACAAAAAACCAACTATTACTCGTTAAAGCAGTTGAAGAAAATGACATTGTTTTTGCAATAGGACCAGCAGGGACAGGAAAAACCTATACTGCTGTGGCTCTTGCGGTGCGAGCACTTAAAAACAAACAAGTCAAGAAAATTATATTGACAAGACCGGCAGTAGAGGCTGGAGAAAGCCTTGGATTTTTGCCCGGAGATTTGAAAGAAAAAATAGATCCATATCTAAGGCCTCTTTATGATGCGCTCGATGATATGATTCCGGCTGAACGATTAAATCAGTTTATTGAAAACCGGGTTATTGAAATTGCTCCCTTGGCATTTATGCGAGGAAGAACATTGGATAATGCCTTTATTATATTGGATGAGGCACAAAACTCCACCACGCTCCAGATGAAAATGTTTTTAACTAGACTGGGTCCATCAGCAAAATGTATTATTACAGGAGATTTGACTCAAATTGATTTGCCCTATAGACAAACATCAGGATTAAAACAAGCCATTAAAATATTGGGACGTGTAACGGGTATTACATCTGTTTTTCTAACCATTGATGATGTCGTAAGACATCGATTGGTAAAGGATATTTTGAAAGCGTATGAAAAAGAGGATAATCGGAATCGGTCTAATGTGGAAGAAGAATAAGTTATGAATACAGCTAAAGTTTTATATTTAGGAGATCTGAGAACACAAGCGATACATCTTAGAAGTGGAGAATGGATAACTACGGATGCACCCATAGATAATCAAGGAAAAGGCGAGTATTTCTCTCCTACGGATTTGGTGGCATCGGCACTTGGATCCTGTATGCTAACTGTCATGGGGATTGCGGCACGAACCCATGGTATTGATATGGATGGAACTTATGCAGACATTCTCAAAGTTATGGCTGATCAACCAAGGCGGATCTCAGAAATCCATGTAGGTATTTTTTTTCCCGATAAGGCTTTTACATCGAAACAAAAATCAATATTAGAGCATGCTGCCCGAACCTGTCCGGTGGGTCGCAGTTTAAGTGAACAATTAAAAGAAATCCTGACGTTTCATTGGCCGGAAAATGAATCTTTATAGACTTGTTTCAAAGTGGACAGAATAAGAATTGTAAAGTCGCCAACTAAGCTTAGTGGTGAAGTTTTGCTTCCTGGTTCAAAGAGTATTTCCAATAGAGTATTGTTGATTAATGCATTGAGTCGATCTCAAATTCCGGTAGAGCATGTCTCTGAAGCTGAGGATACTCAAGATATGATTCGCTGTTTAAACGATGATGGGTACGATATTTATGTGGGTGAAGGTGCTGCGGTGTTGAGATTTGTATTAGCTTATTTTTTTGTTAGTAAAAAGACCAAACATGTTTCGGCTAGTGAAAGTTTGACCCGGAGACCCATCAAACCATTAATAGATGTACTCCAACTATTCGGAGCATCTTTTACTTTTGATCAAGAATTAAATAGTCTTCCATGCGTCATAACGACGCCTACTATTTTAAGGATTAATGAGATAGAAATTGAAGCGCATCAAAGTAGCCAATTTGTATCTGCAATACTTTTGATTGCGCCCTATTTGGAGCATGAATTGAAGATTCGGTTACCACACAAAATGGTTTCAGCATCTTATGTTAATATGACCATTAGCCTAATGAAATTATTTGGAGTAGAAGTTCAATGCGATGAACATACATTTCAAATTAAGCCGTCCAACTATAAGCACATATCATATACGGTAGAGGCTGATTGGAGTTCTGCAGCATTTATTTTTTGTATGGCAGCATTAACAGATGATGTAGATTTATTTATTAAGGGATTAAGAAAATCCGGACTTCAAGCTGATGAAAAAATAGTGGATTATATTCATCAATGGGGCGTTAGATGTCAGTGGACGGAATCAGGATGTCATTTATCCAGACCACAATTGATTCGTCCAAAAAATATAACTATTGATTTTTTAGATCACCCGGATTTATTTCCGGCATTGATGATCTTATGCGCAAAGACACAGGTCAATGCCACTTTTACTAATGTTCAACATTTGCAATTTAAGGAATCCAATCGATTAAAAATATTATGTGAATTTATATGTAGTTATGGATCTAGTGTCAATTATGAAACTACAGAAGAACAACTTGATATTCGTGTGAATAATGGTGGATTTAAATTTACTGAGTTGGATATTTTGGATACCCATAATGATCACAGGTTGGCGATGGCCTATAGTTTATTAGGAGTCAATGGAGATGTGCAAATTAATAATCCTATGGTCGTAAAAAAATCATTTCCAGAATTTTGGAACGTATTAAAAACAATTGGTTTTGAGTTAATGATAAATGGTTAATGATAAATGGTTAATGGTATAACATTTTACAATTGACATTTTACATCTTACAATTGACATTTTACAATTCCAATTAAACACTAATGATTTTTATCTCTACACGCTGATTTAATGCGCGTCCATCTTTTGTGGCGTTGGACGATATGGGCATTCGTTTTCCATAACCTTTAAAAGTAACCCGATCTTCAGAAATACCTTTACTCAGGATATAGTCCCTGACGGCTTTAGCTCTATTCGTAGAAAGTTTGTCGCAATAGTTATTCGTAGGAATATTATTGGTGTGGCCACCAATTTCTATTGTAATTTTTGGATTAGACTTCAAAAAATCATAAACTTCATCCAGAACAGCAAACGAACTGCTATTAATAGTTGCACTGTCAGCCGCAAAAAATAGTTTTTCAATTTTTATGGTTTGTCCTACTTTTACTTTGTTGTGATCCAGTTCTTTTAATATTTTATTGGATTTATTTGGAGTAGGTGTAGCGGTGATTACCGTTTGTTTTTTAGGTGGTGTTTTTAACTCATTGGGTGATGTTGTATTTTGAGTTAGACGTTTGCGTTCCTTCTCTTCAAATTGTTGGTCACGTTTTTTTAGGTAGGCATCGTATTTAGCTTTCTCGGTTGGACAAGGCATAATTGTAATGTGAGAAGCATTATCCAATAGAATATTGCCATTATATGGAAATGGATTAGGTACTTTATAATAGGCTTCTAATTCAAGATACGTAATATTTGATTTAGGCATAAATTCAAAATCAAATCGCTTCCATTCAGTATTTTCAACAATTTCAGATTGATCTAATAATTGTTTTTGATGGCAATATGCTTCCCCACCCCAAATTTGCAATATGGCAGGAGTTGTGAATGCTTGTAATTGGGGATTACCTTTTGTAATAGCACTTAAATATTCCAATGAGCGTGTCATATAAATGGAAAAGGAATAACATTTACCTGCTAATAGCGGCTTGGTTAATTTTTGATTAATTCGTTCATAGGTTTCATTCTGTCTAACCACCATGCCTAAATAGGTATTGCCGTCATACGCTTTTTTTGTGACGCCAAATAAAGGTTCCAATGGAGGCAAGACGGGTTGAATATCCGTAGGTGTTTCTTCTTTAAAACCACAATCTATCCAACCTTCAGGGGGTTTGCAGCATTTTGGTGCTCCCTCAAAAGACCCATTAATAATAGTGATCACGCCATCAGTTTGTTGACTTTGAGCGAGGTTCAAAACCCACATTGATAAGGTGAAAAGAATATAAACTTTGCGCATATATGGTTCAATCGAAATGGTAAACGAAATTGATCGCCCATTTGTTGGTTAATATTGTCTTAATGTATAATTTTTTTTATAAGTTGCTATGATTTGATTTGTAATGACAAAGTTAAGGCTAAGTCTTTGTATTTGAAACCATTAGAATTGAATATTATTATGGAATTGGGGTAAAGGATTTTAATTTTATTTGTCCGTTTTGCAGGGGACAAGAATAATGTCCGATGCCTTATCTAAAAGTATATTACCATTGTAAGGTAAAGTACTGGTAGGATTATAATATGCTTCTAATTGCAGGAATGATATATTTGATTGTGGCTTAAATTCAAAATCAAAGCGTTGCCATTCTGTATTTTCTACAAGTGGGGAAGTAGCTAAAAGTTCCTTTTGATGACATGCAGCATCTCTGCCCCATATTTGTAAAATAGCAGCGGTAGTAAAATCTTTTAATTGCGGAGTACCACTAGATGTATGACTTAAGTATACTTGAGATCGAGTCATGTATATAGAAAAGGAATAACATTTACCATTTAACAGAGGCTCAGTTAGTTTTTGGTTGATTCGTTCGTTGGTTTCATTTTCTCTAACTACCATTCCTAAATAGGTGTTGCCATCATAGGCTTTCTTTGTAACACCAAATAATGGTTCTAAAGGAGGTAAAACAGGTTGAATATCTGTTGGAGTTTCAAATTTAGATCCACAATCGATCCATCCATCTGGAGGTATACAACAATATGGAATTCCTTCAAAAGACCCATTAATAATGGTGATTACGCTATCATTCTGTTGACTTAAAGCGAGGTTCAAAACCCAAAGTGATAAATTGAATAGGATATAAAATTTGCGCATAATTGATTCAATCGAAGAGGTTAGCGAAACTGATTGACCATTTGTTGACTACTATTTTATTAATACTAATTTTTTTCATATTTATTTTTTAGATTTGATTTGTAATGACAAAGTTAAGTCTAAGTCTTTGTATTTGAAACAATTAGGATTAACTATTATTATAGTTTTGGTGAATAGGTTTTTACTTTTCTTTGTCCGTTTTGCAGGGTATTAGGATAATATCTGAAGCATGATCTAATAGTATATTTCCATTATAGGGTACAGTACTTGAGGGATTATAATATGCTTCTAGTTCTATATAATTAACTTCGGATTTTGGACTTAACTCAAAATTAAATCGGATCCATTCGGTATTTTCAATTGGATACGACATACCCAAAAGTTCCTTAGGTTGGCAATAATTATTTCCGCCCCATATTCTAAGAACTGCAGGTGTGGTATAGGGTATTAAAATCTTATAGTTTTCTCTTGTCCCACTATTGTAAATTGGGGAATGGGACAAATAAATTGAAAAATAGTAACAGTTATCTGCTTTTAGAGGTTTAGTGAGTTTCTGATCTATACTTTCATAAGTTCCGTTTTGTCTGATCACCATTCCTATATAAGTATCCCCATGAACAGCTTTCAGTGTAACTCCGAAAAGTGGTTTTTCTGGAGGTAATAAGGGTTGAATATCTGGTGGAGTTTCATCTTCAAATCCGCAAACTATCCATTCTGTTGGAGATTTACAACAACCCGGAACACCTTCAAAAGATCCATTAATAATGTGTATAGTGTCGTTTATGTCTTGTCCTAAAAGAGTATTTAAAACTAAAAACAAAAAAAAATTTGATATAATAAATCGGGTCATTTCAAAGACTTGAATTTAAAATGTTTATTGCGATTTTTTCTTTGACTCATTTTTTTGAAGACTTTAAACCTGTAATATAGACTCCTTTATTTGATGCTTCCATCGCTTATGCGTCCAAAGCCAATCTGGTGGATTGGTTCTGATGATCGTCTCCAATCTAGACATATAGATTTGGGTTATTTCGCCAGGTTTATGTTGACTAGGATCCTCAATCAGTGGACTAAAAGTAAGTTCGTAGTAACCTCTTTTGACCCGCTGGATATCTACAAATACGATGGGTAATTGATGATTGAGCGCATATTTTTCCATGCCATGAACACAAGCAGTATCCTGATTCAAAAAATGTACCCATATCGCATCTTTGATATTGGAAGGATTTTGATCGGACATCATAATAATGAGTTTTCCCTTAGGGATTTCTTCTTTGATTAGCCGGGTCTCAGAAGTAGGAATTAACATTATAGAACCTTTGGATCGGAGTTTATTCAAATAATCATTGATTCTGACATTATTGACTTTCTTATAAATGCCAATACTTTGATTTGGAAAATTATACCCGAATCCAAATATGCCCCATTCCCAATTACCGTAATGCCCTGCAGTCGCAATGACGGATTGTTTTGAAGCTAAAAGCGTTTTTACAAAATCAGTATTGAGAAATAAACTTCGCTTTAATATCTCATCTTTAGTCATACTTAATCCTTTGATGGACTCAAGCATAATGTCAGTTAGATTCAAATAAATACCTTTGATCCATTGTTTTTTAATGTCAGCTGAGACATTTGGAAAGCTGGCATTTAGGTTTTTATGTATGACCGATAATCTATATTTAACGACGTGTTGGAGGATCCACCTCAATCCATCGGAGATGATGTATAACACTGGAAATGGTATCCATCGGAAGAGTTGAATAAATATCAGAAAGAACCAATAGGCGATCATAATCAGATGTAAAAATAAAAACTATGGTCAACTAAAGCTAATTTAATAATTTCATGCTTTAATTCAATCGATGAAGCGAAATTTTAGTCTAATTTTTTTGTGGGTATTGGTAGGTGCTACCACTTTTGGTCAGTATGTACAATTGGTCAATCCGTTTATTGGAACTGGAGGTCATGGACATACGTTTCCGGGCCCAACAACGCCCTTTGGAATGGTACAATTGGGACCCGACACCAGACTGGAAGGATGGGACGGGTGTTCCGGATACCATTATTCCGATAGTATCATTTATGGCTTTAGTCATACCCATTTATCCGGTACGGGAATTCCAGATTATTGTGATGTATTGATCATGCCTTCATCCGGAGATCCGACATTTGTCAATCTTGGAGTTTCAGGAAATGGTTATGCTTCGACTTTTAGCAAATCAAAAGAAAACGCTTCACCAGGATTATATCAAGTTGAATTAAATAAATATCAGATTCAAGCTAAACTTACAACCACTCCTAGAACTGGTTTACATGAATATACTTTTCCAAAAGGTACACATCCGTGGATTATTATAGATTTAAAACATCGCGACAAACTGATTCAAGGAGGATTCACCATAGATAAATCCAATGAAATAAGTGGTTATCGCATCTCGAATTCATGGGCTAAAGAACAACATATCTATTTTAATTTGATTACTTCCATGCCTTTTTATAAAGTACAATATAGTGCAGATTCTATGCAGTTGATTTGTTTTTTTGAAAGGCCCACAGATGGAAAAATTGTACTTCAATGTGCTATTTCTCCTGTTGACATGGAAGGGGCAAAAAAGAATTTAAATGCTGAACATATGCATTTTAATTTTAAGAAAGCGTATGAAGCAAATGTTAAAACATGGGAATCGATGTTGTCAAGAATTCGAATTCAAGATGAGCAACAATTGACGAAGAAAAGAATTTTTTATACGGCTTTATACCATACTTTAATGCACCCAAATATATACCAAGATGTGGATGGAAGATTTCGTGGTATGGATAAAAAAATTCATCAGGGAGATCTAAAAAAACCTAGGTACACCGTATTCTCCTTATGGGACACGTACAGAGCCGCACATCCACTTTATGAACTCATCTATCCTGAATACAATCAGCTTTTTGTTGAAACTTTCTTAGAGCAATTCAAAGAATGTGGTCGTTTACCGGTGTGGGAATTAGCTGGAAATGAAACCTACTGTATGATTGGAAATCATTCCATACCTGTGATCGTAAATGCTTATTTAAATCATCCAAAAAAGTATTCTAAACATTTAATAACAACGGCTATTCAAAAGACTTTAAATCAAAATTTTTCTGGTTTAGAATTTTTTAATAAACAGGGATTTATTTCATCAGAAGAAAGTAGTGAATCCGTTTCTAAAACAATAGAAAATAGTCTTGATTATTATGCTGCAAGTCTGATGAATCCGGTAGACCTTAATTTAAAAAGGGCTGCATATTATTATAAAAATTTGTTTAATCCTGACAATGGCTTTTTTCAGGCAAAATTGAATCAGAAATTTATTACACCATTTGCTCCGAATGAAGTCAATCAACATTATACGGAAGCGAATGCATGGCATTATATGTTTGGAGCACATCATGATATAGAAGGAATAAAACAATTGTTGTCTCATCAACGGATGAATAGTTCAGAAAAAAATACTGCTTCACTTGAAAATAAATTGGATGAATTATTCCGTTCCAGTTCTGAAATGAGCGGAAGAGTACAATCAGATATTACTGGCCTCATCGGACAGTATGCCCATGGTAATGAACCCAGTCATCATGTGGGATATCTTTATAATTATTGTGGGCGATATGATAAAACGCAGGATATCCTCCAACATATTATGGATTCATTTTATTTGGATGCGCCAGATGGATTGTGTGGAAATGAAGATTGTGGACAGATGTCAGCCTGGTATGTTTTTAGTGCTTTGGGATTCTATCCCGTTAATCCAATAAATGGGTCATACGATAAAGGTATTCCTCAATTTGGTTCTGCAAGAATTGTAGTTCCAGGACAAAAAGAAATAAAAGTGAAAGTCAACATAAAGGGTGAAAATGAGCGTTTTAAAGCTATCCAAATAAATGGATCTTCAGTCAAGTCTCCTTTTGACATTAAGCCCGGAGATCAATTGGAATTCTTAACTACTGATCAGATGGATAAAGTAGATCATATTTCGATAATCAGCAAGCAAAATAGTTTCATGATTTTGCCTTACGTACAAAGTGGTGACAGGGTTTTTACTGATAGTACTGTAGTCAGCTTGGCACATATAAATCAAGTGCCTATCGAGTATTGTTTGGGGCACCCCAATGATATTGTCATTAAATATAATCAGCCACTAGTATTTAAGAACAATACAACATTGTTTTTCAGACTTCAACAGGTAGACCACACTAAACCAAATGGAGCATGGTTAAAAGCAGTATTTGATAAAAGGCCTTCAGGATTAAGTATTCATTTGAATACACTGTATGCATCTCAATATAGTGCAGGAGGAGTTAAAGCATTACATGATGGACTTTCAGGGAGTCTGGATTTTAGGGATGGTTTTTGGCAAGGGTATTGGGGCAAAGATCTTCATGTAGATATTGTATTAGATTCCATTAGCCCGGTTCAAGAAATAAATCTGCGATGTCTTCAAGATCAAAATTCCTGGATAGCATTGCCTAAGGAGGTCAAATTTTATTATTCTTTGGACGGCAAGGAATACAAATGGTTGGCTGATGTCCATCATGATATTCCATTAAAAACTGAAGACCCACTTGATTATACATTTAAAGCCTATGATATTCCACGAACTAAGTATCTTCGTTTGGAAGCAATAAATTATGGCCAGCTTCCTTCATGGCACATCGGAGCAGGAGGCGATACATGGATCTTTGCCGATGAAATTCAAGTAAAACTAAAACAATGAAAACCAGACGAAATTTTATACTTAATACCGGTTTAACAACTTTTGGACTTGCAGTTTCAAATCAGTTAAAAAGCATGGCTGCGCTTTTAGAACATTCTAATAAATATAATGGAGCTACTGTAATCGCCACTTGGAATAATCATAAAGCCGCTTTGGCAGCTTGGCAAATATTGGAAGCTCATGGATTAGCCATAGATGCAGTAGAGGCAGGAGCAAGAGTTCCGGAAGCTGATCCTCTAGATACATCGGTTGGTTATGGTGGTTATCCGGACCGTGATGGAAATGTGACCTTAGATGCTTCTATAATGGATCATATGGGAAATGCCGGGGGTGTTATGTTTTTAGAAGGTATTATGCATCCCATTTCCGTAGCAAGAAGGGTTATGGAAAAGACCCCTCATGTATTTTTAGTAGGTGCAGGAGCCAAGGGTTTTGCATTAGCTGAAGGCTTTAAAGAGGAGAATCTATTAACACCAGTGGCCGAAAAAGCTTGGAAGGAGTGGTTGAAGAAATCTGAGTACCAACCCAAAATCAATGTAGAGCGCCATGATACGATTGGTATTTTAGCCCAGGATCATAATAGAGATCTAAGTGGAGCTTGTACGACCTCTGGGTTGGCATTTAAGATGAAAGGGCGCGTGGGAGATTCGCCTATAATTGGTGCTGGCCTATATGTGGATAATCAAGTTGGAGCTGCAACGGCTACAGGTTTGGGTGAAGCGGTAATCAAAAAAGTAGGCTCCTTTTCTATAGTTGAAATGATGAGAAATGGCAAAGGGCCGCAAAAAGCATGTGAAAATGCTATTAAAAGGCTGTTAGATCTGAAGGGTTATAAAGATCTTCAGGTTGGGTATATCGCTATTAACAAACAGGGAGAAATAGGTGGATATAGCCTACAACCGGGATTTCAATATATCGTAGCCAGACAGGGAAAATTAGAGCTTATAGACTCAAATTCTTACTTCAAACCTTAAGATTTCTACCTTCCAAAAGAAATATTACATTTTTTTTATATTTATTTTTTTTATCATATTATAATATAAAGTTATTTGTATTATTATTGTAAATCAGCAATTTAGATATTCTATTTCATTGCTATGTGCATAATTCAAGTCTATATTCCATAAGGCTTTCAACTCATTTTTCAAGTTTTGGCATTGCTTTTGCGATTGTGATGGTATTAAAATAGGAACCAAGACTTTATGAATAGTTTAAATATTGGTGTAGTTGATGATCATTGGTTGTTTCTGAAAGGATTCGTTTTGATTCTGTCTAAACTAAAGACAAGTTATGAATTGAATATCATTTTAGAAAGCACAAATGAGGCTGATGCACTTAAAAAACTAAATTCAGAAACACTGGATCTTATTTTTTTGGATCTCAACTTACAACAAACAGATGGGATTCGATTGATACCAAAACTCAAGGAATTGTTTCCGAAAATCAAAATTATCATCGTCAGTATGTCTACTGATGTGAAGTTGGTTAGAGAAGCTTTCCAGAAAGGTGCCGATGGGTATCTGTCCAAAAATTCTGATTATGAAGATCTCAGTTTGGCTATTGAAGAGGTAATGGAAGGTAAAATATTCTTTGGAAAAGGAATAGAATCTACTTACAGAACGATAGCAGAACAGAATAAACTTTCTTCAGCCCCAGTTGCAATTAATCGGTTTACTGCGAAGTACCATTTAACAAAAAGGGAATTAGAAATTTTGGAAATGATATCTCAAGGTAAATCTTCAAAAGATATCGCATCAGAACTATTTATCAGTAAAGAAACGGTAAATGTTCATCGGAAGAACGTGATGCGAAAACTTGAAGCAAATAGTGCGCTTAGTTTAGTGAAAATAGCCAGAGATTTTAATCTGATCTAAATCACAAAATTAAATTGACACACTTGTATTAAGATCAATGGATCTAATGCATTTTAATGAATTGAAAATAATGATTGTATTTTTTTATATCCTTTAAACCGAAAGTAAAAACAATGAAAAAGGAAACGTTTACTAAACCCTTTAACGTCCGAACTCGCAAACTGAAACCGAGTTTATTTTTTGGACTTTTATTCAGTATTTTAATACTAAGCGCTCCAGCTAGTGCCCAAGTATGTCCATTAGCCTGTGATGACTTTGTACAAGTTTCATTGGACGAAAATTGTTCTGCTACAATTACACCGGAAATGATCCTTGAAGACAAAGGAACAAGTCCAACATGTAATTATACAGTAGTCGTTTTTGGAACCAATGGTTTGCCATTGCCATCTCCGATAGTTGATGGATCGCATATAGGTAAAACTTTACAAGTGGCTGTTTATTCAAACGGCAATTCTTGTTGGGGACATATAATAGTGGAGGATAAATTGCCACCACAAATTATTTGTCCACCTGCTGATACCGTATTCTGTAACAAGCTTCAGGTTAATCTCATTTCACCAATTGTTACTGACAATTGCAGTGGGGTGAATCGTGTAGTTTTATCAGACAATATTGTCATGTTTGACTGTACCAAGAATCCTTTAGATAGTATTATTGGAAAGCGAACAGTGGTATATTATTATGCTGATGCAAGTGGTAATAGATCTGACACATGTGAACAATGTGTTTACTTCGAAAAATTCAAAGAATCAGATATTTTTTGGCCAAGAGACACCATTTATTCATGCAAAGATTTTGATACCATTCCATTATCTAAATATTCTGGTGTTCCATTAGTTGATGGCGATCCTTTATATCCATCATGGGGTGTGTGTAAAATCGCAGTAACCTTTGAAGATCAGCTTATACCTGTTTGTCCAAAAACATTCAAAGTATTGAGAAAATGGACGGTTATAGACTGGTGTGCACCTTCAGGAAGTAATATATTTACACACTTCCAAATTATTAAAGTATTGGATGATCAAGGACCGGAATTAATTTGTCAACCGAATGTAACGGTGAGCACAGATGTATGGTCTTGTACAGGTTCAGTAGTTCTTGTTCCACCAACATATAAAGATTGCTCCAGAGTAACTTTTCAGGTAGGATACAAACCTTTTATTTTAACTATAAATGGTGTTTGTACATTTAATGGTACATCTACAGCTAATATTTTAAAATTACCAAATGGATATTTTTCAATATCAGGATTGCCACTTGGACATACGACAGTAGTCTTTAGAGGAACTGATGAATGTGGTAATATAACGGATTGTTGTATACGTGTAACGGTAGAAGATCAAGTACCGCCAACAGCAGTGTGTGATCAAAAGACTGTAGTGAGTTTAACGGTTGATGGAACAGCTAAAATCGGTGCTTATACTTTTGATGATGGATCGCATGATAATTGTGCCATAGACTATTTTGAAGTAAAAAGAATGGACGATGGAGTACCTTGCGATAGTACTTTTAAAAATACAATCAATTCAAGACAATTTGGTCCATACGCCTATTTCTGTTGTGATGACATAGGAAAAACACTCCTTGTTGCCATGAGAGTTTGGGACGTTGCAGGTAATAGTAATACTTGTATGGTAGAGGTTGTTGTTCAAGATAAGATTGCACCATTTATTTTCTGTCCACCAAATATTACAGTAAGTTGTGAATTTGATTATCCGGATTTATCAGTTTTTGGAACTGTACGTGCTAATGCTGCGGATCGCAAAAAAATCAATATTGTAGATTTACACTATAATCATGACGGACCTAAAGGTGATGCCATTGATGGATATGCTTATGATGGTTGCGGTGTAACTGTTACTGAAACTCCGACTTATGATCTTAAATGCGGAAGAGGAACTATTACCAGAAGATTTGAAGCTCGTGATCCAGGAGGATTGACTAGTTTCTGTATCCAAACGATAACAATAAATGATTTTACACCTAATAATATTACCATTAAGTGGCCTAGAGATACAGTTAATAATACAACATGTATTGCGAAACCATTTTTAACACCTGAGTTAATGGGTAAACCAATTATTAATGGTAAAGATAAATGTTCCAATATATTTGTGAACTCTACTGATCAAGAATTTACATTGGATCCTGATGCATGTTTGAAGATTATTAGAACCTGGACTGTTATAGACTGGTGTGTTTACCAACCGAATAATCCATTAACAGAAGGATATTGGACCTGGAAACAAATCATAAAAGTTTCTAATACAGTTCCACCAGTATTTTCAAGTAATTGTAAAGATATTACAGTTGATATTTTTGGACCTGGATGTCAGGGAAATATTCCTTTAATTGGATTGGCAAAAGATGATTGTACGGATTCCGTTGATTTGGTATGGTATCATGAAATAGATTTATACAATGATGGTAGAAAAGATTCATCATATTATGGATTGGGAGCTAATGCAACTAATGTATATCCTATAGGAAAACATAAAGTAACGTTCAAGGTTAAAGATGCATGTAATAACGAGTCTGTTTGTACTTATTTTCTAACAGTTAGAGATGGTAAAAAACCGACACCATATTGCAACAGTAGTATAACCACTACGGTCATGCCGAGTTCAAAAAGTATAGAGATATGGGCTAAAGATTTTAATATCAATAGTGAAGACAATTGTACTCCAAAAGATAGTTTGAAATACTATTTCAACGTGAATGGATTGTTTGTTAAATCATTGGTTTTTGACTGCAGCAATAAAGGAAAAAACATACTTAGAATCTATGTAGTGGATGAAGCCGGTAATTTTGATTATTGTGAAACAACATTAGAAATTCAAGACCCGAATGGAGTATGTCCTACTGGATTGACGGTTCAAGGAACAATAGTTACTGAAGACAATAGAGGTGTAAATAATGTGTCTGTTTTTCTAGAAAGACAAAACCCATTAGGAAGCAATCTTACGTATACAGATCCAGCAGGTTTATTCAAATTTAATTCTGCTATTGCAGGTATTGATTATACCGTAAGACCAGAAAAAAATACAGGATTCTTAAATGGCGTTTCTACTCAAGATATCTTAATGATTCAACGACATATTTTGGGTCAACAACGATTCGATACACCATACAAATACATTGCAGCTGATGCTAATAATAGTCAAACAATTACAGCAGCTGATATTGTAGAAATTAGAAAATTGATTCTTGGAAAAATAGCAGGTTATACCAATAATCAATCCTGGAGATTTGTTCCGACAAATGTTACATTCCCTAATCCGGTATCTCCATTTCCATTTACTGAGTTGATGAATTATACACACATCGGAAATAATCAAATGCAAACCAACTTTTATGGTATTAAGATTGGAGACGTTAGTTTAAATGCAAATGCATCAAATGGAGTAACTGCTACCGGTACGAGAACGAATGCGTCCATTGAATTTCTAATCCAAGATGCAAAAATTGCTAAAGGAGAGGAAGTTATCATACCAGTTAGAGTATCTGAAGCTATTAACCTTAGTGGATTCCAATGGAGTTTAGAAATGAATCAAGGTAAATTAGCCTTCCAGAATATGAGAGAAGGATCATTAAATATGACCGACGATCACTATGCTATGGTAGATAATCATTTGAGAATGAGTTATATAAATGCTGAAGGTAAGTTTGTCAAAGCAGATGAAGTATTGTTTTATCTCGTATTTGTAGCCAAAGAAGATCTACAATTAAGTCAGGTTATCGGGCTTAGCACTAAAGATTTAGCCGCAGAGTTGTATGATTCTCAAGTAGAAGTATTAGATTTGCGTCTAGAATTCAGATCTGATAAACCTGGTGATCAAGCGACAACTAAGTCCATTTCACACTTATTTCAAAACAAGCCAAATCCATTTTCAAATCAAACTGTTGTAGGTTTTGATATACCTAATAACCAAATCGTTCAATTTAATATCTACGAAATGGATGGAAAGGTTATAAAATCGATTACAAAGAGTTATAATAAGGGATATAATGAAATGGTTATATCCAGATCAGATATAGGAAAAACAGGGGTCTTCTATATTCAAATGAATACGGATGACTTCACGGAGACGAAAAAAATGGTACTTATCAGATGATAAGGATGGAGTAAATGCAATGTTATTTTGCCTGATTGTGTTAAACGCACAATCAGGCTTTTTGGCATGAACATTTAAAATTGTAAAAAAATAATTAGATTTTTTTAATCAAATTGAGTATTAAACATTATAAAAAATAACCATATTTATTGGTCACTTGTACAAAGTCTTCATATCTTTGTCTACATTTAATTAATGAATATTCCCGAAATCAAGTAAATTATGAAAAAGTTAGTTTTATTTTCATTATGTTATTTATCAGTTGCAAGCAGCTTTGCTCAATTGGTGTTTAAATTTGCAAATGCCAATGCCAACAAGGGCGATATCGTCACTGTAAATGTTAGCGTTGATAATTTTTTGAAGGTTTCTGCCACAGAGTATTCTATGTCCTATGATTCAGCTGTGCTAGAATTCGTTGATATTGTCAACAGACATATTGATTATATTGATGCTAACTTTGGAGATCATAAAACCGGTCCTTTTGTATTTAAAAATGGGCAAATAGGATGTTCTTGGAATAGATCAAGCGGGGATTCATTAAATTTACCGAATGGAACGGTCCTTTTTGGTTTGAGATTTAAGCTCATCGGTAAGGAATGCGACTCTTCTTTTGTTAATTTATCCAATACACCGAAGACCATAGACATTATAGAAAATGATGGTAAAAACATACCAACCACATCTATAGCTGGTAAAGTTAAAATTAACGGAGCTTCTTGTACCAGTGCACCAAAGACAGATGTTAGTTTAATTGCATCTGAAGAATGTATACCAAAAAACACAGTAGGTTGTCTAAAAGTAAGCGTGAGAAATTTCGTTAAAATAGACGCCATGCAAGCAACCCTGAAATGGGATAAAAGCATCGCCAGATATAGTGGTGTTCAAGCCATAAATCTTCAAGGACTGGGTACAGGTTCTTTCAGTCTCAGTGCTGATAGTACAGAGTTGGGTTGGATCTGGGAATCTGGTACAGGGTTAGCCGTAACAGTTCCGGATGATCAGGTGATATTTGAAATTTGCTTCACACCCATTGGGACTGTAGGAAGCTTTACAAATGTTAGCTTTGTGGATGTACCGGGCAGACCTATCTCCATAGAAGATGCAAATGGCGTATTGAAGCATGTAGTAGATAATGGAAAAGTAACCGTATGTGAGACCAAAACGACACTTAAATTATATACCAGAGATACAAGCGCCATTGAGAATTCAGAATTCTGTGTACCCATTTATGTAGATGATTTTACCTGTATTGAAAGTTTCCAATATGCTATTAAGTATGACAGCACAAAATTGAGATTTAAACGTATTGACAATATTATTCTCAAAAACGTCCAAACCTCATTGATTATAAAGACTAATGACACGATTAATATTTTATGGGACAACGGTTCTTTTGGACCTCAGACTTTAGGAAAAGGGACATCGATGTTCGATATTTGTTTTGATGTCATCGTTCCTTGTACTTCGACGACTAAACTCAATATTATTCCACTAAACGGTGATCTTGAATTTACCTCTGATTGTGTAGATCCTGAACCACAGATAATCATTGGTGATGGATTAATTACCGTTAAATGCAAACCTGCGGATACACCGATGGCAGTAGTAATATTAGGTAAAACGGATATTAGTTGTTTTGGTGTTTGTAATGGAACAGCCACTGCTAATGTGACCGGAGGCTCCAAGAGTTATAAATACGCATGGATAGATCAGGCGACTAATAATACAGTTTCTACTGTTAAGGATCCAACTAATCTTTGTGCTGGTAAATACCGATTAAAAGTGACAGACATGGTTTCTAATACTATGGTGACCAGTTCAGAAGTAACTATCGTAGATGCAACGCCTATTACAATTCAAGCTACCGTAACGCACGAAACAGATCCTCCAAAAAATAATGGGGTTATCAATATTACACCAAGTGGAGGTATGCCATCTTACACATTTAAGTGGTTCAGGGTAGGAAACAATACAGTATTAATGACGACAGAAGATTTGGGACCAAGAGCTTGTGGTAATTATGCAGTAAGCGTTACTGATAGTAAGGGATGTGTCAATGTGGATACGTTTAGAATTAATTGTCCAGTGAGCAAACTTATAGCAAAAATTGTCAAAATAGATTCTAGTAAGTGTTTTGGTGATTGCTTAGGAAAGTTAAGAGTAGATACTGAAGGAGGAGCTATCCCTTATAAATACAAATGGAGTGTTCCCAATGAGACTTCAATAACCATTGACAGTTTATGCGCCGGAACCTATTCTGTAACAGTAACAGATGCGAATGATTCGGTATCAGTAGCTACGTATATCCTAACTGAACCAACAAAAATAAGTATTTCAGTTACCTCAATTACACCTGATTGTGGTACCGGTAATGGTGGAGCTGCTGTAAGTGTAACCAATGGTACACCATCCTATACCTATGCCTGGAAAAACAGTTCAAACGTCACTGTAAGTACTGCAATTCCACTCGTTAATGTACCTAAAGGAACCTATGTATTATGTGTAACTGACGCCAACAAATGTGTTCAATGCACTGAAATCATTATTCCTATGTGTACGGATACGAGTAAGATAACAGTTAATGTAACTGTTGATAAAAATATAAGCTGCAGCGGTATATGCGATGGAAAATTAATAGCATCTGTAATTGGTGGATCAGCGCCATTCACATACAAATGGTCACATAATGCAAATTTAAATTCGAATATTGCTGATCAATTGTGTTCTGGTATATATACAGTAACAGTAACGGACGCTGGCGGTAAAACAAATACCGGAAGGGCTACCATAACCGCAACGAATGCTATACAAATTACTGTAAAAAGGTTGGCATGTGCTACAGATGGAACAGCTGCTGATGGAAAGTATGAAGCTATAGTTTCGGGAGGAACTAAGCCCTATCAATATGAATGGTGCAATGGAGCTACCACGGCATCAGTTAATGATCTTGTCTCCGGAGCATGTTCCGTTAAAGTGACCGATGCGAATGGTTGTACCGCTAATGAAACATTTACTGTGTGTGATGATGTTGTCCCTCCGGCAGATTGCTTTAGTGGAAGATTGGCGATTTCTCCAAATGGAGATAACTACAATGAGAATTTTGTTATTTCTTGTATTGAAAAATACAATAATACTTTAAACATCTATGATCGCTGGGGTAAATTGGTTTATGCAGCAGTTGATTATCTAAATACCTGGAACGGTGTAAATGCTGCCGGTGAACCACTCAATGAAGGAACTTATATGTGGGTACTTGTTATTAAGGAAGCCGGTAAAAATGATGTTTATTACAAAGGAACAGTGACCATAGTTAGATAATTTTATTCAATAAAAAAAAGTAAGAAAATGAGACTTATAAATAAATACACGCTTTTTGTTGTTCTATGTTACTCTTTTTCAATTGGGTTATCTGGACAAGATTATACTAAATCATTAATTATACCAGCAGTATATAATCATTACCACTTGAATCCATTTGTCATTAATCCTGCACATACTGGATTTGAAAATGTGAACAGATTATTGTTTAATTTTAGAAATCATTGGGCTGGTTTCGATGATTCTCCAAAAGCTATAACCCTTGGAATTAACGGCTCCCCGGTTAAGAATATGGGCCTAGGTGGATTGATTTATTCTGAAAGTTATGGCGCTGCAAGTCGATTTGTTGGACAAGCTAATTATGCTTACCACTTTAGTGCCGGAGAAAATAATAAAATGGGATTGGGATTATCCGGAACATATAACCAATATAAATTGGGCAATGAAGTCATTACAGATCCCTTACATGAAGGACCTGATGTCTTGATCAATGAATCAGTAGAAGGAGAAAAGTTTTTTGGAGCGGATCTGGGATTTTGGGCTGAGTTTGGGAATAAATTCAAATTAGGTATTACCCTTCCTCAAATCGTATTGACCCGATTGGATAATAAAAAATTAGATGGTGATAAGCCTTTTAATTTTATAGGATTTTTTGGGGCTACATGGGATGTTCCTGAATATAGAGTAAGCCTTGAACCATCTATTCTGTTGCGTAAAGTGAGCGATGTTCCTTTTGGAACTGACCTTAATATACTGGCTAAAATGTTGGATGATCGGTTATACGCTGGATTTACTTATAGTTTTGGACCATCAGATAGTAGAGTTTCATTTTTAGGTGGTGTTCGAATAGATCGATTAAGAGTGTATTACTCTTATGATCAAACTTATCAAACATTCCAAACATTTAACAACGGGTCGCATGAATTGAGTTTATCTTTTGATATTATGGGTTCACGCAAGAATACCAATACCAAACCGATGAACCACGTTGAAGAAATGAATCAACAGTAATTAGATTTACTTAATAAATAATTTCCAAAATTAATTTTTTGTAAATCTTAGGAAGAAGGAGTACAAGATCATAGTTGCTCCAAGAATTAAAGCAAGATAGGCTATCCAATCGCCTGTATATGCATAGACAGTCTTTACATCTGAAAAGGTACAATTAGCATAGAATCCGGCTTCTTTACCATATTTAGTTGCATGGCTTACTTGGCCGCGGGCATTGATAAAACAAGAAATACCGGTATTTGCAGATCGGATTACTGGTTTTCTGAATTCAATGGCCCTTAAAGCACCAAAAGCTAAATGCTGTTTGTAACCGGGTGTATCATCCCACCATCCATCGTTAGTCATAATAAAAATCGCCTGGGCTCCAAGGTTAATATACCCCCTAACGAATTGACCATATATGGATTCGTAACAAATGACTGGAGCAATTTTTAATGTGTTGGATTCAAAGACCATTCTTTTTTCTTGAGTAGCCAGACCTGCAGTCGTTCCGCCTAATTGATCAACGAGTGGCTTTAAAAAAGGCAAAATATTTTTATAGGGAAAGATTTCTGCTCCCGGTACCAATTTAGATTTGCGATATAAAGGAATGGGTTCCTCTTTAGCTTTTAATATAATGGCAGCATTTTCAATTTCGTAATATTGTGGTGGATCGCTATCTCTATATGCACGTGAAAATTTTGTCGGTAATTGATCTGCCGGAATATCATTGAGGCTTGTAATTCCTGTTACAATGGGCACATTATAATGTGCTATCATAAAATCAAATAATCTGATAATGCGAGGATCTTGATTGATGTTGTTTTTTCTAATAACACCTCCAACTTCTCCAAAACTGGTCTCTGGAAAAATAACAAATTTTGTATTAGGCGTAACAGCAGCAGCAGCTA
Source organism: Candidatus Defluviibacterium haderslevense (assembly GCA_016712225.1). Classification (NCBI taxonomy): domain Bacteria; kingdom Pseudomonadati; phylum Bacteroidota; class Saprospiria; order Saprospirales; family Saprospiraceae; genus Candidatus Defluviibacterium; species Candidatus Defluviibacterium haderslevense. The sequence goes on along the minus strand of JADJRL010000003.1, from coordinate 916,162 downwards.
ATTTTTCGATTTGAAATAATTGTTGGTCTTCCGGTATTTTAAATTTTTCATAATGAGGCTCGTAATTAGGTTGGACAACGCCCACTTCAACAGTAGTCCCTGTTTCCTTGAAATTAAACCATAAAAACATGGAAACTATAAATGGTAGAATTATAACTATAAGTGAGGCAACACCCAACTTAGAAAATAATTTTTGGCGAATCCAGATGATATTGAATGTAAAATGATTAGAATCAAAAAAAAGATAATAAAGTAACACATTAACTCCCAAGACCCAAACACCACCTCCAAAAACACCTGTATATTCATACCATTGAATACATTGTGGAAGAGCGGCCCATGCATTTCCCAATGTCAACCAGGGCCAAGACATTTCCCAATTTAAATGGATCCATTCAAAGCACAACCAAAATATAATAAAAGAAATCCACCTCCATTTAGGCAATCTCTTACCTATTCTGATGGCGCCTAACCATGGAATGGTCATGAAAAATGAATTTAACCAAATAGCAACGATACCAGGGACAAACGATGCATTGGCAACCCAATAAGTTGTTAAAATATTCCATATCACAAATGCATTGAACACAAAAAACCACGAGTGATAATTTAATTCTTCGGTTTTAATTTTTTTAAAAAGGATGAACAAGGGTATAAAACCAACAAATAAAACAGGCGTTAATGGTAATGGAGGAAATCCTAATGCTAAGACAACACCTGATAAAATAGAGAGCAAGATTAATTGGTGTGATGCTTTATCCTTATATTTTAGTTGGACCAAAAGCAATAAAAAAACACCCCATGATAATACAAATACAGCAAGAGGTAAATGTCCCCAGAGTGGAAGGAGTGACATTTTTTTCCAGAGCCAGAAAAGTATAATTGAAAAGAGTGCTATTAAAAACCAAATTATATTCCGGATCACTTTGTTAGTTTATCTTTGAAGAGGACAAAATAAATCTAAATCTATTAATTGACCTGACTTTTTTCAGAGAAATGAATAATGGTTTCAATAAATTGATTCAAATCATCAAAATCCTTAATCACCCTCACGTGCTTTTCATACGAACTAAGTTGATTGGCTAAATATCCAATAACCAGTAATACCGGACTCTCTGGTAGATGCTGAATGGCCTGAACTAAATCTGTGGCATAAGTTAAACTGGTATCTTCATTTATAAAAGTGATGATAAAATGTGCTTTAAATATAAGGGATGCATCCATTACGTCTTTAATGTCAGATTCATTACTAAGATATAATAATTGAATTCCTTTTTTTCTTAATATATATTCTACAAAAAGACGACTCAACTCTTGATTTTCATCTTCAGGCATAGTCAGTAGAAACTTCAAATGATTGGGCCTGGTAGGATTTTCAAACAAGATGATCTCTTGGGTAATTTTTCTTTTAATCAATTGCAAAGCGAATTCTTCATGGACTTTTTTGATAGATCCACTCAACCACATCTCATGAAGTTTATCTAGTAGGGGCATTAATAACTGTTCGAAAGTTGAATCAAATCCCAGTTGATGTATATTCCGATTTACGATATGTAAAAATTTGATTTCGTCCAGATGAATAACACTTAGGGTTAAAGCGTCAAGGGAATCTGAATTAAAGGATTCAACTTCAGTCAAATTCGCTATTAAATCTTCAATTGCATTTTCAGGCATACTGCTGATGGCTGAAATTTTATAACCTTCTTTGTTTAATAAAGAGATGTTGGTAATTTTTTTTAAATCATAGTCATCATAGTATCTGATATTGGTCGCAGTACGTTTGGGGTTTATAATCCCAAATCGCTTTTCCCAAATACGAATGGTATGGGCTTTGATGCCCGTAAGTTTTTCAAGATCCGCGATAGAGTAAATAGCCAAATCAAATTGTTTGAAGTATTATCCATAACATTTTATAGGGTTTTATTGTTTAAATGGGAATTATGGCCTTGAGACTTATAAATATTGGGATCGTATGTTATCCTACCTATGGGGGTAGTGGTGTTGTAGCCACAGAGCTGGGCATGGCTTTGGCCTCAAAGGGGCACAATGTGCATTTTATTAGCTATAAAAGGCCTGCACGTCTAGGGATCTATCAGACTAATGTATATTATCATGAGGTCTCTACCAGTGAATACCCATTGTTTGATTTTAAACCATATGATACCGCATTGGCCAGTAAAATTGTGGACGTGGCATTACATAATAATTTAGATGTATTGCACGTGCATTACGCCATTCCTCATGCCATCATTGGATTCTTAGCCAGAGAAATTCTATTCACTAAAGGAAAACGCATTCCATTAATCACCACTTTACATGGGACGGATATTACCCTCGTAGGCGTGGATCCTTCGTTTTACCCGGTTGTAGAATTTAGTATCAATCAATCCAATACAGTTACTGCTGTATCCAATTCCTTGAAAAGTGATACCCTCAAGGCTTTTAATATCCAAAAGGATATTCATGTAATACCTAATTTCATTGATTTAGAACGATTTAAACCTCAAGATCCGAGATCATTGAGGTGCAAATTTGCAACATCAGATCAAAAAATAATTTCACACATTTCTAATTTTAGAAAGGTCAAACGGATTGACGATATTATTAGAATGTTTGAAATAGTCCAAAAGACGGTTCCAAGTAAATTGTTATTAATTGGAGACGGTCCTGAGTTCGGGTCCCTAGTCAATTTAGTGGATCAATTGAAATTGACCGAATCTGTCATTTTTTTAGGAAAACAAGATTCAGTTGAAGAGCTATTAGCCATTTCGGACTTATTTATGTTGACTTCAGATAAAGAAAGTTTCGGCTTATCTGCGTTAGAAGCCATGGCATGTGGTGTGCCGGTTATATCTTCAGATGCAGGTGGACTTAAGGAAGTAAATATTCATGGTATAACTGGATTTTCATGCCCTGTTGGGGATTTTGAAATGATGTCAGACTATGCAATCCAATTATTAACTGATGACAAACTTCATCAACTTTTTAAACAAAATGCTTTAACTCAGGCACGAGTTTTTGAACTATCTAATATACTGCCCATGTATGAGCAGATCTATGAGTCCAGTTTAATCGCCATGGAAGACTCCCCGATAATATAAAGTATTGAAACATTCAATTTGGGTATAGTAGTCCAAATAAAATTAACTTTGCAGCAAAAATTAAAACATAAATTATGGGATCAATAAATAAGCGCCTTGATTTGTATGAAGGACATGATCATTATTTAATTGATGAATTACTCACTGAGGAACATTTATTAGCTAGACAAGCAGTCAGAGATTGGGTCAAACAAGAGGTAAGTCCGATCATAGAAGACTATTCAGAAAGGGCAGAATGTCCTGCACATTTGTTCAAAGGACTGGCTGAAATTGGTGCTTTTGGTCCAAGTCTACCAACAGAATATGGTGGTGGAGGTATGGATGAAATCTCATACGGTATTATTATGCAGGAATTGGAACGTGGAGATTCCGGAATTCGATCTATGGCTTCAGTTCAAGGGTCATTAGTGATGTACCCGATCTATAAATATGCTTCTGAAGAGCAAAAAAGAAAATATTTACCCAAATTGGGTAATGGTGATTTTATTGGTTGTTTCGGCTTGACTGAACCTGACTTTGGGTCTAATCCCGGAGGTATGATTACGAATGTTAAGGACGATGGAGATGCTTATATTCTCAATGGTGCCAAGATGTGGATCACGAATTCTCCAGTTGCCGATTTAGCCGTAGTATGGGCAAAAAACGAACAGGGAGAAATTATTGGAATGGTTGTTGAAAAAGGGACCAAAGGATTTACGGCTCCCGAAATTCACGGTAAATGGTCATTAAGAGCATCAGTAACCGGAGAACTGGTATTTGAGGATGTCAGAGTGCCAAAAGCACAGGTATTTCCAAATATTAAAGGATTAAAAGGACCATTATCTTGTCTTTCAAAGGCTAGATATGGCATTGCCTGGGGAGCGTTAGGTGCAGGCTTGGATTGTTATGATACCGCTTTGAGATATTCAAAAGAGCGGATACAATTCGGCAAACCACTCGCTGGATTCCAATTAACGCAAAAAAAATTGGCTGAGATGATTACTGAAATCACAAAAGGTCAATTGTTAGCATGGCGTCTGGGAATGCTAGCCAATAAAGGCAAAGCTACTCCGGCACAAATATCCATGGCTAAACGGAATAATGTACATATAGCTCTTAATATAGCCAGAGAAGCCCGTCAGATTCTAGGTGGAATGGGTATCACAAATGAATACCCAATCATGCGTCATATGATGAACCTGGAGACGGTATTGACTTATGAAGGGACTCATGATATACATTTGTTGATTACAGGTATGGAAGTTACCGGGATCAATGCTTTCGAATAGTAAGTAAAGGTGAAATAATTATTGGGTTCATTTCAAACCCATAAATTGTTTGCTGATCATATTGTAAATCGAACAAATCTTAGATTTTTCTTAGATAGATTTAGAAGTGGATTTCAGTTCGTTTTTAGATGAGAAAAATTGTACGAAACAACACTCGCTTTTGAATCGCTATTTTGATTTTTTTTGTCTTGCTTTATTTAGATAAGGATGCAAGAATACAGAAAGCAAAATGAGTAAGACACCAAAATAAAACCATGCATTCATTTGTCGATGTTCGTGTAGTATTACAATGGAAAGAATAATGCCATAAATAGTTTCCAGATTAAATGTCAGCATAGCAGAGAAAGCGGAAATATGGTGTAGTGATTTCAAGACAAGAACATAAGAAATTACAGTACAAAATAAAGACAAAATGATTAAATAAAATAAATCCGAGTTATTGGGAAGGAATTTGGCTTCCGGATTTATGTTGTAATAAAAAGGCAACATTAGTGTTATGAAAGCCCACACTGCAAATAATTCAATCCAGGTAATACTAATGGAATGCAATGATTGTACAAATTTTTTGTTGAGCGTGGCAAATATCGCAGAAAAAGCAGCAGCGATTAGTCCCACAATAAATCCGAGTTTGTATTGGGTAGAAATATTTTGAATGATTAATAGAATTCCAGGAATAATGGCAATTCCGATTAATGCATCTTTCCAAAGTATAGATTTTTTATTGAACCAAGCATCACAAAAAACAGTCATAACGGAAATAGTTGCTAAACAAATCATTGCAACGGATGAGTTCGCTAATTTTATGGAGCCATAAAAACTAATCCAATGCAATGCAACAATGCATCCGATTCCCGCAAAAATGGCAAACGATCGTTTGGTTATATGTTTAAAACCATTGGTATAAAACATATACGGAAGTAGCATTAACCATGTCAAAAGTGAGCGCCACCAAACTAAGGTTATAGCAGGTAAGTCTATAACATAACCAAGGATTCCAGTGAAACCAAAAAGGAAGACTGCAATGTGTAAATAAATATATGATCTTAAAACAATATTCATAAATCAATTACACCATTTCATGCATAAAAGTAAATCATTAAATTGGATTCACCTATGAATTCATGATTCAATTCCAATAGTGAAAAAAAAAAGAATTTTGTTGATTATATGTTATATTTTTGCGGTCCTAAATAAAAAAGACATGAGTATTTTACAAATAGGAGATCGCGCACCAAGTTTTAATTTATTTTCATCTGAAAAGCAGGAAATTAATCTTCAGAGTTATGCAGGAAAAAACGTAGTATTATTATTTTTTCCATTAGCATTTTCAGGAACGTGTACTAAGGAAGTATGTTTGATGCGGGATGATATAAGCAGATACAATAATATAAATGCAGAAGTCATTGGCATATCAGTAGATAGTGTATTTACACTAGCTAAGTTCAAGGAAGAAAATGCCTTGCCATTTACCCTTTTATCAGATTTTAACAAGGTGGTTATTAAAGCTTATGGATGCTTGAGAGAAGAGTTTGCATTTGGATATAAGGGCGTTGCCAATAGATCTGTATTTGTAATTGATCATGCAGGAATAATAAAGCACATAGAAATTTTGGAAAATCCGGGAGATTTACCTAATTTCGACGCAGTAAATGAAGTATTGAATTCTTTAAATTAATACATATGACTAATTCTAGTACTCAACCATGGACAGACCTTGAAGATGAGGTTATGTTGGAAGAAGAGATTGGAGAAATTTCAGAATTAATTGTTTATAACGATGATGTTAATACATTTGATTGGGTCATAGAATGTTTAATGGATGTTTGTAAACATACCTTAGAACAAGCTGAGCAATTATCTATGCTTGTACATTTTAAAGGTAAGGCTATTGTTAAAACCGGTGTTTTGGACATACTACGTCCCATGAAAGACGCTTTATGTGAACGCGGTTTGTCAGCAGTTATTGAGACCATCAAGGTCTAATTCAGATGCCAGTCTTCCACATCCCTGAAGACGAGATTATTTTTCCACATCCAAGTCAGGCAGAACCCGATGGTTTATTGGGCATTGGTGGTGATTTAAAGATTTCAAGATTATTATTAGCCTATCAGAATGGGATTTTTCCATGGTATTCAGAAGGTGAGCCGATAATGTGGTGGTGTCTTACACCCCGATTAATATTACGTCCACAACAGGTTGTTATTTCAAAAAGTATGAGATCCCTCTTCAGAAGAAATTACTTTCGAATAAGTTTTGATACTCATTTTAAAGACGTGATGATAGCTTGTCAAAATATTTCAAGAGAAGGGCAAGAGGGTACCTGGATTCATGCAAACTTAATTTCTGCATTTTGTGAATTGCATGAAAAAGGTTTAGCACATTCTGTAGAAGTGTGGCATAATGAAGAACTGGTAGGAGGCTTATATGGTTTGGCGATAGGTAAAATGTTCTGTGGAGAATCTATGTTTGCTAAAATCAGCAATGCTTCCAAATTCGGGCTTATTTGCCTATCCCAATTATTGGTCCAGAAAGGATTTGAATTAATAGATTGCCAACAAGAAACGCCTCATTTAAAATCAATGGGAGCTGAATTAATGAATGCAGAAGATTTTTTTAATTTCTTAGAAACGAATAAGACGTATAAAATTCAACCGGTTAAATGGAAATCAACGAGCTAATAGTTGAACTTAACTAAACTTATTTTAGAAACGATTTTAATTTTTTCTCTAATTCGAATTCATCCCCAGCTACATAACCACTGTGAGTGTATAGGATATTCCCATTCTTATCGACGACAAATGTTTGAGGTATAGATTGGAAATTAAGCGTTCTCATGCTTTCTTTATTGGAATCAGATAAAAGTGTGTATTTCCATTTTTTTTGTTGCGCCAATGGTTTTACTTTATTCAATTGCTGGATATCATCTATGGTAATAGCGATTACTTCAATGCCATCTTTTTGCCAAGAAGAATACAATTCATTCATGGCATCTAATTCTTTTTTACAAGGTGAACACCAAGTGGCCCAATAACTAACCACAGTCAATTTGTTTTTACTAAAACTGGCATTTAAATCAACTTCTTTGCCGTCTAAATTTTTTAATTTCAGTGCAGGAAATTTTTTGTCTAAAACAGTGAACGACATGGCTATTAAGCCGACAGCAAAGGTTAAAAAAAGTAATTTTTTCATTTAATTGTTTGATTTGACGATAGAAACGTAAAATTGATTGAAATAATCCATTACTTTAGCCTTTGAAAAACAATTTAACGAATGATTAACCATATTCACAAGATACTGCTATTCCTTTCCATATGGTCTGTTAGCCTTGCAATTAGCGCTCAGGAGAGCTTGATTTTAGGCGGTGGATTTCAAACCAATGCAAACCTTTTTATTAGAGACAGTTCCATAGGAGCCGCTAACATTCCTCAATATGATCATCAACTTTTTGGTGCAGAAAGCTGGCTGGATATTAATGCGTCATATCAGGGTTTTAATGCCGGTATACGCTTTGATTTATTTAATAATTCTAATCTTTTGGATCCTAAACAATCCTATACTGATCAAGGTATAGGCAGATGGTTTATTAATAAGCAAGTAGATCGCTTTGACATTACTGCAGGATATATTTACGATCAGATTGGTTCAGGTATTATTTACAGAGCTTACGAAGAAAGAGCTCAACTCATTGATAATGCTTTGGTGGGTATATCCTGTAAATTCAATTTTAATAATAACTGGAGCCTCAAGGGGTTTACCGGAAAACAGAAGAATTTATTTGAGCAGTATAACTCCATTATCAAGGGTGTATCATTAAATGGGTTCTATAAGCCAACTGACACTTCATCCTGGTCCATAGCACCTGGTTTTGGATTTGTCAATCGAACGATCGGAGATCAGGTAGTTCAGGATTTAGTGACGATATTAAGTGGTTATTTACCTGTAGATCAGGTTACACCGAATTATAATACCAATGCGATCAGTGTATTCAATACATTAACTTATAGAGATTTTAGTTGGTATGTAGAAGCAGCTTATAAGCCAGATGATTTATATTACGACCCCACTGCAGTGAGATCTTTGGGAAAGGGCAATACCGATTTGGGTAAATATGTGAAGCAAGATGGGAGTGTATTTTACACCAGTATAGGATATGCGGCTCATAATTTAGGTATAACCATAGAAGGTAAACGAACAGAAGCCTTTGACTTTAGAGCTGAACCTACCTTGACCTTAAACAAGGGTCTTATCACCTTTATTCCTCCAAGCTCAAAAATCAATACGTATCGATTAAATTCCTATTACTATCCAGCTACACAGTACCTGAGTGAAATGGCATATCAGATCGATTTGAAATATGGTTTTGGGGATCATTGGAATTTTTCTGTAAACTTTTCTGATATCAGGGATAAAGATTTTTCAAAGGAATTTTATAAAGAAATTTATGCAGAAGTCTTGTATAAAAAACCTGGATCCTGGCAACTTTCCGGAGGATTACAACACCAACGATTTAATCAGGAAGTGTATTATGGTAAAGGTGGTCAGCCTACTATAAAAACGATTACACCGTTTGCTGAGTTTTTGTACAAATTCAGTCGCAAAAATTCAATTCGGGTTGAAGCCCAATATATGGATAATAAAGAAGATATTGGCTCATGGGTTAATGGATTGGTTGAACTTGGATTCTCACCGCATTGGTTGATTGAAGTTTCAGATATGTATAATGTAAAGCCGACGCATGACAAGAAAGCTATTCATTATCCAGCATTCGGTATTGTTTATAATTATGGCAGCAATCGATTTGGTATTAAGTACGTTAAGCAATTAGAAGGTATCGTTTGTTCAGGTGGTATTTGCAGATTGGAACCTGCATTTAGTGGAATCAGAGCATCTATTACGTCTAGTTTTTAATTTTGTAGAAAGCAATAAAAGTAATTGATCATGAAATATTTATTTGTAAGTATTATTTTAATATTGACTTTAAGCCAATGTGCTGATTGGGAACAGGTCACCCAACTGAAAGTAAATCCGGGAATTATTTCTAATCGGGTTGTTTTAGTTGAAGATTTTACGGGAGCATCATGTACCAATTGTCCGGGAGCGGCATCAACACTAGAAAGTTTATTAGAAAAATATCCAAATAATCTCATTGTGGTAGGTGTTCATTCCAGATTTTTAGGGTTGCCAGCAAAATCCGGTGATCCTAATTTTGTGACACCAGAAGCTGAGGACATTGAAAAATTTTTAGGTGCTTGGGACGGAAAACCAGAAGCAGCATTTAATCGCAGATTATTTCCTAATGAAAAAAAGATTAGAATTGGAAAACCGGATACATGGATTTCTTATTTAGAACAAGAATTGGTAGTTGCACCAAAAGTAGATTTAAACATCAATGTAAGCTTTGATGAAACGACACGCAATGTGCACATCGTACTTAAAACAAAAGCACTAAATGCAATTGCTAGTAAATTGCATTTGCACGTAGCACTTACCGAATCAAATATCATTGCTGATCAAAAAAGTTTAACGGGAATACTTTCTCCTTATACTCATAATCATGTATTGAGAAAATTAATTACTCCAACATCTGGAGAAAAAATTGCTGATCAATTAGATTTAAATGCAACAGTAGAAAAATCATATGATTTTGTACTTCCAACCGATGCAGTTTTGTGGCAAGCAGATCGATGTAGTGTGATCGCATATGTGTCTGAAGATGAAAATTCAAAGTATATACTTCAAGCAGCAGAAAGTAAAATCAAGTAGAAAGTACTAATACCAAATAATCTAGTATAAAATTCTAAAATCAGGCATTTTTGACTGTGCTTTGATGGTATTGGAAAATGTTGTATCTTTGGGCTTTCCTGTTAGCACCCAATGCCAAAGAAAAAATAATTTTTATAGATTTTGACTTTTAAAGAATTTAATTTACATCCAGATTTATATCAAGGTATCGAAGCCTCAGGATATACTTCACCAACTCCTGTTCAAGAATTAGTTATCCCATCTATTTTATCCGGGAGGGATATTATTGCATCAGCCCAAACGGGGACTGGCAAAACAGCAGCGTTTTTGTTGCCTATGATCCATCACTTGATTCAGCATAAACATGATCATAAAGTAAGTGCCTTAATTATAGTACCAACACGTGAACTTGCCAAACAAATTTCACAACACATAGAAGGCTTTACTTATTTTACAGAAATTAGTTTTATTGCAATCTATGGTGGGAATGATGGCCAGAATTTTGTAGCTGAGAAGAAAGCTTTACAAATGGGTGCTGACATTGTCATTTGTACACCTGGAAGATTGATAGCACATCTTAATATGGATTATTTTGATCTCAAGGGATTGCAGTGGTTGGTATTGGATGAAGCCGATCGAATGCTGGATATGGGATTTCAAGAAGATTTGGCAAAGATTACGAGTCTCCTTCCAGTGAGTAAGCAGACCCTTTTATTTTCTGCAACTATGCCAGATCGGATTCGGCAGTTAGCCAGAAAAATTCTTAAAAATCCAATTGAAGTAAATATTGCGATTTCAAAACCACCCGAAAAGATTATCCAAAAGGCATATGTTGTTCATGAAAATCAGAAATTGAATTTAGTAAAACACATATTAAAAAATTCGGCTTATAAATGTGCATTGGTTTTTTGTAGTAGAAAAGTAAGTGTTAAGGAATTAGCTAAAGAATTATATCACGCCCGATTCAATGTTGCAGAAATTCATAGTGACTTAGAACAACGTCAGCGTGAAGATGTATTATTAGGTTTTAGTAGTGGTAAGATTCCTATATTAATTGCTACAGATATTTTGAGCAGAGGTATTGATATAGATACGATTGATTTGGTGATTAATTATGATGTACCACATGATGGAGAAGATTATGTGCATCGGATAGGGAGAACTGCAAGAGCTGAAGCGGATGGTGTTGCCATTACGATTATCACAAAAAAGGAGCAAGCATCTTTTGCAGCCATTGAAAAATTATTGGACAAAGTCATCCCGAAGGAAATGGTACCAGCAGAATTAGGTCCTGCCCCTGAATACAATCCCTTAGAAGTGATTAAAACCAAACCCAATAATCGATTTAAATTCAAAAAGAAAACTAAGGCAGTACAACGATAATTTGTTTTTCAATTAATTCCTGAAATTTTATTGTTTGAAATTGTATTCTTTTTAAAATTGATTTTTTATATTTTAAATTAAAACAATTCTTATTATAGATTTTAATATTTTATTTAAACCAATGTTGGTTTAGAACAAAGAGATGAATTAGTTGATTTCTAATATCAAAATGGAATAAAAGTCTTTTATTCATATTCATATAGTTGGAAAAATAATTTTAGTATCTAGCCATTTATATTTGAAAATAATATTGTTAAAACACTTAATTTATCAAGATTAATACTTGATCGTGTTAAAACAATGTTAAAAGTAATCTTTATGATTAAAATTGCATGATGCATCCAAAAAATTATTAAAAATTAATGATTTAATAATATTACTTTTGGTTTTTAAATTTGAAATACAAAAAGATGTTTAATAAACATTAACATCATGCAAATATTACCACACTTCACTAATGGACAAGACATTCAGCAATTATTGATATGCATTTCTGTTTTTACTATTTGTTGGAATTTGGAAAATATTTATGGTGTAACAAAAGATTATAAGAAATGGGGGCATGATTTCAATAATGCTTTATTTGTAATACCTGGTTTTATATTGCAATTGGTATTAGGCTATCTTTTTATTAAAATCTTATTGATTGAAAATAGTCATCAAGTTGGAGTGTTGCATTATTTTTCATTAGATAGTACGTTAGAACAATTAATAGGGACCTTTATTTTTTTGGATTTTACTTATTATATTTATCATTTTCTGATGCATAAGGTTAAATTAGTTTGGCCTTTTCACGCAGTACATCATAGTGATACCGTTTTGAATGTAAGCACTTCTCTTAGAGAACATCCTGTAGAGACTTGTATTCGATTAGGACATTATATGTTAGCTGCATGCTTTTTAGGTCCAGCATTTTGGATAGTGACCTTGCACCAATTTGTGCAAATAATTAGTAAAATTGTAATACATTCAAATTTTAGGTTACCTGAAAAAATAGATAAATATTTGTCATACGTCATACTCACACCTAATATGCATCATGTTCATCATCATTATGTTGAACCTTATACTGACAGTAATTATGGAGACTTGTTAAGCATTTGGGATCGAATGTTTGGTACATTTACCTATTTAGATAGGCATGAAGTTATCTTTGGATTAGATAAAACCATTGAGAGATCTTTGAAATTTAAAGATTTGATTAAACTACCCTTCAATGATAAAACGCTCTAAAATTTTTTTAGAACAAAAGACGGCTAAGTAAGAAAATACTACTGCACCAATAATGTCAAAAGAGTAATGAATATGCTGTATCATTACTAGGAATCCAATGACGATACTGCTTATTAAAAATATCCAACGAATATTTGGTTTTTCTATGACAAGCCAAGGAATAAAAACGGAAGCAAAATGTCCTGAGAAAAACAAATCTTTTTTGATGAAATGCTGGTAGATACCTAGCGTTTCAATAAGTGGATCTTTTAGTGGTATTAATAGTGTAGGTTCATTCAAAGGAACAATGGTGATGCAAATTGCCCTAAACCAATACATAAAACCAAAACTAAAAAGCATCATTAAAAACAGTTTAGGATGTTGTAAAAAATAATACGATCCAAAAAGTATAGCGCCATAAAGTATAAAGAATATCCAAAAAGAAACATCTAATGCTGGTAAAAAATCCATAAAAGGATCATAGGGGATAAAGCCATTCCGAGTTTCAAATTTAGGTACATAATGAACGGTCAAATAGATCGAACTGCAAAAAAAAACTAATCCAACAAGTAAAAGTATTGGGTAATTATCTTTTTTGTGTACGCCTTTCCAAGCCTTCATTTGTTATTTTTTTTGAATGCAAATCATTTGAATTAATTTCTAAAATAATTTATTTTGTAAAATTGAAATCAAAATACATCAGAAATGAACGCAATCTGTGATATATTGTTTCAAGATAAAAAGTATTATTTTTGATTTATATAATTTTACAGAATTAGGAATTTAACTTACTTTAAGCATTTTGTAAAATGCTGGTTTATGTTCCATGATGCGTACCATCAAGTTTTCAAAAATATCTCCGTTCATAAAATACCGATTATATCGATAATTATATTCATTGATATATGCTTGAAGATGAACAACTGAATGATGTATTCCTCGTAACCATCCTTTGAATCCCATAATGTATTGATGTAATGTATCAAAATTTTTACCTTTCTTAGATTTTTTTTGTTTAAATTTTTTGAATTCTTTTTTAATAGTAAATAGCCTGTCCATTTATCAGTAGTTATTTAACTATCAAGATGTAATGCAGCTATAATAAATGGTTCTAACTCTTTTGTTCCAGCATTTTCAATGAATTTGCCATAAGCTCGTTTTACTCCATTGCCAGCTCTTTCTATTGCAAATACAACTAATTTTTTCTTTCCATGTTCTCTGCCAATTACTTTTTTCCCTTGCCTCCTACAAACGTTTCATCAATTTCTACTTCTCCTCTAGGTGGATATTTTCCACTACTGGCCATAACCTCCATTATTTTTCGTTTAAACTACCAACACGTTTTTTGCTTAAGTTGTAGCTTTCTATTCAACTCTGTTGATCTTATGCTCTTCTTAGAAGGCTGATTCAATAAATTATATAAAATCCCATTAAAATTGGAAATTTTACCAGATGAAATAATGTATTACTTGTAACTGACTCTTGATGATCGCATAAACTACATTTTCTTCCAAGTTTACCTTGCACTGCATGATATTTTGTGTTCTTGCATTTGATACAAGAATGTCCAAGACCCCTCTTTAGATTTTCTAAATGCTAATAACATGAATCAACATCGGGAATTAATTAATGAAATTCATAAATGCTCAAACTTTTTATCCATTTTATATAATTAAGCTGCTCTAAGGTAAGCATTTATTTCGTACCTTAGCCTTATAATTCAAAGTTTTTATATAGTTTGAGTTTATTAAATGTTTACTTTAGAATGAAATTAAACCTAAAGATGCTTAAACTGTTTGCTTGGTAATTTTTCCATTAGAAATGAAAAAATATATACCCATTTTACTTGCTTTTCAAATTTTGCTAATGAGTTCATTAAGCAATCAAGGTCTGAAATCACTTATCAAAATGGGATCCTTTTTTCAACATTTTGCTCACCACATTATTTGTCATCAAGAAAATATCAATATTGTAGAATTTGTGCAATTGCACTATTCCGATCATGAACACCAGAAGACAGACCATCACAGTCATGAAAACCTCCCATTTCAAAACAAGGATCATGATCAACAAAATATCTCTTCACAAATGCCTTTTTTGCTTCCGCGTCTAAATAACATAGTTGCATCTAAAAAAATGAAGATTGTATCAAATTCGCTGATTTTACGATCCCAGCAATTGCATTCATCAGTTTATTCTGGAGATATTTGGCAACCTCCAAAGGTATAATACCCTCCTTCTGATTCGTGCAAAAGCGCGATTTACAATTCCAATTTTTATTTTCAAAATCAATACCCTGCGTTGCACTTTGACACGAAGGGTTAAAGATTTAAACAATTTAATTCAATAGCAATGAAAAATATGATGCTGCCATTGGCGGCTCTCTTTTGCATCCTGTTTGGATGCACTCACTCACACGAAGCTAAAAGCGGTCATACCTACGATTCAGAAGGAAATCACATCGAATCTAGCGAGCCAACGCTCGAACCACTCGCTTTCACGATATACAGTGACAAAACTGAACTTTTTGTGGAGTTCAAACCGCTCGTTGTAGGAATTGAAAGCCGCTTTGCCGCGCATTTCACGGCACTCGGCGAACTGTTCAAAGCTATCGACGAAGGACAAATTAGGCTAACTCTTGTCGAGACAGGTGATTCGCAAACCATCATTTCCGAAAAACCTGAAGTGCCGGGCATTTTTCGTTTGCGGATGACACCTAAAAAAGCGGGTGTTTTCAAATTAGTTTTCGATATTAAAACACCTAAGTTTACTGACAAAATCATCATTGAAAATGTAGAGGTTTTTCCTGACGAAAAAACGGCAATTGAAAAACAAGAACATGAAGTTACTGGTGGTAGTGATATCTCTTACTTAAAAGAACAGGCTTGGAAAGTAGAATTTGCAAATGCACCGGCAAAAGTTGAACCGTTTTCTGAAGTTGTGAAAACGAGCGGGCAAATTCTTGCAGCACCGGGGGATGAAGCCGTTTTGACAGCACAAATTAGCGGTATTGTTTCTTTTAAAGGGAAAAACATGGTGGCAGGAACTACCTATGGAAAAGGTGCAACGCTTTTCACGGTAAAAAGCAATGAGGTCGTAAAAAGCAATTTGGGCTCAGCAGTCCTACAGGCAGAGAGTAATTTGACCATAGCAATAAAGAATTTCGATCGGGCGAGTGAATTAGTGAAAGACAAAATCATTTCCGAAAGGGAATTTTTAGAGGCTAAACGTCAACTTGAAAATGCCCAAAACCAACTCTCCAATTTTTCCGTTTCTAAAAAATTCAACCAAAACAAGCAAAGTGTTACTTCTCCTATTGGAGGTTATTTGAAAAACGTAATGGTCGAAAACGGGCAATTTGTGAACGCAGGTCAGCCTCTTGCCACCATTTCAAAAAGCAAAAGACTCTTGTTACAAGCGAATGTCTCTCAAAAATATTTCCCAAAACTAACTTCGTTCACTGCAGCCAATTTCAAAACTGCAGACGGAGGGCAGGTATTCAATACCCGAAATTTGAATGGACTTGTCGTTTCGACCGGAAAATCAGCAGAGGTAGGTTCTCCTTTTTTGCCAATTCATTTCGAGATAGACAACAAGGGAAATTTCGTTCCCGGGTCGGTAGTCGAGGTGTTTTTACTGTCAGACACAAAGCCCACTTTGGTCATCCCTACTTCAGCACTTTTGGAGGAACAAGGCATTTTTTATGCTTATGTCCAAATGGATGGTGAGCGTTTTCAGAAACGGGAACTTAAAATAGGCCCATCCGACGGGAAGAATGTGCAAGTTCTTGCTGGTATCACCGAAGGTGAACGGGTGGTAACGAAAGGCGGTTATCAAATCAAATTGTCAACTGCTTCAGGAACACTTCCGGCGCATGGACATGAACACTAAATCTTCAATATCATGCTTAACAAAATAATACTTTTCTCACTTAGAAACCGATTGTTGGTAATCGTAGCAACAGTTCTACTCATTGTTTTTGGTTCACTTGTCGCCTCACGAATGGAGGTGGATGTATTCCCAGATTTAACCGCCCCGACCGTTGTTGTATTGACTGAAGCGCACGGTATGGCACCAGAAGAGGTTGAAAAATTAGTCACATTCCCTCTTGAAACCGCCGTAAATGGGGCAACAAACGTTCGTCGGGTGCGCTCATCATCATCGGCTGGCATCTCGATTGTTTGGATTGAATTTGAGTGGAACACTGATATCTTCAAAGCCAGACAAATCGTCAACGAAAAAATTATAGCTATTGCTGAACGTCTTCCAGTAGGCGTGGGCAATCCAACCATGGCACCACAAGCAAGCATCATGGGTGAAATTATGCTCATTAGTTTGACAGGTGACAGTACTTCACAAATGGATTTACGGACGCTTGCCGATTGGTCAATTCGACCTCGATTGCTCGCTACAGGAGGTGTAGCGCAGGTCGTTGTCATCGGCGGTGAGTTCAAACAATATCAGATATTGGCTTCACCACAAAAAATGAGTGCATTTGATGTAACACTTTCCGAATTGCTCAAAGCTTGTCAAGAAGCCAACGGAAATTCGTCAGGCGGTTTTTTAAATGATTTCGGTAATGAATATATAGTCCGAGGTATTGGTAGAACTAGTGATTTAGAAGAACTTGGAAAATCCGTCATCAAGACTACCCCGGAAGGAACTGTCAAAATCGAGGACGTGGCGACACTCAAAATAGCGGCAGCCCAAAAAATCGGTGACGGCTCACTTCAGGGCAAACCGGCTGTGATTATGACTGTGATGAAACAGCCTGCCACCAATTCGCTTTTGCTGACGCAAAAAATTGATGATGCAATCTTGGATTTGCAAAAAACGATGCCTATCGACGTAAAAATCAATACTCGCATTTTCAGGCAGGTGGATTTTATAAACGCTTCAATTTCAAACATCCAAAAAACACTTTTGGAAGGAAGTATTTTCGTGGTTGTTGTATTGTTTCTTTTTTTGATGAATTGGCGCGCAACTGTGATTTCGTTACTTGCCATTCCTGTTTCGCTGATTGTCGCTATTTTGACCTTGAAATGGCTTGGTTTCACCATTAACACAATGTCATTAGGCGGTATGGCAATTGCTATTGGTGCACTCGTGGACGATGCTATTATAGATGTGGAAAATGTTTTCAAACGTCTAAAACAGAATGCTACAATGCCCATTTCGGAGCGAAAAGCTGTGCTACAAGTAGTATTCGATGCATCAGTGGAAATCCGAACAAGCATCATCAATGCTACCTTCATTATTATCGTGGCGTTTTTACCACTGTTTTTCTTGTCAGGTATGGAAGGTAAATTACTTGCTCCATTAGGTATTGCATTCATCGTATCGTTGTTTGCTTCTCTTATTGTTAGCATCACCTTGACTCCTGTTTTGGGCAGCTATCTTTTATCGAACGAAAAAATGTTAAAAAGACAGCACGGCGAAAGTTGGCTTGTCAGTAAGCTTCAAATTGGTTATTCTGGCCTTTTAAAAGGCGTTATGAAAGCCAAAAGCACAGTGCTCGCCGTCTCGTTTTTGATGCTGTTGGTAGCTCTATTTGGGCTTTCAAAATTGGGAAGGAGTTTCTTACCTGAATTCAATGAAGGATCACTGGTGATTTCGGCGGTCAGTTTGCCAGGCATTTCGTTGGAAGAAAGCAACAAAATAGGCTCATACGTAGAGCAGGAATTATTGAAAGTCCCAGAAATTCAAATCACTACCCGCCGCACAGGTCGAGCAGAACTTGACGAACATGCCCAAGGCGTGAATGCTGCCGAAATTGATGCGCCCTTTATTTTGAAAGATCGCAGTCGGTCGGAATTTATGGCTGATGTACGGAAGCATCTCGCCAACGTTTCTGGCGTGAATATCACCATTGGGCAGCCCATCGGTCATCGTATCGACCACATGCTTTCAGGCACAAGAGCGAATATAGCCATCAAGATTTTTGGAACTGACTTGGCAAAACTATTCTCACTTTCCAACGAAATCAAGACGGCGATTACCCCGATTTCTGGTCTTGTGGATATAAGTGTGGAGCAACAAATTGAAATTCCTCAGGTACAAATCAAAGCAAAAAGAGATTTGCTCAACCATTATGGAATACCTATTGGACATTTCAACGAGTTCGTTGACGTGGCTTTTGCAGGTGAAAAAGTGTCTGAAATTTATGAAGGAAACAAAAGTTTTGACTTGATTTTACGATTCGACGATGCCAATCGGGGCAATATCGAGAACATTAGAAATACAATGATTGATGCAGTTAATGGGCAAAAAATACCTTTGAGTTATGTGGCAGATGTTGTTTCAACTTCAGGGCCGAACACGATAAATCGAGAAAATGTGCAACGCAAAACCGTTGTATCTGTGAATGTAGCTGGTCGTGACCAAAAGAGTACCGTAGATGAAATCCAGAAAATGATTGCAGAAAAAATCACACTACCAGAAGGCTACCGCATTGAATACGGTGGTCAGTTTGAAGCTGAAGCGGAAGCTTCAAAAACGCTATTGGCAACTTCGTTACTATCGCTATTGGTGATTTTTCTTTTACTTTTTCAAGAATTTAAAAGTCTCAAAACAGCTTCAATTATCTTGTTGAACTTGCCATTGGCTTTGATTGGCGGCGTTTTCAGCATTTGGATCACTTCTGGCATTTTGAGTATCCCAGCAATTATCGGTTTTATCACCTTGTTTGGTGTAGCTACTCGGAACGGTATTTTGCTCGTTTCCCGCTATAAAAATTTGCAAGAAGAAGGCAAACCGCTCCTTGAAACGGTCTTGGATGGCTCGGTAGATCGACTTTCACCGATTTTGATGACAGCTTTGACGGCTGGACTTGCTCTCATCCCGCTTGCCATTGCTGGGGATTTACCAGGAAACGAAATACAAAGCCCCATGGCAAAAGTGATTTTAGGTGGTTTACTCACATCTACTTTGCTCAATATTTTCATTGTGCCGGTAGTCTATTTTCTCACTAATAGAAAAAATTGAAATGAAATACAAAATAATGATTTTGAAAGTGTTGGTATTGGCATTTTGTTTCAATGCCAATGGTCAATCTAACCTAGAAGCTGTTTTGGTTTCAGTTGAAAAAAACAACAAATTGCTCATGTCGAACCGACAATTTTGGGAAGCTAAAAAACTGGAATACAAAACAGGTTTGACGCTGCCGAACCCGACCATTCAAGGACAATTTCTTTTCGGTTCGCCGGAAGCAGCTGGAAATCAAACCGATTTTTTTGTTGTACAGCCTTTCGATTTCCCGACGACATACAAAAAACGAAAGGAATTGGCGGCAGTTCAGGGTGCAATCTCTATTTCGGAATTTGCTGGACGTCGACAAGATATTTTGCAAGAAGCCAAATTAGCCTGCATTGAAATGGTATATCGAAACAAGTTGAAAATCCACTATGAACGACGAAAATTGGATTTAGAAAAACTCCAAAGCGATTTTCAGACTAAACTCAACAAAGGAGACGGAAATATTTTAGATGTGAACAAAACGAAGTTGCAACTTTTAGAAATTAACCAATTAAACATAGAAAACAACGTTGAAATTCAAAAACTGCAAATGCATTTGATTCAAATTAATGGTGGTGAAGTAGTAGTTTTTCAGGACACGATTTATCCAACACTACCAGAATTAACAACTTTTGAACAAGTTGAAATGGAATATAAGACTGCTGACCCAATGCGCCAAACATTGGAGCATGAACAGCGTATTGCTGAAAAACAACTTGAATTGAGCAAGACATGGCGACTTCCGAAATTCGAAGTCGGATACCATTATCAAGGCATTTTGGGGCAACGATTCAATGGCATCCATGCGGGTTTGACACTTCCAATTTGGGAACAGAAATATCGCAAAAGGGAGCAACAAGCAAATGTTCTATTCACCAATTTAAAATTGCAAAGTCACTTGAACGAGCATTTTTTTGAAATAAAAGAACTGTTTGATCGACAAGATGCGCTCAAAAAATCATTTAATGAATACAGTTCTGTAATAGCATCAATCAGCAATATCACTTTATTAGATAAGGCTTTACGCTTGGGCGAAATCACGGTGATTGAATATTTTTTAGAAACGAGTTTTTACCAAAACGCCTTACTACATTTATTGAAATTGGAGAAAGAATATCATGTGACTTTGGCAGAAATAATGAAATACAGATTGTAAATTCGAGAAGAAAATTTGTGAAGTGAATATATAGTTTTTGTATATTTATCAGAAATTAAATTTATAAAGGGTTAAATGGATTATGATACAATCATGGCTTAAATTTTTTGTAGGCAATAGAATGGATAATTGTGAGATATTTTAGGACACTGTTTTGATTTTGCATTAATGGTACCGCCGATTTGTTTTCTTTCAGACACACCAAAAGCATTTTCAGAAGTTCACCGCATTTTAATACCATAAGGAGTAATATTGCTAGGCATCATTGATAAAAACACCGTCCTCAGAAAGAAATATGAAATGGAAAAATCCGAAAATAAATTTTATAGGGATGCTCATTTTTATTCTCCCCAAGAGATAGCTGAACTCATAAAACAAGCGGGCTTTCACCATTTTTCTTATTGGCAGACGCTGACAAAGTCCAAAGTAATTGAAATAGAACAACCGCAACAAGGATTTGGAAAAGGAAGTTTTGTAGTGATGAAAGCAATTAATAATTAACCATAAAATAAATAGAAATGAAAATTTTAATCTTAATCAACGATGCTCCATATGGAACTGAAAAAGCTTACAATGCTTTACGACTTGCCAACCAATTAGGTAAGGATAATGAAACTGTAGAAGTAAGAATTTTTCTAATGGCAGATGCAGCAAGTTGTGCGGTTGCAAATCAGACTACACCAAATGGCTATTATAATATTGAAAAAATGATGAAACTTTCACTAATTAAAGGAGCGAAAGTAAAAATATGCGGCAGTTGCGCTGAGGCCAGGGGACTGAAAAACGTACAATTAATAGATGGAGCCGAGATGAGCACAATGGCAGAACTGACTAATTGGGTTGTAGACAGTGATAAAGTGCTTGTTTTTTAATTTTCTGGATGTCTTTACATGTTCAATATTTGGCATAAAGTCAATTGAAGGAGGCATACTTTAATTAAATCTTAACAATTCATTTTTTATTTATTGTTAAATATTTTTATAATATCTATATAATTGATAATCAATATTATAGATCATATTTTGTAATAATATTATTTATTCGTTATTTTTATAACTTTAGGAACAATGAAATAAATTCAGGAAATTGATTAATTTTGCATTGTGAAACTATTTTCATTATTCTTTGCTTTGTATTTTTTTGGACTTACTTTGATGCCCTGTGGTGATGAGTATGATTGTAATCAAGTTACATTGAATTCGGATATAAATAATAGTGATCACGAAAAGCACAACCATGAATCTGAAAATTGTTCGCCCTTTTGCTTTTGTTCATGCTGTGGATCTGTATACACCCATATTTATATTCCTATTTATATTCCAATAAGGAAAGTAGAACTTTCAGAGACAATTTGTGAATATAAAAATGGTTATATTCAGAATATCTATTTCAATATCTGGCAACCGCCAAAAATCAGCTAATGAATTTATAAATTTCTGCTTATGCAGAAAGTAAATAAAATACTTGCAGTGTAAGATCACAGCGAGTATTTGCATATTCATTCATTAAACTGATTAAACATGTTAAATAAAATAATTGCGTTTAGTATAAACAATAAGTTCATCATTGGATTGATGACTTTTGCACTCGTCGTGTGGGGCGTATGGAGTGCTAGTAAATTACCTATTGATGCTCTACCTGACATCACCAATAATCAAGTACAAATCATCACACTTTGTCCAACGCTGGCTGGGCAGGAGGTGGAACAATTGGTTACTTATCCCATTGAACAAAGTATCGCCAATCTTCCTGACTTAGTTGAGTTGCGCAGTCTTTCTCGTTTCGGATTATCTGTCATAACGGTTGTTTTTGATGACAAAGTAGATATCTATTTTGCAAGACAACTGATTAATGAAAAACTAAAAGAAGCTGAAGAAAAAATTCCTAATGGAATTGGGAAACCTGAATTGGCACCGTTGAGCACAGGTTTAGGAGAAGTATATCAATATATCATTCACCCTAAAAAGGGGAGCGAGAATAAATACACGGCCATGGATTTGCGAACCATGCAGGATTGGATAGTTGCCCGACAACTGTATGGTACTGCAGGGATTGCAGAAGTCAATAGTTTTGGTGGACAGCTCAAACAGTATGAAGTGGCTATCAATCCTGATAGACTTATAGCTATGGGAATTACCATTCCTGAAATTTTTTCTGCACTTGAAAAGAACAACGAAAATACAGGCGGGGCTTATATAGATAAAAAACCCAATGCCTATTTCATTCGTGGGGTGGGATTAATTGGTTCATTTGACGATATCAAAAACATAGCTGTAAAAAACAATCCCAATGGAATTCCGATCTTGATAAAAGATGTAGCTGAAGTTCGATTGGGAAGTGCTGTTCGATATGGTGCGCTTACCTACAATGGTGAAGTGGATGCTGTAGGTGGGGTCGTGATGATGCTGAAAGGAGCGAATAGCGCCGATGTGGTAAATCGTGTAAAAGATAAAATGCAAACCATTCAAAAATCCTTACCCGATGATGTGGTTATTGAACCCTACCTGGATAGAACTGATTTAGTAAACCGTGCTATCTCAACAGTAGAAAAGAATCTTTTAGAAGGCGCATTAATAGTCATTTTTGTTTTGGTATTATTTCTTGGAAATTTTAGAGCTGGTTTGATCGTGGCTTCAGCAATACCCTTATCCATGTTGTTTGCATTAGGGATGATGAATGTGTTTGGAGTAAGTGCCAACCTTATGAGTTTAGGTGCTATAGATTTTGGTTTAATAGTAGATGGTGCAGTCATTATAGTCGAAAGTATTTTCCACCGTATAAGCACCACACAATTGCAAAGTGGAAAAACAGAACTTACATCAAAGCAAATGGATGAAACTGTTTTTCAAAGTGCAAAGCGAATGATGAATTCTGCAGCATTCGGACAAATCATCATCTTGATTGTATACTTACCCATTCTAACTTTAGTAGGTATTGAAGGAAAAATGTTTGGACCAATGGCACAGACTGTTTCATTTGCCATACTTGGGGCATTTATACTATCACTTACTTACATTCCAATGATATCTTCACTTTTTTTAAGTAAAAAGGTGAGTCATAGAAAAAATATTTCTGATAGAATGATGATTTTTTTCCAACAAAAATATGAACCACTTTTAAACGCTGCAATTAAAGGAAAGAAATTAGTTGTTGGAATCACTGTTGGAATTTTCTTTTTCACAGTTTTTCTTTTTTCAAAGATGGGCGGAGAATTTATTCCAACATTAGCAGAAGGTGATTTTGCTTTTCACTGCATATTATCGCAGGGAACATCTTTGTCTCAAAGTATTGAAACTTCTATGCAAGCTTCACGATTAATAAAAGAATTTGATGAGGTCAAAATGGTAGTTGGAAAAACAGGAAGTGCTGAAGTGCCAACAGATCCTATGCCACCTGAAGCAAGCGACATGATGATCATTTTAAAACCACAAAGTGAGTGGAAGCGAAACATTACTTATGATGAACTTGCTGATGAAATCTATGAAAAATTGGAAATCATCCCAGGGGTATTTTTTGAAAAAAGCCAACCCATACAAATGCGTTTTAATGAATTGATGACCGGTATTAGACAGGATGTAGCCGTTAAAATATTTGGTGAAAACATGGATACCCTTTTATTCTATGCTAATAAAGTAAACACCATTATACAAGGTGTAGCCGGAGCTACTGAACCAAGTGTGGAGCGAGTGGCAGGATTGCCACAAATTGTTATTAAGTATAATCGTTCTCAAATTGCAAATTACGGTCTGAATATTGATGACATCAATCATATAGTTAGTACATCATTCGCAGGAGGTAGCGCTGGAGTTGTTTTTGAAAACGAACGTAAATTCGATTTGGTTGTTCGCCTTGATTCTACTCACCGGAATAATATAGATGATGTAAGTCATTTGCATATTCCAACATCTAACGGAACACAGATTCCGTTATCCCAAGTAGCCGATATCCAATTGGAATTAGGACCTGCCCAAATTAGTCGTGAGGATGGTAAACGTAGAATTGTAGTAGGTTTCAATGTAAAAGGACGAGATGTATCAAGTGTTGTTACTGATATTCAAAAACAATTGGGCAACGACGTAAAATTGCCTGAAGGATATTATTATACTTATGGAGGAACTTTTGAAAATTTACAAGCAGCATCGAACCGATTGATGATAGCAGTACCCGTTGCATTGGCACTTATATTCATGCTATTATATTTCACCTTCACTTCCATTAAACAAGCAACACTTATTTTTACAGCTATTCCTATGGCAGCAATAGGAGGTGTATTTGCATTATTGATTCGTGATATGCCTTTTAGCATTTCTGCAGGTGTTGGATTTATTGCATTGTTTGGTGTAGCGGTCTTGAATGGAATTGTTTTAGTCAGTACGTTTAATCAATTGGAGAAAGAAGGTATGAGCGATATGTTGCAAAGAATTATAGAAGGTACTAAAATCCGTTTGCGACCTGTTCTCATGACAGCAGCTGTTGCTTCGCTTGGGTTTTTACCAATGGCGCTTTCACATGGTGCTGGCGCTGAAGTTCAAAAGCCATTGGCAACAGTAGTTATTGGGGGATTGATCACAGCAACATTTCTTACACTCTTTGTATTGCCATTGCTTTATTTGTTATTTTCTTCACCGCGTAAAAGAAACAAAAAGTCACAAATTACAAGCATAAGTGTTTTTATTATTGTATTATTCTTTTTTCAAAATGCCAATGCACAAAGCACATCAAGACAACTCAGTGTGGAAGAAATAATAAATATAGCACTGAATAATAATTTGGAACTTCAATCACAACAACTCAATGTGCAATCTGCTTCAATGCTTAAAAAGTCTGTTTTTGAATTACCCAAAACCAATGTAAATGTTCAATTTGGACAAAATAATAGTATCAATCAGGATAATTCATTTCAGATCTCACAAAGCATTCCTTTTCCAAGCTATTATAAAGCAAAATCTGGCTTGTATTCTGCAGAATTATTAGCAAGTCAATTGAAATTACAAATGTCTCAGAATGAATTAAAGGCTCAGGTAAAGTATTGGATTTTTCAATTAATGTATTTGCAAAATGCAAGAAAACAATTGCAGTCAATGGATAGTTTGTATGTTGATTTTGTGAGTACTGCTGACTTGCGATACCAATCAGGAGAGACCAATTTGTTAGAGAAAACTACCGCGAATACAAAGCGTGGACTGTTAGCGCTTATCATCAATCAAAATGAAACAGAAGCAGCAACAGCTTATGCTTCATTGAAACAATTAATGAATTCAGGCGATGAATTCACTATTCGTGATTCAATCTCTTTCCAACCATTAAGTATAAATAATTCACTTGATATTAACCAAGTAACCCTTAATCCATCATTAATGGCGTTGTATCAAGAGGCAATGATTGCTAAACAAGCTATAAAGTTAGAATCAGCAGCTATTTTACCAGATTTGAATGTAGGCTATTTTAATCAATCACTGACTGGTATTCAAACTATAAATGGAAAGGAAGAATACTTTGATAGAAGTAAACGCTTCAATGGCTTTAATGTTGGCATTAGTATTCCGTTTACCTATTTTAGTAATACTGCAAAAATAAAATCATTGAATTACAAACAACAAGCTTTGACTATTGAAGCTGACCATGGTAAACTTTTGCTTCAAACACAATTGCAAAATGCGTTTCAACAATACAACCAGAACATGGCACAATACAACTATTACAAGTCAAATGCCTTACCTAATGCTGAATTAATGATCAGTATAGCAAAAACAACATACCGAAGTGGTGAAATTGGTTATATTGAATATTTACAGGCAATGCAAACTGCAAGTGAAGTTAAATTAAATTATCTTCAATCAATAAATCAACTCAATCAATCTATTATTAATATCAATTTCTTAATCAACAGATAAAAATTAATTACAATGAATAAATTAATCATCATCATATTTTTTGCTTCAGTAAGCTTCCTTTTTAACAATTGTAAGGAACACACAAAAGGAGATGGACATAACCATGGATCAGAGGCAGCGCATGCTGAAGAAGCCCATGACGAACATGAGAATGTTAACACAACCATGTTAACCATGGAACAAATGAAATCCATCAAAATTGAATTGGGAAATATTGAGAAAAAGCAACTTACAGCTTCTCTAAAAGCGAATGGATTACTCAAAGTGCCTAATCAAAATAGAGCCAATGCAACAGCTTTCATAGGAGGAGTTATAAAATCCATTTTAGTACAATCAGGAAACACGGTTACAAAAGGACAGACCATCGCAACGATCTCAAATAATTCTTTTATCACTATGCAAGAAGAATATATTACTGTTTTATCGAAAGTAGATTTAGCTCAGTTAGAATTCAACAGACAAAATGAATTACAACAAGGAAATGCAGGAGCTTTAAAAAATTTGCAAATAACTGAGACGGAGTTGAAGATTTTAAAATCCAGAAAAGCAAGTTTGAAAAAACAATTAGAATTAATCGGTATAAATCCATTAACACTTACGAATGAAAACATTCAGTCCATAGTAAAAATCACAAGTCCAATCAGTGGTGTAATAAGTAATGTAATGGTCAATATTGGTAGCTATGTGGATGGGAACAACACGATTGCTGAAATTGTGGATAATAGTCAATTGCATTTGGATCTATATGTATATGAAAAAGATTTGGCCAAGCTCAAGGAAGGGCAAACCATTCACTTTACACTAACGAATAATCCAGGCAAAGAATACGATGCCGATGTATACGCCATTAGCAATACCTTTGAACAAAATACCAAAGCAATTGCCATACATGCTAAGGTAAAAGGAAATAAGCAAGGTTTGATTGATGGAATGAGTATTACTGCTTTGGTCAGCTTAGAAAACGCAACGCTAGATGCTGTACCCACAGATGCCATTGTAAGCCATGAAGGACAGGACTATATTTTTATTGTGACTGATGCTCACACCGAAGAAGAACACCATGATCACGGCGCAGAAGAAACTGCGGAACATAATCACGATGAACACGGACATAGCCATACCGAAAAGGAAGCAGAGCCTAAGAATGAGAAAGGAACAAGCTTTGAAAAAATTCCAGTTCGAAAAGGAACTACAGATATAGGTTACAGCGAAATTACATTGCTTAAAGAAATTCCTAAAAATAGTAAAATAGTAACTAAAGGAGCCTTTTTTATACTTGCCAAAATGAGCAACAAAGGTGAAGGCCATCAACATTAAATATTTTTTATTAACATAACAATAATTTAAATCAGTAAAAATGAAAAAATTAATTTTATCAGCAATGCTTTTAGTAGCATTAACATTTGGAATGACTAGTTGCAACAATACAGAAAAAAAGACAATGACAGAACAAGGTAAACACAATCACATAGATGGTGATAATCATGAAACTGTTTACAAATGTCCAATGGATTGCGAAAAAGGTAAAACCTACGAGAAAAAAGGAACTTGCCCTGTTTGTAAAATGGAATTGGTCGAAAAAGAACATTCCGACCACAAAGAAGGTGATGGACATGATCACAAAAATGGTGATGGACATGATCACAAAGAAGGTGATGGACACAAGCATTAAAATATTAAGTAATGAAATTCAACTCATCTATGCCTACATCTTTAAAATCATACTTTCAACAAGAACTTACTGAAGCTGAAAATACCTTTTTCAAAGGGTATTTTCAGCAAAGTTGGCGACACCTAGAACGGGCACATATACTTGGACAACTTTACCCAATCGCACACACTTTCGTTCATTGGAAAATGTTGCTGTTCGGAATCAAAACCAAAAACAATAAAGAAATTATCGGGCAAATTCCACGGCTATTAGTCGGGGGTTTAAAGTCTTTTGTTGGAAATATTCCTATCGGAAACACAGGAGGTGCAAATGTTCCACCACTGCAAGTTATGGAAATTCCTGAGGATTTACTATTCATAATTAAAACACATTCAATCAATGAAAATACCAATTAACGATAATAAATTTCTCATTCTACTGTCGGCTATTGTTATAGTAGTTGCATTAGAGATCTTATCCATCATCGGCATACACCTACCCATGCCTTATGCGCCTTTCATTTTCGTCATTTTCATTTTAGGAATTGGCTACAGTGTTTTATGGAATGGCGTAAAAGCAATGTTCAAACTCCAATTCAGTAGTATCAATTTGCTCATGACCATTGCAGTTATCGGAGCATTTTATTTAGGCGAATATCCTGAAGCGGCGGTAGTCATCGTGCTGTATGTATTAGGTGAGCGATTAGAAGATATTGGAATAGAACATTCTAAATCTGCATTAGATGAATTAATAAGTAAAGCACCAAAAACTGCTTTTGTAAAAACAGAAAACGCTAGCATTGCCATTGATAAAATTAAGATCGGCACAATCATTCAAGTCAAACCTGGTGAAATGATACCGTTGGACGGAAAAATAATTTCAGGCGAAACTACAGTTGACGAGGCTGCAATAACAGGAGAACCCATTCCAAAAGATAAACATAATGGGGATAATCTTTTTGCAGGTACTCTTAATAAAAATGGATTTATAGAAATGGAAACAACTAAACTTTCTGTAGATACTACATTTTCAAAAATAGTTCGTCTCACCTTTGAAGCATCAGCGAATAAAAGCGATACCCAAAAATTCATACAACGATTTTCAAGATATTATACGCCTACGATTATTTCCATTGCCATCTTGGTTTTCGCAATTCCTGTTTTCATTTTTCATTTGGATTTCAACCATTGGTTACAACAAGCTATAACTTTATTAGTCATTGCTTGTCCTTGTGCATTAGTCATATCAACACCAGTTGCTATCTATGCTGCTATTGGAAATGCAACCTCAAAAGGAGCCTTGGTTAAGGGTGGAAAATACATTGAAGCTTTGGCTTCTATTAAAGCAATTGCCTTAGACAAAACACGAACGATCACTTTTGGGAATCCAATAGTGTCCGATGTAATTACATTGAATGGAACGAGCAGAGAAGAGCTTTTAGCATGCACCGCAGGAGCAGAAATATTTAGCGAACACCCGTTGGCTCAGGCCATAGTAGATGCAAGCAAAAGAGAAGGATTTGAACCACATAAAGCTGAATTATTTAAAAGCATCATGGGTAAAGGGGCGACGGCAAAGTGTTTAGTTTGTGAAGATGAAACAGTGTACGTTGGCAAGTTAGAATTTATAAAAGAACATCAAGCTATTGACCAAGAAGCAGAGCGTATTGTAGAACAATTGACTTCACAAGGTAAAACCAGTGTAGTCGTTAGTTTTGGAAATGGGGTTGGTGGAATCATAGGTTTAATGGATGAAATAAAACCAGATAGTGTAACAGCATTACTCGAATTAAAAGAGCTAAATATAGAAACCATAATGCTGACTGGAGACCACGAAAACGCAGCACATTATGTAGCCAAGCAAGTTGGTATCAAAAAAATATTTGGTGGTCTACTTCCTGAGGATAAAGAAGATAGAATCAAAGAACTTTTAATTGAATATAAAACTGTAGCCATGGTAGGTGATGGGATCAATGATGCACCAGCATTAGCAAGATCTACAGTGGGAATCGCCATGGGTGCAGCTGGAAGTGACACTGCGATAGAGACCGCCAATATTGCATTAATGAATGACAAATTATCCCTCATCCCTTTTTTAATTCGTTTAAGTAAAGCTACTTTATCGCGAATTAAAATGAATACCATTGGAGCCATTGCAGTGAAACTTATTTTTATCACACTTGCGATCTTTGGAATTAGCCATTTAGTGTTGGCTATTGCTGCTGATGTAGGAGTGACATTAATTGTTATATTGTTGAGTTTGAGATTGAGGGGGTTTGAGTAGAAGGCGTCAGTGTGAAAGGTAATCGGTTGGGTTGGTAATCGGTTTGAATGGTGATCGGTTTGAATGGTGATCGGGTAATCGGTTTGGGAGGATATCGGGTCATCGGTTGGGAAGGTAATCGGTTTGGATGGTAATTGTTTTGGGAGGAAATCCTGAAAGGTAATCAGTTTGAATGGTGATCAGGTAATCAGGTGAGAAGGTGATCGGGTAATCGGTATTGATGGTAATTATTCTGAAAAAATCTGACCAAACAACTTCATAATTCACCTGGAGTATTTGGTGATAAGTTCTTTAGCGGCTATATATTTTTCATCTGTGAAATCTTGCTCTGATTTTACAATTCTTTCATCCAATTCTTCGATGCTCATAGGAACAAATTTTTCATGATTACTAGAAATCGACAATAATAAATTTTCGATACCAAGCAATAAGTGCTCATCTTGTATTTCAAGTATATCATGAACTAATTTTACTTTTACTTCATCTATATTCATTACGCTAATTTAATATTTAGATTTTTGACTTTTAAATATAGTTCTAGAATTTTCTCAACAATAGCATCAAATATTAACATTCAAACCTAAAGATATTAATTTCACAAGTAAATAAATCAAATTCTATCATTTTTTGAGCATTTCCATGTTGATTGGTAATCTGTTCGAATGGTAATCGGGTAATCGGGTTGGAAGGTAGTCTGGTTCTTGGGTTAAATGTTTAAATTCAGATGATATATTAATTAAAAGGATTGTAAGTTTGTATGATGTTAAAACATAAGGATATACTTTGGAAAGGAATCATTGAAGACTTGTGTGATGAATTTCTGCTATTTTTTTTTGAAAAAGGGGTGAAGGAATTTGATCTGAATAGGAAGCCTGAGTTTTTGGATAAAGAATTAGATCAATTATTTCCAGAATCTGCGAATAATAGGCGATATGTGGATAAACTTATTAAAGTATATACATTAGCAGGAATTGAAGAATGGATACTGGTTCATGTAGAAGTACAAGGTTATCGAGATATGGATTTTGCTCGAAGAATGTATATTTACTACTATCGAATCATGGAAAAGTATAATCGACCTATTGCAGCACTTGCAATCTATACAGACGAAGATCGAAAGTACCACCCCAAAAAATATCAAAAGGAATATTTAGGAACTAAGATTACATTTGAATTTAATACCTATAAAATTATAAGCCAAGATGAAAAAGAACTGAGCCAATCAACAAATATTTTTGCTCATGTTATATTATCAGTGTTGGTATGGATAAACAACCGAAAGTTGGGAGATGAGCATATATATGAAAGAAAAATAGACTTGGTTCGAAATTTAGTAAAAAAGGGATATCCTCAGAATAAAGTAAGGAGTATGATGAACTTTTTAAATGAGATCATCATTATAAAAGAACCAACATTACGAGTTAACTTTGAAGCTGAAATAAATGAATTAACAAAAAGTCAAAAGAGTATGGGACTTGAAGAATTGATCAAAGTCAGGTATAAGGAAGAAGGCCGAGAAGAAGGCCGAGAAGAAGGCCGAGAAGAAGGCCGAGAAGCTGAAATTCTATTGGTAATAAAAAACATGACAAAAAGAGGATTTTCAAATAGTGAAATATGCTCTATTTTGGAAATTCGCCCAGATCAATTCGCTGAATTACAAGCGAAGATAATATAGTAAACAGTCTGAAAGGTTTTCGGATGAATAGTAATCGGTTCGAATGGTCATCAGATAATCGGTTTGAGAGTGTACTTAAATTACCTCACCAAAGTCAGATCCCCTGAATACGTTTTAGTTTTTCCAGTTTTATCTTTTACTTGTATCATATAGATGTAGACACCTGATATGCAAGGTTTATTGCGATATAATCCATTCCAACCTGTATTTCTATCAGAAGAACTAAATACAGACTCACCCCAACGATCGTAGACTGCAATTTGAATGACTTCTAAAGAAGTGCCAATTATTGGTTTCCATGTGTCGTTGACATTATCTTGATTCGGTGAGAAAAGATTGGGGGTAAAGAATTCTTCATGATCAATGATTCGTATCTGGAGCTGATGTGTTACTTCACAGCCATTGGAATCTATGAAAGTAATGGTGTAATCCCGATCTTTGGTACCCATGATTCTCAATGCATTTCCTTCCTGGCTTATGTCTAGATTTGGATCAAATCTTATGTTTTGAATCTGGCCTTGGGTAGGGTTATAATTTACCAATATTTTTAATAATTTTGTTAGAATTATCTGTAATTTCAAGAATATAAGTTACAGAATTAAGCTTGTTAATACTTATGTAATTATTATATTTAGAAACTTTAAAGTTCAATACTTCTAACCCATCTAAGTTCAATATTCTTCCGGATTTAACAAGGTCTTTATCTACTCAAGTTAATCTGAATTTGATCATTTACTGAATTAGGATAAATTTCAATATATTAATACATTAAATCAATCCGCTTTTATAACCTTTCCACTTTTAACTTTAACTCCTTGGTCTTCCATTTGATAATAATAAATTCCTTGTGGGTAATGTTCAACAGAAAAAGTCTGCAATCCGTAATATAGTCGCTTTTCTTCAATGAGTTTACCTTGAACATTGAATAATTGAAGTCTTAAGTTCTTAGGATAATAATTATTTATTTGTATGATTAATTGATTGCCTTCATTCCAAATGTCGATTCCTATTTCCTTCTGTGTTTGTTTAAAAGAATTTACACCAAGATATATGTCTTTACACTTGAGATCCTCACCATTCTCATTCTTTACTTTGAGGCATACATGATATAATCCTTGCTTTGAATATTGATGTATCGGATTTTTATCTCTTGACTGAATACCATCTCCAAAATCCCAATACCATTCCTTCACTTCATAGGAACTTAGATCAGTAAACTGAAACTTTAAAATATCAATACTATCTTGTCTATGTCGGAACCTTGCTAAGGGTATATTATTAATTCCCAAACTATCACATTCAGATCCATCCATAGGTCCTAATCTAAAATTAGGGAGATTGGGGATTGAGCCTCTATTGTAAGTTGGTAGAATAATCCCATTTTGTGTCCAGCCAATGTCAAGACCACTGTCATTATTAGGTTCTTCTAGTACACTCATACAAAGATTGGTTCCATCTGATGCTACATATATTTTTCCATCTGCTCCTAATAGTAATTGATTAAAAGTACAGCCAAAAGGATCATTTATGTTACCTTGAAAAGTATCAATCTTAATTTTAGATAATTCTGGATTATCAAGGGTAGCGTCTACTCGCCATAAAACAACTTGGGTTGCAAAATATAAGAATTTGTTATTTGTAGAAAAAGCAAGTCCTCCAAAGCCTACACTATCAGAGACTGGTATAACTCGTTTGCGACTTAATATTCCCTTACAACGATCGAAGTCAAATAACTCTAGGTATCCTCCTAGTCTGTATTTACCATGTATATTACCAAGTGCATAAGAACTACCATCCGGACTAAAGCAAGCTTGCCCTAATCCGCCCGAAGCACTTGGTAAATCAAAACTTTGTTCATGAGAGAATTGAATACCCTTTGGATCCAATAAAAAAACAAATAAGTCCTTTGAATATCGTTTAGGAATAACAATCCACCAGTCACGACCATTGGCATGTCGTGTTGCAGTTATTTCTCCTACACCAAATTTGCCTAAATGAATATCCTTGTCTTTATATATAACTATGGGATTAATGGGTATTTCCAAATTCACTAAACTGGCTCTTAAAATGTTAGTTCTAATTATTGTATCATTATTATCAGGAGGCTTTGCATCATAACAGTAAATTAAATAATACTGATTTTTGTGCCCTGGATCCTGAAGTATGAGTATTGCTTGGTTGAAAGGATAGCCAGTAATTCTCCACCAATATGAATCGCGATTTATTTCTTCTAATCCAGGTAATGCTTTATGATTGTTACCAAATACAAGATATCCATTCGAATAAAGTTGTAATAAACCTTCAGCATTTGAAATGACTGAATTGGTGTTATACATCTTCGCTTCTGATACAATTCGTTTCATTAATAATGACTCGTTATCAAAAGACATAATAAAGTTTCCATAAGGTTCAGTGGGTCGATTATCTTTACCTGCTGTACCCAAAACCCAATTATAATCCTCTTTTTGAGATAAAAGATTATTGCCAATAGAGCTAACTATTACAACAAAGAAAATAATACAAATTAGCCGAATCATAAGTATTGAATATTTATAAATCCCCAGACTTTAGACTTAAAGCCTGGGGTAAGATTAATTTTATATTTTAACAAATCTTTCAATATTTTTTTTAGCATTATCTGTAATCTCAAGAATATAAGTTCCAGGAATTAATTTCGCAATATTTATTTTATTACCCTTAGAAACTTTAAAGTTCAACACCTCTAATCCATCTATGTTCAATATTCTTCCTGATTTAACAAGATCATTATCTATCCATTTAATTTGAACGTGATCATTTACTGGATTAGGATAAATTTCAATACTGTTACTGAAAGACGATCTTTTTGTTACATTAGGTTGAACGATACTTGAGCCACAAATAATGTCATCATCTTGCAATTGTTCTGAAACCAAAGTTAGAATTCCTCTAGCTTTCAATACCCCTCTACCTCCGATATAAGAACATTGGTCTGCAATGTTTTGCAATGTAGTTATTTCTCCTGAATTCGGCAATCCTCTACCTTGTGCAATCATATTGATGTGAATTCCATTGACTATTTTCTCATTCTGTGTTACCAATAGGTTTGCAGATAATAAATTATTCTGAGTTAGCAGCAAGGAAGCCTGTGAACTAGCTCTTAACTTTATAGTATTCCATATTGTTCCTACTTG
This sequence comes from Candidatus Defluviibacterium haderslevense, assembly GCA_016712225.1. NCBI lineage: Bacteria > Pseudomonadati > Bacteroidota > Saprospiria > Saprospirales > Saprospiraceae > Candidatus Defluviibacterium > Candidatus Defluviibacterium haderslevense. Next base: position 880,610 of record JADJRL010000003.1, on the reverse strand, counting down.
TGACATAAGAGTATTTAATTGGTTGTTGAGTGTAGTTCTAGTCACAAAGTCAGAAGCCGAAGTACTTGATGTTATTTCTCCAAATGAATCATCGAAGTTCTGAATTGCTGAGAGAGTTGATTGAATACTAACATACAATGCTTGCAGAAGCAATACCTCCTGTTGAGTTGCATAATAAAGAGAGTCTATTAATCCTTCAATAGGTTCAAATCTTCCAATATCTGTATTAATATTCTGATTATAAAAATTAGATAAGGTTGTATTACTGTTTCTATAATCAACATCATTTTTCAATTTCCTATATAAATACCGCTGAGCATAATACCTAGCTTCAATTTCTCTACTATCATTAACTGTTGGCCAATTAGCTATAAAATCATCTATCTGATTGGTAACTCTTGTAGGAAATGGACTACAACCATTTGGATTTGCAAAACATATTGGCCTATTAGTTCCAGGAAAATCATACCATTTTGCATTTCCATTTGGTGTTGAAATAGGAGTATTGCCTTTGGGGTAATCCAGCGTATTGGAATTTTCCACTTTAAAGAGGCTCATTCCAATAAAGAAATTATCTCCATCATGTTTAGCTCCTATATTAAAGTTGTTATCATTATATACATTACCATAATTCTCTTGAGGTCCTATTATTGCATATCTACCAATAAATAATCCAGTATAACAATTCTGCATTGAATTCGTAAAAAAGTCAGTTCCCATATTTGATGTTGGAAACTGATATCCAACCCCATATCCATCAACAGCATTGCATTCCATTTTTATATCATCATTGGCTCTAATAAAAAATCCAAAATCCCCATTTCCAAGTCTAGGTGAATTAGCACCATTGCAAGATAATATTGAATTTGGTGAGTCTGTTATAAAATATCCAAAATTATTGGAAATTAATCCTCCATAATTTGAAACAACATTATTTAATAATACAGAACCAGGGCAAAAGGAAACCCAAATTCCAGAAATACCATATGATGCAATAATATTTGCAGTTACTCTTAGTTGGCAATTCATATTTCCATTTAGATTGATTCCCCGATTACCAGAAATAGTCGAAGCTGTAAGATCGTTATTGTCCACTTCAATCAAATTATTGGCGCAATTAAAAACTGAAATACCATTGACGTTGTATGCAAGAAAATTATTAGAAATCGAAGAGCCTGTAAAGTTTGCACCTAAAAAATTTGTTGTGAGATTTGATAAAATAACACCATTATCTACACTGCTCATTCGACAATTGGTAACATAACAAGATCCACCTTTCTCCACTACACCAGAGACACAATTTGAGAATGCATTTCTTCCAAATTTTCCAAATCCTTCAATTACAAGATTTGCAAAACCCACTCCATTTGTATTTATTCCATTAAATACAGCCGTCCCATCAGTAATTAAACCTATATTTTTATAATATTCTGGTATGGTTTGACCAAATATTTCTGCGGAAGGGTTTATGTTGATAAATTCACTTCCAAATATAGTTACTTGATTATTCCAAGATGAAATACCATTGATAAGGTTTCTGAAGGTATTTATTTCAGAATTTAATGGATTCTTTTTACCAATAGAAAAATGACTATTTTGAATAACTATTCCAGAATAGCTTATATCTCCCGTACTAGGCCAAGATGGATCATTTAATCCTCCTTTTAACAGTCTGGTTGATTCAAATGTATTTCCGTTAAAATCAGGACCAATTTCCATGCCTCCTGATTCAGGTGGGCTAAATATTCCAATTACATTATTTCGAAATAGTGTATTTTTTGCTAACACCAAATTCTTTCCTGACCCTGATTCATTATAAATTGCAAACCTTGCATCATTAATACTTGAATACATAGAATTGATGGATGAAATATCTTCTAATTCTATTCCTTCCCATAGTAAATCACATCCTTGGATATTGCTACTTAGCAATCCTAACTTAGAAGAATTCCTAACCTTTATACTTCCAGCGCCTTCCATATAGAACTTGCAATTTAGAAACTGAAAGTCTTTATCAATAATTAGATTTCCTGCTACATGAAAACATAGTTGATAAACTATATTTGTTAGAGGGAAAATAGTGCTTATAGCAACATCTCCTTGAGGTAAATTATAATTAAAATAACCTTGAGGGCATTCGCAGGATTCTTCTTGACTATATAATGATGTGTTTGTCGTAAAAAAAAGTAGTAAAAACAATAATCCTAAAAGTCTGGATTTTATCAAAAATAACTTAATACCAACAATTTGTAGTGATGATTGAAAATTTAAATTTTTCATGTTAATGAATTTAGATTGTTATAAAATAATAATATATACTTAAACAATCTTCAATAATTAATTTATGCCGTATCTTTGCAGCCTATTTTACCGAATAGTTGGCCTGCGCTCCATTTCGATGGGTGATCGTGGGCTTTTTTATTTATTTTAAATTGTTATAACTTTAATATAAGAGACAATATCAATATCTAATATTGATTTTTCTCCTAGTATGAAAATTCTTATATGATTATGGGGTCGTTCCAGTTCAAAGTTAAATAGATCATTTCAAACTGCCAAATAATTCTTAATTTATTTAAAATATTGTAAGAATTATATTCAAATTCACTAATTCAGACCATTTTCAAGGAGCCATTTTAACTTAAGACCTTAATTATCATTAAATTTCTGTTTCATTAAAGCAAAAATTTCCTTAATAAATTGATATGAATCCTGAATGAGTATTTCCAAATGTACAATTAATTTTTGATATTGAACCCAAAAGGTATCAAAATTCAGGGTAAACACCTATGAAATTCAGTGAAAACCCTTAGCAGAAAAATATTTAACCACCGTAATTTCTCAATCGCAAATCACAATTGAAATTTCGAAAATTTGTCTCTCGTAATTCGTAATTGAATTCCCATTCCCGTAATTCGTAATTCCCCTCCGTAATTCGTAATTAATGAACCACCGTCACATCCCCCTTCTCCACAATTACACTTCCATCCTTAAGCACAATCTCCGCATGCCACACATAAACGCCCGGCATTACATCTTGATTTTTGAATTTACCATCCCATCCTTGCTGGAGTTCATTGGGTGGGAAGTTCTGTTTTTGCCAAATGCGTTCACCCCATCGGTCGTAAATGGATAACGTTTTGATGTTTGCTGATGCACCGTATACATAAATTGTAAAAAAAGAATTCAAACCTCCGGGGTGAATGATATTTGGGTAATATATCGAAACATCTTTGTTAATAGAAAGAAGCAATAAGTGGATGGAGTCACAGCCTTCTTTTGTGGTGTAAATTTCTTTATACGTTCCTGAAGTGGGATAGGTTTTTTGGTTGACAGGCCAGGTATAAGCATCGGTAGTGATTACCGTATCTGTATGTTGGAATTCAGGATTGACGAGTAGATTTAATATGATGATGGAATCGCAACCAAGATTCGTTTTTAGAGGATAAATATAGTCTCCGGATTGGGTGTATAATACTTTATTGACGGGCCACAAATATTCCTTACAAACTTCTGCTTTTTCTTTTATTTCGTAATTCTTATGAATGGTTAAATTCAATTGATAGATGGAATCACAAGCTGAACTGTTGATGAATTTTGATTCATAAATTCCTGAACTATCATAAGTGGTTCCATTGACATTCCATTGATACGATCCACAATTTGATATATTGGATTTAAAGTGTTGCGAATTGATATTCAGGTTTAGATTAATCACTGAATCACAGCCTAGGATGTTTTTTAAAGTGAATGTATAATTTCCGTTTGTACTCAATGTTTTATTTAGGAAAGTGATGCTGTCACAAATGGTGATGGAAGTATCTTTTATGCTGGACGGAATAATGTTTAAATCCAAGGTGATTAAGCTATCACATCCTTTACTATTTATTGTCTTATAATTATATGTTCCAGACTGTGTATAAGTAGTGCCATTCCAAGTATATGAATTACATGCTGTTTGTTGGATGTGTATTTGATTCGATGGATTGATGATTAATTTCAATGTAGCGATACTATCACAACCGGATCCATTCAATGTTGTGTATTGATACGTTCCACTTTGTTTATAGATTATATTATTCCACATAAGACTGTCACATGTATTAATATTTGTTGTTGAATTCGTTGACGGATTGACGATCAGTTGAAGCGTAGCGATGCTATCACAACCGGTGGCATTCTGGGTCATGAATTCATAAGTTCCACTTTGGGAGTAAGTAGTCCCATTCCAAACATAACGGTCACAACTCGTCTGTGTTGTTAATGATCGATTGGATTTGGAGATTGTGAGTTGTAGTGTAGTTATGCTATCACAGCCTTTAGAACTTTGAGTCGTATCCTTATAAATTCCAGATTGCGTGTATGTTATTCCATTCCATGTCAACGAATCACAAGTGGATTGTGATGTAGTGATTTGGATTATGGAATGTATACTTAAATCCAGAGTCAGACTGCTGTCACAACCATTTTGGTTCATAGTATCCAAAGTATAGATTCCGGATTGGGTATAGGTTCTGCCATTCCAAACATAGGAATCACAGGTTTCAATTGTTAAGTTTGTGGTATCGGATTTATGAATAATAAGTTCTAAGTTTATGGTACTGTCGCAACCAGCTTGATTCATAGTTTGGAATGTATAGAATCCACTCTTATCATAAGTCTGACCATTCCATGTATAGGAATCACAAGCCGTGTGCTGTGTTTTATTAACGCTTGATTTATTAATGATCAGATCCAAGCTTATTATGCTGTCGCATCCGAATTGATTTAAGGTATCAAATACGTAGGTACCACTCTGTGTGATTAATTTATTATTCCACGAATATACATCGCAAGCTTTTACTGATTGTTTGATATAAATCGTATCGACTGTGCTTAGATTTAAAATATATATCAAACTATCACAACCATTAATAGTACTTAATTTACGATAATACATGCCAGAATCTTGAATGGTAGTATCTAAGAATTGAAATGATGCGCCTTTGCAGATCTTGGCTTGGATACTATCCAGTTTTGGCAATTCCAATGTACGTGAGATATTATCTGTGTAATCACATTCAGCCTGAGTAAAATCTTTATCATCGAATACCCCGGATCCATTTCTAATCGTATTCACTACCATAAAGAGATCTTTAGGATTCAAAGCCGAGAATCGGTATTCCAAATTCAGAAGACTATCTCCTGCAAGGATTGACTTCAATGTATAATAGATTCCTATAAGTGTTCCTGAACTTGTAGGATCACCATTGTAGAAACTAACCGCTAAGTTAGAATCAGCATGATTCGATGCGTCCTTGCGATTGTATAGGTCAAATACGACTATGTATTCATTTGTTATTGGATCGTAATTGACACATTTGATTTGGCCAGTGAGACTAGCTGCAGATTTACGCACCATACCGTTAGAGTCAACATAGGATTCTTGTTGCATAAAGTTGTTGTACTTGCCATTCTTATAAGTTGCTTGATTCTTTTGGAATTGTGGGACAGTGAGATCGTCGTTGATGAATAAGGGATTGTAGGCGTATTGATTCCAAATGCCGCGGGCTGGCGCCCAACCTGGGAGGCTGTCGGGGGGAGCGAAGACGGCGAGTTTTCCAAGATTACCAAAATTTGCTAAAGCACATGTAACACAAATTTTGGAATGCCCCGAATTGTCTATATCACCAACAATAGGACCTTCTTGCAATGAAGTAACCGGACAGAAAATCTTTGCAAGTTCTTTGGGGATGTTAGTATCAACATTTATTATTCTTAAAAAACCTTCGTCGCGATAAATGATTTCTTTATTCCCATCATTATTTAAATCAAATAGAGTTAATGCTGTGAATCCAGAAATATCTTGTGCATCCAACTTCCATTCTTGGCTAAGACTTAAGCTACCGTTATAACTAAAGCTCATCAATTTATTAGGCCTAACGGTAAGGATAGATAATTGTCCAGTGCCATTTATATCTCCAATTAGGGGAGGTCCAATTCTCGTCTCAATATCATTTAAAGCTATTTTAGCAAGCAAGCTAGTGATTCCATTATTAATCGTATAGCAATAAAGTTTTGCATCATTTAATCCAGACGATGCAACTATAATATCTAGTCTTCCATCATTATTAATATCGGCGATTGAAGCAAATCCATCTCTAAGTTCGTTGTCCACAAGTATATTGTGCGCTACCATGCTGTTGCCTACCATACCATTTGGATTTTTGATACTTACCTTATAAACAGTATATCCAGCAGCTAACTCCAAATCTGTCGAATCTTCATCTAATTGAGCTGCAACTGAAATTGTGCCATCAAGTGAGGTATAATCCAACTGTTTTCCTATACCATTATTGCCTCCATCAGCTAGCTTAACTCCAGTTTGCGCATTAAATATTAAATTATGAATATAGACTTCAGGAATCCCATCTTGATTAAAATCAGCAAAAGCAGGCGTGCCGTCTATCCGAGTTAATTGCCCAATATCATATCTTTGATCTGATATCCATTTTATAGTTTCATCCAAATTTAAGCAAACAAGCTTTCCTAAAAGGTTAAATGGGGTTGGTGAATACATATCAACAGCAATTACTATTTCAATAGTACCATCGTTATCAACATCTGCTACCGCAAATGGCATAGGTGAATGATAATTAAAAAAAGGCATATTAATTTTTTTGATTGTTTTTCCACTTATAGGGTTAATAATATAAATCCAAAATTGATTTCCATTAATACCTCCAACTAATAGTTCTGGAATGCAATCCCCGTCCAAATCTGCCAATAGTAATGTTTGCCTTTGTAGAACATCATCTTCGCTTTCCCATTTTTTTTCAATAGCAAATTCTGAAGTAGGATATTTTTCTTTAATATAACATAAATTGGAATCTATTTCTGAGCATTTCTTTCCCTGCCCAAATCCTATTTGGATGAATTGCAGTATTAGAAATAGAATGCTCATTCTAAACAAGTAGATATTAATAATGAGTTTAAAATGCAGGAATATTGACATTATAAGCTAAGAATTTTTAAATAAATTGACTTTATTTCCAAAAATTTTTACTTTAATTAGTTGAAATACTTCGGTTTATAGATATTAAGACCCATCATAGTTCATTTTAGTTGTATCAAAGTGAATATTTTGCTGTAATCTAAGAATTACTTTTTAAAATCTACCATATAAATCAATTAATTTTACAACCACCATATTCCTCATTCCCACATTTTTCCATCTTTCCTATTCTGGCATATAGGTAGGCCACAGAATATTTCACAATATTATATCTAAACCTCAGGTGTTAATTCATTGACATTCACGTCCCGTAATTCGAAATTAATTTTCACGTCCCGTAATTCGTAATTAAAATTTCGTAATTGATATTCCCATTCCCGTAATTCGTAATTGAAATTTACTAAAAATGTCATAATCAATAGTAGAACTCATCTCTTCCATTACGAGAAAAGACGAAATATGTTCCACATCTTTTCCGCGCCTATTCCACGTCTATTCCACGGCTTATCCTCGACTATGCTTCTCTTGCGAAAAGACCCTGTTCCTGTTAAGTATGATGTGGCAAATTCTGAAAGGTAATCAGTTTGAATGGCGATCGGGTAATCGATTGTCTAGGTCAGATCTCTGGAGCATTTCAATTTTTTAGATAGAAGAAAATATTACAAATAATAAAGTACAACTCACAAGCAAGTATCTACGGTCGCTCTACCCTCGAGGTACGGCCGAGGTGCCAAGCCACAAATAATGTAGTTCTAACTGACTTTGAATCAGATATGACTTAAATGGATTTGGAAACTTAAATCTTAGCAAATGAAAATTAGACTTCCATCCTGATACCTCATGAAACCGTAGTACCTTTGGATGAAATTTAATATCGTTTTGTTTAAATCAGATGTACTCATTATAGGAACCGGAATAGCAGGATTAACCACAGCTATTCAGATCGCTCAGCAGCGGAAAGATCTGTCCATATCCATAGTTACCAAGACCAGTAAAGAAGAAACCAATACCCGATACGCTCAAGGAGGTATTGCTGCCGTGTGGGATCTTCATGAGGATGATATCAAAAAGCATATTGATGATACACTAGATGCAGGAGATGATTTGTGTGATCCGGCTATTGTAAAAATTGTTGTGGAAGAAGGGCCGCTTCGAGTGCAGGAATTGATTGATTGGGGAACCCAGTTTGATAAGAAAGATAGCAGTCATTTTGATCTTGCAAAGGAAGGGGGACATTCTGAGAATAGAATATTGCATTATAGGGATCTGACCGGAGCAGAAATTGAACGAGCTTTGTTGGCTAAAGTGGCAAGCTATTCCAATATCCAAATTCTAGAGCACTATTATGCGATTGATGTATTGACGCAACACCATCTGGGCTATAATGTCACACGTATTATGCCGGACATTCATTGTTATGGCGCTTATTTATTAAATCTTAAAAACCTGGAAGTAGAAATGCATCTTGCTAAAATAACAGTTTTAGCTACTGGAGGTGCGGGTCAAATTTATCGGGCTACTACCAATCCGGTTATCGCTACTGGAGATGGCATAGCCATGATGTATCGGGCTAAAGGCCATATTGAGAATATGGAATTCGTGCAGTTTCATCCTACCTCATTATATAATCCTGCGTTGGTCAATCCTTCTTTTTTGATCTCAGAAGCAGTGCGAGGTTTTGGCGGTATTTTGAAATCTCAGAATGGAGAAGAATTTATGCATAAATATGATGCACGATTGTCTCTAGCTCCCCGTGATATTGTAGCCAGAGCCATTGACTCGGAGATGAAGGCACGTGGTGAGGATTATGTTTGTTTGGATTGCAGACATTTAGATCGGGAAGAATTTATTAAACATTTTCCAACGATTTATAATAAGTGCATGTCGCTTGGGATTGATCCTTTTGAGAAAATGATCCCTGTGGTTCCAGCCTGTCATTATATGTGTGGTGGTATTAAAGTAGATGAATTCGGTCGCAGCAGTATAGAGAGATTGTATGCTTGTGGTGAATGCACCTCTACAGGACTTCATGGTGCCAATCGCTTAGCCTCAAATTCATTGTTAGAAGGGGCTGTTTTCGGAAAACGAATCGCAGATCATTTGTTACATTCAGTAGATCAATTGAGTTTCAATGAAGATATTCCGGAATGGGACACACAAGGAACTAAACATCCTAAAGAAATGGTCTTAATCACCCAATCTATCAAAGAACTCAAAGACATTATGTCTTATTATGTGGGCATAGTAAGAAGTAATGTGCGTCTTAAACGCGCATCGGAAAGACTCCATTTGTTGTATTTGGAGACGGAAGACCTTTATAACACGACATTATTATCACCCCAATTGTGTGAATTGAGAAATCTGATAACCATCGCCTATCTAGTGAGTCGTTCAGCTAGTATGCGGCATGAGAGTCGAGGATTGCATTATACGACGGATTACCCTGAAAAAAATGCTTTCAAGCAAACGACTTTGTTGTAAGTAAACGTGAAAACAATATTTGGGCTTCATTTAGGATAACTAATTACGCTGATTTTTAATTTATCTGGTTAAATTGCAATTTATTAGGAATCCATGCAGCGTTTTCGGAATAAAATCCGACTTATATGTTTAAACCGGTTGGCGATTTGCGAAATCTTTCACCTGATGCTGAAATAGCTTTGGCTAAAGCTTGTTGTGCAGGTGAGCGTGAAGCGCAATTTCGCCTATTCGAACAATACAAGCGAACCATGTTTGGAATATGTCTAAGATTCATGGATAATCGACTTGATGCAGAAGATTTGCTTCAAGAGGGATTTGTAAATGTTTTTAAGGACATTTGTAAATTTAGTGGCAAAGGAAGTTTGGAGGGCTGGATAAGGACTATTTTTACAAGAGCAGCCATAGATCAACTTAAAGCCAAAAATAAAATATTGAAAACAATTGAATTACAACAGGATATTGAACCAATGATTTTAGACTCTGATTTAAACAATCCAAATGATGCAGAAGAATTGATCATTATGCTACAAAAATTGCCTAGCGGGTTTAGAACTGTATTGAATTTATATGTTCTTGAAGATATGTCACATGATCAAATTGCTAAAGAACTTGGAATTGCAGTAAGCACTTCGAGATCTCAACTAACAAGGGCTAAGGAATTTTTGAAAAAAATGATGTTAAAATCTATGTTATTGATATGAATTTCCAGCAAAATCAATCAAGAGATCATATTGACGAACTTTTAAACAAGTCGATGAATGGATTTCAACCAGATGTGCCCGATCATATGTGGAGTGAAATTGCCGGCCGTTTACCTAAACATCGAAGAAGAATCGTGTTTTTTTGGTATGCATTGGCCGCTTCGTTGTTCGTTGGAATGATATTGGTTTTCTTGACAACCAATCATGCCAAGACATATTACAGTGATTCATCTGATAAACAGGAAAATGTTCAAAAGGCAAAATCCAAGGTAGAATCAAATCTTAATGAATCAGCTGAAGATCCATTTATTTTGAAACAATCTTCAACGTTTACATCTAATTCTCACATTGGACCATTAAATAATAATCGAATGATCAAGCATTTGAATAATAAAATGGAATCGAGTCAATTATTAAAGGACAATGCATTGAATTTAAAAGTTCATGATCCTTTAGCTTCTCAAAACGACCCTATTATTGCTGACTATTTTGAAAACAACAATGATAAATTACTGCAAATAAAATGGAATGAATTGGCTATTGAATTGCCAAAATTAGATCTCCAAATCCTGACACAAGATAAACTAAGTATCATCCCAAAACATGAAAAAGTAATTTCTAAAACATGGATAGGTGGTCAATTTGCATGTTTTAATATAAATCATTCAAGTTCAAAAAATACGCAATCCATATCTCATATTGGAAAAATGGGCGTTGAATCCGGGATACAGATTCAAATGGATCATGGTCGCCATTGGCGATTTGGAATGGGATTAGCATATCAACAATACTATACAACACTTAATCATAATATGACACTTAGACTTAAGGATGCAATTCCAATAAATCCAAGTGATCCAGGTTTAAAAAATTATGCTTTTAACTATGAATATAATACTCCAATAGGAAGAAGTTCGATTCACATTCAAATGTCAGAACAAGATCATCCATCTTCAATGCCATTGGATGAACCTTTTGTTATAGCTATGCGTACTGATCAAAAAGTACAATCATGGGTATTGCCATTAAACGTTCAACGATTATTCGGAAAAAGAAAATTGCAATATTCATTCAGTGCTGGTACTTTGATTTCTTATCACAGTCGAGTTACCAATACTGTTGTGCATTATTCAGAATTATGCCAGGACTTGTGTTTTTCTTCGGATAAAACTCCAGTATTTAATACTATTCCTATTCATCGATTCATATTGGAAGGAACATTGGGTGTAGGCATAGCCTATTATGTGAAGCCAAGAATTCGAATCACAATCTCACCTGAAGTGGCTTATGGAATTCATGGTTTACAAAAAATGGGAATTCAATCAGGAATATTTTTTAACATCAAATAAACCAACAATTAATTAATCTAATTTTAAATTTAAATTTTATGAAGAATTTTTTACTCTTAATGTTATCTGTAATGATTGTTTCGAATGCGCATTCGCAAACAATGAACAAGGTCGCTTTTTCTTTTGACCATAAGGTGGGTGTTGATCCATTAGTTTTAGGAAAAACTGTTTTTACTATTTGGAATAATAAAAAAGTAATACTAACTCGTGCTGAATTTTATATTTCAGAAGTTGAAATTCAAAATCCAAATGGAAATATGATGCCTTTAACAGATCAATATCTCTTGATTGACGCTAGTAAACCAACTGACGTTCATGAAATGGGCCCTTGGGATATAGAAGGTGTTCGTGGTGTTAAATTACATCTTGGTGTTGATCCAGCACATAATCACGCGGATCCATCAACATATGCAAGTGATCATCCATTATCACTTCAAAATCCAACCATGCATTGGGGATGGTCAGCGGGATATAGATTCATGGCCATAGAAGGTAAGGTTGACAATAATGGTGATGGAAAGCCGGAAACTGCTTTTGAATTTCATAATGTAGGTGATGAGTTTTATAGAGCATTAGATCTACAAACTACTGTAAATGCAAAAGATGGAACATTAGATGTACATCTCATTTTAGATTATGCACAATTATTTAAAAATATTGCTATGACTGGTAATCTTATTCAGCATGGAAATTCATTTCTTAACAGTAAAATGACATCAAATGCAGAAACAGAAAAATTTATTACTGCTGCAGTTCAAGTGGCTAGCAAGGATTTGAATGCTAATTCAAAACATGTTGTCATTTCACCCAATCCATGTAGTACTGAATCCACAATAGACTATTCATTACCGGGTTCAAATCCATTAACTATGATAGTGATGAATGCTTTTGGACAAACCTTAAGTATGGTTAAAGACTTATCCAATTCAGGTACTATACATTTTCAAAGAAATCAGTTAGTCGATGGCATTTACCAAATTGTATTTTTTGACAATGGTCAATTATTATCCAGAAATCAATTTATTGTAATTCAATAATACCTATCACTGAGTCGGTAAATAATTTTACCGACTCCATTTTTTTAATTTTTATGAAAAAATTTTCAATTCTTTTTGGGCTTTTTATTTTGATGTGGGCTTGTCAAAAGGATGAAAATAAGCTTAACAATACGGATGAATATTTTTTAAAAGTACCTATTGGATTTCCTGATCCAAATATTCCTGATGATAATAAACTTACACGATCTCGGATTGCATTAGGAAAACAAATATTCTATGATCCAATTTTGTCAAAAGACAGTACCCGAAGTTGCGGTTCTTGTCACAATCAATATTTAGCTTTTGCTGATAGTTCTGCAGTAAGTTTTGGAATTGAACAAAGAGCAGGAACTAGAAATTCTCTATCCTTAGCTAATGTGGCCTATCAAAAAGCATTATTGCGTGAGGGAGGAGTGCCTACTTTAGAAATGCAAGTCTTAGTGCCCATTCAAGAGCATAATGAATTTAATTACAATATGTTGTTGATTGTAGATCGAATGAAGCGTATACCGGCATACGTTGAGGCTGCTCAAAAAGCTTATAATAGAGAAATTGATCCATTTGTTATAACTAGGTCTATTGCAGCTTTCGAACGTACTTTATTAAGTGGTAATTCACCATTCGACCAATGGTTTTATCAGAAAAAGAATAATGCTGTTGGAGAAACTGTAATACGAGGTTATTCACTTTTTACAAGTGAGCGATTGAACTGTACTAAATGTCATAATGGTTTTTTGTTTACTGATCAAAGTTTTACGAATAATGGATTGTATATAGATTATGCAGATTCAGGAAGAATTCGATTAACGGGATTAGATGTAGATAGGGCTGTATTCAAAGTGCCAAGTTTAAGGAATGTAGGATTAACTGTCCCCTATATGCATGATGGAAGTTTTAAAACCTTAGATGCCGTCATAGACCATTATCAAACGGGTGGAAAAGCCCATCCAAATAAAAGTATTTTTCTAAAACCTTTTATGCTGAGTGCTCAAGAAAGATTAGATTTATTAGCTTTTTTAAATAGCCTGACCGATTTAGAATTTATCAAAAATCCAGAATTCAAATTATAATTCTATGAAAAAAATAATTTTATTTTATATCATAATAAATTTTGTTTTCATAAGTGCTTGTGAACAAAATGAACCAGAAATGGTGCCAGTATTAGATCCTACGCCGTATGTTTTGAAAATTGGAGATTTTCCAACTCCAGATTTACCTGCGGATAATCCTTTAACCATTGCAGGAGTTCAGTTGGGTCGCATGTTGTTTTATGAAAAGAAATTGTCAAAAGATCTAAGTCAATCCTGTGCTGATTGTCATCAACAGAAAGATGCATTTTCTGATATTCGAAGATTTAGTGTTGGTGTTGATAAACTAGAAGGCGACCGACAGGCCATGGCCGTTATGAATCTCGCTTGGCATAACAACGGTTTGTTCTGGGATGGTCGTGCCGCGACTGTGCGAGATCAATCCTTAGGACCAATTCAAAACCCAATTGAAATGCATGAGACTTTACCAAGTGTCGTTGTTAAATTGTCTGCTGATAAAAAATATAAAGACCAATTTATTCGTGCTTTTGGTACGGATAGTATTACTGCTTTGAAAATGAGTCTTGCGATGGAGCAATTTATGTTTACTATGGTTTCTACGGAATCTAAATATGATAAATCATTGAGAGGTACGGATTCATTATCTGCATCTGAAGAAAGAGGCCGAAAATTATTTTTTACAGAATTTGATCCTACCAATAAGTTTCGTGGTGCAGAATGTTTTCATTGTCATGCAAGTGCTAATTTTACCAATGATGACTATATGAATAATGGATTGGATAACGATTCGCAATTTAAAGATTTGGGAAGATATAAAGTGACTAATCTGGATAAAGAAAAAGCAAGATTCAAAGTACCATCGCTAAGAAACATAGAGCACACAGCTCCTTATATGCATGATGGAAGATTTGCTACACTTGAAGAAGTGATCGATCATTACAATAGCGGTGTAAAAAATTCAAAAACTGTTGACCAATTGTTGCAATATAATTTACAACCTGGCGGATTAAAATTAACATTAGAAGAGAAGGCAGATTTGATTGCTTTTTTGAAAACATTGAGCGATACTAATTTTTTAACAAATGCCGCCTTTAAAACGCCTTTTTAAGGTTTAAAAAATGAAAAAAAATTCTATTTTCAGTTTAATTTTATTTTTTTTGGGAAGGTCAATCATTGCCCAAACCCAGATTCCTATTCCGCCTATTATCGACGGCACAACGTTTAATTTAGTGATTCAGAACGGAACAAGTGAACTATTCCCAGGTATAAAAACAAAAACGATCGGCTACAATGGGAACCAACTCGGTCCGACACTCATGGTAAATAAAGGATCAATCATCACTATTAATGTCCATAACAAATTAGGTGATACGACCACTACCCATTGGCATGGACTTCACTTAGCTCCAAAAAATGATGGAAGTCCTCATACGCCAATTCTAGCTGGAGAAACATGGTCTCCTACTTTTGAAGTCAAGGATAACGCCTCAACTTATTGGTATCACCCACACTTGCACGGAAAAACCTTAAATCAAGTTGTAAAAGGTGCTTCGGGATTCATTATTGTACATGATGCAGAAGAAGTTCTATTAAATTTACCAAGAACTTATGGTGTTGATGACGTACCACTTGTTTTTCAATGGAAAACGTTTGACGCCAACAAACAAATAGTCGAATTGGACGAAGTAGATAATGAGGTATTGGTTAATGGTGTTGTTAAAGGAAGTACATTAAGTTTGCCAGCGCAGGTCGTGCGACTCCGGCTTTTGAATGGATCGAGTCACCGATTTTTTAATTTTGGTTTTGAAAACGCTCTTGCTTTCAAACAGATAGGGGGTGATGGAGGATTGCTTGATGCGCCAGTATCAATGTCAAAACTCATACTAGCTCCAGGTGAACGCGCAGAAATACTGGTGGACCTTACAGGAAAAGAGGGACAAAACCTGAATTTACGTCAATATGGTTCTCTTCTTCCTCAGGGCTATCCTGGTGGAAGAATGATGCAAATGGGTGGTGGTCAGACTATGATGGGACCTTTAGATAATACGGATTTTGATTTGATGAAAGTCATTGTTGTTGCCCCCACTATTGGAGCCATTAAAAATATTCCTGCTACCTTGACAAAAAATGTTGTGTTGTCACAAGTTGGTGCTACAGTAAGAACTTTTGGTTTTACAGCACAACCCATGATGAGCATGACCAATTTTTATATTAATGGATTGAAGTTCGATATGGAACAAATTAATTTCAGTACAACACTAGGTAAAACTGAAATTTGGACCATAACAAACCAAACGATGATGGCTCACCCATTCCATGTGCACGGTAATTCATTTTATGTTCTTTCTATTAACGGAGCAACTCCTCCTGCAAATATGCGTGGACGCAAAGATGTAATTACTATTCCACCCATGACGGGTTCTGTGAAAATCGTTATGAAATTTGAAGACTTTAGTGATCCAAAAATGCCTTATATGTACCACTGTCATATTTTGAGTCATGAAGATGATGGTATGATGGGACAATTTATTGTGAATGGAAGTCCGACGAGTGATCAAGACAATTTAAATGATCAATTCAAAGTGAATGTGTTCCCCAATCCATCTTCTACTTCAATAAGAATCATGGCTACTCTTCCTGAAAAAAAACCGGTTAACATTTTTGTTTATAATTCTTTGGGTCAACTTGTGAAATCACAATATATTCATTCTACGTCTGATCTCAATATTCCAATGGATTGCCAAAATTGGAATAGTGGAATTTATTTAATTAAAATAGTTCAGCAAGATAAAAGGATGATATTTAAATTTATTAAAGAATAATTTGCAACATTAAATTTTATTAATGAGTAAATATTAAATAATTAGAACATTTTTGTTCTGGTTATTTCAAAGGATTAATATTAAGCTACTTGAACATTAATAAATGTTGAAAATCTTATGTTCTATAGTGTAACAAATTTAGTCTAATTAGAGATGAGATTTGTGTGAATTTGTATTAGAAATATTAACAATGGTACATACTTATAAAATTATTGGAATGACTTGTGATGGTTGTCGTACCAAAGTCGAAAAAAGATTGAATTCGATTGATGGTGTCGAAGCTAAAGTTTCATTACACCCGCCAATGGCAACTATAACGATGGAAAAGCACATTCCAACAACGGTACTCCAAGCAGCCTTAAGGTCAATTGGAGCGTACACCATAGAAATGAATGATGTAAATAGTCCACATGATGCTACTTCAAAAGATTCAGGTTCAGAATCTTGTTGTTCTAATGAGCCTCCAAGTGACAAAAAAGGAATTGCTATAGCAAGTATTGGAAATGGAAAATATTATTGTCCGATGCATTGCGAAGGAGATAAAGTTTATGACAAAGTCGGGGACTGCCCAGTGTGTGGTATGGATTTAATCAAAGGACAAGAAATAACCGTTACTAAAACATTGTACACCTGTCCTATGCATCCCGAAGTTATTAAGGAGGAATTTGGTTCATGTCCTATTTGTGGAATGGATTTAGTCCCATTGAAACCAAGCGACAGTGAGGATAAAAAAACCTATAATGATTTGGTAAAGAAAATGAAGATTGCAGTAGTTTTCACTGTTCCTGTTTTTGTTATTGCAATGATAGAAATGGTGCCAAACAATCCTTTACTCAAATTAATGGATGCCACAACATGGAATTGGGTACAATTATTATTAACACTTCCAGTAGTTTTTTATGCTTGCTGGATGTTTTTTGTACGAGCCTATAAATCCATAATTACGTGGAATTTAAATATGTTTACACTAATCGGGATTGGTACTGGAGTTGCGTTCTTGTTTAGTTTATTCGGAATGTTTTTTCCAACTATTTTTCCAAATGAATTCAAAACTGAGACAGGAGCAGTGTTATTATATTTTGAAGCTACAACAGTTATTCTAACTTTAGTTTTATTAGGGCAACTATTAGAAGCAAGAGCACATAGCCAAACGAGCGGAGCTATTAAAGAATTATTAAAATTAGCACCGACTGAGGCCATATTAATTGTTGACGGCAATGATAAAGTCATTTCTATACACGACATTAAAAAGGGTGATTTATTAAGAGTAAAACCTGGAGACAAAATTCCGGTTGATGGTAAAATCACAACTGGAGAAAGCAGTATTGATGAGTCCATGATCACAGGTGAACCGATTCCAGTTGATAAATCTCAAGGCGATGCTGTTGTAGCAGGAACTATAAACGGCAATAAGTCTTTTGTAATGATTGCTGAAAAAGTAGGATCTGAAACCTTGCTCTCGCAAATTGTTAAAATGGTTAATGACGCTAGTCGATCTAGAGCACCTATTCAAAAATGGGCAGATCGTATTGCTAAATATTTTGTCCCAATTGTAGTCATCATTTCGGGATTAACTTTTTTCGTTTGGGCTCAATTTGGTCCTGATCCCGCATTGGTTTATGGCTTTATAAATGCGATTGCTGTTTTAATTATTGCTTGTCCTTGTGCATTGGGTTTGGCAACACCCATGTCGGTAATGGTTGGAGTTGGTAAAGGTGCTCAAGCGGGAGTATTGATAAAAAATGCCGAAGCTTTGGAAAACATGAACAAAGTAAATGTTTTAATAACCGACAAAACAGGAACAATAACAGAAGGAAAACCATCAGTAGATAGAATTTATTCATCTAACAACGATGAAGATGCATTGTTAAAAAACATTGCTTCTTTGAATCAATACAGCGAACATCCATTAGCCCAAGCAGTAGTTAATTATGCTAAAACTAAATCTATTTCTCTCATAGAAGTCAAGGATTTTGAAGCTGTTGCAGGAAAAGGAGTTACAGGAACAGTGATCGATAAAAAAGTAGCTCTAGGTAATAGTAAGCTAATGGAACAAGTTCAAGCGACTATTTCTGATGATTTAGAAAACAATGTTATTGAAGAGCAAAAACTAGGAAAAACGGTATCTTATATTTCAGTTGATGCCATTGTAGTAGGCTTTGTATCGATAGCTGATGCAATAAAAATATCCAGCAAAGAAGCTATAAAGGAACTCATGCGTCAAGGTGTTGAAATAGTGATGCTTACTGGCGACAATGCGAATACAGCCAAAGCAGTTGCCGATGAATTAAGCTTATCATCTTATAAAGCAAGTTGTTTACCAGAAGACAAATTAAACGAAATAAAACGATTACAATCCGAAGGAAAAATTGTAGCCATGGCAGGCGATGGTATCAATGATGCTCCAGCATTAGCCCAAGCCGACATTGGAATTGCTATGGGAACAGGAACCGATGTGGCTATTGAAAGTGCTAAAATCACATTAGTAAAAGGCGATTTACAAGGCATAATCAAAGCTAAAAATTTAAGTCATGCAGTGATGAGAAACATAAAGCAAAATTTATTCTTTGCATTTTTTTATAATGTTTTAGGTATTCCAATTGCTGCTGGCGTATTGTATCCATTTTTTGGAATTTTATTGTCGCCAATGATTGCCGCATTAGCTATGAGTTTTAGTTCGGTCTCAGTAATTGGGAATGCACTTAGATTGAGAAATTTGCAACTATAAAAAAAACAAATTGGGCAACAGCGAAACTGAAGACCGGTCAACAGCGGTACTGAAGAAAAATAAATATAATATACTATGAAAAATTTTAGATTTGGTTTAACAAGAACAGTTTCATTGCTTATACTGTTTTTAACGGTAAGTTCATTAAGTGTTAATGCGCAAGAAAAGAAAAACACTTCAATGATGAAGGATTGTTGTATGATGAAAGATGGAAAGATGATGGTCATGAAAGACGGTAAAACGATGCCTATGGAAAAAGATATGGTGATGAAAAACGGAACTAAATGTATGACAAATGGGGAATGCATGATGAAAGATGGATCAAAGATGGTGATGAAGAACGGAGATTGTATGGATATGAGTGGAAAAATGTGCACTGACAAAATGAAGCAAATGAAAAAAACTAAAACCACCAAAAAAATGGCAGCAATGGATTACAGTTGTCCAATGCACCCAGAAATCACCAGTGATAAGCCTAGTAAGTGTACTAAATGCGGCATGGATTTAACTAAGAAGAAGTAAGAACAAATTTGTAATCCTAAAAAGATTAGAATATTAATTTATAATCAATATCAAAGATTTATTGAAAGATGTTTTAATAAATTTTTGATATTGTATTATAGGAATTTATTTTTATAATTGGAAATATTAAAAAAATTTTAATTTACAAAAAGTGAAATGTATAAGATGGCTTTTCAAAAAATTATTCATCAAAAAGTGCTGTCAATAACAATACTTTTTCTCCATATGTTTTTATTCAGCGAATGCACACTTTCAGCCCAAAATAATGGTAAATCCTTAGCTGATGGATCCTATTATAGTTGTACTATGGATCCGAAAATTCATAATGATGCTCCTGGTACATGCCCAATATGTGGCATGGCTTTAGTGAAAATTAAGGCAAAAAAAATTAAAACAAAAGCAACACCAAAAGTTAATTCGCCTAAATCTTTACCAATGGTAAAGGACACAATAAAAATACCACTGACCGATAAAGTCAAATTGGAAAAGGAACCTCTGGAAGAGGATTTAATATTATCAAAACTTAGCCTTAAAAAGGTTCAGGACAGTATTCAAATGGTTAACATTCATTCACCAATTAATTCTGCCGTAGTTATTGCGCCGAGAACCGTCCGATATGATTTATTTATTCGTGATACCATAGTCAATTTTACAGGAAAAAACAAAAGAGCTATAGCAGTCAACGGTCAAATACCAATGCCAACATTAATATTCACGGAAGGAGATACAGCTGAAATTTATGTTCATAATGAACTGAATGAAGAAACTTCAATGCATTGGCATGGAATATTTTTGCCGAATAAATATGATGGGGTGCCAAACTTAACGCAAATGCCGATCAAAGCACACTCAACTCATTTGTACAAATTTCCAATTATTCAAAACGGTACCCATTGGTATCATAGTCATACAGGACTCCAAGAGCAAATCGGGATGTATGGATCGATGATTTTGAATAAAAAAGCGACTGATCCAAGGTTTAGAAAGGGAATTGATGATCTGCCTAAAATACCAATAATTTTAAGCGAATGGACAAACACAAATCCAAAACAAGTGCATAGAATGTTGCATAATGCTACGGATTGGTTCGCAATAAAAAAAGGAACAACCCAAAGTTATTCAGAAGCTATTCATCAAGGTTATTTTAAAACAAAAGTTACCAATGAATGGAAACGTATGAATGCCATGGATGTGAGCGATGTTTATTATGAAAAATTCTTAATTAATGGAAAATATAGTAATCAACTTTCTGAATATAAAGTTGGCGATAAAGTTAGATTAAGGATTTCAAATGGTGGCGCATCCACTTATTTTTGGTTGACTTTTGGCGGAGGTAAGATTACCATTGTGGCTAGTGATGGTAATGATGTTGAACCTGTAGAAGTTGACAGACTTATTATTGCTGTATCTGAGACTTATGATGTAATTGTCACGATTCCAAAAGATAAAGTATCTTATGAATTTTTATTTACTGCAGAAGACCGAACGAATTCAGCATCTCTATTTTTAGGATCTGGAGAAAAGCAGTTATCATCTCCTTTACCGAAATTGAAATATTTTGAAGGTATGAAGATGATGAATGATATGATGCGGATGAATGGTGAATTAGATGATATGGGGATGGAAATGTCATTAAATGAAATGGATATGAATGTGGTGATGTATCCAGAAATAACTGGTAAAACTGAGAACAATGGGACACATGAAATGTCCGACATGAAAAATGATACGAAACAAAAAGATACAGGCACAACTTCAGACATTGTCACATTAAATTATACAATGTTAAAATCAACTATAAAAACCCAGTTACCAAAAAATGTTCCAGTCAAAGAATTTTATTTTCAGCTTTCAGGGAACATGAATCGATATGTATGGAGTTTAGATAATAAGGTTGTATCCGAAGCAGACAAAATCCTAATTAGAAAAGGAGAGAATATCAGACTTATATTGTACAATGGTTCAATGATGCGACATCCAATGCACTTACATGGGCATGATTTCAGATTACTCAATGGTCAAGGTGTCTTTGCACCGCTAAAAAATATTATTGACATTATGCCTATGGAAACAGATACCTTAGAATTTAATGCCAATGTAGATGGTGATTGGTTTTTTCATTGTCATATACTTTACCATATGATGAGTGGTATGGGTCGAGTATTCACTTACGAAAATCAGGAACCTAACCCTGAAATTCCAAATCCTAAATTAGCTCAACGGAAACTTTTTGCAGATGATCGAAAATTTCATTTAATGGCAAGAATGGGTTTAGAAAGTAATGGCACTGATGGTGAGGCTATGATTGCAAATACTCGATGGAAGCTAAGTACCCTTTGGCATTTGGGATTACATGCACGCCACGGGTACGAAAGTGAAACCATGATAGGAAGATATTTTGGCAAAATGCAATGGCTATATGCTTATACAGGTTTTGATTATCACTTCAAACAAATGAATCCTTCTGAAAACAATATTTTCGGGAATGATGATACTAATTTATTTGGCCAAAAGAGCGATAAAAATGATCGTAAGACAGGAGTTATAGGCATCACTTATACTTTGCCAATGTTATTTCTCGCAGATGCCAGAATTGACCTTGAAGGTAAATTTCGTCTTCAATTGGGAAGAGAAGATATTCCAATTTCAAAACGACTACGAATGAATATTATGTTTAATTCAGACAAAGAGTATATGATTGGAGGGAGATATATTTTAACAAAATACTTTTCTTTATCATCACATTATGATAGCGATATGGGAATTGGAATTGGATGCACGTTGATGTATTGATCTTATTAAATATAGTCAGAATAAAAACTATTTTCCATGGTCCAAATTCATATTTTTGGCTATCTGAAAAACGAGTGGTTGTTCATATCCTTTTTGTACCAGAGATAATATTGTTTTTTGAAATCTTTTGAAGGGAAGTTCATGAGCTAAAGCATCATATTTTTTTTGAATGAGCATTTTTATTTTTTGGATATAGTCTTCGTCATTGATTTCTGTTAAAGCTACATTTATAAGTGAGTCGATGATGTGGTGTTGTTTTAACTGTTGTTTGATTTTTATTTTGCCCCAATCATTCATTCTGAATTTGCCACGAACGATCGCTCTGGCAAATCTTTCTTCATTGAGAAAATTTTGCTGAATGAGTTCATAAGTGATTTCATCACGCAATTCAGCATCCAATTGTAATTCGTAGAGTTTCTTATTGACATCAGCATGGGAACGCTCTTGATAGGAGCAATATTTTTTCATTTTTTCTAAAAAGACATCCCGGGTAGAATATATTTTAGCCATTGAACTTTGCTACTATATGTTCAAAAATATCAGCTATATCATCATTATAATTATGATGATAACTATTTATTCCAAGTTTTTGTGCAGCTTCAATATTTTCTATTTTGTCATCTATGAAAAGACATTCATGGGGTTGCAAGGATGCATCTTGTAGAACATATTCATAAATTTTTGGATCTGGTTTTCTCAAATGGATATCATGTGAAAAATACATTTTATTAAACAGAGCTTCGAAATCTAATGTAGGATAGTTTCGTTTTATCTTATGTTGTACTGATCTTAAATGGGTGATGTTGGTATTACTCAATAAATAAATGTTGTAATCAGATTTAAGTTTTTCTAAAAAATGAATTCGATGTTCCGGTAAATCGAGCAACATGGCATTCCATATTTTAACATACACGTCGCCTTGTAAAACCTGTAATGATCTTCGCTGTAATCTATTGAAAAAGCTATCTTCAGAAATGAGGCCACATTCGAAAGGAAAAAAAACTTGTTCGTTGATATCTTCACAAAGTTTGGGATCTAATATTTCTTCCAGCCCTTGCCAGGTTCTGTGCTCATCTAAATTGAGCAGAACATTTCCAAAATCAAATAGCAGATGTTTAATGTGATTCATATTAGAAATGAGTTTGGCAGAAGCTTATTTTTTCCATTTTATATTGCAACCCATACTTGGGTATTGTATTTCTGAAGGTGCTTCATTGAGTAATAAAGCGTCTAATGCATGACGTATATCAGCACCATTTAGGGGTAAATCATTTCCGGGTCTGGATGCATCCAATCTTCCATGATATGCAAGTTTTAACTCAGCATTGAACACATAAAAATCCGGTGTGCATGCTGCGTCATATGCTCTTGCTACTTCTTGACTTTCATCATAGCAATATGGAAAAGGATAATTTAATTGTTTAGCTTGAACAAGCATGAGTTCAGGAGAATCATCAGGATAGTGAGTTACATCATTTGAACTGATAGCTATAAAGTGAACGCCTTTAGGAATATAATCATTAGCTAATCGAATTAATTCCGGATTAACATGAATGACATAAGGACAATGGTTACAGATGAACATAATGACTGTTGCCTTAAATTCATTCTGTTTAGGCAAGCTTATCCATTGATCAGTAACGACATTTTTTAATTGAAATTCAGGAGCAACTGAATGTAATGGAATGGGATTCGAATCCGTTAGGGCCATATTAGTGACAGGTGTTTATTGACAATATAAAGTCATGTAGAAAATTAGTTTTTTTAACCGATTCAGCTCCTTTGAAATTGTTAATATCTCTTAATTCAAATTGCGCAATTTGTTCGCGCCAGATCTGATCTGCTATTTTTGCATAGGACCAATGCCATTTTTCTTCTTTATATCCTTTTGGTCTTAAATGATCTTTTGCCGTATAGGTTTGACAAAATCCAAACCTGCCTGCATTTTTTTGTAACCAATCGAAAACAATATTGCCTTCTTCGCTTTGAAAATATTCGTCTTCAACTGCATTGATATCTATATCAGTGCCCCAATGATGTCTGGTAAATCCGGGAGGCGCTGTATATTCCATAATTTTTAAAGCTCGGTGGAAAAAGTTCTTATGCGATATTGTTAGTTTTTTTTGTTCGACTAGTGTTTTTCCGGTCCATTTATTTTCCCACAAGCTTTTTTGATAATCGAAATTGCGAGTTGCAGAAATGATTTTTAAATGTACGGAATCTGCTAAAGCGGCCTTGGCCATTTCAACAAATGCCTGATAAGCTTCTTGGAGCATGTAGAGTTCACGATAACAATACATCGAGTCAATCTGAACGAAATCAGGATGCATTTTGGGATCAAAATGTCCCAGGAAATACGTTTTGTTAGTCCACATTAAGGTTTTCATTGGATCAATGTTTATTGATTTTTCAGAAAAAACATCCTGACCATATATGCCAATAACATATAAGAAACAAAGACTTAATATGATTTTTCTTTTTATATTATTATTTATTTAATGCTTTGAGTTTTTCTCTACGCTCAGCTTCTTCTTCCTGAATCATCTCCTCCATAGTTTTTTTCTTTTCTACACCTTTTGAATAGGAGCCCTGGTTGTTCAACAGGTAAAATATATTGGTCAACCACTTAGAAGTATCTGGTTCTTGTGAAGGACTCGTTACATATTCTTCAATGATGGGTTGTTGTAATACAAATTGAGAACTGCTCATGATATAATCTAATTTGGAATGTGCTTTTTTGAGGGTATTGTACATTCCAAAATGTTCTAATTTCAAGCACGGGATATCAGGTATATCTATGACTTCAAAATCCAATGGGGCTTTAATATTTGCTTCTATAGGAAGTGCTGCCATTATAAATACATTATTAGAGCTGCCCTCCCAATCAAATATCATTCCCACAGGAGGTCCTGTAAATGGAATATTCAATGAATCCAGTTTCGCATAAATTTTAGGATAGGATTCAGCGTAAAATTTAGGAATGTTTGAATTAAATATTATGGAACGAATTCCGAAATATCTTTTTTTCTTGAAGATCGTTGATTCAATACCAAACTTGGTATTAATCATTCCTTCCAAATATGATTTTAATGAAGTTAAATCATTTGCCAATAGTTTTTTAAGATTATCATTTGCATTAAACCACAGTGCCCTTTTAATAAATGGAATGGGTTCAACTGAACGAGCTTTGGCATATAAATAAAGTGAATTTTTTCTTTCCGGAATGATCTGGAAAGTAATTTTAACGTTAACCGGTGATTGATCATTAATAACCAATGCAGTTAAAACGGAATCTTTAAAGGCTTCGTTTAATTCAACAGATCCACTTCCGAATTTCGGGCCAACGAATGAAAAACTAGCGCCTTGGCTAATTTCGAGTTTTCCGGTGGTATATTTTAAGGCAGGATCTTCCTTGGACCAACTAACCCATTTGGGCCACTCTTTGGTATCCGTCATGGTTACAAATAGAAATCCTTTCGTGCAATTTATTTTGATATCTGCGGATGCATTAATCACTTTGGGAGAAAACATACATGCTATGCAGTATAAGATAAATGCGATGAGAGCAATGATGAAAACCCATTTAAACTTGAATATCATTTATTTTGATGTTTTAGGTTCTAGTATACACTAAGTAATAAATTTAACTTAATGTAATACGAAAATTACAATTTATTGAATCGCAAAGATAAGCAATCTTAACTATTCGATGTTACGGCAGCAATATGCAATTCCAAGGATTGGATTAAACTCTTGATAATTAATTGGTTAATAAGCTTTCTGTAAAATGAGACGGAATACTACTTTGGGACTCATCCTGACTGGTTAATCGTATGGTGAAATGGATCGATTTGGAGCTTGGAGGATGGGACTTATTAGAATACCCATCACCCAGAGGCCATTGATAATAATCCAATAAGACTGTATTGGTCGGATCATTGAGTATATCAATTCCATGTCTGTATCCAGTTCCTAGTTTGTTATAATTAAACGGAAGTACATTCGCTTCAAATTCACTTTGCCCCAAAGCCATCAAGTAGAGTCCTTCAAAAGTCTTTAGACTTAGCCACCGAACATCTGATTTATTGCCCATTTCCTGAGGTCTTACCGCCGGAATATTAAATTCTGATGCGGTGCTTTTATATAATCCAATATTTAGACCCAGCTTGCGATCCTGATAGCTTTCCAAAGGACCTCTGCCATACCATTGTACAGTTCCAAAAACCGCAGGCATTTCAAATATCCAACCAATTCTTGGTGGCATGTTTTTAAGTTGATCCAAATGATCTATTTTCATTTCAAGGACAACATCTGCAGAAGGGTAGAAGCGATACCTAAATTCTATCGGTAATAAACTAGAAGCAGGTAATGTAGCTTTAACGATGTAATTTATATAATCGGGATGATTGGTTTCCAGTGATTGAGATACTATAGTCAACTGATCTCCCAATGTTTTCCAAAAATTGATTTCATTAGATTGATTGAGATAAATATCATTATCAGTTGGTGCTCTATAGAAATTTGGTTTAATCGGAGTGACAAGCAGTTCTTTATTTTTACAAATCCAGGATGAAATCAAGCCCTTGTTTTTATCGATTTTAATACTGTACAAATTATTACTGATGTGAATTGAATTATTTTCTTCGGTGCTTTTTAATTTTTGGAAAGCGGATTGATTGATGGGTTTACCTGCTGACTTCGGCAAAATAAATTGTTGTAATCCCACTACAACAAAACGATACATCCCATTATTCAATGATTTTTTATTGATGGTTATCAAAATGGTATACTCACTTCCTGGATTTCTAGTAAAGCTATTGTAATCCACACGAACAGTTTTTTTCAGTCCGGCATCAATCATTAAATTTTCGAATTTACCTTCTTTGATTTTATCACCATTCTCGACTACAGTCCAGAAATAATTAAATACATCCCCATGGTTTTCCAAGTGATCGTTTTTAATTTCAAAGAGACCTTTATTCAAATCAATGGCACTAACAGTAAAGGGTGAAAATAAATTATTGGCAATTTTGAGCGAAGCTTTGGGTGTTTTATTGGAAGTCATTAGGCCATTTACACACCTGAAAGAATCCGAATTCGTCTCTGAAAAATTTCCGCCATAGCCGAAATACAATTTGCCTTTATTGGTTTTCATAAAAAAAGTTTGATCCGCCCAATCTTCAATAAATCCTCCTGCTTTATTGTCATTGTTTTTTATATGATCCCAAACTAATGTTAATCCACCAAGTCCATTTCCCGCATTGGAAGACATCCGATAATAAAGTACGGGTTTTGATCCATTCGAAATATTATCTTCGGAATTGACTAAAACAAGATCCCCAAAACTTTTCAAATTGGATTGCACACTGACTGGTCTTTTCGAATCTCTAGATTTAATATACTGATAGGCTAGTTTTGTATTATCTCCAAGTCCACAATTATATCCTAATGACCAGGTTAGAACGTTGCAATAGTTTTTGTTGCGTTCGAACATATTCTTCACTCTTTGGAGATAAATTTTTGAAACAGAAGTATCTGCTGACAAATCAATATTTTGAGACAACAGAGAACTCGTATTCAAATTCGCTTCATCCATTAGATATAATCCATATTGATGAGCTATGGTATACCACATGGGGTCCTGAGGATAATGACTATTGCGAACGGCATTAATATTATTTAACTTCATCAAGTCAGCATCATTAGCCATCCAATCTTTATCTACTACATAACCTGTGATGGGATGAAATTCATGACGAACGACGCCTTTTATTTTTAACAGTTTGTTATTAACTAAAAATGATTTTGATTTATATTGTATACTGTTAAATCCAATTAAATACACCGTTGCTTCCTGGGTTTCTCCCTGAGCATTTTTGAGTTGAATAAATAAATAATATGCATCTGGATGTTCATCAGACCATGTTTCTACATTTTTAATTTGAGCGACAATATTTTTTTTAATTTCTGATTGTTGATTAATATCGAATGTAATGGTCTTATTAAAAACTTCTTTGGTAGTATCTTGAAATAATTGGACTTGGAGTTGATACCCGGAATAATTTTCGGCGGCATTATTTTTTACTTGTACATCAAGATCTAAAATACCTTGATTACCTTGTACATCTGTTTTAGCATAAAAATCTTTGATTCTACATTTGGGACGAGCCAAAAGGTAGGAATTCCGATATATTCCTGTCATAGACCACATATTGTGGGATTCAAAATAAGAAGCATCACTCCAACGAAAAATAATCAAACTAATCATGTTGTTTTCATCTTTCAGAAATGGGCTAATATTAAATTCTGAAACTGCTTTTGAATCTTCGTTATATCCAGCTAATTGTCCATTTACATAAACAAAATAGGCGGAACTTATGCCTTCGAAAACGGCAAAAACATCTCGGGACTTCCATTGGGTAGAAATATCTAACGGTTTTTGGAGTACCAAAACGGTATTCGAATCCATAGGCACTTGTGGATAATTAGATTCAAAGGGCAATCCATAATTTTTAAAAATGGGTTTACCGATACCACCCAATTCTATGCAGGATGGAAATGACTTTTCAAGCCAATTGATATTGATGGGTGATTTTTCTATTTCTCCAGGAACATAATCAGGACCGGTAAAATATTGGTATCTCCAAAATCCGTTTAGACTACGATGGTAAGCACTACTTTGAAAGGATTGCGATTGGGCTTTTTCCGTAGTTTCGAAGGGTTTAAAATCTGACCGAGGCGCTTCACGTCCAAATTCCATTACCTTAGGATCTTTCCAATAATTAGGAAGGGTGATGGGGTTTTTCGGTTTACTTTCGACTATTTTTTCAATGGTTTGTTTGGGGACATCTTGTTTGCAATGGGTTGTTAGTAAGCACATGATGCCAAACAAATAAATGAACGGATTACCTTTTTTTTCCATAATTTTGAAGCTCTAATTAACATTGACCCTTTGAGTGGTCAAATCGTTTCCTTGGAATACTTAATTCACAATAATTGAATAAATATGAATTATAAATCACTGGCAAAACTACTATTTATCATCTGTTTTCCTATTATAATTGGGGCCCAAGATGTTCAGCAAATTCATGTTGATGTCGTTTATTTGGCTTCTGACGACTTAGAAGGTCGATCTACAGGGTCATCAGGTGAGCAACTAGCGGCGGCCTATATCGCATCCAGGATGGATGCATTAGGGTTAAAAGCCAAAGGTACGACCGGGTGGTTTCAAGAATTTTCATTCTCATCTGATCCACACGATAAAACTAAAAAGGATATTACCGGACGAAATGTTTTGGGATATTTGGATAAAAAGGCAAAAAAAACAATTATCATCGGAGCTCATTATGATCACTTAGGTCATGGAGATGCGGGGTCCCTTGCGGCAAATGATAAATCTATCCATAATGGAGCTGACGATAATGCCAGTGGTGTAGCATCATTATTGTGGCTTGCGGAGCAACTCGTAAATGATAAAAAATTGGCCTGTAATGTACTATTTATTGCATTTTCCGGTGAAGAGCATGGCTTATTTGGATCAAAGGCGTTTGCGGAACAACCCACAGTCAATATGTCAGATTGGATAGCTATGATTAATATGGATATGGTCGGACGACTGAATGCTGAACATGTTATCGCTATAAGTGGAACCGGGACGGCCAAGGAATGGCCCAGTATACTCGATAAAGTAAAACCAGAAGGATTTACTTTTAATTACTCTGAAAGCGGTGTGGGCCCATCAGATCATACTTCATTTTATTTGAAGGGTTTACCTGTTTTGCATTTTTTCACAGGTCAGCATAAGGACTATCACAAACCATCTGATGACAGTCCATTGGTTAATTACAAAGGCATTTATCAGGTTTCTGAAATCATACTAAATGTCATTCAGCGAATATCAAAAGATGGAACCCTAACATTTCAAAAAACCAAAGATGAAAACAATGAAAAGGCTGCAAGCTTTAAAGTGACTTTGGGTATAATGCCAGACTATGTTTTCAGCGGTAAAGGTGTCAGAATTGATGCAGTATTGGATGATAGACCAGCCATGAAATCTGGTATGAAAGACGGTGACATTATTTTAAAAGTTGGAGATCTTGAAATCAAGGATATTTATGATTACATGAAGTCACTTGGAATGTATAAAAAGGGTGATAAAGCTAAAGTGCACCTTCTTAGGAAGGATCAAGAGATGGATGTTGAGGTGGAGTTTTAATTTTTATTAGAAATCTGTAGATTTAGAACTCCGTGCCCTACGCTAACTAGAAAAGCGGTTGAAAAATTATTTTGGTTGTTTGATATTTTTCTAAATATTAATTGACGTTTTAATTAACAACTTTTTGTTCTTTTTTCTTGAAAAAAAAGAACCAAAAATTCAAGACTTTAAGGTCTAAGCCTAAAATGATTCCATGAAACCTAAATTCAAAAAACTCGCCATTGGACTTCTTTCATTTGTTTAGCTTAACACTTGCCCAGCTCGCATTATTGTTCTTTTTAAAGCATTATGTTAGGCTCATACAGTTTTGAATTTTTAACGGTTTCATTACATCATTTTTTTACGGCTTACCCCTTAAGGTCGATCCAAATTTATACGACTACTTAATATTATATATTTTTCCTCGATTTTAATTTGCGAAGTTGCCCAATGGATGATCATATTTTCTTGAATAGGGCAAGGAGTTCTGATATTAATAGCTAACCATTTCCATTTTCTTGGTGTCTATTTTAGTCCCATTGATTATTAGCGAATAAAAATAAGTTCCGCATTCAAATTGGTTCCAGGAATAATTGTAGAATAATTCATTAACACCTTCTGTTAAATCAAGTTTGATCTGTTTTATAATTCTTCCATCTTCAGAAGTTACGATCATACTTGCTTCTTTAATAAACGAAAGATCATTTACGATAATGGGAATGAGTGTGAGTTCGTCAAATGGATTCGGTCTATTCTGAAGCAGTTCAATAGGTTTAGTTGGTTCTACTTGTTTAATGCTATTGAGGACTCTTGCACTATATTCTAATCCAAACATACTGATCCATTGTTCTTGATTTACGCCACAAGCAGTAACATAATATAGGGTAGGCGAAAGTCCTTCTACGAGTATTTGAGTTTGATCAGTTATTATAATTGTATCAAAATATGTGTTATTTATTTTTCGAATACCATAAATATATTTTGTGGCATTTTGCGGATTATCTATTTTAATATCTAAACTATTAGTTTTAGGTGTGACTTGAATTATAAATGGAAGCAGGGTGGTAGAACTAGCATTAGCTATGGATAAAGCATTAACGATGGCATTGTTTTTTAGATAATTAAAATTGACATACAAACTATCTAATATGCCATCTCCATCAATATCCTTACCGAGGATATCGCGACTGCTGTGTTGCCGATCTACATATCCAGCCTGGCTTGGATTTCCATCACCGTGTTCGTAAGAAGAAGTGAAGCGAATAGCAGTGTAACCTTGTTCTCTAAAGGGAATGTGATCACTGCCACGCCCTGTTCGATCTTCACCATACATTACATCAATTTGGGGTGCATTAACCATCACTTTACTTAGATTTTGTTCCACTAAAATTCTTGTCATGCGCGCCAAATTTTTAGACATACTATTCGTAGTTCCTGAAGAAAAAATTCGGAGTCTCAAACTGTCGAATTGATGAGGCCCGGGACAACTAGGAGGGGATGATGTAACTCCACATTCGATACCTCCAACAATATCATTATTGAATACTGCTTTTATGACTAAATTATTGGTTTTACAAAATGCGGCAAATGAACGGGATCCTCCAAGGCCTTGTTCTTCACCAGTTATCCAAATAATAGCTAATGTTCTATTGAGTTGAACCTTACTCAACACTCTCGCCATTTCCATCAACAGCGCTGAACCACTTCCATTATCATCAGCTCCTTCAGCAAGACAAAGACTATCACAAACATCTTCGCATCGACTATCCAGGTGTGCTTCTACGATGACGAGTTCATTTTTTAAAGAGCCGGTACCAGGAATTAAAGTGAATAATTCGGTGTGTCGAACTTTGGTACACATGAGATAATCAAAATTTAATTCACAGGGTATCAACACAGAATTAGCTTGTTGAGCCCATCGATCTAGGTGAGATTTAATCCAGGCTCTGGCTCCTCTGATACCCTCATTGGGTTTAGAAGGATCGTCACTTATGGTATTTCTATTTCTAAAAGAAATTAAACCTTTGAGATATTGATGCAAAGAATCGGCATTGATTTGTTGTACTAAATAGTTCCCAAGTTGAGCATCCGGAGGTACTATCCTTTTCGAAAATGAATCCGAATTGAAATTGCCTTTCATCAGGTCAAGACAAATAGGATTGGATAAACTAAAATTGGTTTGACTTAACAGAAAACCATGGAAGTTTACCAATAGGAGAAGAGTGAATATGTATTGTTTCATGAACGCTAAATTAATCAATATCCAGAAGAAATCGATTTATTTAAGAAAGAACATAATAGATTGCAAATCTTGAAGCTTCAGGAATAATACAAAGCTTTTGGGTGCCGAATTATCGAATGATTATTTTTTGATTACAAACAGATTGGTTATTTGTGTTTTGAAGTTGAATAAAATATAATCCACTTGTGTATTGGTCACTGTGGATTTCTGTGGATGTTAAATTTGAAGATAAATTGTTAGTGCTTACATTTCGTCCATAAATATCAAACATATTTATTTTAGAAATGTCGTAATTTTTTGGCCATGATAACGATATGGTATGATCTAACTGAACTACATTAATTGAGCTACATGAATGGATAGGTTGAATGTTTTTGGTATTTGTGATCTCCTTTTCTCTACCACACCATATACCACCTCCCATGGTAGTGATCCAAATTTTTTGTTTGTCATATGGATCAAAAAATACTCTCTTTGGTCTAGGAAAATAAAAGGATTCCAACCTTTTGAATGAGGGAATTTCTGAATTAACATTCTCACTATAATACAATCCACCAAATTCAACAGTAACATACATGGCATTTGTTTTTGTGGGGTGAATAGTCATGCTTTCTGCCATTTCATTTTGGAAAATTCGTTTCCAAGTTTGACCTCTATCTATTGTTTTATAGATACCACCATTCCCGGCATTATTGGGTCCTTCGAATGTTGTAAATCTTCCCCAAACGGATGCATACCAAGTGTTTTCAAGTGGATCATGTGGATCAATAATTATATCTTTAGTATAAAACATCATTTCTGAAGGTGTCAAATCTTCCCAGGATAGGCCTTGGTTTCGACTATAAAAAATTCCACTACTTGTAGTTAATGTAACTCGGTCTTCCAGAGTACGAGCAGAATAACTGACTAACAGGTCTCCATTTTTTAAAACCAATATATTATATGGATGCCCCTCAGTGCGTGGAGGTGCTAATAATTTTTTCCATGTTTTGCCTTTGTCTTCAGTCTTATAAATTCCACCGTTTTGATAATCGACTACACTTATATACAATCTACTACTATTCGTTGGATCCATGGCTAACCAAACAATAGGATAATTCATCTCAATTAAAGTATCCCATGTGATGCCATTGTTATGGCTTTTTAAAACCAGAGAACCACCACTAATGTCATCATCATTTAATCGATAGCCTAAATACATATCATTAATTTCAGATGCAACAGCATAAATGGTATGATCCATTGGATCTGCAACCATACGATACCAATTATTTTTTGCAACAGTACCCCAGGGATAAAATACATTTCTGGAGAACGTATAAGTATTTCCAGTGTCTTGAGTAAACTGATTACCAATGTCAGTCATACAGGAGAAAAATGAGTCTTTTCCCACCCAAAATAATTGATGCCCGGTGGTTACATCCAAACCAGAACTTTTAAAATACTGTTGTGGACTGGAATACGTACCTTCTTTATTTAAATAAGCTGAATCAATGGATACCTGACGCCAGGACGTTCCCCCATTGTAGCTCATATGAGAATATCCTTCTGTACTGATAATGATATTAGAATTGTAATCACAAACATCAAAACCTAAAGCTGCGCCACCCCACAAGTATGAAAAAGGACCACCATCTCCACCGTAACCTGTTCTGATATTTTGATTGTCAATAGCTTTAAAAATATTATTCCAGGATTTTCCCTGATCGGTAGTTTTTAGTATTACAGGCAAATCATTTTCATGACCTGCAAGGTAAATTGTATCTTTTTGATTGATGGCCATATCCACCCATTGGAATTTAATAGAAGATGGAATGTTAGTTGAAAAATCGCGCCATGTTTTGGTAGCATAATCCAATGTAAAAATTCCGGTAATATGATGTCTTAATTCAATAATATCTTCCCAGGGATATAATGAATTAGAGGAAGCAGTAATCAAATAAAATTGTATTTGATTATTGAATTTTCGTCCAACCATTTGAAAAATGCCATCATTGGTATTGGCGCCAACAAAATGTTCTAAACTAAATTGTAATCCTCCATCATGAGAAACCAAAAGTCCTTTTCCTGTTCCAACAAAAATTTGATCCTGATCCCAAAACACACCACCGATCCAACATATTTCATCTTGAGGCTTCCAAATTTCTTTCCAATGTTTTCCCTGGTCTATGGATAAAAACAATCGATTGTATTCAGATACCAATAAACGATTATAATTGTTTGGGTCTGCAAACAATCTATGGATTCCGGTTTCAGTCGGATCATTGATTTCATTCCATGTTAGACCTCCATCAATACTTTGGGCAGGCACACCTCTTTGGAGTGGGGATTGAAGATTAGTCAGAGATCTTTTTACTGTATATAATATTTTTGGATCATTGGTAAATTGCACTACAGCTTTTGTGGTACTAACTAATTGTTGATAAGGTAATAAAGTCCAATGATGACCACCATCATTGGTTTCATAAACTCCTGCCATATCGCAATTAAGGTAGACATGATATGGGTTTCTGGGATCTATCGATGGAGCAAACATATATCCACCACCCCCAACACCTTTGCGCTCAAACTCAACTACTTGAGCATAGGAGGTAAGAACATTCATTAGAAAAATAAATGTGTAAAAACATCGATTCGATAAAAAGGATAGATAATGATTCATTCGCAAACTTACTAAAATAATGTATGATGTAAGTCATGGTCTATGGGAAGAGCTGTAACGATCATCTTGATATGCATAAGGAATATGTAAATTCTTTAATTATCATACTATTTTGTTTCATTTGTTTTATCAAAAAAAGCAGCGTAATGAAGTCAAAGGTAGTCTTACTAATTAACTACCAATATTGTTATAATTTTACAAATCCATCATTACCTAATTTAATTGAAATTATTATGAACATTAAATATTATATTTTTTGCCTACTTGTTGGTTTTAGTTGCTTACTCCATGGTCAAACAAACATAAACATTGATCCAAATAAAAAACTTCAGATCATAGATGGATTTGGTGCCCATCAAGGTGGTGATGTTGTTAACCAAGCCTGGTGGTTGAATTTATATTATGATGACATGGGATGTAGTATATATCGCTTAGACCTTACTCCTAAATTAAAGGCACCGGTATCTGATTTAAGTTATTTTTCACCTTGGTTTATGGGATCGGCTACGAAGAGTGTGTTTAATTTTGAGGATCAGGCCAATCCGAATGGACCTGAGAATAATAGGGTAAGAACCTATACAGGTCCGAATGATTATTCCAGGACTTTTGGTGGACGCCAGGCGCCTATCGCTGTTATGGGGCCAGATATTGAAAAAAACATGAATCTATTCAGCTTTCCTAATGATGCTGCAGTGGTGGAAGGATTTAAGAAAAAAGCTCAATTGGGAGATTTTAAACTTATGGGTTCTATTTGGTCACCAGTCCCTTGGGTAAAAGTGTCATCGGGGAATCGTTATCCAGAAAACTGGTGGCCTGGCCCGGTAGTTAATACGCCATGGCCTTTTATTTGGGGAGGTAATTTTTCAGGGGGAAGACTGGATGTATCTGGGACCCCTTTAGCCGTTTTTAATGATGTATCTGTGGGTGGGACAGGACCTACATCATCTTTAACCCAGTTTGTTAGAAGTACCGCAGCTTATGTATTGGGATTGCAGCGTCTTTATAAAGTTCCTTTTTATTCCATTAGTATTCAGAATGAATTGAATTTTGAAGTATTTTATAGTTGCGCTACTTACCCACTTTCTTCGCAATACATTACCGCGGTAAAAGCAATTCGTGCAGAATTTGATAAATACCCTGAGTTGAAAAACATCCGAATCATGGGACCCGAAGATCTATTAGGTGGTGATTCGTATGGTATGTGGGAATACGGAGGTCCGACTCATAAAAATCTTCAGTATCTCAAGAATATTGAGGCAGATCCAGTGGCCTCTAAAGCTGTAGATTTCTATTGCATTCATGGTTATGCTAATGATGGTGTAAGTTCTGCAGGTGCAAATCCAAGACAATGGGATTGGTGGGTAAATGGATGGACTACGAGTCCTGCACAAGGAATACCAGCTAATGTTAAAGGTTTTGCTAGTTTTAATAAAAAATCTTGGATGACTGAAACTTCGGGTGAAAATAAAGATTGGTTGTATCCTAAGACAGGTTTCCCGGGTGACGGAGGACTTGGTGTTGCTATTCGAATTCATCAAGCATTAACGGCAGGAAGACAAAGTGCATGGGTATATTGGACATTTACAGATAGTGATGATGCCGGGAATGTAAGTGCATCCGGTTTATCCAATCAATCGTCAGGCGCTGTATCTCCAAAGTATGTTGGAGCTAAACATTTTTTTAAATACATCCGTCCAAATTCTAACAGAGTTGAAGTTGTTTCAACAGGTAACAATGCCATATTATCGAGTGCTTACTTCAATGATTCCAGTAAGACTATAACGGCAGTATTATTAAATACCAGTTCAACATCACAAACTGTGCAAATAAAATTGGCTTTCGCTGATATGAGATTTAATGTGTACAGTTCAAATGAAAATAATTATTGGAAAACTTCATCAGTGGATTTAAAATCGGGTACGATTAATTTAACTATGAATCCATATAGTGTTACAACATTGAAAGGATCTTTACCAACAACCCAAGTTAATAATCCAAAAAGTGATGTGATAACAGAAATGACTTTAAGTCCTAATCCATGGTATCATCATGCGAATATTCATTTTAATTTAAAACACTCAGGACTTGTCCATATTGATGTGTTAAATCTATATGGACAAGTGGTAGAAAATATATGGAATGAACCATTGTCTTCCGGGAATCATAATATTCCAATGAAACAAGATCTTCTAACTCCTGGTATTTATTATATCAAAGTACAAATGGCAAATGATATGAATATTGTACGTATGATCAAATTAAATGAATAATGTTTCAATTAAAAGAGCATATAACAAACCTTGTAATTAATACCCGACAATTACATTAGCATTTCCAAGCCAAATACATTCAATTGCAGTATTGACTATTTTTACTTTAGTTTGAATATTAAGGTCTTGTGCTTGATCAATAGTAATCGTTTCGCTGAATGGAAAAACAGAAACCGTTTTTTGAAAAAGTATGGTTGATGCGTTAGAAATAATAATTTCTATGCCGCTGCTTTTGCATAAACTTTCTGATGTAACTTCAATATTAAGTCTGGTGTTTGCTGGAACAGTCATTGTTTTATTAACCGAATCAATGTCTGCGCCGACAACCCATTCTTGTTTAGTTTGGTAATTAAATCTCGTACTTAAAGTATCTTCATGACAAGATATAAGGGAACTGATGAACAATGCAAATAGAATCATTTTCATAATATTTTATAATGTTTATATAATTATTGCAGTCATTAATCAACATTAATTAATCATATGCAATGTTACAAAATGAAAACGATGATACAAATAAAAAGTTGTTGGATATAGGGATCTATTATTTGTATAATTACAAGAAATATTTGTATAAATACAAGTATTACATTAGTAACATTAAATTTTTATTTGCCTGATTACCTTTATTTTATTATTCATTTCCAATTTGATAAAATATAATCCATTTGGAATATTCAATTCATCGAGATTGATTTGTTCAATGTACTTACCATATGTTCTGGTTTCATTCTGAATCATTTTTTTGATTAAATTTCCCTGCGCATTGAGTACGGAAAGGTTGATTTTCGTTTTATGTCTGACTTTGAATGAAACGTAGGTAAGATTTTTTGAAGGGTTGGGATAATTCTCAAAACTTAGGTCATTATCATTGGAAATTATTTCATGGTTAGATGTCAACAATTCATTCAACGTAGTCAGGTGAGTCCATACGCTCAATTGTCCCATATTGAGTCGGGTCCAAATGGGTCGAATGATTCCATTGTGTGCTGTAATGTTGGTATAATCTCCGAAAAAAACATTTTTTGTGGGTACAAATGGGGAGGCACTGATTCTATGATTTGTGAATGTTTCTCCTCCATCAACAGATACGGCTAGATAAACATCTGTTTGATCATCGGTATAATTACGTCTATCATAAAATACAAAATACAAATAACCTGTAGTTTGATCTATGGTCATCCATGTAAAAAATTGATGGGTTGTAGTATTATCTATATTAACTTTTTTAGGAGAGGCCCAACTGATTCCACCATCCTTGGATTTTGTAAGCCAAATGTCTGTATTGCTTGAACCATTTCTTTGATCAGCCCAATTAATGTATATAGTTCCCCTATGGGGACCACTGCTCACATCACAAGCTGTTACCGGAAGTCCATTCGCTCTGTATATCCCCGGCACATCAAAATCCCAACCACCGGGGATTGTACCTATTACAGATTCATAATATAACCAAGTATTGCCTTCGTCTAAGGATTTATTAAACATTAAACCTAGGGGCCCAGCCCAGGAAATATATATTTCCCCATTGGGTCCAATCGCGGGGACAGCCCCTTCTACTGTATTATCGCTATCAATACAATCGCCTGCAAATTTGTTGATTTTTCGTGGAGTAGACCATGTCGCACCGGCATCAGTTGATTTTGAAAAAAGGATGTTACTACTATCTTTTGGGTTTGAAGATCCATAAGTGTCAAATTGAGTCCAGGAAACATATAGATTGTTATTTCTTCTATCAACAGCACTCCAATGTTTATCCTGATCTTTTTGTCCATTGAGTCCGGTGAAGGATCCATCGTTCCACGTAATACCGTTATCGGTTGTTTTTTGGCAGACTATACGATCGATCCAACTACCTTGTGGTGGATTGGATAAATGGAAAAAATAGAAATGACCTGCTGTATCAACAATAATGTTGGGATCACCCCATACGCCATAAGATGAAGTCAATATTTGGCTTTTCCAGGTTCTTCCAGTATCAAGGCTTACATAACAATTATTAATATTGGCTCCTGCAATTAGTACATTAGGAGATTTTGGATTGATAGCGATAGAAGGTTCGTTTGGATTATTTTGGATTCCAATGAGAACGTTTTGTGCATTAATGGTAAAAAAATGCATTAACAGTAAGCAGCTACTAACGATGTATTTCATCAGATATTAAAATTTATCTTATATTTATTGATATCATCACCTGATTCAAAAGCAAGATATCATTAATTGAACAAATATATTCCTAAAAAGATTAGGACTGAATGAGCTACATAG
The DNA here is from genome assembly GCA_016712225.1 of Candidatus Defluviibacterium haderslevense. NCBI lineage: Bacteria > Pseudomonadati > Bacteroidota > Saprospiria > Saprospirales > Saprospiraceae > Candidatus Defluviibacterium > Candidatus Defluviibacterium haderslevense. The sequence continues at coordinate 840,498 of JADJRL010000003.1, read as the reverse complement.
AGAAATCTTCCATTCGTGCATTCGTGGAATTTTTTTTTTGACAATATCCTCCCCATTTTTTATCCATTATTATACATTGTATTTTTCCAATTCCACCATTTCAATTTGTCAGGATCATGGTGATCTTCTGTTGCATAGTATACTGCGCAACGAAAAGTATAAAGCATACAAATGTCATGTGTGACCCCACTTATACTATTCAGTTTTTGATAGAGTTCGAGAGGATTCTTATTTTTTAATTCAGAAATATCTCGGAGACCAATATTCCATAGATCCATTGCACAAGCTTTACCTACGCTAGGGATAGTTTGAAATTGTTTGAGTACTTTATTTTTATAAATTAATGGATCTGGCATTTATTTTAATCAAGAATTATTTTTCAAGCTGAAGTATAATTTATTTTTTTCTTTTGTTCTTTGAATCAGACCCTTCGATTCGAGATCAAGTTTGACCCATTCGACATGCCAACCTATGTTTCCTTCAAAAGGAATTTTATTTTTTATTATTTCCGCGCTAGTTATGGTGATAAGTTCAGTATGCGTTATAGCACCATGAATTGTTAAAACATCCAATATTGCAGACTGTAAAACATTATATTTTTTAACATTCATGCTGATGCCTTTCTTGCCTTCAGGATGGATTAGGAGTATTTTGTCTTCCATATTTATTTTATTCGTTGTCACTGTAGATTATAAATCAAATTTTATAATTTAAACCAAACCGAATAATACTGGAATAACATTCATTGATCCCACCCACATAGCCAGATTTATAATTAACTAATCCAATTGAATAAGCTGCATATAAACCGTACTTTTTATATTGTATAGTAGATTGAATTCTGGGTCTGAAATCAAAGCGAATGGTGCTTCGATTTTTAGTGATGGGTTGTTTTTCATTGTCAAATTCTTGTACCCATGATCCCCGTTCTTTAGCAAAGAGACAATATGCTAAATCAGTTCCGGCAAGAAAATCCATTGAATACTTTTTTAGTTTTACACTATAACCAAAATATGGATTTACATTAATAAAATGATGGTTTAATATTGATTTTCCTGAAGCATTGTAAGGTGGAAATGAACCAAAATCTTGACGAATAAGTATATGTTTGATTAATATCAAACTTCTTAGATTTTCGTACCCAAGATCAATTCCAAGAATGAATTTTCTTTTTGTTAATAGTTGAAGATTAATTGAAAATCCATATAGTAGACCATTTTTAGATCCATATGGATTATTTGTACATGTTAAATTATCTTCAGATGCTTCATTTACTAAAATAAATGTCTCTTTTTCTGCTGAAGGTCCTCGAAATGAAAATAGTCCTGAATTCAAGGATATCCCAAATTCGGTTTGTTGACCAAAAGTATTAATGGTTTTTAATAATACTAAAAGGATAATTGAAGTAATTCTCATAGTGTTTAATTTGAAATAACATTAAAACTGCAATTGTGTTAAAAATTATATTCAAATATAGTTTAAATTGGTAAATGGTAACGTACTCAAAATATATTTTATTTTTAGTTAACTATTTTCGTTTTGTATCAAAATTTATAATTTAGACCAAATCTAATGATACGGGAATAACATTCATTGATTCCGCCAACATATCCAGATTGATAATTAACCAAACCATAAGAATAGTCCAAGTAGATACCGCAATTTTTATAATTTAATGTTGAATGAATTCTTGGTCTAAAATCAAAACGAATGGTACTTCTATCTTTTGAATTGCTATCTTTAAATCCATTTTTGGTATCTATAGACGATTTTTCATGAGCTAAAAAACAATATCCAAGATCAAATCCGGTATTGAAGTCTAATGAATATTTATTTAGAATTATTCTATAACCTACATATGGATTTAAATTGATAAAAGAATGAGAAAAAATTGTTTCCCCAGAAACAATGATGATTTTATCATTAACATCATCATTGTAGAAAACTTTATCAATTGATATTTTACTTCGTAGATTTTCATAACCAAGGTCAGTGCCAAAAATGATATTTTTCTTAGTTATTCGCTGAACATTAATAGAAAGGCCATATAGAAGGGCATTTTTAGACCCATAAGGATTGTTTGTATAATATTTTGTTGCTACTGATGATTGACTTACATTTAAAAAAGTTACTTTTTCGGATGAAGGACCTCGAAATGAAAATAATCCAGAATTCAAGGATATCCCAAATTCAGTTTGTTGACCTGCAGCTTTAAAGGTAAATAGGAATACTAAGAATAATTGTGTATAAATTTTCATTCGGGATTTTTTTTTGCTGAATTAAGCTCAAATATCTTACCAAATATAGTTTATAAATTTGAATAGGAATAATGTAACATTTAAAATTTTATTTATTTCAATGACTTAGATGTAATTCAGGTAAATTTTTATAAATCAAATCCATTTGTTAAAGGTTGAGTGGTTTTTTAACTAAAAGGATTTAAAAGTATCTACTTTTTATATTTTTTAAAATTAATTACATTTTTTAAGTACAAACGCCTGATTTTTTACTTTCTTTATTGAAATCGGAGAATAGTAATATCTTCGAATTTGTTTTTGAAGCCATTTGATCATATAAGTAAATAATTTAATATGTATATTAAAACCACTGAATTTGTTGTTTTTACGCTAAGTTTTATCTTTATATGTATGCCAAATCAGTATTTAATCGCACAGAATAGCGACTTCTATAGTTTGGATCAGGTTCAGGAAATCAAGCTGAATTTCGATTATCAGGATTGGGATTACCGCTTAGACACTGCCAAAGCTGGAAAAGAAGATTATATATTGGCTACCTCTTGTTATATCAATGGCGTAAAATATGACAGTGTGGGTGTAAAGTATAAGGGGAATAGTTCCTATAAAAACAATCAGGTAAAAAATCCACTTCACATTAAATTGGATTGGATATTAGGTAGTCAGGATTATCAGAAATACTCCAGTATTAAATTGGGTAATAATTTTTCTGACCCTTCTGCTGTTCGAGAAGTTCTATCCTATGAGATCCTTTCCAATTACATGGATTGTTCTCAAGCAAATTTCTCAAAATTATTTATCAATGACAAATATATTGGATTGTATACCAATGTTGAAGCTGTGAATAAGAAATTTTGCAGTGATCATTTTGGATCATCGGATCATGTGTTTGTTAAAGGGAATCCAGATAAGCCCGGGAATAATTCTACAAGTAATTTGGTATTTAATGGGTACGATAGTTCCAAGTATTATATCTATTATGGAATGGAGAATGTGATCGGTTGGTTCAAACTCATAGCACTTATGGATACGTTGAAAAACAATGCAACAGCAATTCCAAAAATACTAGATGTAGATCGAGCACTATGGATGCATGCTTTTAATAGCGTCTTTTCCAATTATGATAGTTATACAGGTTCCTTTTCTCAGAACTATTATCTCTATGAAGATGATTTTGGACGATTTTTGCCGGTGATTTGGGACCTGAATATGAGTATAGGAGGATTCCCGGGAAGTGTCGGTGGCGGCGGTGCTACGACTGTTGATAAGATAACTTTTTTTAATGGTGAATCAACAACAAACAGACCTTTGTTGCAAAAATTATTACAAAATTCAAGTTATAAAAAAATGTATACCGCACATGTGAGAACCTTTTGTAAAGAATTTATTGCAAACAAAGCATATGAGACTATGGCCATTCAACTTCAATCTAAAGTGGATAGTTTAGTCAAAACAGATCCCAATAGTTTGACCACTTATTCATCTTTTAAAACTTCATTAACGGCTGCAATATCTTCTGGTGGCGGATTTGGAACTGCTCCTGGAATTTCTACCCTTATGAATGCTCGATTAGCCTATTTTAATACGGTGAACGAATTTAATGCCTTGCCACCTGGGATATCCAATATAGTATGGTTAAAACAAGAACCGAAAGTAGGAGACACCCTTTGGGTTAATTTATCAATTACTAATGGCACTACAGCATTTCTTGCATATCGAAAGAATAAATCTTATCCATTTGAAAAACAACCATTGTTCGATGATGGATTACATCACGATGCTGCAGCGAATGATGGAATTTATGGAACCTATATGATTGCAGAAACTAAGAAAACCCAATATTATATTTATGCTGAAAATAATCTGGCTGGGATTTTTTCTCCAGAGCGGGCAGAATATGAATTTTATACATTAGAAGCAACTGAGGCATTTGCAGATATCAATAAGGGAGATGTAGTGGTTAATGAGTTTATGACGAGTAATAAAACTACCATTATTGATCCTAGCGACAATAAATATGAAGATTGGGCAGAACTGTATAATAACACCAATCAGTCTATAGATTTGAGCGGACTCTATTTATCTGATGATTATGAGAAAAAAGATAAATGGGAATTTCCAAAAGGCACCTTGATTCCGGCAAAAAACAGAATCGTTCTTTGGTTGGATGAAGATAGTAGTGATAGTAGTAGTCTTCATACTAATTTTAAACTTTCTGCTACTGGAGAAGCACTCATTTTGTCAAGACCTGATGGATTAGTTATTGATAGTTTAAGTTTCGGGGCAATTCCTACAGATAATTCTTATGAACGATGTCCGGATGGATTAGGGACGTTTAAAATAACAACCGCTCCAAGTTACAATAAAGCTAACTGTAATGGAGCAACTAGTACTTCTGAGACTGAGGGTGTTCAAGTGTTGGTTTATCCAAATCCTGCTGATCAAATGGTTCAAGTTCAATTTGGAAATTCAGTATCAGGTCAATTACAGATTGCTGATGTCCAGGGTAAATTTCGTGAATCCATACCCTTTAATGGAAGGGAAATATTAAACTTATCGGTCAATTATTTAGAACCTGGTATGTATGTCCTATTTTTTAAATTTGATAATGGATTTCGATTAACTAAAAAATTAAGTATTACTGGACGATCTTAATAGAATTTAGTTTTGTTGATGAAATGTTTTCTTCTCAAACTTTAAAAAAATTCTATTTTTGAAATTTAGAAGGAGAACATCCAAAGTGTTTTTTAAACGTTTTGCTAAATGCGGAGATATCAGAAAACCCAGATAACAAGGCTGCTTCAGAAATATCTGCACCCTGTTGTTTAATCAATTCTAATGCGAAGTTTAGTTTTTTCGAAATAATGTATTGTTGTGGGCTCATGTCAAATACCAATCTGAACATTCTATAAAAATGAAATTCAGAAAGGCAACATTCTGAAGCCACAGTTGAGATTACTAAAGGATGGGTAAAATGTTGATTGATATAATCTAATGCCTGGTTGAGTTTTCTAAGCAGAACTTTTTTAGTTTCGGATTTTATTGCAGGAATTTGTTGAAGTTGTTTATAAATGGGTATGTGATCCTGAACTATATTTTCTGCCAGTTTAAGATAAAATTCTGAACTGAATTCATGTTGACCATATGGATTTTTGGAAAGAACCTGATCCAGAGAACGAAGTAACTTACCTGTTTTGGTAAACGTTGAGGAATACTGATTTTCTAAAAAATGAGGTGAATTAAAAAAATCATCTTCAGGAATGTCTTCTGCAGGAATTTCAGGTGAAATATAACTTGAGATTACTTCTGAAATGAGCCTTGGTGAAACATCAATACAAATACCTTTTACCAAATGGTGGCTGTCTATTTCTACAAATCCTTCTGAAAAATGATTCGCTAATAAATATTCACCTTGATTTACAAAATATGGATTACCGTTTACTGTGTATTTTTCACAACCTTCAATGACATATTTTATTGAAAAACTTCTAAAATGTATCGGACTTAGTAATTCATTAAATGCAGAATAATTGATTAAATTACTTTTATAAGGTAATGTTTGAGTATTCAGACTATTCCCATTAAAAACATTGTACATTCAAACTTTTTTAATTAGCGATAAAGTTAAATGAAAATCCAGACCTATAGTAAATTGAGGTCTAAAAATATCAGACTTTAACTAAAATGAAAAGTTAAATATATGGTTAGGGAGATTTTAAATGTAATGCCGATTATGAGCATTTTATTACTCCATCAAGAATACTATTTGAAAATTTTAATGGTGGATGATTCTTTTGAATCTATGACAACATTCAAATAATAGAAACCCTCAGAGAGTAAAGATAAATCCTTAAAGTTCCATTGATGTGTTCCTGCAAGAACTTGACCATCGTGAATGGATGAAATTTTTTCTCCTAAACTGTTGCATAAAACTAAATCAATTTGATTCACCGGAGAAGTTAAATGGATTGATATGTTCAATTTATCTTCAATTGGATTAGGAAAAGTATTGATTTCGAAATCTGGCTTCGAAACCGAATTGGTACTAACTGCTGACTTCCAATTATTGTAGGTCTTTAATAATGCGGATACAATAGGAAGTAAAGTCCAGGAATTATTTTTTGAATCATTGGTTAATACAGATATACTGATGTCTTTTTCAGGGAAATACCAGGAACTTGCAGCATATCCAAGGTCTCCACCATGGCCATAAGCGAGAAAACCATTGAAACTATTTTTCATAAGTCCTAAGCCATACTCACCACCTTGACTACCAGAAGCTGGAACCGTTTTTTTGGCTTCATCCAATGTAGAACTTGATAGAAAATCTCCGCGCATATAGGTTCTCATCCATTTCGTAATATCTGATGCGGTGGAAAAATATCCGCCTGCTGATCCGGCAACAGAATTTAATGATAAATAGTTGATATAGAAATCGTGGGCATCGTCTGCAATTCCGTCACCTGTGATATCAAGCCATACATGAGCTACATTATTATTCAAAGGTTCATAGGCAGGAATTGAAATAGATTTTAAATTTATTGGATCATAAATTAGTTTTCGCAGCTCTTGATAATATTCGTTTCCGCTTACTTTTTTGATGATCATACCCAAGAGAAAATAATTGGTATTAGAATAAGACCATCTGGAACCTGCTAAAAAGAGCGGTGCTTTAATAAAGTTTTTAATGAGCGGTTCATAATTCCAAATAGAATCCAAATTATTAATTAATATGGGTTGCAACTCTGGATTGGAAAGTACATCATATATGCCGCTGGTATGTTGTAACAATTGTCGGATTGTTATTTTTGGATCTATATAAGTTATGGTATCCAAATAATTAGATATCGGATCATCTATATTTAGTAATTTTTGTTCATGAAGTTTTAATATACATGCAGAAGTTATGGTCTTGGTTACACTACCAATGAGATAAACATCATTTACCTCGACGTTCACATTTGGGTTCTCAGATGAAATGCCTTTAGCACCTGCCCAAATGGCTTCATCAGGGCATTGTATGGCTGCACTAAGGGATTTAATTTGCAGTACAAGTCTCATGCTATCGAGCGTTTTATTAAGTGCCGAATCTAATCCTGCCGGAATATTTTGTGCTTGAATCGATGAAACGAATAATACAATAGTGAACACACGTTTTATCAAATGAATCATAGATTTCTTTTTAATTTGTATTTTAAAATCACGCAAATTTCAAATAATAATCGTTCCTATGTTTGTCAAATCCTGCTTATTTAGAAATATAGAATATGAAATTATTTAAAGTCAATAGTTTCAGTAAAGTCGTTTAACTAAAGTAAGATGGTTATCCTTTTTTAAGCTATCCAAAATACTGTCCAAAGAAACAAATTATTGATTGCAGAAAAGTAATACAACAATCTTTTTTAGAATTAGGCGAGGACCTTATTTTTCAAAAAAAGCAACTTTTCCTGTTTCTACATCATAAACTCCGCCGACGATTTTTAATTGGCCTTGTTCTAAAAGTTCACGAATAATATCGCTGTCATCTTGTATTTTTTGCATGATTAGATGAACATTGATTTCTGTAACATTATTGACAAATTGTTCATTATTTCCATTGCGATTCGAGGTGGTTTTAGATTCGAGTGCAATGGCGGGTTGTACTTTGTCTAATAGTGTTGTTAATTTTCCAAATTTAATATTGTCACAGGCGCCGACGATAGCTCCACAACGAGTATGTCCTAACACAAGTATAATTTTGGTTCCCATGATTTTGGTGGCAAATTCCATACTACCAAGGATATCATCATTTAAAATATTTCCTGCAATTCGAATGCTAAATACATCGCCAAGTCCCTGATCAAAAATTAATTCTGCGGAAGTTCTCGAATCTATACAACTTAAAATAGTTGCTATTGGAAATTGGCCTTCTTTGGTTTCATTAACCTGCTCTAATAAATTTCGGTGTGCCTTTAGATTATTTACAAATCGATCATTACCATCAATCAATATCTGGAATGCCAGATCAGGCGTTATGCTTTCCTGAGTATCTTTTGAATGAGTTCGCATATTTGTAATTTATATAGAGGCGAAAATAACATTTTATTGAAACTAAAGCGAAGAATTAATTCGTAATTCCAATTATTTGTCCCAATAATAATAATAATGATCCTCATCCAATATAAAATCGGTTCTCGGATACAATTGATTACCAATATCATTGGATTTTGCTGTTTCTAAGATCAAACCTACGGCATCTGTATCTATAGCCAATTTTTTAGCTTCATTAATGAGTAAAACAGAAATTTGCTGGCCACGACATTCCGGCAAAACAAATAAATCGTTGAGCAACCACAAACGACATAATCTGGTAGAGGAAAAGAGTGGATATAATTGAACAAATCCAGTAAGTTTTTGATGGACTGATTCAGCAACATAAATGACGGATTCATTATTTGTTATTCGTTCCTTTAAAAATAGAGCAGATTTTTCTAAATCAGCTTCCTTTTTGTAGAACAATCTGTATTCATTAAATAGTTCGTTGAGTTGCGGAACATCTGCTAATTGTGCTTTTCTTATATTCATCGTCAAAATATGATTTCTATTTTTAAAATTTATTGTATATGTTTAGTGAAGCATTGTGGTATTATACTTAGATGGATCAAATGGAATTTGATAGAGTCTACTTTGGCCATTTTCATATTGATTGATTTCCATAAGTATAGCTTGAATATTTTGTGGTTTGTTGAATTGTTTTGTTACACTACTTCTCTTGCTTGTAAAATAAAGTATTTTGGATTTTGCATTATAATATGGACAATAATCCATCAAAGATGAATTGATTTCTTTACCTAAATGAATACTTTTAGTCCAAATATTATTTTTTTTATTAAAGCTCACGTACAAATCTCCGCTACCTAATCCATCAGTTCTATTGTATGCTGTATATAAAAGAAAGGATTCATCAGGAGCAATAAATGCATTGAATTCAAAACCTGTGCTGTTAATCGAATCACTAAGCGAAATGGGTTCACTGTAAATTCCATTATCCCATGTACTCATGAAGATATCATCCTTACCTTTTGAATTTGTTCCATCACTTGTAAAGTATAAATTGTGATTTGAGCTTAGCGTTGGATAGAATTCATTATTATTCGTATTAATTGGTGAACCAATATTGATTGGCCTTGACCATTTGGCAGACTTATTGGTTCGCTCTATATACCATATATCGAAATCTTTAGATTCAGTTGTAGTATCTTTCAAAGGACGATTTGAGACAAAAAAAAGTTTCAATCCATCAGGAGTAAAGAAAGGTTCCATATCCTGATATTTACCTGAAAAAGCAGCTATTTCAGGTTTGGTCCAGTTTCCATTTTTCAATTGGCAATAGGCGATACTTGAGCATTCCTCAAGTCTGCTTTGAATGGTAAAATACAGTTCGTTTTCAAACGGAGATATAGCAAGGTCTCTTACATTAGGAAACAATGTTACGATGTCAGGAATGTATGGTGTAATCGTTGTAGACTTAGTTTGACCTATAATTGGACTTATCCAAATCCATTGAATGATTAACAACATTAAATAATTACTTTTAGTAAACAACGAAGGAATAAAAGATTTATAATTGGAGGAAAAATATTTTTTCTTCACAAATCATGTGTTTTCTTATTCCTTAAAAAATAAGCAGTTAATGCACTAAGCAAAGTTCCCATTCCTATAGTTCCTAACATCATTTGGATCAAATAACTTTTTAAATTAAAATAGGTTTCTGCGCCTGTTTGTGTCATATAGCCCTTTTCAACAGAATATTTAATCATATTGGAAAAATATTCAGGTGAAATCCAATTCGTGATGATGAATTGTATTAGGGGTGTCAGGATCAATATAATAAAGGTCATGATGAGGCCGCTAATGAATCCTTCTTTAAAAGTCATCATGTCGTGATAAGCTATTTTGTTTTTATTTTTTAAAGCCAAAACATAAATGATAATTGTTGGGAGCAGAATCAAATTGGTATAAATCGGATGTTTATCAATATGAGTACTATGAAGACCAATTAATTTTTCTATGAACATCCAGACTATGGTCATTAACGAAAAAATCAAAGCCCATTTTATTTCTATACGGTATGGATACATAATATAAAATTTCTGTAAATTTAACTCAATTGTGGCTATAAAAAATTGATATTTTCATTTTTTTTTGAAGGACATTAATTTTGTGTTAAACTTTTTTTTAATTCCAAAGTCTTAGTGTTATGAAAAATCGCTATACTATTATTTTCGTTGCTTTATTATTTGGTTTTAGCCAAATACTGCCTGGACAAAAAGATTGCTCGTCCTTACCATCTGGATTAATTCCAATGACAGATTTTAGTCCGGGAATTTTATACAAAGGATATACGGGTGGCTTATTTGGAAATGATTTGAATCAGAAGACAGGAAAACACCTTGAAGATGCTGTTTCAATTGCTAAGGACATTGTGCCTCGGAGTGCTAATGGTCTGCCGGATGTTCATGGTCTGATTGGGTTTATTGGTATTGGTGCAAGCAATCCACGAACTGAGTTTAATGCTTTCGTTGACATTGCTAAACAAAACATAAGATTAAACTCCAAATTGGTTTTTGCAAATACCTGTATTGGCGGTCAGGGTATTCAGAAAATGAAAAATATTGATGATAATTATTGGAAGTCTGCTTTGAAAGTACTTGATAGTTTGAAATTATCTCAAGAGCAGGTTCAAGTGGCTTGGATAGAGACGGATAATACCGCTCAAGGAGATACTAGTTTCCCCAATGCACCCATGAATCTTGCAACAGAATATCAACAATTATTGGTTACTGTAAAACACTATTTTCCAAATATAAAAATTTGTTATCTGGCTGCTCGCGGATATTCAGGATTTGCTATGCCTACTCCCGGTGGTGTCGGTAAAGGATTGTTACACCCAAGGGATTATTTAAATGGTTGGGCGGTTCGTTTTGTAGTAGAACAACTCATCCAACAAAAACCCGGCTATGAATATGAAGGAGCACAGGCGACTATTCCATTTACTACCTGGGGAAATTATAGCTGGAATGATGGTAATTTAGCAAGAAAGGATGGTTTTTATCTGGATTGCAATACTGATATTGGTTCTGATGGATTGCATCTTACCGCTTTAGGTGAACAGAAAATCGGAAATTTAATGTACACTTTTTTTTCAACTGATGAATCTTGTGTGCCTTGGTTTTTTAATACTACAACGGAAACTACAGAAACTAATAAATCAGGTAATCAAAGTATTTTGTTTTCCAATTTAATTCCAATGGGTAATCAGGAATTGTCCATTAACCCAAGGGTAGAAATTATAGATATTCTAATATTTGATGCTCAAGGAAAATTAATGTCATCAAATTTCCAGGAAAAGTTAAAATCAATTTCAATATCTACATTCAATAAAGGCATCTATTTAATTCAAGCTAAAACCAAAGAAGGTCTGGTCCCTAGAAGTGAAAAATTTGTAATTTACTAAAGCTGTAATACTATATATTTATTAGTATTAGTTTCTTAACTATTATACAGTCAAGTGTTTATATGCTTTATATTTTAATATTTTTTTAGTTGTACTATGATGTCCCTTTACCCATTAACCGATTACCCTTCAAACTGATTACCCGATCACCATTCAAACCGATTGCCCTTCAAACCGATTACCCTTCAAACCGATCACCATCCACAACTGACGACTAAGTTACATTACTGCACCCGTCCAGCTTCCACTTCCAATCCGGTTTCGCGTTTGCGTGATTTTACATTTTGGTTTCCAAATTGATATCCCAGACTTAGGCTGATTCTGCGACTATCATATCTTCCAAAACCTTCAGCTCTTAGGCCATTAAAATCAGATTTGCCATCCCATCCGGACTGATAAAATAAATCACTGCCACTCAATTTGACATTCAGGCGTTCATTAAGAAATTTCTTTTGTATGCCCAGGTCTATACTCCAACTTGGTTCAAAAACAAATACACCACCCCAAACACCCGGACCAGAATAATATCCTGATAATTCAACTTTAATACCTTTCGGTAAATTAAATGTATTTTGTTCATAAATCGAATAATTAAAAGCCTGAACATCTACTGTAGCACCATCACCATAGTCCGCCTGATTATCTGTATACGTTGAACTTAAATTGATATAGGCGTTCCAAAATGAATTGATATCTATGGGCGCACTTAAATTGCCACTCCAAATTTTTTGAGTAGCTAAATTTTCCCAGTTGATATAACTCGCTCTTAGGTCCGATGTATCAGGTCCAATAAGTCTTGTGATTTGATCATTGGTTAAACTATATCCAAATTTTAAATTATATCTTGAAGCAAGCGTATATCCTAATTCTATGTTATTGACAATTTCCGGATTTAGAAATGGATTGCCTCTTTCGAAGGACAATTGACTTAACTGGTTATTAAAAGGATTTAAAACATTATAGTCAGGTCGGTTTATTCTACGTCCATAATTTAGTGCAAAATTATGTTTTGGGGATAATTGCCAACTGATTCCTGCGCTTGGAAACCAACTCAAATAATTCAATTGAACCGGAGGTTCTTGTAATTCGGGTAAGAATGCTTTTAGATCTCCTGTTGCATCTGTTTGTTCTAATCTAAGTCCACCGGAAACCTGCCACTTACTATTTAAATTTCTATTATAATTGATATATCCGGCATAGACATTTTCTTCATATTTAAATCGATTGGAGCGTTTATCATTTCTTACAGGAGTAAGGTTGATTTCATCGTATACTAAATAAGTATTATCAGAAATAACACGACTTAATTTGCTTCCAATACTGATTTTGCCGGTCCACAAATCTTGATCATAATCTAATTTTAAAGTATAAATATCAATATCTGTTGGTGTACTAAATTGGTTGACGGATTCACTTAAAACTTGGGTTTGATCGGCATTGAAATATTGGTTTGGTTGATTTCGATCTGACGCATTATTAAATCGCCCAAAATCTAAATCCACATTGAGACTTTTTCCTTTTTGAGCGACATACCTGTAATTGAGATTATAAGTATTTTGTCTTCTAATATTGTGAGTCTCTGTGTGAGCTATTAAAATACTATCAAAAACATAAGGGATGACATCATTCGCTAATTTAATACGATTGAAACCTAAAGGATCGCCTTTATGATATCCATTGGTTACTAAAACGCCAATCGTATGATGCGGATTTATAAAATAATCACCGCCCAATCTGATATTTGTAAAACGACCATTGTATAAAGTTTCGTTGAGTTCTTCTATATACAATCCGTTTTGATAACTGATAAAATCTAAAGTATTGAATCCTTTTTGCTGACCCAATCCTGCATTGCCAAAAATATTGAATTTAGTGTTTCGATAATTTGCAGTGGTGCTTATATTGTATCTTCCATATTTGCCTTGACTTAATGAGGTGTTTACAGAACCATTCGTTCCAAAATTTTTATTTCTTTTCAATCGAATATCTATAATTCCTGCATTGCCTTCTGCTTCATATCGGGAACCCGGATTCGTAATGATATCAATTCTATCGATTTGATCTGCGGGTAGATTTTGAAGGTAATTGGTTAAATCAGCACCGTTAATCGGAAGTCGTTTACCATCGACATAGATTAAAGCTCCAGAGCGTCCCAAGACTGTAATATTGTCATTATTGTCTACAGTGACACTGGGTGCTTTGCGCAACAAGGTGAGTGCATCTGAACCAGCGCTATTTATGGTTCCTTCAACATTGAAAACCAGACGGTCCGGCTTAACTTCTATTAAAGTTCTGTCAGCTTTAACGATAGCTTCATGGAGTTGAATTCCTGATGATTTAAGTTTTATGGCTCCAAGATCTATAGGTGCTTTGGATTTGACCTGAATGTTTTCTATGGTGTAATCTTCCATGCCTAAGTATCTGACTAAAATATTGTAATTTCCTTCAGGCATATCATTGAAACTGAATTGTCCGGTTTCAGTACTTAAATTGGCTTTTGCCAAACTACTATCTGACGATTGGAACAGCAATGTATTTGCAAAAGGTAATGCTGATCCATCTTCTTCCAACAAAAGGCCTTTAATTGAGGTGTTTTGAGCACTGATAGATAATGCAAAGGAGAGTGATATAAGATTGAAAAATAGTTTCATAAATTGTAGACTATAGTATTAAATATTAGTGAATGTGCAACTTGTCTAAAAGTTCAAAGCCAAAAGTAGGTATTATTTATATCATCTACGAAACAATTCGTAATTTAAGAAATAATTAACAACTTTGGGAATATGCTGAGTATTGAAGTAGCCATTAGAGTAGAAAACAGAATGCAGAGCGAAAACATATAGTTTTGATTCATTACAACCTGTTAAAATAATGACTTTAATACAGAATAAGCAGTATATTACGATTCCTAATGCCTTGCGATATAAACAAATTACTATGAACCAAATTTCAAATTCACTAACGCGCCAAATTTTTTTCATTCTGGTTATTTTATCATTAGTGATACTCATATTCTGGAATTTAAAAACATTTATTCCTTCCTTTTTAGGTGCTTATACACTTTATATATTACTACGAAAACCCATGTCATATCTTACCATAACTAAGAAATGGCCTAAAGGAATTTCAGCTATCATGTTGATGATCATTTCTATGATTTTGTTTTTATTTCCAATGAATGCCTTGATACAAATACTTGGTAAGCAATTTTTGCCTTATTTACAAAATTCACAAAATATATACATCTATGTGCAAAAATTTATACATGATTTGGAAGTTAGATATGGAGTCGAAATTATGACCCAGGATAATATTGGATCAGTTAGCGATTGGCTGGTTCAAGAAGGCCGTATGATTCTAAGTGCTACATTAAATAGTCTGGGTCTGGTGGTTATTTTATATTTCATATTATACTTTTTATTAACTAACGGTAAGAATATGGAACGCAAGCTATTGTCCTTTCTCCCACTAAATGATACGAATACCAAATATTTCAGAAAAAACCTCCAGGCCCTGGTTTTTAGTAATGCCATCGGGGTTCCACTAGTTTCTTTATTTCAGAGTTTAGTTGCTTTGCTTGGGTATTGGATCGCTGGCGTGGATGAACCTTTTCTTTGGTTTGTTGTGACTTTTCTTGTTTCTTTTGTTCCATTTCTTGGTGCCATGTTAGTATATATCCCACTTGCTTTCGTTTTAATATATAATGGACATGTGCCATGGGGTGTTTTTTTATTATTGTATGGATTTATAATTGTTGGATCAGTTGATAATATTTTTAGATTTTGGTTGCTAAAAAAAATTGGTGATACCCATCCATTGATTACTATATTTGGAGTTATTGTAGGACTTAAACTGTTTGGCTTTATAGGTCTTATTTTTGGACCCATTCTCATTTCATTACTGGTCTTACTTATTGATTTGTACAATCAGGAGTATAGTAGAACGGAAGAGAATTAGAGAAAATTAAGGAGATGATGAATCAAGGTATGAATCTATTTTTTTATTCGGAACACTTTGTGTAAGCAAAATTTTTTTAAGATTATTGTTCGTAGATAATGGTTCATCTCATTAGGTGAGAGGACCACATATGGGCTTGGTTTTTTTATCCTACTCCCAATGGTAGGATCAAGGTTAACAATTACTATTTTGTGTTGGTTGGTTTGCATTCCCAAGTTGACTCTTCTTCAAAAAAATCATTCATCAACAGTTCATCATCTCCATTTTTTCGCATTTCTTTGAAAGATTTGGTCCAATTATATCTGGGTTTTTTTATAGGTTCAATGATAATACAATGGTCTTCCAATCTTAAGTTTACAAGCTCCCCTATTTCATATTTTTCAAAAATGACTTTGCTTAAACGAAGTCCTTTAGAATTGCCAATTTGTATAACTTTTGCTTCCATTTTTAGATTTAATGAAATAAAGTTATTACATTATAATCACATCTCTTAATTAATTTTAAAATTATTGGTACTCTTAATTTGGCATTCTTAGTTATCGTCCGCATTAGTTGATCTGTTTGTACAATAAACTATTTTGTTAAACTTTAATCAGAGTTTTTGATCTTCATATCTTTATTTAAGTAGGCGTTTGTATATTAACTGAATTTTAGTTACGGTTTTAGTGTTCGTTTAGAAAGTCAAGTATAGCACTTATTACTTTTTCGGGTTGTTCTTCTTGTGGAAAATGACCGCTTGTTTCCAACTTTAATGTCTCTGAATTGGTAAAAGCGCTTTGAAATTTTTCAAGGTTTTGGGGCTTGATAATTGCGTCTTTCATTCCCCAAACAAACAATGTAGGCTTGGCTGAAATGGATTGACGTTTGTTCCAAAGATCATCAAACCAATCCTGATCGTTAAGCAAGGATTTGGCAAATGCCAATGCCCCATTTCGTTGGGATTTGTTGGCAAATGGCTTGGTGTATTGATTTAATAAATGTTTCGGAAGTTTGTTGTAGCCAAACGATTTAGGTAAAATAAACTTAGGTGAAAAGTTAAGATAGCGATATAAAAAAGGTAGCAAGGGACTTTTTAAAATCCTGCTTAACTTAATAAAGTCAGGATCATTTTTACTGCTCCACAACCATGTGTTGAGAATAACGAAACGTTTTATTTTTGCGGGGTATTGCATAGCAAAGTTTAATCCTATTGGACCACCAAAATCGTGTACAACAAGCGTAATGTTGTCCAACTGTTTTTCAAGTACAAATTTTTCTAATGTTTTGCTATGGTTTTGTGTTGTGTAATCGTAATGTTCTGGTTTGTCTGAAAGTCCAAATCCAATGTGGTCAATAGCAAAACATCTATAATTTATTTTCAGTTTTTTAATAATGTTGCGATAATCAAAACTCCAAGAAGGCGTTCCGTGAACAAACAAAATAGATTCGCCTTTTCCTTCATCAATATAGTGCAACTTTTGTCCGTTGATATTAAAATAGTTTGATGTAAACGGGTACTCTGATTTGTCAAGCCAATGATTTGCCATCTTAAAAATGATTGTTGTGAAAAACTATGGCAAAGTTCGGTATTGATTGGAACACAAATGTTGGTCAATACCAACATCAGAACTTAACGCTATTAAAAAGCTTGCTAAAATTAGTTGGGTCAATACCTAAATAAGACGCAATGTATTTGTGTGGGATAATTTGAAGTAAATACGGACTGCGCTGGCAAAAAGTTTTGTATCGTTCTGCAATCGTCATACTGTGAAGTTCAATATGTCGGTTGATCATACCTGCCAAAACAGCTTCCGTCATTCGTCTGAAAAGTCGCTCTATTTGTTGCGATTGGTCAAACAGGTTTTGAAGGTCGTCATAAGTGATGTATTCAAATTCGCTATCAGTAAGGCAAGTCAAAAAATATTTTGAAGGAATTTGAAATGAAAAAGATTCAGGAATGGCGCATAGATTTGGAGCGTATGTAAAAGCGATGACATGTGTTTTGTTTTCTGAGTCAAAGTAAGACATTTGAACACCGCTTTTTACAAAATATAGTTCCCGTTGTGTTTGTCCTGGGACCATTATAAAGTCACCTTTCTTAAAGGTTTTAGCTTTCAGATTTTGGGTCAATAGATCATAATCAGAAGTACCGAGCTTATGAAATAGTTTGAAGTATTCTAGTCGTTCCATAAAAGCACAATTTACACAAAGTAAAGCTGATTCCTTCGAATATTAATAAATGAAAGGATAGATCAACTTTTGTTGATAATTCTTTATTTTTTGATTGGACAAATCTTTGATATCCAGTCTCGTCTGAAAGTCTTGTAAACTGGTAAATGAAAATGTATCAGAAGGGAGGACTTTCATATTTTAGTTTCAATTGAGTATTATTTTTAAAGTAATATTCTATGAGTAGCCTAAAAATACTACTTGACTTTATAATTTTCAATATTTATTTTAAAAAATATTGATTATAAAATTTTTTAAGTTAGTAGGCTTAAAATATAATATTTCCATTTAATATTTTGCATTCATTGAATGTACAATTTGAGATTGAATGAAGCAGTTTTTATTCTCAATTTACTAATGTTCTTGGCATATCAAAACTTGTCCTAATGCATTAAAATAGACATTGGACTATCTGGAAGCATATTATATTATTTATATTCAGAGTTCTAGAACTTCAAATCTTTTGTTTTGGATGACTGCTGTATATGTGGATGAATGTTAGCTACTGGCATATATATCGATTCAATTATTCAACATTCCTGTAATACGATTATCCTTATTTCTTAAGTCAAGTCCACCTTCATAAACTGATTTTAAGTTTACTAAAAAAAATGACCAACCTGAGTCACATCCAAGTCGAATTCCTTGTTTTGATTGGTCGTCAGTTGGAATATTTTTTTGTGTTAGTTCTACTATTACATAATCATGTTGAATTGTAAGTTTAACGTCTACTAAGCAATCACCGGCAAAAGTAAATTGTATAAAATCTTTTCCGTTTGCATCCATTATTGTTCCACGTTCTGTTGTATCATATAAATACCAATTCCATTCGTAAGAACATCCTTTTTCAATTGATTTGTCATTATCTAGTTGGTTTAGTTTAGGGTCAAAATAAACTGCCTTACTTAGAAACCATTTTTCAATTTCTGATGCTTTGGTCCAGGCATTATAAATATCAGCCAGTTTTGCCTTGATTGCTATTCTTCTCGTAAATGTTGTCCAATCGAAATTTGTCATTTTGTATATTTTTAATTGTTTTTTATGCAACTATAGGTTTAGTATAATTTCCGCAAGTGCATTTAACTCCTTTACTTAATCTGTCAGTGCAGTTTTAAGTTTTTTCCGCATATCGTTTTTATTCTCAGTTTGACTACTTTCCAAATGCTTTTTAATATAATTGTCAATTGAAATCGGTACAAATCCCATAATCATTATTATTTATAAATATCACAACAACGGCTGTCGCAATAACAAGTGCGGGATTAAATTGCTACTCAACTGTCTGCCAGCACAAATGTAAATAAGGATTCCAAATGTTTCAACAAACACGTAATTCCTCTTTATTTATAATGTTTCTTAGCGGTTTTTTTATCTTTACTGTTCATCAAAAAAGTCCTCGTCAATTTGTTTAATCTCATATGTTGTCTTTACTTGAATGCCAACGTTAAATTCATGCATTAATGTTACTAATTTCTGTCCGTCAATGCATATAATTTTGTGGTGAGCAGAACGAGCTTTATCAAGTGACTTTTCATCAAATTCTGATGTTGTTACAAACACTCCTTTATTTGTGTCACCACTCATTGCTCCAATAAAATTTCGAATGTCTTTTTCTCTTACCTTACCTTCATTGAATCGTTTTGCTTGGATATAAATTTTATCAAGCCCGAGCTTATCCTCATTTATGATTCCATCAATTCCACCGTCATTTGATTTTGAAGTCTCAATGAATTCTCCATAACCCATTTTCTTCAATAGTCGCAAAACTACCTTCTCAAAAAAGTATGGATCAATGCTCTTTAATTTTTGAAGAAGGTCCGCTTTTACATCGCTATCAATTCGATTGAAACCTTCGTCTATAAGATCTTGTGGAGATGAAATCTCAGCTTGAGTTTTAATGTCAACTGTCACAGAGACTTTTTCTTGTTTGTAAAAGTCGAACAATGAACTTTCATTTTCTAAGTCTCTTACTGTTAATGTTGCGGAGTGGTTTTTGCCTTTCTCAGTAATTTGAACAAATCCACGTTGCGGAAATATTATATAACCTCCTTTTTTTAAATACGATTTTCCCCATGCTATTCTATTGTCAATAAGCAAGTCACCTGACTTTGTTTCTTGTTTTAATTGTTCTTCAGATAAGTCAGAATAAAACCTTGTTTTTACTTCCTCTAAAAGTTCTCGGGACTTTAAAACTTTATCGTCTTTAAGAATTTCAAGAATTGGAATAAAAGTCTCATCAAATTTTGGTATTTCCATTTGTGCCTTGTTGTCGTTTATAAAATGACCAATAATGGATTTGGCATAGATGCTGCATCGTCAAACCTTAGCAGCCAAAAGTATGAAATTAATTTTTTAATACTAGAAAAAATTACAAGAAAATGATTTCTGATGCCTGGTGTTGTAGAGTCTATGCTTTTGTAGTTGGCAGTTTATTGCTACCATAATGGTGTACTTTTCTTGAATATAAACCACTCGGCTAGCAGAGAAATAACTAAAAATAACCACATAAGTTTTTTCATGAGATTGGCAAATTGAGCATACTTTCTTTCATTGTCTCGTTTGTCCATATGATCAGCAACAGTAGATAATAGAAAAAGAATTGCACATAGAAGGACAATGCAAAATATCCATAAGGGTTCTGAATGTAACATTAAATTAATACCACGTCCTCTTCTTCCTGGAATAATGATTGGAAAACTGTTATTATATAACCCAATAATACTTAATGTTAAAATAATTATTGAAGCAAAAATATTAAACATTCGTTCTTCAATTTCGATTGTATTGGGAATATATTCTTTATTGTTTTCCTCTTTCATTATTAAAATTAAGAACTATTAAATCATTCCCGTCAATGTCAGAGTGTGAAAATACCTAAATCCAATGAGGTTACAATGCAATATTAAAAATTTTCTAAGCTAGGTATCCGAATATATTAAGCTTAGTGGGGAGTTATTTCACAACCTGACATTTTGCGGTTACCCAAAGGTTGGGACTTTTATTACAAAACTCGAATTGAAAAACTAATGTTTAATAAGCCTCAACCTTTCTTTGAAACAAGAAACCCCGCCTTTTGGGAAGGTATTGTTACCACTAGTACTTGTTGGTATTAATGAACAAATTCCATATTCTTTTTAAGAATCATATCTCATACTTTAGTCAGTTGTTTTAAACGGCCCTGAAACGATTGGAAATAATTTCTTTTAGTGGTATCATTTAGAAAAGAAGCAGCAACCATTTTTTCAACTAAATCTGATTTGGAAATCATCAACAACATAATATCCTGAAAAGTCTTTTCACTGATTTCAGCTTTCTTCGCTAGTTTGGCGAATTGCAAACCGATTTTGCCTTGGGCTAGATTTCTAGGCAATAGACCATCATCTAATGCAAAGTCTTTATCTTCTACATGGATACGGCTATTTAGCAAGTCATAAGCTGGGCTTAGTCGATAGTCTCCAAAAGGTGTTTCTAATATCGAGAAATTTTTAAAGTGTGCATCTCCATTTGAAAAAAGATAATTAAAGACAAGTATTTTTAAAAGTTTTGGTGCGTCTAACTTGTAGGTTGTTAAATATTGTTGCATTAATTCAAATAGATCTAAATAATTCCCGAGATACTTGTAGTGTTCTCCATGGGTTTGTGGGGTTCTTTTTGCTAAGGAAGCAAAGTCATCTTGAGCCAATTTTAAGCCGTCTTCTTTTACATCAAATCTTTTGGTGATGTAGGCAGGTGTACCATCTTTAAAAAATATCAATGCATTTTCTGCGGTCTCTATTCCATAAACCTGACGGGCAATTTGCATGGTTAAATGCTCATTGGCGGGCATTTGATCTGGCTTTTTACCTGCGCCTGGAATTGGTTTCAGAATATAAGTACCTTGTTCATTTTCATTAATAAGCCTTAGCTTGTTTTTGTCAAGCAATACAGAATATTTTTCTTGTACACCTGATATCGACATGCGGTTTCGATTCTCTTCAAACATCTGATCGGTTTCTGGATTGGATGCTGGAGAATCGTAAGGCAAAACATGATGCACCTTTTTGCCCTGGAAAACTCTATTCAAAGCGGTTCTGCTATACGTATTAAAACCTTCTGATAATGTACCGGGACAATATTTAATTTCTGGTAAACTCATTAATATTCTAGTTTAATAATTCTAACCGCACCTATGCTGTCATTTTTTGCAGTAGTCATGAGCAATCCGAAATAGTCCTCTCGGTCGATTCTATTTAGTTTGCATACCACTTGCTTATTAGATCCTTCAGGAAGCATGTTGAAAAAAAATGGAAATAGGTATTTAGAATGAAATTCTTTTTCGGTTTTAGGTAAAGTTAGACTGATGCTTTGCTTACTATTATTGCCTACCCAGTCATCGTGATAACGAAATGAAAACGAACCATCATCGTGTTGGGTTAAGATACCCGCTTCTTCATTCTTGTATAATACTTTGGCTTTTCTCATTTAGTAGGCGTTACATTTTTAATTTTTAGGCAAACCTCCATACCCAACACATCAGATATCTTTTGCAATGTTGACAGCGTAGGATTTCCTTTTCTGCTTTCAAACTGTTTTAGAGTTCTCAAACCAACACCTGATAGTTCTGCTAATCTTTCCTGTGTTACTTGTAGAGCTTCCCTGCGTTCTTTTATAGTTTTTATTAATTCTGTAAAGTGCATTATATAGCATTATTTCATGCAAATATAATACTAATTTTAAAAACTTCAACAAAAAGAGCAGTAAATCGCACTATGTTGTATATGTCTTGGTTTTTATTATGTAATTACAATAAAAGGTGCATCTTAAAGCACTATATTTTCTAGTAAAAGCATTTGTCTCGGTTTTAGTAGTATTGGTGGTAATGTTTTCGGGCTTTTCGTTCGGGCGGGTTTAGAACCACAAAGTTTCAATTTGTTAATACTGTTTGTCTTGTCCATCATTAATAATAGGTAACAATATGAGAAACGTTGAACCAAATAAAAGTCCATACAATTTCTTGAATCTTAAAATGACATAATATTTAATGGAAATAATTCAAAACACACACCCAACTCAGATGAATTAACAAAAAGTATGGAGCTACATCAATAATGAATCCTTTGGAATAGTCCAAAAAGGCTTATAACAAAAAAACAAGACGATGTTTATCTCACCAATAATTCATCTCGCCCAGGGCCCGTTGATAAAAAACTAATTGGAGCCGGGCAGACTGATTCTATATGTGCTAAATAGGTTTTAATGGCTGTGGGCAACTGATCAAAATGTTGGAATGATGCTAAGGATTGATTCCATCCTTTGAAGTCTAAGGTATCTACCCGGTCAATCATTCTCATATCGAAAGGTACTTCAATTGTATGAGTTCCATCTTTTAATTGATAGCCATTGGAGACAGATATTTGGTCGAAGTTATTGAGTACATCGATTTTGGTTAGACATAAATCCGTCACTCCATTGACCATCATGCTGTATTTTAATTGAACTAAATCAAGCCATCCGCATCGTCGCGCACGACCTGTTGTAGCTCCAAATTCACCGCCTTCTTTACGTAAGCGTTCTCCGATCTCATTATCCAATTCAGAAGGAAACGGTCCAGATCCAACTCTCGTACAATAAGCCTTAGCTATACCTATAACTTTACGAATGGAATTGGGTGGAACTCCTAATCCGGTGCTTACACCCGCAGTAATTGTATTCGATGAAGTAACGAATGGATAAGTTCCAAAATCTACGTCCAGCATGGTCCCTTGAGCACCTTCAGCAAGAATGGATACATTTTTTTGTAATAAATCGCCCAGCCAATATTCTGCATTGATGGTTTTTAGGGATCTTAGTTTTTCAATACTTTCAAGCCATTGTTTTTCCAAGGATTCTATTTCAAATTCTACGGCCGGATATTGTCGGATAAATTGTAGATGTTTTTCTTTTAATTGTTGATACTTGGTTTCAAAACCTGCAAGATGGATATCACCTACGCGAAGCCCATTCCGACCTGTTTTATC
This sequence comes from Candidatus Defluviibacterium haderslevense, assembly GCA_016712225.1. Lineage (NCBI taxonomy): Bacteria > Pseudomonadati > Bacteroidota > Saprospiria > Saprospirales > Saprospiraceae > Candidatus Defluviibacterium > Candidatus Defluviibacterium haderslevense. Next base: position 816,586 of record JADJRL010000003.1, on the reverse strand, counting down.
CATATAACAAGGTCCAATGCCCCTCAGTGTAGATCCAATTTTTTCTTTACCTTTGGATGCTTCAGAAGCGAGATCTATCCATCTATGGCTGGGTAATATTAAATGAGTCTTCAAAGAGACCAACAATCGTTCTTTCAAATCAGGAACCTGAGCATGAATTTGATCGATTTCTTTGGCTAAGGTTATAGGATCTAAAACAACACCGTTGCCGATGACATTTAAGGTATTTTTTCTGAATATACCGGAAGGAATGGTATGTAGGACATACTTAACCCCATCGACGTAAAGGGTGTGACCAGCATTAGGCCCGCCCTGAAATCTACAAACTACTTGATATTGATCAGCTAAATAATCTACGATTTTTCCTTTTCCTTCATCCCCCCATTGGAGGCCGAGTATTACATCTACAGGCATGATGTGAGCGAGATTGGTAAGGGGCGAAGGTAAATAAAAGATTAGACTTTAGCTTAAGCATTTATCCCAATTTATGCATTAGACTTTCTATTCCAAGTCAAAATACCTTCAAATACAATCACTTCCTCGATTTTTCTCCTTCACCATAGAGATGGCTATGGCTTGTCAAAAAATCTTGCGGGAGCGCTTGTCTTTATTGGTCTTTTGCCTTTCATAACGAAACCCTAATGCATAAAATGGGATTATAAAAATAAACATATATCCTGTTTGAATCTTAGTTATATTGTCTTGGATTGAACTAAAAGATTGTAAATGTTAAATCCAAAAAATGCATTACCTGCTTTCGTTATTTAAACAACCCTATTTGCCAAAATTTGTAAGGATAAGGGATATAAGTCAATGGCCCCGGGGTCAAGGATTCATCAGTAAACAATATACCCCATCTGATCAGTTCTAGACTGGACCGAACTCCAGAATAATTTTTAACTAAATTCCATGCCCGATACATGTCCTTGGACCAATGGATATCATCCATGAGAATGATACCCTTGGGGTTTAATAATTTTAAAAGTTGTTGGACATATAGACAGGTTGATTCAAATGAATGATCACCATCCAAGAATATGAAATCATACCGCTCATTTTTGTGATCTTCTAAGAATTCATTGAATCTAGCATGTTTTATAGTAGCGTATTTCAGTTTATGACTTTGTAATAATTGTAATGTGTTTTTTGCAAAATATGGGTTGCCTTCCACTCCGGTTAAAGAAGCCTTGCGATCTACAATTCCCATCGTTAAAGTACTGACCCCTAGGCATGAACCCAATTCCAGCATGCGTTTAGGCTTTATGTAATAGACGAGCCGATACAATTCAAAAAGTCTGGGTAGGGGTGATAAGGCATTTTTAGCAAACTTTCCTAAATTTTGTCCTGTTTGTTGTCGCTCCTCACCAAACGGATTGGATGGGATCACATCATTTGAAGTAATCGTCTGGTGATAAGCCTGGTGTATGGTTCTAAAATCATAGTAACTGCTATCCTGATCAAAAACGGATTGGATTAAATCATAAATATAGGGACTGTGAATTCGGTAAATCGTTTCAGCACGCCAATAATAGCGGGCGAAAATCCAGATTTTTTCTAATAATTGATTTAAATGCCTCATTGAGAAGGCGAATATATTAAAATAAATTATATTTGTAAATTATTACTATATCATGTATATGAAGAACAACACTATATTTCAAATAAAATTTTTTGTAAGTATTTTTTTCATTAGTGTCGGTGTATCCGGGTTTAGTCAATTTGAATTTAAGGAAGCCATATTTCAAAAAACTTTTTTTTCCGGAATACCCATTTCTATAACAGATATCAATGGGGATTACACGGATGATCTGATCGTATTAGACCAGGGAAAACGCTTATGGATAGGATTAAACTCCGGACAAGGACACTATTTTTGGAATAACCTAAATGCCGAATCCAATTCAGTACTCTGGTCTGTTAATATTGCTGATTTAGACCGCAATGGTTATCAGGATATCATACTTGGTGGGAGTAACGATGGCATAAAGGTTTATTACCAATACCAGCAAGGATTTCAGAAAGTGGGTCTGGATCAATCCTTGTTTTTTTCACAATCCGCCACTGTTTATGATATCAATAGAGATGGGTGGATGGACTATACCATTTGTGATGATAATGCAAAATCAAAAGTATACATCAATCGAAAAGGGATTTTGGAATTGGATACCAATTTGATTCAGTTAGGTTTAACGCCATCAAGTATGGAGGCAGGTAATTATGGAATACTTTGGTCTGACTTTGATCAGGACGGTGATGGCGATCTTTATATTTCTAAGTGTAGAGCCGGTGTAGATAATCCATCAGACAAAAGAAGGATTAATTTATACTATCGCAACGATCATGGTGTTTTTACAGAACAGGGTGAAGCCTATGGAATAGCTTGCAATGATCAAAGTTGGACAAGTTTAAATGGAGATATAAATGGAGATGGCACTCTGGATTTGATTGTTTTAAATCACTATTCTCCGAATAAAATTTATATCCAAAAATCAAACGGATTATTTGATGATGTCACCGTTTCATCAGGTCTGAATTATCAGGGTACACCATTGGAAGGAGCTTTAAAAGATTGGGACAACGATAGTGATTTAGATTTATTGATTGCAGGGACACAGGTAGAATTATGGCTGAATGACGGCTTAGGGCATTTCACTAAAACCTATACGAATTTCGGCGCCAAACCATTTTCTTCCTTTGCAGTAGGTGATATAAACAAGGATGGTTATCTCGATATTTATGCCTCATACGCTGATTTATTGAATTACCCCACCAATCAAAAAGACCAACTTTGGTTGCACCCGGGAGGTCAGAACCATTGGGTAAGTTTGAGTTTCAAAGGTACCATATCCAATTTAAACGGGATTGGTTGTATGGTCTATTATTATCTGGGTGGGCAGAAGTTCGTTCGGGAATTACAAGGCGGCGAATCCTTTGGAATTCAAAATAGCTTGAATATGTATCTAGGACTCAAAGATCATACGAACATTGATAGTTTGCTGGTTATTTGGCCAAGCGGAATTAAAGATGTGTATTATCATTTAGTAGCAGATCGACCCTATTTAATTGAAGAAAATGGATGTTGCACATCTCAGACAGAAATCAATCCAAACTTTGATATTGTTAAATGCAAAGGGGAAGAAAGTAAGCTCCAATGTTCTTCCGGATTAACTCAGTGGGTATGGAATACGAAAGAGACCAAAGAAGCAATAAACATTAAACAACCCGGCATTTATTTTTATCAAGCAAGAGATTCCAATCATTGCCTGGTTCAATCTAAACCTATTGGATTAATCATAGATCCCATTGAGACTCCTAGACTTAATTATCAATATGAAAAATTAATTTGTGATGGTGTTTATTTGCCCTTAAGTGTCGTAGGATACAAGCATATTAAGTGGTGGAATGGCGATACGAATACCGTTCAAAAAATAGATCAGTCCGGAATATATTTTGCCACCGTTCAGGGACTTTGTCAGGAATTCAATACCGATACACTTCATCTGACTAAAATAGATCCATTAGCGACTCCTAAGGTTCAAGTCGATACCTTATTTGGTCCGGGAAAAGCACTATTAAAAGGAGATCGGGAGGAGCTGAATTGGTATGAAAATGAATCGGACCATACACCCCTATTTGTAGGTAAAAATTTTGAAAGTCCGGAATTAAAAGCTTCGCGGCAATATTGGGTTGAAGGTTTTACAAGTACCCAATACCAGGGCATTCATGGAGGAATGTCAAAGCCTGTATTTGAGTCAGGAGCCTATCATGCTTCTTTTTTAAATCCTGAAATGTTCTTTAATGCTTATCAAGATTTTATTTTAGATTCTGTTACCGTTTTTACGGATCGCGCAGGAATAAGAATTATAGAATTGAGAGATGGAAATAAGAAAGTATTATTATCATCCACACATGATTTAGTTATAGGAAAGAATCAAATCTTTTTAGGATTTAGTGTACCACAATCTAAAGGATTGTATAGTATTTCAACCAATGAGGACAACAATAAAACAGCATTAGGAACCTCTAGTCCAAGATTGGAGCGAAGCAACATTGGTTTTTACTATCCTTTTTTTATTCAGGATAAATGCCGTATTCTAACTTCCAGTGTGAGTGATGCCTATTATTATGCATTTTTTGATTGGGTCATTAGGCCTCTTGATGAAATTTGTACCAGTGATCGTATTGCAGTTCCAGTGGTCATAAGTCCCGTAAATAATGAGGATTTAAAACATCAAACAAATAAAATTCGGGTACAGCAGAATAAAGAAGAACTTATCATTTCATGTCATTCTGGAGTTATGACTCAAGTTCAAATTGTGAACGTACAAGGGCACATATTATATGATTCGAAAAAGGAATTAAGTACTTATGTGATCCCAATAGACCTATGGGTACAGGGTATTTATTTTATCGTTACGGTTGATGAATTCGGCAGTACAAATTATCAAAAAGTGATATTAAATTAACAAGAATAGATAATCTGCAATATCATATCTCCTTGCCCTGACCAAAATTGACAGGCCGCTGAAAAGTTATTTTAGTTATTTGACATTCTTTTAAATATTATTTTTCATTTTAAATAACAACTTTTTGTTCTTTTTTCATGAAAAAAAAGAACCAAAAATTCTAGCCTGCCTGACTAGCCACGCAGGCAGGGCTGTAAGGTCTAAGCCTAAAATGATTTCATAAAACCTAAATTCAAAAAACTCGCCATTGACCTTTTATCTTTTGCATGGATTCACACTTGCTCAGATCGCTTTCCAGTTTTCTTAATTTGCATAGTTTTGAGCTCATACAGTTTTGAATTTTTAACGGTTTCATTCCATCATTTTTTCACGGCTTATCCCTTAAGGCCGGCTCAAATTTCTATGGCTACTTATTATTATATATTTTTTCTGGAGTTTAAATTGCGAATTTGCCCAAAGGATGATTATAAATTTGTGAATAAGACAAAGAATTCTGAAGCTACTTGTATCAGAATAAAGTAGACAATTGATAAATTTCAAAATATACTAAAAAAACAAAGAGGCCTTGAACAATTATCCAAGACCTCTTTAAGGGTGGTAGACCGGGCTCGAACCGGCGACCCTCGGTACCACAAACCGATGCTCTAACCAACTGAGCTACAACCACCATGTTACCCACTAATCGGCATGAAGTATGCCGAATGGGAGCGCAAATATATAAAAAATAATTTTATTGTTGTTGTGGTTCGGATTGAAGTGTAAATTTTCGTTCGACAGGATTTAGAGGAACATTCACCAAAGCACCTAAAGAGTCGATTAGACTCAGTTTAATGGTGTTTTCACCCATTGGAAGCCCTTCTAAATAGTAAGGTTGCCACGTATCGATCGTAAATTCTTTTCCGTTAATATCAGCTTTTACCTTATAATTTGGTCCAAGGGTACAATTCGCTAAATAAAAATCCAACATGATTTTTTTAGTGTCAGCACCTATATAAATTCCTTTTGGACGGCTGTAAAAGATCATGGGTTGGGTAACAGGACTCACCTTGGTAAACGTATTCTGGGCAATATTAGCCAATACCAATGCACTTGCTGCTTTGGTTTTAATACTTTCATGGTAAGATCTGGAAAGAAAAGCTAGTATATAATGCTCCCCACTGTCGATTGGAAAGTCAAATGAAGGCGTGTATTTTGCCTCATAAGGTTTATTATCGACGATAAGGTGAATATGTTGACCTTTATCTGAATTCGCGCACATCTTTTGCGGTGCGTCAGGCGTTTGCATTCCCAATTGATAATTACCACTAATCCCAAATTCGAATGTTCCATTCAGATAGGTCATTGAACTTAAACTAACATCGGGAAATTCATGTGAAGGTGCGAAAGGGGTCATGACTACCTCACTATGAGATGGATCATTGGTTTTTTGAGAAGGGCTGTTTTGTTTGCAAGAAAAGAAGAATAATGTGCTCATAAACAAGCTTAAACACAATAATTTTTTCATATTTTAAATTTTTATATATATTTTCCATAAAATTATGCAAATTTGTGACATCTTTTCATTTTAATATTTACTATCTGTGGAATTACTCTCTGATGAGCACATTTTTAACTTAATTAAGGATGGTAAGGAAGAGGGAATCAATCAATTGTTTCATAAATATTATAAGTCCATAGTTATTAAAATTCATAGAATGTTAATGGATCAGCAAATAGCCGAGGATTTAACACAAGAACTATTCATGGATTTTTGGTCCAAAAGAGATCAAATTGCAATTCAACAGTCCATTGGCTCTTATTTGAACAGAGCAGCATACAATCGGGCATTAAACTTCATTAAATTAAAGAAACTAAGCTTCAATGATCTGGATTCAGTCAATGAAATAGATTTTATAAATCAAGACGAATATGATGAGGAGTCTGATTATGATCTCCAACTTGCTCAGGTGTATAAAACCATTGAAAACTTACCAGAGAAATGCAGAATTGTCTTTTCAATGAGCCGATTTGAAGAGATGACCTATGCTATGATTGCCAAAGAATTGGGAATTTCAATTAAAACTGTTGAAAATCAAATATCAAAAGCACTTAAATATTTAAGAAATCAAATAAAAAAAGAGTAATATTGTAGGGGGTTGGATAGATTATGTTGTCCTATATTTGTAAAACATATTTATGAATGCATTAAATTACATACACAAAAGACTTTCAGGAGCGCTAAACTCCCAGGAAGTGGAGGTATTTAATGCATGGTTGGATGCAGATTCAAGGAATAGAACCATATATGAACAACAAAAACGTATTTGGGATCAATCTGCCAATTTTGGCTCTGACTTGAATGTTGATGTGGATAAAGCCCTATTATTGTTCAAATCTAAAATTGCTACAGTAGACCAAGTTCCTAAAGAAGCCAAAAAAGTAAGCCTTTTCTCAAATCCATTTTTAAGAATTGCAGCATCCATTTTGTTTATTTTTGGATCTGTAGCCATTTGGTATGTAATGTCAGATAATGTTGTTACACATGACCAATTGGTTCAAACAGATGCTATTATAAAGAAATTGACATTAGCAGATAACTCTCAAATAACATTGAATGAGAAGTCTTCGCTGAGCTATCCTGAATCTTTCCCTGGTAGGGAAAGACGTGTAGCATTAAAGGGAGAAGCATTTTTCGCTATTGCTAAGAATCCAGAGAAGCCTTTTATTATTAGCACCGAATCCGGAGAAATTAAAGTACTGGGTACGCGTTTTAATGTAAAAGAAACCACAAATCCTTCAGGAATTGAAGTTTTGGTTGAAGAAGGTCGTGTTTCATTCCAGACTAAATCGAAGGATGCAGTCCATATATTAAGTGCTGGTGATAAATTAATCTTGAATAATACTACCAACCAAATTCTCATTCAGCACAAGTCGAATATGAATGATTTGGTTTGGTTTACCCACTCATTGGAATATGTGAATGCGAAGCTTGGAACAGTTGTTAGCGACCTAAGTAAGTATTTTAAAGTGCCTATTCATCTAGAACAACCATGTCTAGAAGGCCTTCGATTTACTTCACCTATGGATCTTAGCAAAAATCAAGATGTCAAAAGAATAGTAGAAATTCTAACTGAAAGTTTAAATCTTAAAGTAATACCTAGTCAGACGGATACCATTATTCTAGATGGTGTATGCCAGTAAATTTGTAACTTCACCGCTTGTAAAATCAAGCTTTTTTGAAGAAACGATTCACAACATGTTGCTTCTTGTTCATTTTTTATTATTGTTCTGCACAAGAACAATTTACACATAATATATACTTTAAATCTGATGCTCAATCCCTCGATCAAACATTAATTCAACTCAGTAAGGTATCACAAATTAATATTTCATTTGACCATACTTTGGTTTCAGGATTTAAGGCAGCCCCGATAAACCAATCGAGTACCTTCAAGGAAATCTTAGAAGAATTATTAGCTCCGACTAAATTGAAGTATAAAATTCTGGAAGACCAACAAATAGTTATTAAAGGAAAAAAGGAAAGCAATCCTAAATATTATTTATCAGGTCGAATTTCTGATAGTATTACTGGTGAATTTTTAATTGGTGCTATCGTTTATGATCAATTATCTGGAAAGCATATTGAAACTAATGATTATGGATTTTATAGTATCAATACTACGAATGAAATAGTGCAATTGGAATGTTATTATTTAGGCTATGCCAAATGGAAACAAAGAATCATATTAAAGAATCAAAACACAACAAGAAATATTTTTTTGTCGCCCGCTATTTCACTTCCTGAAGTAGTAGTAACTCAGAAAACCCCACATGCAAATAATCTGAATGAACATCCTGACATTAATCTAACAGATTTAAAAAATAACCCCAAGGTGCTAGGCCAACAAGATATCGTTAGAGGCTTAATGTTGGAACCAGGAATAACCAGTGGAGCCGATGGTTTCGGTGGATTGAATTGCAGAGGAGGAAGCTATGATCAGAATCTTTTTTTATTAGATGATGTTCCGGTCTATTATCCGAGTCACGGTCTGGGGCTGATGAGTATATTTAATGCAGATGCTATTCGTAATATTCGTTTTTTCAAATCAAATATTCCAGCAGCGTATAATGGCAGGTTATCTAGTATTATAGATGTTCATACTAAGGATGGTAATTTGAATCAATGGTCTTCTGATATTAGCATTGGATTACTTAATGCGAACGCATTAATAGAAGGACCAATTATTAAAAATAAACTTTCGATATTAGTAGCAGGTCGAAGAACCATCCTTGATCCATTTATTAAAGAAACGACTAAATTTTTTAAAGATAAAGAAGGAAAAGAAGGATATTCAAATTATTATTTTTATGATTTGAATGCAAAAATAAATTTAAAAATTTCGAATAAACAGCGATTTTATTTAAGTTATTATCAAGGGAAGGATTTATTCACTGATGAAGAATTATTATTTGATATTCAAGATCAGGAAGCAACGACTTACAAGAAATTTTATCATTTGAGCTGGCGTAACGAATTACTTTCTGCTCGTTATAATGTACAACTAGCCAAGAATTTATTCTCAAATGTGGTTGTTTATAGTAGTAAATTTCAAAGTACATCCGAACAATATAATTCGTATGTTTCGCAAGTGTCTAATGTTCGAAATGATTCAGCATTACTGGGTAGATCATTTTATTCAAACATATTAGAAAAAGGATTATTATGGAGATTGGATTATTCACTCAGTACGCATCATCGAATAATAATGGGAATAAAATTATCTGACCAGATTTTTAAACCAACAATATATAGTTACAACCAAAAGAATTTTTTAAATACAGATTTAATTCAATTTATTCCTGAACCAAATGACAGCATTGGCACCGTTAATCGTAAAAAAAATCAGGAATATAATTTTTATATTGAAGATCAATATACGATTAGAAAAATATTGGAATTGACAGCAGGATTTAGATCTGCAGTATTTACTTATGATCACATCAATCAAGGCTCCATTTTTCCAAGAATTGCCATTCAATCTAAAGCGTGGAACAATGTGGTTATTGGAGGAGCTTGGGATCAACAAATACAATCTTTGCATCTGTTGAATTCAAATTCTATTGGTTTACCAACGGATTTATGGATTCCTTCAACACAACAATTCAAGCCCCAACATATGGAGTCTTTTACTCTATTTATGAATCTCAACGTTCTCAAACATCAATGGCGTTTTGAAGCCTACGATAAGGCATTAAAAGGATTAATTCATATCAAAGAAGGGGCGAGTTTTGATTTAGGAAGTTTGAATACCTGGCAAGACCAGGTTGTATTGGGTAAAGGACATTCAAAGGGATTTGAAGCAAGTGTTGAAGGTAAAATGGAATCCCTGAAGTATCGATTAAATTATACAAGATCTCATTCTACCAGACATTTTGCAGAAATCAACAATGGGCAGACGTTTGATTATTTGTTTGACCGACCACATCAACTTAATATAAGTCTGTATTGGAATGTAATGCCACATTTAGTTATATCATCGTTGTTTGAATATAGTTCCGGAAGTCCGATCAGTTTACCTATTGGAAAATATGAGTACATATCTAGGGATTTAGATGCAACTAAAACCATAGTATTTGTCAATGATGAAATCAATGGATTGCGCTTACCAAATTATATGAGATTGGATTTGGGTTTAAATTATACTATACGCAACACAAAGAACATTCAGGAAATCAGTTTTGGAATTTATAATATTTTAAATCGAAGAAATCCTGTTTTTATTGAATTGGCATCAGATCCTAAGAATCCAACACAGGATATATTTAACCAGGTTAGCCTGATGCCATTTCTACCTTCATTAAGTTATCGTATCAAATGGAACTAATGGACAAATATCGATTTCAATATACGTTTACAAGAATACCCGATGTTATGAGGTTTAGCAAATTATTTTATGTAGTCTTTTTATTGACTTGTATGCAATGCAGGAGTCCATATAACATAGATATTGGCGATCAGAATGTATTGTATCAAGTATCTGCTTATGTAGTTCCATCAAAACCTATACTTTTTTATGTGTCCAAAGTTGGCCAGCCAGTCGGGGAAGCTGATTACCAACTCAAGGATACTGCCAAAATTTATTTTACAAACGGCAGTAATGAATATCTCATTGAACCTAAATATTTTCCAAATCAATTAAATCCTGTTTATCAATTGTCTAATTGGAATGCAACTTCTGACGAAAGTGAAATTAAAGTAATATTTAATTCAGGACAAGAATTAAGTTCTAAGGTCGGTATTCCAAAAGATTCGATTTCATGTAGTATTGATTATACTGAGACCAGTTTTATTGATAATGCAGTCCAAAGCGTAAAACTACAAATGCATTGGCCGGATCAAACACAGACATTTCATTATTACCATTTGGTTATTAAAAAAGTAGACTGGAATTATGACGGACAGGGTGGATATAAGTCTGAGGGCCTTTCTAATGTAGAAATAACACCTGCTGACAGCAGAAGCCTCAAGGGAGTTACGATCTTGAGTCATGAACCGGGCCTCCTATTAACAGATGCCCTCTTAATGGAAAACAACATGAATTTGGATTTATTGGTTAAAACCACAGGGCCGATTAGTAGGAATAAGGAACGATTTAAGGAATTACAGATAGAACTAAGGACGGTTTCTGAAGAATATTATAAGTTTCACAAGTCTGTAGCGCTACAATTGTCGTCAAGTCAATCGGGTTTTCCTGTTTTGGAACCCATACGAACTTATACTAATATCATTGGTGGGCAAGGCATTTTTGCCTCCTACAGGAGTACATTTAGTACTAAATTGATTCAATAATAATTATTTTAATAGTTTTTTGTAGAAATTGCTGTGGTTGTCTATCTTTGCGCCCACTCGGAGGAATGGCAGAGCGGTCGAACGCGGCGGTCTTGAAAACCGTTGACTGTAACAGGTCCGGGGGTTCGAATCCCTCTTCCTCCGCTTCTTTAAGAATGACCCCTATAATGAGTACATATGTCATACAATGTGTACATACTCTATTCTGAAGTTCAAGATAAATATTATATCGGCAGTACACAAGACGTTACTGAAAGACTCGTTCGCCATAATTCGGGAAAAGAAAAATATACAAGCAAGTATATTCCGTGGAATCTTGTGCTTAGTCTTGAAAAGGAAACTAGATCTGAAGCCTATCATCTTGAGATTAAGATAAAAAATCTTAACAGAGAAAAGCTTTTAAAATTTATTGAAAAATATAAATAATAATTCGAATGCAGACGCACTCTCCGAGTGGTCTGCATGCCGACCGAAGCGTCGGCATCCCTCTTCCTCCGCTTCTTTAAGAATGACCCCTATAATGAGTACATATGTCATACAATGTGTACATACTCTATTCTGAAGTTCAAGATAAATATTATATCGGCAGTACACAAGACGTTACTGAAAGACTCGTTCGCCATAATTCGGGAAAAGAAAAATATACAAGCAAGTATATTTCGTGGAATCTTGTGCTTAGTCTTGAAAAGGAAACTAGATCTGAAGCCTATCAACTTGAGATTAAGATAAAAAATCTTAACAGAGAAAAGCTTTTAAAATTTATTGAAAAATATAAATAATAATTCGAATGCAGACGCACTCTCCGAGTGGTCTGCATGCCGACCGAAGCGTCGGCATCCCTCTTCCTCCACTTCTTTAAGAATGACCCCTATAATGAGTACATATGTCATACAATGTGTCCATACTCTATTCTGAAGTTCAAGATAAATATTATATCGGCAGTACACAAGACGTTACTGAAAGACTCGATTGTCATAATTCGGGAAAAGAAAAATATACAAGCAAGTATATTCCGTGGAATCTTGTGCTTAGTCTTGAAAAGGAAACTAGATCTGAAGCCTATCAACTTGAGATTAAGATTGAGCTAGTACTCTATAGCCTCAATTCCTTGTTCTTTAAGTTTTGCTAATGCTTCTTGCATAGCTTTGACTTTTTCCGGAGCGTGACCTTTCCAAAGAGTAACTTCTCCAACTATCTTAAATGGATATTTTGAGCGGTAGGATTTTGTTGGATTACCAGGGAATTTTTTGTCGGTCAAATTGGGATCATCTTCAATTGGACCGTTGGGCTCAACTAAATATATTCTTTCACGACCTTCACCTAAAGCTAATTCAGCGCCCCAAATGGCTGCATCCAGAGTGGCAGTGAGATAAATGTATTTCGCAATATGCTGTTGCCCATAATTCGAGTTAATACCAATTTCAATAGCATCTCCAATCTTAAGGTCAGCCTTTGTACCGTGGAAGAAGGTTTGAGCAAATGGACTTGGAGTAGAATCGTTCGATTTGTTCATTCGGTTGTTTTTTTATTTCAATATTTTGATGTTTTGACTTTTTGTGTTTTGTTGATTCCTGAATTCAAACAACAAATTTATTTTTATTTTAATCAATTGAATATTTCAAATTAAGTTTAGCAGCGCAAATTTTTTGAAGTCTCTGATTAAATTTAGATTCAATTTTTGAAAGCTTGTTTTAGTGATGACATCAAAGTTATACTTTTTTTAAAAATTTTGAATTATAATCTATAATTATTTTTTCAAAGAGACTCTAGTCAGTTGCAATGAGATCCTGTACGATATAATTATTTTTTTAAATGCATATTAAATCAGATCATGAGTATCTATTTCATTTACATTGGCGGATTTATTTGTATTATTTATCATTCCCATTAATGCCGTTTTTGAATTATAGTTTTTGTTGGATCTTTTAATTTTTGTTGTATTGTTAATGTTCCAAAATTAGAAATCAGTTATTCGCAGAATAAATCTCATATGATTTTATTTTGATAGCGATTTTCAAATTTATTCTACCTCATCTCATATCATATCAAAAACGGCTAGCACATTTCTTTTTTCATTTTATTTGAAATTTCGCAGCTCATATTAGAATAAATAATTTTTGTTCATCATCGCAATTTATAACCGAGAAAGTCAAATATCATCTTATCGTTGAATAATTGATGAAAAATAATTGAGCATTCTGCAAAGTAAAAAGTATAAATTTGATTGAAAATCATTGTAATACATATGAGAATAATCTATAGAAGTATTTCATAAAAGATTACTATATTAGCACCCAGTTATTTTTTACTTTTAATATTATAGTGTGGGTACATTCAATAAATGTTTGATCTTGTTGATGATGATGATTTGCATTGATCATAAAGTCATTTCACAAGGCAATACAACTAGCTTATTTTATGAGCCGATACTATTAAAAATGGGTTGGACAGAAATTCAATTGCCAAATTATATTAGAGAACCTTTTTTATTAAATGTTTCCATTGGATTGGAAGTTAAACAAGATTCTTCAAAACATATTTGGGTTAGGCCATTGGAGACATCTAAAAGTATTTTTTATGTAGACATCGATACGAAGGATAATCCAATATCTCTTATGTTTTTTGCAAATAGTAATGAAATTAAGAAACCAATAGATACATCAGTGAGTAATGATTCAATTCAGATCATACTTGAAAAGTATGTTGATCGAAGGTTCTATATATCCGTGGACCCGCGGTCAGAAGAGCTATTTATATTATGGAATAATACTATTCTTCCATATAGAAAAACGGGCAAAACGCTAGTTGTTTCATTGCCAAAATATGCGGATAAAATCGATTCTTCCTATTTAAGAGTTTACACTACAATACCTCATCAAGCCATTCAAGAACTCATTATCCCTATAGAATTTGGAAAGCCTACTCATAACTTATTACCTACTTTTGGATTAGATTGGAATATGATGAATCAACAAAAAATGGATACATCATCAAACCCTGAAATCAATGAACTAAGTGCAGCTCAATTAAATAATAATAATACAACACAAGATATGTTACCAAAATGGCTTGGTTTGTATTGCGATATCTATTATGCTCACTATACAGATTCTGTGGGCGACAATACCTATCAACAGTTTCCTGGAATTTCTCCAAGAAACAATGCTATAGGATTGAATACCCTTCAAATCAATTTGCAATATGAAATAAAAAAAATACGGGGAACTTTCGTTTTTCATATTGGTGATTATGCTAAAACGACTTGGTCGAATACTTTTAATCAAGTCATGGAAGCGAATATTGGAATTCGACTTCATAAATTATTATGGATGGATGCGGGATTTTTTAGATCATATATTGGAACAGAAGGTTTATTACCGAGAGAAAATATTTGTAGTTCAGAATCTATTTATGCCTGGCACGAACCATCACATGTCAGTGGTGTCCGATTGAATTATACACCTACCAATAAGTTGACATTGAATATTTATCTGTTGAATGCATATAATGGTTTTGAAGATTTCAATGAAAAAAAATCCGTAGGATTTGCATGCAATTATATATTGAATGAAAAAGGAAGTGTCGGTTATACAAACTATCTTGGTGATGATACGGTTAAAGATTCAATGAGTATATCGCATCTCCGATTTTATCAGAATATTTATTTTAATTATCAACTTAAAAAACTTAAGTTACAAATAGGAGCTGATTACGCAATCCAACAACACGCTGATTTGAACAATGTATCACGTGGAGCAAATTTATTTACTGGTGTTGCAAGTGCGTATTATGCTATTCATTCTAAGTTTGGAGCATACGGAAGACTGGAATATTTTAATGATCCTAACGCGATTCTTTCAGCTCAAATTATGGATACTAAAGGGCATCTAACGGGATATTCTGTATGGGGAATTACCGCCGGACTTGAATTTAGACCTTACAATAAATCCTATGTACGCCTTGAAGGCAGGAGATTGGAAATGGATGCAGACCAACAAATTTTCAGATGGAATGGTAAGTATAGAAATGTCAGAACTGAGTTGATGTTACATATGGGAGTGAGTTTTTAGGTGAGCTGTTTTGGATGGTAATCGGTTTGGAGGGTGATCGGTTTAAATGGTGAACGGTTTGATGAAAGGTAATCCGGTTGAAAGATGATTTGATTAGAGTTGTAAAAAGAATTGAGAGGGATTCTGAAATTAAGTTTTAAATTTTATTGTGGTTAGTTTGAATTAATTTTTTCTTTGGAAGAATTGAATTAACGATCATCGATATTGAATTCACTCTGAATTTGAACATATATTGCAAATGCATGACACAATACCATTGGGAAAATATCATGCTATTAATTGATTGATTTGAAATAGTTGAATGCTCAGTGTTATTTTATTATGGAGGGTGGGATCATGTTGCAAAGAGAGAGAATTTGGTGAATATGCGGGAACCCATCCCCGACCCTTCCCTTGGAAAGGGAAGGGAGTGTATACTGATATTTTTAAGTTGAGAATTGACCATAAACTCATTTAATGGAACTTTCAAGACTAGTTTAAAATGTATCGTTATTCTTTTCTAATAATAATTTTTTGCAATAAGTTTCTAATGTTTGCATAATATCAATAGATTTTATCTCCTCATTTTTAATTCTATATACATTATATCCCATCTGGGTTAATATGTCTTCTCTTTCCTGATCATATTCTTTTTGTAATAGGTGAATTTCTCCATCCACCTCAATAATCAACTTTAGTTCGTGACAATATAAATCAACAAAAAAATAATTTTTTATGCTCATGATATTGGAATGTTCAATTCGATATTGCCTTAGAAAACGCAGTCCAAGTAATCTTTTTTTTCTAATCAATTTCCAAAGGAATATTTCTGAAGTAGTTTGATCTTTTCTAAGCTCTCTTGCAAAATACAATGCATCATTTTGTTTCATAGTATTAATATTTTTACTTGAAAATATTCATCAAAATACTAAATTTTTATTTTTAATGTAACTAGCTCCCTTCCCTTTTCAAGGGAAGGGCCGGGGATGGGTTTTCTCTTTTATTCATAATTTCTTTATCCACTTCTCAAACTCCATCTTCTCAATAAACTAATTTATTCTAAAAATCAAAACATTCAATTTGTAAATAGCGTTTCGGATAGTCCCTTGTAAGTCTGAAATAAATTCATGCATAAAAATAGGGTTTGTTCAAATGAATACTTTTTTGGATACCCTTTGACCTCCATTTCCCTAAAACTTTTTACATATTCCATATACATTTTTATTTATTATTTAAATCCACTTACCTGATTACCTGATTACCCGATTACCCTTCCTACCTAATACCTTTCATCCTTAATAAAAGGCAACTTCACCATACTATAAACCTCTACACTCGGAAAATCAAAATCAACCGTTACCTTACCTACAATCTTATAGCATCCACGTCCCTGAAAAGGACTTCGTTCCAGACTCGGTGGAAAGTGTGTGGTGTCAAAGAAGTGGCCGGCGGAATCTACCCAGGTTCCGAAAGCCATCAGACTGCCTTTAATCGTGGTGACGTGTTTGCGGGTGACATAATAACCTATCATCGTTACTGAGCGTCCTATAGAGGTCTGGAGGTCTTTGGCCTGATTGTGGTCTTGCGGTTGTTGGGCCAATAAGTCAAAGGGGCTACACAAGGGGAATCCTAACAGCTCCATTTCGTCAAAAGCCTGATCATAGCGACCTTCTTCGAGTGTTGGGAGCACAAAGACGTCTTCTTCATGAGCAAACATGGGTTTGGAACCATACCAGTGTGTTCTGGGTTCGTGTACCACATTCTTGTCCCACATGAGTTCACATTTGGTCTTGCCCGTAAAGCGAAAGGCACCAATGCGGACCAGTAAGTGCAGTTGTTCACGGCCTATTTTGATCCTTTGAGTGAAATCATCTAAGCCGGTATAAAGACCGTGTTGTTCGCGTTCTCGGACGATTCGTCTGCCGAGGTCTTGTTCGAGAGATTGGATGTGAATGAATCCAATCCAGATGTTATGACCTTGGAGATCAGTCAAATAGTTGCTATTATTGATACATGGTGCTTCGATGTGCGCTCCTTGCATTCGCGCCTCGTGGACATAGAGTTCGGTATTATAGAATCCACCAAAATTATTGATCACCGCCACCATAAATTCGAGTGGATAATGGGATTTCAAATACAAGCTTTGAAACGATTCTACAGCATAAGATGCGGAGTGTGCTTTACAGAAAGAATAACCGCTAAAACTCTCGATTTGGCGCCAAACCTCGTGCGTTAGTTCGTCGGAATAACCACGTTCCTTACAATTCCGAAAATACTTCTCCATGAGATTGCGAAAGGTGTCGGAGGATTTCTTTTTGCCGGTCATGATGCGGCGCAAAACATCAGATTCATCGAGATCCAATCCTGCAAAATGGTGGACGATTTTCATCACATCCTCTTGATAGACCATCACACCAAATGTCTCCTGAAGGTTGTCCTTGAATACAGGATGCAGATACTTGACTTTATCAGGAGCGTGAAATCGTTCTATGTATTCGCGCATCATGCCCGATTTAGCGACACCGGGTCGAATGATGGAACTGGCAGCTACTAAGTGAACATAATTATCACAATGAAGCTTGGTCAAGAGACCGCGCATAGCCGGAGATTCTATATAAAAACATCCGATACAGTTTCCTGAAAAAAGTTGTGCCTTGACCTTCGCATTTTCCTTGATCGACGCGATGTTGTGAATTTCGACACTCTTACCCTGATTGCGTCGGACCAGATCAACAGCGTCTTTGATGTGTCCGAGACCCCGTTGGCTGAGAATATCGTATTTATGAAAGTGAAGATCTTCCGCTCCATACATGTCAAAATGGGTGACCGGAAATCCCTTGGGCATCTGCAACAAGGCGGTGTGGTAGTTCAGCGGTCGTTCCGAAATGATGACCCCGCCGGCATGGATAGACAAGTAATTCGGGAAGCCTTCCATTTTTTTGCCATAATGGAAGATGTGTTTTGCATAGGGGTGGTGTTTTTCGGTAGCTAATGCCTGATCTACGATGATGTCGATATCTGCTTTTGGGAGACCGAATACTTTACCCAGTTCGCGAACAATGGATTTGCCCTTGAAGGTATTGTATGTGGCGAGTAATGCGGTATAATCCCGACCATAGCGTTCGAAAATGTATTCGGTCACATCATCCCGGTCACTCCATGAAAAATCAATATCAAAATCCGGTGGTGAGGTCCTGTGTGGATTGATGAACCGTTCGAAATAGAGATCCAGTTCCAGGGGATCGACGTCCGTAATATACAGGCAAAAAGCGACTATACTATTAGCTCCACTACCACGTCCGACATGATAATATCCCGCACTCTGACCGTAGCGGACGATATCCCAGGTAATTAAAAAGTAAGCTGAAAAATGCATCCTATAAATCACTTGCAATTCACGTTTTACGCGTTCTTTGGCCTTCTCGTTATGATCCCCATATCGCCTCCGGCAACCCTGGAAAGCCAGTTTGGAAAGGAGTTTATAATCACTCTCTTTTTGTCCGGTAAAGGTCCTGCGGTTATTATCATCGTGGGAAGGCATATCGGTATGGCAATCCGCCAATAATCGATGCGTGTTTTCTAAAATAATAGGATAAGGTTCAAAGGCTTGTTCCAGAGCTTCAGGGGTATAAAAGACCTCGTCTTTAGGCGCACAGGAATGCGGATCCAGCTTGCCAATAATCGTATTGCGGTCTATGCAGCGAAGCAATTTGTGGACTTTCCATCCATCCTCATCTAGAAAGGTCACCGGAGCAAAGACGACCAATTTGTTGTGATGTTTTTTTAAGGGTCCGTTGTAGAGCGTGTGTAATTCAGCGGGTTTTATTCCCAGATACTCATGGTCCAGGTAGGAGTCGATGGGTCGATCAAGGTCCCGATAGATGACATAACAATGTTCCCATTTGGGCGCATGAGGCGGCATCGGTTCTTTTGAAAAAGAATAGTTGCTCAGGTGGCTCGTTAGTTCGCGAATGCCCTCATTGTTTTTCGCTATGCCGATATAAAGCAGCTGGTCTTCATTGCGAAATTCGATGCCAAACACTGCTTTAATCCCGTATTTCTGGCATATCACGGCAAACTGGTAGTAGGTAGAAGTATTGTTGATATCTGTCAGGGCCAATTCCCGAACACCAAGGCGATGGGCTTCAGCTGCCAGTTGTTCTGGAGATAGGGTCCCATAGCGGAGTGAATAATAGGAATGGCAATTGAGATACATGACGAATTATTCGACAAATGTAATCAATAATTATTATATGTCGAATAATTCGGCATATAATAATTCAAATACCCTAGGCCTTGTTTATTTAAATAAAGTGGAACGGTTAGGATACTGTTTCAAAGAGATATGATATTGCTGGATTAACTTACAGTCAATTAAATTTATGAGTGGCAGTTGAGATAGAATTCATGTATAGACAATATAAATCACGTTCCTTGTGTCTACTATAATAAGTAAATATACCCTGTACTGAATAAACTCATTTATACATTTTAGGTGTAACTTTGTAATCACATGGAGACTCAAACTAAAATCATACTTATTTTATTGATCTTGATCCCTTCGTTAGGCGAAAGTCAAGTGTCTTGGTCCAGGAGAAATACTCCGCAAAAATATGAATTAGGAGATATACTGATTTCTCCTGAGGGTTATTATTTCATTAGTTTATCTCAAAATTCACCTGTTTATATTTCCACTGATGAAGGTGACAATTGGAAAGATATTGCAGACAAAACACAATTGTATTATTCATTTTATTCAGGAAGTAAATTACTTAAATTAATTAATGGTACAGTTTATTATGGGAAATGCAATGGTTTATGTAAGCCATATATTTTAATAAATGGAAAATTCAATATCAAGCCAGGTATAACTTCAAATTTTGAGAAATTGTATACAGACTCAAATAATTCGATTTATTATGTAGACGAATTTAACATATATCAAACAGATAGCAATTGGAGAGCCGATAATACTCAGAATTCATGGAAAACTCAAGATAATAGAATAATGGATGCTTTCTTCTTTCAGCATGATATAAATTATGTTGTTACAGATGCATACGATAAATCCAACCCTTCTAGTGAAAATGTAAGAATTTATTACCTGAATACAGAAAAGATGACTTCTACTCTATATTCAAAAATTAGAGCACTAGTTCAGAAAGATCAAGTATTAATTTCTAAAGAAGGTAATATTTGTATTAATGTTACCTATTGGAATAGGAATCAATTATTGTATGCAAATTCAGCAAATCCAAATGTATTTAAGGAAATTATCTTAGATTCACAGAACTTAAATATAAATGTCCAATATCTTGGTTCTGCCGACGATGGAACTTATTATGCCATAACAAACGCAGGAGTTTATTTTAGTGATGGTATTGATTTTTCAATCTGGAAAAAGGTTTTTTACATGAGTCAGAATTTACCTTCATTGAATTATTTTAGTATAGAGAATAAATACTATTTTAAAGATAGCTTAACCGCTATAATAAATTATGGAAACAATTGTGGAGAATCTAATGCCTATATCTTTAATAAAAAATATCTACAATGGAAACCAATTAATCTAGATATAAATATTAACAATCTTGACAATCTCCAAAAAGATGTACACGGAAATTTATATGCTTTTAGCCCTTGTAGAAATTATCCTGCTCGTGAATATTATCGGATAAGTGAAGATGATGGTAAAACTTGGGAGCTATTTTTTATAAATGGTGAATATGTTCGATCTGTAGGAATAAACAAAGATAAAGCAGCAATTGTGTTAGCAGGTGAAAATTTATTTTTACAGAATAGCTTAGACAAAACTTGGAAGTTTATCCAAAATCCAATACCAGATTCAGGTATTTTTTCATCCTTATTTTTTTATTCGAGCAATGGGATTTTATTTTTTGAAGCATATTATCTTAGTAAGGATGGATTCAATAAAATTGGGTTTTACTTTTCTAAAGATGGTGGATTGAACTGGAAAGAATTTAGTCCTTTCCATCAATCATCAACTGATAATTACAATGATCGCAATATTTTAGTTACTAAAGATAGATGGATAGCATATAGCTATTTATCTGACCCTACTGTTTTTAGTGAAGATGAAGGCAAAACATGGCAATTAGATCCCATGTTTGTAGGGTGCGATCATATCACGCAAATGGCTTTGTTACCGGATAACAGATTGCTTATTAGTTGCCAAGCAAAGAATGAATTCGGTGTGTTTGTATCTAATTCAAATAATGAATTAGAATTATTGTCACCCTATTTTAGAGGTAAGTTGAACACGGTAAATTTTAATGCTCCTTCATATATATTTGGGTATCATGATTTGAATTCATTGCCATTTTTTAGCAAGGATTTAGGTAAAAGTGTATTGGAATTAGACCAGGGTATAAATCCAATTATTAGTGATTATAGATATTTTACAAGTTCTTTATTAGATGCCAATAATAGAGCATATCTTACGATTCAAAATGATGGATTGTATGTAACCGACACTAATGTTTTTACTCATATTAAAGAAGAAAATATTAAGAAGAATCATGCAAACATTTATCTTCAACAAATAGGGAAAAATCTTCAAATAAGTATTCAAAATGAAATCTCTGAGGTAAATAATTATAAGTATTATATTTATAATCAATTGTCTCAAATTGTTGCTCAAGGCCTTTTGAACCACAATTCAACTTTAATTAATTTAGAAGACTTTACATCTGGAATTTATTTTTTTCAAATTGTTGACAAAACAAACCAATCGCATATTTTAAAATTAGCATATATCGAATAACTTATGAAGAGAATTTTTGATTAAAGTGTTGTTCCATAATGATGTATGGCTAGATATTGGAACTATGATCAATAATGCAAATTGTCTTTCTAGTTATGTACTGCATTGAATAGTATAGAATAATAACTCATAATTCACCATCACCTCACCATCACGATCATTTTATCCACACCTATAAATTTCCCTTTTCCATAGGCTTGGATAAAATATAATCCATTATTGATATCGTTTATTTGGAGTAGTTTGGTGTCCTGGATTTCAATGGTTCTGATTATGTCACCACTTGCTGAAGTTATCAGTAATTTATCGATGGATGGATCTACAGTTATATTTAAATCTCCATTTGAAGGATTTGGTGTTATGGTCATGATGGAGATATAATTTTTATTGGCATCTTTCGTTTCAACTAACCGATCACAGTCCACAACCCATATGGTTTGAGTGGCATTTGTTATAGAACCATTCGGACCATTTACTGAAATCAAGCGTTGAATTTCACCAAGTCCATTGATTCGCAAATCTTTTATTACAATGTTAATATTTTTTACTTCACATGAGGATAATGCATATCCATCAAAACCCCAAACTAATTCGTACTTTCGATTGAAATGAGCCGTGTCAAACAATTGATTGTAAAAAATACATGCTTGATTTGGTGCAGGTACCGGCACTTGATTCGTTTGTACATATCCGGGATAACCGGTTTTATTATTTGGTTCACAGTACCGATGACATACATAGTCTATTGTAAATACTCTTTGTCTGGCAGAAAGGGTAGTTACGATTCGTCCAAAAGTTGGATCATCGGCTTGCGTTAATTTATTGATGTCTAACGTAAACGTACTGCTTACAACCATATTCGGTGGAGCAACTAAAGTGGGTACAGATTTGTCCTGGACATCTACGACGGTAATACAATCGCTAAATTTTCCATACAGTGGACTGGAAGGATTAGCCATTAGTTCAGGATCAATAGGTCCATCACCCGGATTAACGTTAAATGCTCTAAGTACAATTTGAATTTTTTTACCAATATCATTGCAACAAAAAATTGCAAAGTCATCAAAATACATTTGTTGCCCAATTCGAATGCTATCATCATCTGTATCTAATCCATCACAACTTATAATTTGATCAGCATGACTACCATCTTTGGTTCCCAATAAGGCTTCGAGTCTAATTACTTTGTACCATAATTGGACATGGCAACTATCAACAGTTTTATCTATTGAATCTGCAACTATTTTTGCAATATTAAACCCAGGAGTCAGTGTACCATTTAGACTTACTACTGTGGTGTCACAAATTGGCATGGGAAGGATTTGTTTTACATTGACAATAATTTTCTTAATGGTTTTATTGCCGACAAGGTCCGTGGCTATTATGTGGGCGATATTTGTGCCTCCGGGAATATTAATAACTTTGAAACCAATAAATTCATCACCTAAAATAGTGCCGTGATTTATGTCCAGGGTATATCGAATATCTTGAAAACAATTATCTGTGATTTTAGGAATAGGAACTTCCCATATACCTTGGCATGTACCTACATCCGGAATCAATGATATGGTATCCGGAAAAATAATGCGAGGAGGAATAGTATCCTTAATAATGCCATGACTCCAACATGAATTTCCGGTTATTGGATCCCGAACCGTAAATTTAAATTCCTTGGATAAATCACCAAAACCTAGTTGCACACCTTTTTTTATAGTGTCTCTATCAATCAGTCCTCCTGAACCAGTTGTCGTCCAGTATCTTGCTTCAACAATATATTGTTGCCAACATCCATAAGTTTGTCCTTCAAGAAACATATCAGCAGTAAGCGTTACCATACAATTTGAATCTAATGAAATCTCTACGTTATCAATGCATTCCAATATTCCTGTTGAATTGGAACTATATTCGCAATCCACTACCCAAATGGTTTGGGTATCTTTAAGCGTGAGATTATTATGATCCAATATTTGTATAACCCTTAAAATGGGTCCATGAAGATTATTTGTAAACTTATTTAGAATTCTGTTATCTAATACAGTTATAGTTGGTGGATTACCATTCTTATTTATTACATATCCATCTTTACCCCAAATTAACTTATAAACGCTATTTTTACGAGCTGTATCAAATAAATTATTATAATACCTACAAGCTAAATCCCAAGTAGGATTAAGTTGGCCTCTTTCAAAATATCCAGTGCAGGGATTATAAGCACAGTAATTATAACAGACGAAGTCTCTGGTAATGATATCTTTTCTTTCAGCAATACTGTTTGCAATCTTTCCAAATGTTGTATCTAATGGGTCTTTTAGTTGAGTTAAATCAACTTTAAATTTATGACTTATAACGACATCCGCAGGCGCGACTAACGTGTCATTTTGGGAATAGACCTGATGCATGTTGAATATCATCAGACAAGTAAGTAAAAGAGTGACTTGATTTTTCATAGTAAAATAATTTATTTGTTTAACATTTGAATTCCTCTACATTAATATAATTAAGCTCAAATTGCTTCTATTAAAATCAATTTGCAATTCAAATAGGTTATTAGTCTGAAGATTTTTAAAATAGAAATCCTATTGAAAAAAAACTACTGCCTATTTTTCACAATTGAGTTTAAAATATGAAATGTTTAGATTTATGGAGGTTTATACTAAATAGAATGCCCAAGTTTAATTAGGACCAATCAAGATAAATTTATGTGTTTAGTTGACTATTGAGATTAATATGTAAACTAATTATAGAAAAATTAAGTTTCACTTATTAAGTATAACAAAGTTATAGAGACTTTGCAACAATTCCAAATTTATTTTTGTAATTGTGTTTTATTAATGCTTAGAAACTATGATTAGTTAATTTAAACTCACCATATCATTTATTCAGACATCCCTTCCAGCATCAAATAAAAAGCATACTTCAAAGCAATTTCTTCAAGATATTTATAGCGTCCTGATTTGCCGCCATGTCCTGCTTCCATATTGGTTTTTAGTAAAAGCACATTTTGATCTGTCTTGAGTGTGCGAATTTTTGCGACCCATTTGGCAGGTTCGAAATATTGAACCTGACTGTCATGAAGCCCAGTTGTGACCAGCATATGTGGATAATCCTGTACTTTTAGATTATCATAAGGTGCATATTGCTTCATATAGAAATAATCTTTTTCATTCGCAGGATTGCCCCATTCATCATATTCATTAGTGGTCAATGGAATCGTTGGATCGCTCATCGTAGTAAGCACATCAACAAAAGGGACATCAGCAATAATGCCGTGATATAAATCGGGGCGGAAATTGACTATTGCGCCCATCAATAATCCTCCCGCACTACCACCATTTGCATACAGATGAGGTGCGGAGGTATATTGTTGATTAATTAAGTATTCAGCACAATCATTGAAGTCCGTGAACGTATTCATTTTATGATGCATTTTTCCTGATTCATACCAATGACGACCCATTTCCTGTCCTCCGCGTATGTGTGCAATGGCATAAACAAATCCGCGATTCAGTAGACTTAATCTATTCGAATTAAAGGTAGCATCAACGCTTAATCCATAAGATCCGTAAGCATAAAGCAGACAAGGAGCTTGACCGTTTTTCTCGAAGCCTTTTTTGTAGACCAATGAAATGGGAACTAGCGTTCCATCAGTTACTTTTACGAAATGTCGTTCAGAAATATATTCCGTTTTATCATATCCACCAATAACTTCTTGCTGTTTCATAATGGTTTTTTCTTTCGTTACCATATGATAGTCATATACAGTTGCTGGTGTGATCAAAGAGTTATAATTAAATCTCAATAATGAATAATCATATTCAGCATTAGCAAATGTTCCTGCATCATAAGTGGTTTCATCGAATTCAATATGGTAATCTTGTTGATCTATTAGATTGCGAACATGAAGTTGGACCAAACCATTTTTTCTTTCTGTTAGTACCCAGAAGTTTCGAAACACATCTATGCCTTCTATGAGTACATCAGCACGATGCGGAATGACTTCTGTCCAGTTATTCACTTGGGTATGTATTAATGGACAAGACATGAGTTTGAAGTTCTGTGCTTGCAGATTTGTAATCATTAGAAATTGATCTTGTTGGTGATACACATCGTACAAGACTTCTTTCATTCTTTCCTGAAATAAAATAAATGTCCCCTGTGGATCATTCGCTGATAAATATTTTACTTCTGATGAAAGCGTCGATGAAGAATTTATAAAAATATATTGACCTGATTTACTTCGCTCCACACTGATGTAATTACTTTGATCCATCTCTCGATATACGATGACATCCAGATCACATTCAGTACCAATAATATGTTTTTTTATTTCTTCGGATAAGAGCGTAACAGGATGTTTTGAAGTATAAAAAAATGTTGCGTTGTCATTAGCCCATACGCCATAACCTTCGGTATTGTGTATGACATCCTTTAGTAATTCTCCTGTCTCCAGATTTTTAATGTAAAGGTCATATTGTCTACGAGAAACTGTGTCAACAGCATAAAGTAAAAAACGATTATCCGGACTTATACTAAAACCACTGGCAGAATAATAATCAAAACCTTTGGCCATTTCATTGACATCCAAGAGAATTTCCTCGGGAGCTGACAGCGTTGCTTTTTTACGACAATATAAAAAATAGTCTGTTCCTTCTACTGTACGTGTGTAGTAGAAATACCCGTTTTTGTACATAGGTACACTCTCATCTTCATCCTTAATTCTTGATTTGAGTTCATGATATAACGCTCTTTGTAATGTTTGGGTATGATGCATCATCGTATCCAAATAGGCATTTTCTTGATTTAAATATTCGATGACATGATCACTATCAGGACCTTTTAGCCAGAAATCATTCAACCAATAATAGGGATCTGAACGCAAATCTCCATGCGCTATCATATGGTGTTCCTTGGTGGGACAAACTGGAGGCTTAATTCCTTGGGGCAGACTTTTCAATGATTTCATGCAAAACGATTTCAAAATTGAATAAACAACAAATTGAATTAGAATAATTAATAAAAGTGGTCGATTGTTCAAATAGTTCTCAATGGAACTGGTTTTTGTGAAAATCGAAGATTGAAACTTTTATTCAGATTTATTTGTTTCTTTTTTTTTAATTGTGAATAAAATAGAATTAAAATGAGTGTATTGAAAGTTATTGAAGTTATGGCGAGTTCTTCTAAAAGTTGGGAAGACGCTACAAGCAAAGCTGTTGAAAAAGCATCTAAATCCGTTAAAAATATAAGATCTGCCTGGGTTCAAGATCAAAGTGTATCTGTAGAAAAGGGTAAAATCAAGGAATACAGAGTTACTTTGAAACTCAGCTTTGAAGTAGTTTAGACTCAGGAGATCTCTAACCTTTATTTTTGCAAGACAATTATGTTAACTTTGCGCTTGTAAAGAGATTTTTATATGATAAATATTACTTTTCCAGATGGTAGGGTTCAAGAATATGCCTCTGGAGTTAGCGCTTTTCAAATTGCGCAATCCATTAGTGAAGGATTGGCCCGCAACGTATTATCAGCCAAGGTTAATGGCGAAGTTATTGATGCATCGAGGCCTATCACTCAAGATTCCACCTTGCAGTTATTAACCTGGAATGATTTGGAAGGCAAAGCCACGTATTGGCATTCTTCAGCTCATCTTATGGCAGAGGCTTTAGAAAGTCTTTATCCTGATACCAAATTTGGAATTGGTCCAGCTATCGAGCATGGTTTTTATTATGATATTGACACGAATGGTGTTGCGCTCTCTTCCCACGAATTAGGGCAGATTGAAGCCAAAATGATAGAATTGGCGCGACAAAATAACGTTTATACGCGTCGGGAAGTCTCTAAAATAGAAGCAATTGCATATTTTACAGAAAAGAATGATCCCTATAAATTAGAATTATTACAAGATCTTGAAGATGGTAAAATTACCTTTTATACCCAAGGTCAATTCACAGATCTATGCAAAGGGCCTCATATTCCTAACACCGGTTTTATTAAAGCTGCAAAATTATTAAATGTGGCCGGCGCATATTGGCGCGGAGATGAATCCAGACCACAAATGACCCGAATTTATGGGATTACTTTTCCTAAAGCTAAAGAACTTGAGGATTACCTATTTATGCTTGAAGAAGCTAAAAAACGGGATCATAGGAAATTGGGTGTCGAATTAGAATTATTCATGTTTTCGGAACGCGTTGGGGCTGGATTACCTATTTGGTTACCAAAGGGAACGGCACTGCGCCAAAGACTTGAAGATTTTCTTAAAGCAGAGCAATTAAAGCGGGGATACACTCCGGTTATTACCCCACATATTGGACATAAAAATCTATACATAACAAGCGGACACTGGGAAAAATACGGTGAAGACTCTTTTCAGCCTATTCGTACACCTCGTGAAGGTGAAGAATTTCTCCTTAAACCTATGAATTGTCCGCATCATTGTGAAATCTACGGACATAAGCCAAGGTCTTATCGGGATTTACCATTAAGGATTGCAGAATTTGGAACCGTTTATCGATATGAACAAAGTGGTGAATTACATGGATTAACTCGAGTTCGGTGTTTTACTCAAGACGATGCGCATATATTCTGTACACCGGATCAGGTTAAAGGTGAGTTCTTGAATGTGTTAGATCTTACCATGCATGTTATTAAGAAATTGGGTTTTGATCATTTTACAGCCCAAATTTCCTTAAGAGATCCTCTGAACAAAGCTAAATATATTGGTTCTGATGAAAATTGGGAAAAGGCAGAGCAAGCTATTATTGATGCAACTAAAGAAGTAGCATTGACGACAACTACAGTTTTAGGTGAAGCAGCTTTTTATGGACCTAAACTGGACTTTATGGTAAAAGATGCACTGGGCCGAAGCTGGCAATTGGGTACGATTCAAGTTGACTATAATTTACCCGAACGATTTGAACTAGAGTATATCGGTGCAGATAATTCCAAGCACAGACCAGTTATGATACATAGAGCACCATTCGGTTCTATGGAGCGTTTCATAGGCGTGCTTACAGAGCACTGTGCAGGTAAATTTCCATTGTGGTTGACTCCTGATCAGTTTGCGATTTTGCCGATTAGTGATAAATATATAGACTATGCGAAATCCGTTTTGGACACTTTGAATCAAGCTGGATTAAGAGGATATATAGACGATCGTGTGGAATCTATTGGAAAGAAAATACGCGATAACGAATTAAAGAAAATACCTTTCATGCTCATCGTCGGAGAAAAGGAACAGAATGAAAAAAATATATCCGTTAGGCGACAAGGTTCCGGAGATCAGGGAGCTGAAGATATACAACAGTTTATTAGTCAATTATTAGAAATGATGTAAGCTTTTGGATCAAGACTTATATTTTCAAAAGATCTTAATTTATTATCGTCAAATCAAGGATCATATACCCAATTTACCTAAGGGAATAGCGATATTGAATCCTTATGATGCTCCGGAAGTCCAAGCTTTAATGTATTCATTCTACAGCAAATATTATGCTGATGATAAAATCAGAAAACTAATCATTGGAATTAATCCTGGACGTCTTGGAGCAGGAACTACGGGAATTCCATTTACTGATCCTGTAAGACTGGTAAAGGATTGTAACATCCCTTGTGAACTCAAAAGTTACGAACCATCTTCTTCCTTTGTGTATCAAATGATTCAGGCTTTTGGAGGGGTAGCGTCCTTTTACAATACATTTTTAATATCCTCGGTGTCACCCATAGGTTTTACAAAAGACGGCAAGAATTTCAACTATTATGACGACCCTCAAGTTTTTAAAATATTAAAACCCTATATCGTTCATCAAATGGAGTCTTTGATCCAATTACCTTTGGACACCGATAAGATCTACTGTTGGGGTGAAGGCAAAAACTACAAACATATATCACTATTAAACAAAGAATTCAAGTGGTTCAAAACCATAATCCCTATGGCACACCCCAGGTATATCATGCAATATAAACAGAAGCAAATTGAAGTTTATATAGATCAATATTTAGAAATATTTGCAAACAAGCATTAACTAAGTATTGACGAAAAGTTAATCACTGTTAACAGCCGCAACTTTGGAATAGGATATCTTTGCACAAAATTAAAAAACAAATAAAATGAAAAAATTAATTCTTCTTATCGCTCCTGTATTATTTATTATTGCTTGCAAGAATGTAGAACAATTTCGTGCTCCTATCGAAGCTTTGACTGCTGATTGGGCTAAGGCTGGTGCTTCTGTAACTGAAGTAGGTAGTTTATTAAATACAACTCAAGTAATGATGGCATCTATGTCTGATAGTTTAGTAGTTGCTCCAACTGCAAAATTAAAACCAGGTGTAATGGCTTCTTTGGACAGCATCAAAACTATTTATACTAACCAACTTGCTGGATTAGGAACATTGGGTAATGACTTAAAAGCTTTTTCTTCTAGCTGGCAAGAAATGTCAACTAAAGTTGATGCTTTAAGCGCTGGTTTAAAATCAGGTAAATTAGATGGAGATGTTATGGCTCAAATCAATGAATTAAAAACTGCAAGCACTGACGCAATGTCTAAAGCTGATGGTTGGAAATCTGCTATTGAAGCTGCAAAAACAGCTGCAATGGGTGCTTATGATTTATACAAAACAACTTCAATGTCTAAATAAGACTTTGAACATATTATAAGGATGAATACTCCTAAAAGATAAAGGGACTTCGATTTGAGGTCCCTTTTTCTTTTTATCCAATACATTGATTAGCTTAGTATTCATTCGTATTCCTTTCACGCTTATCTTTACTCATCAAAAGAAGAATTGATTTCATTCTAAATTTAACTTTTAGTATTTAATTGTATGCAGGAAAGACATTTCAATCGTAAGCAATATTTTGATGAGCAAGGGATTACAACTGCAGCTTACGTTATACCCTATATTAATGACATTAAACCAATAACTTCAACATTAAAAATATTAGAAGTCGGTTGCGGAGAAGGCGGGAATATGAAACCTTTTTTGGACATGGGGTGTGAAGTTTATGGAATCGATATATTAGCACACCAAATTGCTATTGCAGAAGGTTTTTATGCAGATCATATAAATAAAAAAAACCTACATTTAATAGCAAGCGATATTTATAAAATTGATTCAACGACCTTGCCATTGTTTGATGTGATCATGCTGAGAGATGTAATTGAACACATTCCTAATCAAATACAATTTTTGGAATTCATTAAAACATTTATGGCTCCTCGTGGAATTATTTTTTTTGGTTTTCCACCTTGGTGTATGCCATTTGGTGGTCACCAACAAGTATGTAAATCTAAGGTCACTGCTTTAATGCCTTATTACCACATTTTGCCAAAGTTCTTATACAATGGCATCTTAAAATTATTTGGCGAACTTCCTGAAACAATTATTGGACTTAATGAAGTAAAAGATACAGGCCTAAGTATTCCAGCATTTCATAGGATGATTAAAAAATTAAATTATAAGATAGTCAAAGAGACGCACTATCTGATTAATCCAAATTATGAGACTAAGTTTAAACTTAAGAAAAGAGAATTGCCCAAGTTATTTCAAATATCATACCTAAGCGATTTTTATACTACTGCTGTATATTGTATTATTTCTTTATAATATCTGATATTAGGTATTCTCTTTTTAGACTGATATGACTTAAAAAAAGGTCATGAATAGTACTTTGGAACCAAGAAATACAGCTTCAAACATTATACTATAAGTTTAATCTGTTAATTAATATCTAC
Organism: Candidatus Defluviibacterium haderslevense; assembly: GCA_016712225.1. Taxonomy (NCBI): domain Bacteria; kingdom Pseudomonadati; phylum Bacteroidota; class Saprospiria; order Saprospirales; family Saprospiraceae; genus Candidatus Defluviibacterium; species Candidatus Defluviibacterium haderslevense. The sequence goes on along the minus strand of JADJRL010000003.1, from coordinate 784,730 downwards.
CAAGTAATTACATTTATGGTTTTATACTTTGACATAATTCAATGAGTACACCATGTGTGGATTTGGGATGTACAAAACAAACTAATTTTTGGTCTGCACCTTTTTTGGGAACGTCATTGATTAATCTAAAACCAGCTTTTTTTAGTCGTTCCATTTCTTCAATAATATTCTCTACTTCAAAGGCGATATGATGAATACCTTCTCCTTTTTTTTCAATAAATTGATAAATAGAACTAACTGGATCTGTCGCTTCAAGAAGTTCAATTTTGTTGATTCCTACTTTGAAAAAAGAGGTATTAACGTGTTCAGAATCAACAAGCTCTTCTTTGTAAGGGCCAACACCAAGAAGTGATGTATACAAAGAATTGGCATCGGTTAAATTTTTGACTGCAATACCAATATGATCAATATGTAACATAGATTTTAATTGAGTAAAGGGAAATAAAACCGATCAACCAAAAAGTTCATATTTGATTTGGGTACGATCTATTTTTAAAGTATTTACCAAATGTGCCACAGCTTCATCTATCATCCCTGACCATCCACAAATCATAAATACTTCATTTTTCTTATCTGAATATTTTTTATTGAGATACACTTGATGTACATGTCCTTCAAAAAAATCCATATTATTTTTAGGTTTAGGTAATTTGGTTTCTTTGGACAAGCAAATACTGGTTGTAAAATGGTCTATGAAGTGGGACCAATCTTCCAACTCTTCATAAAAAAGTATGGTTTTCTCTTTTCTGGCACCAAAAATGAGGTGTACCGATTTGTATTTCAATTTTTCTTGTTCAATTTGTTGAATCATTGCTCTGAAAGGAACCAAACCAGCACCGGTGGCAATGAATACTAAAGATTTCGATGTGTCCTCAGGGAGTATAAAATTTCCTTCAGGGCCTTTGCATTTTACAACATCACCTTTATTGATATCATTAAACAAATATTGACTTGCGACGCCACCTTTTTCATAGGTGATGCATAATTCCAATATATTCGAGCCATCGTAAATATTTGCTATGCTATAACTACGCCAGCGATCGGCTCTTTTTTCTCCAGATGGAAGATCAAATACAAAAAACTGTCCAGGCTTATATGCAACAGGGGAATCCGACTTCAATTTGAACCAAAACCGATTGGTTCCTGAGACTTCTACTTTTTGTCCTATAAATTCAGCATCGTACCACACTGTTGACATGTTTTATACATTTTGTTGGTATAAAAAATTGTTTCAAACTTAGCTAATAATCTAAAACAAGAAATTATAATATTAGTTCTTTGTACGGGATTAATACACCAAATCCTTTGGATTTGAAATATTCTTCAGTATCGCTTTTTGAGTGATTACTTGTAACTAAAACGAGGTCCCCGCCCCATGCTCCAAGTGATTTCACTGCGCCCCAATAATCTGCAAAACGTGTATCCTTGACTTTTTTTTCAGATATAAATGATGAAATGATATTCTCATGTTCTACAATCCAATCTTCGAATGAATTCAGAGTTTTAAGCTCCAATACTTTTTCTGCGAGATCAGATATTTTATTAATTAATGATTTTTCGGGAACTTTTTTCTTAGCAATTTTGACGGCCTCTCTACTATCCGTTTTCTGATTTAGAGGCAAGAAATAGATTTGATCTTGAAAAGATGGCTTGAATTCTACCTGCTCGAGATCGATACTACCATCGCCCAGAGTATATAAAATCGGTCCCTTGGCTCCAGCACAAGCAATATCATATCCTGAACCATCCTCAATATCAAAATACAAATGGTATGGATTCACATCAGCCCAAAGTGCCATGTTATAAATCAATGTGGATGAAGAACCCAAACCCCAGCTAATTGGGAATTCCAGGTAATGATCTATCTTATATTTTTTCCAATGTGAGAGAAATTCAGAATTGTTATTACAACAGGCTCTAAATAATTTTTTAATAAATTTAGCTGTATCAGGATCTGAACTTTCGACCACATCAAGACCCATGAGGTCGATTTCTGCTTCAAACCATTTTTTTCCCTGGTGGTCAAAACTATTCCATAACACTTCGGACCCAGATAACTCTTGAATTTTCATGCGCTGACCCATTTTTGTAGGCAAAGCCAATGCAGTGGCACCTTGTACAACGAGGTATTCTGAACTTAACAATACCTTTCCTCGGGCGAAATATTCAGCTTTTATATATATAAAATTTAAAAATTCATGCGAAGATACATTGAAGATTTTGATTATATATCATTTTTCAATAAAATATAGAATAATTGGAAAATAAGCGGTTAGAAATGGAAAAAAAGTCGTCAAATAACTTTCAAATTTGATTTCTTAAACCATTTGAATGGATAAAATGGAATTTTTTAGTACATCAAATATTCATAATATTAAGCTAAATAACGAAATGCAAATAAATTCTGGTCAACATATTCGTTAAATGTAATTGAATTCAACAAACGGATCTGGTAAAAATCCATTATTATTTATGATAAATATACCTAAATCAAGTGGTGAAAAGTTGAATTTTTCAGATATGATTTTAAGGTATTAAATTCAATAATTGACTTGATTTTTGTCCTGATGCCGTTAGATAACTGAGTAAAATTATTCCGCTTTGTAACTTTAGTTGATCCGCATCAATATAAATGCGATGTTCTGTACCAAGCGTTTTCATACTGAAAACGGATTGTCCTAATTCGTTATACAAATTTAATATGCCTTCTTCATGATTATGGTTGAACACAACATAAAATCCGTGCCTGGCAGGATTAGGGATAACCTGGAAATCGAACTTAAAATAATCTAACGTTGAAGTAGAGAAATCAACTATTCCCGGAGTGCCGTCTTGGTGATTGCTTTCCCTCCAGCTCGTACCAAAATGGTTATCCAATTGATCTGAAACAATTTCAATAGATTTCCCTTGAAGATTACTGGACTTGGGCCATGGGGATTTATTATTGTAATTTACAAAATCCACCAATATGCCATCAGCATCAAATAAATTTATAGCCTCACCTTCATTTCGTAATTTTCCAGTGGTCCATTCAAATACTTGATAATTCTGACCAATAAATTTTGATTTATCTAATGTTACTATAACCGCTTCATGAGGAGCTATTTTCGTTCCTGATGGGAAACTAAAATCTATGGCAAGACTTATGGTATAATTGCTCATGTTGATTTCTTTATTTCCAGGGTTATATATTTCTATATATTCAGCAAGGCCACTTAATGAATCATCATAAAATATTTCTGAAATCATTAATTGCGGTTCTTGTAAATATTTGGGCAAGCTTAATGCTCCAAGGTCTTTTCCATCAGTTGCCCTATTCTTAGCAGGCGAATTGGATTTTAAATTAAAATTATATAGCGTAGGTTGTTCAAAGATCGGATTTGAAATGATTGTTCCTTGTGAGTTGCCTGACGAATCTAAATCGGAAAGACAAGATTTTAGATTTAATGTCGAATAGGAATCAGATAAATAGGCATCTGAAGATTCATTACTAACAATACAATTTTCAATATTACCATGGCCACCTAAATACCCGGCATTTTTTTCATATGCTGAGATACCAACTTGATTGCCGAATAAGGTACAATGGTTGATGGTTACTAAACTTTCATCTTTAAGTGCAATTCCAATAGCAGTATAGGCTATGGTATTATCTATAATATGAGCAGAAGATTGTTGGCCTACAGATATTCCTTTATCAAAACAATGATAAATAAAATTATTTTCAATGATCAAATTTTCACACTGTTCGCCAATATCTAAACCATCGCAATTATCTCCACGAAAATCATGAATAATATTATTTCGAATAATACCACCTTGCACACCATCAAAGTCTATCCCATCCATATCAGCTTCTCTACCACCAACAAATTCACATTGTTCGACAAGTCCGTATCCTTGTTTTATATTTATACAATCGCCGGTAACATTGGATTTCAAAATCGAATGGGTAAGTTCAACATTAGAGTATCTTGCAAATATGGGATTATCGGTAATCTTAGTTAAATCTAAATGATCCATCTTAAGATTTGCATGATAAGCACTGATGGCTGCTGGAAAATAAGTACGATCGATACCAGCACTTGCATTTTCGATTTTAGTATAATGCAAATTTGATAAGGCAGTCGTATTTCTTAAAAAAATTCCACCCCAGTCTTGTTGATTATCTGTTCCTTTTATGATTACCGGATTACTTTCAGTACCATTTATTTGAAGATCACCATCAATAAATAAATTTGCATGAGCCGGAAATAATAGTTCAACTCCCTTCTCAATAGTTAATGTCACATTGGGTTTAACATAAACATTACCGGATGCAACATATGGCGAACATTGTGAAGTTAATGTCAATGGTGTAAGTACTGAATCAGGAAGAATACCACAAGATCCATTAGATTCAAAAACTGCTTGTAAAGAAGTGGGTGTAGAATCTAACATAGTCGTATATATGTTATTCATGCTAAGGATAGAAGAGGCGCCGATTACATTCATTATAACTTCCCCGTCAAAACTTATATCAGAACTATTTCTGGCATTTTGATGTACTTCAACAGCAATTTTATTTTTTCCATTGATTAGTGCTTTGGATAAAATATTTATTTCATTCCAATCATTTTCTGCAGTGCCACTTATAGCAGAGAGTGCCAAAGAGTCAAAGGAAATAGTTACTGGAAATGGCGCCATATTGATACGCCAAATTTCTTTTCCATTTAGAAAAACAACGGCTCCATCGTCGACTTTCAATCTTAAAATCACGCTGGCTGTTTTTGTTAGGTCGGCGATATTAAATTCAGTTCTGAAATAATAGCTAGGTGTTTTGTTGTTTTGATCTGTTCCATAATTAAGGGTGGTGGTTTCATCTCCATCACCATATCCAAACTCTCCGTTTCCGGTTGCCCAGGATAAGTCATTATAGGTAGCAGAAAACCAATTTGATGGTGGCGCAACTGCGGCATCACGATATTTCCATTTTGATTTTGTTGGAATTAAGGTAGTTTGAACATAAGTCATTTTGGTCCAATGAGAAAACTGAAACCCAGGTTTAGCTTCTGCGGTTAAGGTAACATTCCGATGTTGGAAGTAAGTACCAGTCCATGGGTAATTGGGTATTTTTATTTCATGAAGTCGAATGGTTCCATGATTATTATCACTTACGTCCAGACTTAATGATGTCAAGCCATTTAAATTAAAAAAAGAATTTAAATCGTTCCACATATGGGCATTTCGTTGGACACCAAACAGTTTTAATTTTTCAACCTCAGATTCCCAATAAGCAAATGAAGGTATGGCATCGCCGTAACTCGACATAGTACCTTTCCATCTATCTATTTGGTAAGGCATTTCATTAACAATTAGTTGCTTGTGATCATTAACTTTTTTATTTATCGTTTGGGGATGATAAGTCACATATAAATGTTCTGCAAATCGGTCAATAAATCGTTGTTTAAAATTTTCATTTTCTAGCATTCTTCTCAAAAATAATGTAGCCCATGCAGGATTTTCAGAGGGTTGACCATTGGTTGCCGTAGCCCAACTCATATCAATGGAATTTACATTTGATAAATTAAAACCCCTGTCATAATCATGTAAAAGCCAACGCCATCGGCCGTTCTGGCTTCGTTTGCGAAAGCAAGAAATATTATGACCCCAACTTGTATTTGCGGAAAAAATTTGAGATATAATATAGTCAGTATAATTTTTAGTATCTGCAACCTGATCAAATGTATTAAATGCGGCATCTGATTTTATGCCTGTATTTAATTGATTCAGCATTTCTTTATACGCTAAATCATTGCCTTCATCAATGGTTGTGTTATTCTCTATGTAATCCAAGCTATCAGGATCAATGTTATGATAATATTCGCAATAATCAGCATCTTGTTTTTCACGAATGTTTTGCATACCTAAATAGGCTCCATTAAAATAGATCGAGCAGGGTCTAAAATCCTGTCCATCTAAATCTGCATAATCTTTGATGAGGCTTTGCATCATGCCATCTCTAAAAAATGTATTGGACCAATCATTGCCTGAACATCGCAAAGCAAAATCGCTGTTTGTTTTTCTTGGATTATTTGGAAATAATTGAAAGTCAAAATGACCTGCGCCGTAAATTTTTCTGGAATAAATATTTAATAATTTTTGTGGAAGTATCCAGGCATTTTCTCCACCCACGGCCATTCCAGCATCATGATGGAATCCCAATAATCCATCGGGCTGATAAAATTCAAGGTGTACTGGATATTCCCAAAGTGGTTTAAAGTTTTGTACATAAAGACCGCTGTCTTTATTATAAAAATATTCCGAATGGGTAGATAATGAAATGACTGGCAATTTTCGTTGATCAAAATGCTCATTGATAAAATAAGTGTTTGTAACTACCGGGCCAGGTATTTGATTGGGATAAAACATTCTTGCCTTAACAACGGTAGTTTTTGATAATGTTAAAGCTTGACCGAATTGAGGACTTTTTTCATTGGGTTCAGAGCCATCAATAGTGTACCGGATGATCCCTTTTTTATATAGATCTTGAATATTTACGATAACATTGGAAGTAAAGAAGCCTCCTGATATTGAAAAAATCGGAACCTGTTCGACAAAGTTGGTATAGAAAATTCCTTTATTATTAGTGCTTCCTGGAGTAGGAATATTAAAAAATCCTAAAACAGCATCTCCATCTGTTTTCCTACCATATGAGACATCTGTTTGTTGCATTGAAAATTGAATTAAATCCATTTGATTTCCTGATGGATCCAATAATATAATTTCTTCGCCAGTGGCACTTAGCTTAAAATTGGTATGCAGCTTTTGATCCATTCCATCTGCCCAAAATATTAAATATCCTTTAGCAGGGATAATGGTCCCATTAGGAATTTTCCAATTTAAAGTAGCATTGGATTGATCATTGAGATACCACCCACTGATATCCACAGGACTATTTTTTGAATTGTACAGTTCTATCCAGTCAGAATAACTATTAAAATCAGGATCAATAATATTGGCACTATTGGAAGCTAAAAATTCATTAATAAATATTTGTGCATGAAGATTTTGTGTATAAACTATTGGTAAGATAAAGTAAATAAAATATTTTTTCATAAGAATTAATGCTTTCAAAAGGTTAATGACAGGGCATAATTTGAATACTTTTAATCGAGTGGTTTTTATCCAATGCCAAGATAGAAAATATTAGATCTATTCTATTCAAACCGCTCATATAAAATGAACACCCATCTATGAATGATCGTTCATAAAGTATGAAATTATATATTACAAACTGTAAATTAATATTATATATATATATTAAATTTATATCCATGAATCAATAGATCGCTCTGGCGTTAATAATATTGTTGAAATCGCAAGTTAATTGAATTTGTTACAAACAGGAACGTAACGACTTTTATCTTTAATTCAATGAATAATATGACAACATAAATGCATTCAAATATTACTCAATGTGCAGGAAAGTATTAATAACTTCCAAATAGGCCTTTGTTTCTAAACCAAAAATAAAATATACTTAGGAATCCACAGGTAAAAAAGATTAAAGCAATGCTACTGGAGTTAACGTGTAAATAAAATTCTCCTATCATCCAAATGGAATTTGCAGTAATCCAAAATACAGTTGCTAAGTTATACCAGAAATCTGAAGTGTTCTGCTTGCATTTATAAGTAATCCAAATAGAAAGAAGAATGGTTGGAATGGCCAAAAAAGCACCAATATATTTCCATCCCATCATCCAACTCATATCTTTCATAAGCCATAACAGTACAAGTATCATATCGAACTCTCTAATGCTTAATGTTTTCATTTTTGAAATAATTTTCAAAGCTAGTAAAATATAGAAGGTAAATATTAATGAAATGAATAAATATAGAAATTGTTGAATAATTTAATACTTTCAAAAAATGACATACCTGAGATACCAGATTATAAAGTTAGTTGGAAAATGGTAAATGAGTGTGTAATAGATTTTAAACAAGTTTATATTCCTTTTAAGAGCAAAAGGATCTCAAATTCGAAATTCAATAAAACAGATTAAAAAATCTGATTAGTACTAACCATGTAATTGGAGATCATTCCTAATTATGAAATTTGATCAAAAAAAAACTCCGACCTTTGTCGGAGTGTAGAATTTTTTTTAGAAAATTCTCGGATAAACCACATAAATCAAAACAAAAAATATAAATACGTCTTTAATTGATATCTACAATGTATGATAGCAAAAATTCTTTTTTATATAAATCCGAATATTGTAAAAATTTATTACCTGGCTACTGACGAATGCAAGTCTGGTTTGGATATGCATATATGGCCAAGCGATTGGATGTTCGCTTAGTGAATTTGGTTTTAGATGCATAAAATAAATCATTCGGTTTCGCCAAGTAATAAAAAGGTTAGCGATAGTAAAATAAATATTGTTTATTGTAAAAATACAAATTGCAGTTTTTATTAATAGGGTTGTATGTATATTAAAACATTTAAGCATAATTACATTTTTATCAATTTTCCTGAAGAAATAATATGTTCATCAGTATATATTTTAAATAAATATGTTTCTTTATTTAATTCACGATCTAATTGAATATTTAATGTTGATCCAATTCCTTTTACTTTTTGAATGCTACGACCTTGAAGATCTAACAATTCAAAATAATATGGAGTATTGATAGATTGATTTAAATCGATTGAAAAGTGATTAATAAAAGGGTTTGGTGATACTGTAACTTTTGATTTTTCTCGGCCATGATCAATAACAGCCGTGTATAGAATTCGACCAATCGTATGAAAATAAGTGTTTGTTGACACTGGAGGATTGATATCAAAATAGATATCTGCCTTATTTGGAATAACGGATTGTAATGGAATATTTTTAATTGGTTTAATGGAGAAATGAATATATCCGTGTGAATTCACCTGATCCGTTGTACTATCAGGCAATTCAATATTTTGAAATCTGAAAGTTAATTTTCTATCAGCATTTAATGTCCATGTAAATGGGTGACTTGCTCCAAGTATTTGTAAAGTAGAAAGATCAAGTAATGGGTCTATAGCATCTTCAATGGACACTAGAAATGCGGTATCATTTCCAGTATTTTGAAATCTAACCAGATAAGGAATACGATCATTAGGCTCGATAATGTGAGCTATTCCGGAACCTTCCAATACTGCAATTTTATCATTTGGGTCGTAAGCAGCTTTTACTTCACCACAATAAGTGGAAATATAAGGGGCCTGATCACCAAGTGCAAAGTTATTAAGATATCCGGTTGTAAATCCTCCAGAAGGCAAGGTCCCACATGCTTCTATTGCCGATGATGCTTTAACTTGAAATGGATTTAACGGGATAGTATCAAAAATAATTCTTAAAGAATGACCATTGGCTGGGTAAATAAAATCTTTGCTTTCATTCATTTTAAGATTTATTTTCCCAGAGAATCCCGGCATTACATCATCTTCTACAGTTGCAAAATTTAAGTCTTGCTGCAAATCTCCGGACCCAATATTTTTGACAGAAAAAACGATGGTGCCATTATCACATTTTGATGTTATTGATAATTCAGCTTTTGAAAAATTAGTATGTGCATTACAAATACTATCAGGATAAATGTGAGCCGAAGCACATAACGTGCGTTTGAGCCAACTGATATCACAAGTTGATTGGGTAATAACTGTAAATTGTCCTGCTTCTAAAGCCTTAATGGTACCTAAAATAAACCTAAAAACATTCCCAGTAATGGGTTGATAAGGAATATTAGCAGATTTCAATTGCAAGCTATCATCCAAAGTGACATCTACATATGCATTAAGCGCATCTTTCGAACCAAAGTTACTGTAGTTAATTTTAAAAATTTGTTCAGAACATAGTCTAATGAATGGTGTAGAAATATTTACAGATAAAAATGGACAATCAAAATTGGGCTTTGCAGTTTCATTGACATTGATAACTTGCTTTGTTGAAGTATAATTTAGTGTGTTTATTGTATTACAAGATGTCCAAAGGTTATCATTGTTATAAATAGAAACATTGTATGTTGCTAAAGGAAGGAACGTGTAGAAAGAACCATCAGACCTGGTTTGGGTGAAATATTCGATGGGTCCATTTTTAAAGCGAACTTGCATTTCAGGTATTCCTTTAAAAGTGGATTGAGCATTGCAATTATTATCATCATCTCTTCGCACAAAACCTTGAGCGATTACATAATTGAAATTGCCGCAACCTGATATTCCGCGTGAAGGAATGGTTTGTAGTTGGGAAGTAACAAATTCAACCTGTGCAGAGGCAACTTGAGAATATGCAAAACAAAAAGTTGTTGCATTGCTAAGTATTTTAAATTTTACTTTAATTAAAGTTGAGAAATCCGGTAAGTTTTCGGGTTTTGAATTAGGTGAAACCCATGAATATCTGACAGTGGTATCTACTTCTACTTGAGCGTCGTTAGTAAATACCGGGAATTCACTAGAAATATAACTCAAATCAAATTTCGAAACTGTAATTGCAAATTTTCCAGAAATTATATCATTGGCGTTAATGGCATTGATGGATAAAGTTAGGGTATCATTGCTTACCTGATATTCATTTAATAGATAGACTGAATCCTTGCCCTGAGCAAAAATATGGAAGGTGCTGAGTACGAAGAAGATCAAGAATATTACAGATTTCATAATCTAGGGTTTAAATCCGATGTAAAAGTCCAAAGAATGTCTTTTGAAATCAAAGACAATTATTTGCAATTGTACATGAATATTTAAAAAAAATTACTATATTATACTGTTTATCAATAATTTATGATTATTTTTATACTTGATATTATGTAAAAATTAATATGAAGCTTATAAAATTATTGCAAACATTTGATAATCAGCAAATTAAATCCTTTGACAGGTACTTAAAATCGCCTTATTTTTGTACGGACACACTCATGGAACAATTATTTTCTGTGTTAATTAACACACAGTTGAAAAAAAACACAGAATTAGATAAAGAAATGACCTTCAAATCATTGTTCGGCAAGATCCCTTACAATGACACCAGAATGCGGTTATTGTTGAGCAGGTTGTTTAAATATGCAGAAGCATTTCTTGTCCAGGAACAACAAATGCTTCAATGTAAAACCGATTTATTGTTAAAATCATACCGTCATAAATCGTTAGATAAGTTATTTCAGGAAACCATGGCTTCCATTGATGAAGAGCAAAAAAGCCAATTTCCAAAAAATGAATCATTTTATGATGATCAATACTTAATAGCTATAGAACATTATGAGTATTTAGTCAGTAAAAAGCGTCAGGGAGAATTTAACTTAAAGGACATTTCGGATGCCATGGAAACGGCATATATTATAAAAAAATTAAGACATTGTTGCCGGGTTATGCATGTTCATTCCGTTTATAAACTAGAAACTCCTTTTCCATTTATTGATCAGATTTTAAGTTTTGTAGCGGAAAATAAATTGTATGAAATACCAGTATTGGGATTTTATTATTATAATTATTTGTCGATCATTTTTGGAGCAAAGGATGAATATTTTCAAAAATGTTTATCCTTGCATCAATTGTACGAAAACCATTTTGAACAAGATGAACGAAGGGAAATTTATTTAAATTTATTAAACTATTGCATACGAAAAGTAAATGAAGGTCAAAGTCAATATAATGCAACAGTTTTTGAATTATACATGAAAGGATTGGAAAAGGATTTTTTATTAGATCAAGGGAAATTATCCAGATTCACTTATCGAAATATTGCTGAAATCGGGATTAATCTCAAAGAATATGATTGGGTCAATTCTTTTCTGGAGAGATATCAATCTAAATTGGAGAAAAATCATCAGAATTCATTTTACCTGTTAGAAAAGGCAAGAGTTCTTAGTGATCAACGTAATTATCATCAGGCTGTTGCATTGCTCGCTAATTTAAGTTTTGATGACCATATTATCGAATTATCAACAAGATTAGAACGTATTCGTATTTTTTATGAAATGGAAGAATTGGAGCTATCTCAATATCATATTGAATCCATGGAAATCTATTTGCGGAGAAAAAATAATTTTGGATATCACTCTGAACATTACAAAGCGTTTATTCATTTTATGCGTAAAATTTTGAAGCAAATGAACCCTAATAAACTTCAATGGACTGCTCTAAGAAAACAAATTGAACAAGAAGAAAAATTGACAGGAAGGAAATGGTTGTTGGAAAAAGTAGATCAAAAAATACTGAAATAAATTAAAGTGATTAACGTTTTTTCTCTACGCGCTTCAATAGATCAATCTCATATTTCTGTAACAGGTATGTTAATTTGATATTCAGTAAAAAGCATTTGAATGGTTCCTGTATTCGCACCGGTAGATTTTTTTACTTTTTTCTTTCCATTCAGGTCTACAGCAAGCGCTTTTGGAATTTTGAATTTATTCATTTCTATTTCATAAATTGTTTTGTCAGGTAATCCTGATTTAATATATGAACCATAATAATAATCTGCCAATATGGTTCCATTCGATTTAGTAGTTAATTGAATTTTATAAATTAATTGATTCCGATCCTCTATCCATAATTTACAAAGAATAATATCTTCTTGTTTTGTAGGGACTACTAAGATGATTTTACATTTTTTTTGTTGGACTATTTCTTCATTAACTAAAACAGCAGTATATGCATTTGTATCTCTAAGCAAATCAAAACTTTCATATGGATTTTGCTTGGGTAAAAAAAGTATTCCTTGCGACTTAATCTTGAATTTATTGGGCTTTTTATAATAGACTTTTGCGTCTCTCGATTTCATATTGATATCAGGTAAATCAAAATCCAGATGAACCTTAGCCTTATAAGAATTAATTAATTCAAATTTTTTTACGCAGGAATGTACGATTTGTTTTGGTGATTGGGCATCGACAGAGAACGCAATGCATAAGAGTATAAATCCTAAATAATATTTCATCTTCATTAATTCAATATATCTTTATGTTTAAAATGGTACCATCCCACCCAATAGAATACGATAATATGAATAATCAAAACAATGGATGATTTCCAAATGAGTAAAAAATCTAATTGTTGATCAAACATATTTTTCCAAATAATCATGTGAGTTGTGAATAGATATGGTCGTATCAAATCGAATAAGGGCACATCCATAGTGCCAATAATGGTAAAAAGTATAATGATAGCCATAGTTAGAATGATTGGACTTATGGAATTATCCACGTAAGTCGATATCATCATGGACAGTGTCGCTACAACACTTAGTCCTAATATTGCGAAACAAAATGAAAGTCCAAATCGCCAAATAAGATCTTGAGATTGAATAATTTCTACACCATCACTTTTTAACACCATGAGATCACCTATACCAAATAAGAGGACACCACATAACAGAGATATGATTCCTAATATCATTACAATACTGGCAGTATATAATTCACCACTGATCCATTTTGAAAAAAAGATGGCTGAACGAGAGTTGGGCTTTGTTAAGAGGATTTTTATTGTTCCACTGGAAGCTTCACCTGAAATTAGATCACCAGTAACTAATGCAACCAACAATGGCATTTGGATAATTAGTGTTTGTAAGATGATGAATGATACCATATATCCATTGAGAATATTACCTTCTAAAACAAAACTATCCTTAAATGTATTGAGTATAAAATCAAGATATTCCTCGCCACTAGCCTTAAGTGCGAACTCGATGAGAAAGATGATAATTAATATAGATCCATAGGCTATATAAGTCCGTGGTTTCGAAAATATTTTATACAATTCAAAAGTGATGAGTTTCATTAGATGTTCGTGGTTATATTTAAATACAATTCTTCTAATCCTCTTTTTGAATCTAAACGAAATATTTTAATTTGGTGCTGTACCAAAGTATTTACAAGAGATGGTATATTATTTTTATTTAATTTAAACTGAATAAATAGATCATCAGATTTCACGTTAATGCCAAAGGTTTCTTGAATAATTGCTATACATCTTGATACATCATCTACTTCAAGATGTATGATCATATCTTCCTCATTTAATAATTGCATGATATTGCCTTGGGAAATTAATTTCCCTTTATTGATAATGATAATATGATCGGCGACTAATTCTATTTCACTTAAAATGTGGCTGCTTAACAATATAGTTTTCTTGAATTCATCGCGAAGTCGTATGATCAATTGTCTGAATTCAATAATACCCTCCGGATCAAGACCTGTAGTTGGTTCATCAAGTATAATGATTTCAGGATCATGGATTAGACATTGTGCAATTCCTAATCTTTGTTTCATTCCATGTGAGAAGGTCTTTACTTTATCTTTTTCTCTGCCTGTCAATCCAACTAAGTCAATACATTTTTGAATATTTGATATAGCCTGATCACTTTTGCTAATCATGGCCAATAATTCAAGATTTTTTTTAGCTGTTAAATAAGTATAGAAATCTGGTTTTTCAATAATGCAACCTATATCTTTAAAAATGTTATGTTTATTACCAACCAAAGATTGATTCAAAATATTTATATAGCCGGTAGTCGGTTTGATTAATCCTAAGATACATCTCATCAAAGTACTTTTACCAGCACCGTTGGGGCCTAATAAGCCAGTGATTTTTCCTTTTGGTACCTCAATGCTCAGATCATGCAAGGCTTCAAAGTGGCCGTAACTTTTATATAGATTTTTGACAGAAATAGCTGACGTATGCATGATCAAAAGTTAACAGTAATGCGTGATTTTTGTTTATGTTTTGTACCTAATTAACAAATATTTCTTAGGCCATAATTGCATAAAATATTAGATTCTTATTTGATTCTTGGCTAAAACAGTTTTTCTAAAAATTTAATGTGTATCTTTGTGTAAATATGTCTAATTTAATACAAGAGAAAGTACTTTTATCCAATTTAGGAATTGAGGCTTTTAATGAAATGCAAACTAAATCATTTCAAACGATCCAAGATCAAAATGAAGTGGTATTATTAGCACCAACAGGATCCGGAAAAACTTTAGCTTTTTTGTGGCCTATCATCAACCAATTGAACCCGGAGATTAAACAAGTTCAATGCTTGATATTAGCCCCAACCAGGGAGTTGGCATTACAAATAGAACAAGTGTGGAAAAAACTGGGAACTGGGTATAAAGTAAATGTTTGTTATGGAGGCCACTCCATGCAAACCGAAATCCAAAATCTTACTGCGCCTCCAGCCTTACTTATTGGAACTCCCGGGCGAATTGAAGATCATTTGGTTAGAGATTCTTTCAGGACTCAGGATATTAAGTTATTAATATTGGATGAATTCGATAAATCATTGCAGTTGGGATTTCATGAACAAATGGCTACTATTATCCAACGGTTGAGTCACTTGAAGAAAAAAGTTCTTGTTTCTGCAACGCCTTGTCCTGATGTACCTGACTTTGTTAAGTTGAAACATCCGGTAACTTTGGACTATATTGTAAATGACCAACACAATAATAAATTACAATTACACTGGGTCCGTAGTACAGATTCCAATCGCAATAAAATTGTTGTCCAACTGTTAAGTACATTTAAAGATGAGACCGCATTGATTTTTTGTAATCAAAGAGAGACCGCAGAAAGTTTATGTAATTATATTTTATCACATAACATTGCAGCCACATTTTATCATGGAAAATTGGAACAGGAAGATCGTGAATTAGCTTTAATCAGATTTAGAAATAGTAGTGTGCATTTTTTAATTTCAACTGATTTGGCATCCAGGGGTTTGGATATTCCGGAAATGAAACATGTAATTCATTATGATCTGCCTGGTAAATTGGATGAATTTACACATCGCAATGGTCGAACAGCCCGTATGTATGAATCAGGATCAGTTTATGTTTTAGCAAGTCATGTAGATCATTTACCAAAATACATAGATCCGAATATTCCTGAATTTGTATTACCTACAGCTACTTCAATTCCTCTGGCTCCTCAATTTACAACAGTCTATATTAGTGGAGGAAAAAAAGATAAAATTAATAAAGTTGATATCGTTGGTTTTTTCTTACAGAAGGGGAAATTAGCCAAAGAAGATCTTGGATTAATTGATATTAAGGACCACTATTCTTTTGCGGCAATTAAAAACAACAAGGTGAATAGTTTATTAAAAAATGTGTACGAAGAAAAAATGAAAGGTAAAAAATATCGGATTCAAATTGCAAAATAGTAGTGAAATGATTTTTTTGAATTGATTAGATACGTTTTATGGAACCAAAATTACCTAATAAAAAAGATCCATTGCATGGTGTGACATTGGAAGTTATCGTAAATCATTTAGTCAACACGTATGGTTGGAAAGAACTTGGTCAACGAATTACGATCAATTGTTTTATCCATGATCAAAGTATTCCTTCTAGTTTAAAATTTTTAAGAAAAATGCCTTGGGCTAGAAAGAAAGTTGAAGATTTTTATTTGTATACACTTCGTCAAGATAGAAAGATTCAAAATAATACCACTGAAAAATAGTATTGGCCAATTGATTATAAATAAAAAGGTTTTGTGAATCCGAAAGTTGTCATCGTTACCCCACCTTTTACTCAGTTAAATACGCCTTATCCTGCTTCTGCATATCTTAAAGGTTTTTTAAACACTAAAGGTATTACTTCGGTTCAATGGGACTTGGGAATTGAAGTTGTATTAGATCTGTTTTCATCAAAAGGATTGTTGGCTTTGTTTGAAGATGTTTATCGAACAGAGAACACTATGGAATCCGAAATCGCAGTGAGAATATTTCAATTGAGATCTGAATATATTCAAACTATAGATCACGTAATACACTTTCTTCAAGGTAAACTTCCAGAATTAGCACATCGAATCGTTCAAGGTCATTTTTTACCGGAAGCATCTCGTTTTAGTCAATTGGATGATCTTGATTGGGCATTTGGTCGAATGGGTATTCAGGATAAAGCTAAACATTTAGCCACCCTTTATTTAGAGGATTTATCAGATTTTATTCAATTATGTGTTGATTCCCATTTTGGTTTTAGTAGGTACGCGGAACATCTTGGTAGATCTGCACATTCTTTTGATGATATTTATGACCTGTTAAATAGTCCACCATCTTATATTGACCAGATTTTACTAAAATTATTGACTGATAAATTAAATCTAATATCACCAAAGTTAGTTGCCATCTCAGTTCCTTTTCCGGGTAATTTACTCTCAGCTTTTAGAATTGCACAATGGATAAAAAATCATCGACCAGAAATAAAATTAGCTATGGGTGGTGGCTTCCCCAATACAGAGTTAAGATCAGTTTCTGATGTTAGAGTATTTGAATTTTTTGATTTCATATCATTAGATGATGGAGAAGCACCAATAGAACATATCATAGAGTATTTAGATGGAAAAAGACCTATAGAATTATTAAAACGAACTTTTGTTTTACAAGATAAAAAAGTGAGTTATTCCAATTTGAGTTTAAATAAGGATTATTCACAAGCAGATACTGGGACTCCGGATTACAGTGATCTATTAATGGACCAATACATTTCTGTTATTGAAATGGCTAATCCTATGCATAGTCTTTGGAGTGATGGCACATGGAATAAATTGACGATGGCACATGGATGTTATTGGGGTAAATGTACTTTTTGTGATATCTCATTAGATTATATTAAGGTGTATGAACCGATTACAGCGAGTTTATTATGTGATCGAATGGAGATTCTGATTGCACAGAACGGAATTCGGGGATTTCATTTTGTAGATGAAGCGGCACCTCCAGCATTAATGCGTGCCTTAGCCTTGGAAATCTTAAGACGGAAATTAGTTGTCAGTTGGTGGACTAATATACGGTTTGAAAAGAATTTTTCCAGAGATTTATGTTTATTATTAAGTGCTTCTGGATGTATTGCAGTTTCTGGAGGATTGGAAGTAGCTTCAGATCGTTTGCTCGATTTAATTAAAAAGGGGGTCACTGTATCGCAAGTAGCACAGGTAACAAGAAATTTTTCAGAAGCCAATATTATGGTGCATTCTTATCTGATGTATGGATTTCCGACTCAGACAAAACAAGAGATTATAGATTCTCTGGAAATGGTGCGACAGCTCTTTGAACTCAATGTTTTACAATCTGGTTTTTGGCATCAATTCGCAATGACAGCACATAGTCCCGTTGGTTTGAGACCTCAAGATTTTGGGATTCAAAAATATAATACAGATATTGGTGCTTTTGCAAATAACGATATGGAATATATAGATCCTTTGGGCATTGATTATAGCCAATTTAGTTTTGGATTAAAGAAATCATTGTTGAATTATATGCATGGGATTGGTTTTGAGTTTCCTTTACAGGATTGGTTTGATATGAAGGTTCCGAAAACGAAAGTGGATCGTGATTTTATATTGAACGCTATTCAGGAAAGTCCATTTGTTGAGATTAAATCCAGTGCAAAAATAATTTTTTTAGGTGGAGCTCCTTTATTAAAATGCATGCATAAAATTAAGAAAGGTCAATCCATGGAATATATTGAATTAATTTTTCACACTAAAGTAAGCACTATTGTATTATTATTAGAATCAAATGATGCCAGGTGGCTTTTACAAATATTAGATAAGCTTTCAATTGGTCCATCTGAGGTATTAACTTTTGAAGATGTAAAGAATGATTATATGTCCTATGGATTGGGAGCGTTTGATGTTTTATGGTTTGGTAAGGAAATGGATCAATTGAGAGAAGCTGGTCTATTATTAGTAGTCTAGTTAATAACAAATCAAAATTATAAACAAATAAATGTGATCTAGCTGTTAGACATTTTCGCTTCTAATTGAGTGGTTATTAGGAGAATTAATTGTTATTTATTTAAAAATTTTCAATATGTCAACTATATATTTACTTTTGTGAGATTAATATTAGGTAAATAATCCAATTATGAGTCAAGCTTTTAAATTCTTTATTTTTAAACCACTTTGCGTTTTTATACTTTTTAGTCTAACCTGGTTGACCTCATGCCGAATTATTGATAATAATGTGGAGGTGGTGTATCAATTTAAACAGCATCTGAACATTTACCCAGAAAAGAAAATCTATCATATTGGTGATACCATTTGGGTAAGTAATAGTTCTCATGAACCCTTTATCATCAATGAAATAAATCAAGAAAAAATTTCCTTGAGTGATAAATTGCTTAATATTCATTTTAGAATTTATGATGCCGAATTTAAATCCCAATGGTTCTATCCAAATAAACCATTTGATATCTATATTGAAACTAAAGTGGCACAATTGCTAGAAAATGTTGATACAAACAATCAGTATTTTTATTTTAATTATGGATGTCCTGAGAAATCTATTTATTTTAAATTTGGTGTTATTCCAAAAACCAAAGGTATTTTTATAATAGCGCCAGATAATAATTCATTTCAATATCATACATTCCAACAAACAGATTCATTTTGTAATTATACTGGAAATCAATATGATGCGTATTTTGGACAAATTACGGAATATATTTACTATTTCGATGTAGCTAACAATAATGGAGAATTAAATAGTTCCAATCCTATCGACGAAAAGGAAAAGGAGCATTTAAAGAAACTAACAGAGAACAAACATATTTATTGGTTTAAAGTAGATTAATATGAAAAACATTAGAATACTGGGCTTTATTTGTTGCTGTTGTATTTTAGATATAAAAGCTCAGTTGCATCAGAATGCTGTTCAATTGAGTTCGAGTGTGGTGACAGGTGCATTTGATGATTATAAGGGTAAATTATTTTTAGATGGCATCAGCATAGCTTATCTGATTCCTTTTAAAAATATTAGAAAGTATAAGTATATTGAATTAACGGATTTAATACTTGGCACATATCATAATCAAAAATCAGATATTAAAGTATTAGGTTTGGGAATGAGTTTTGGATATGGGTTTTTTATGAAACAAACAATGAAAAGTTTAATTAAAGTTGTTTTTGATTTTCAATTAGGTATTAAGTATCAAAAGCAATTTGAACATTCCATTACAAGTTACGGGGCTGATAGTAAAAGTAAGTATTTTGGAATGAATTTGTATATTAATCCACAAGCCAATTATAATATTTCAAAAAATTGGAGTTGCTTTCTGGGTATTTCTAATAAACTTGATGTTGGATTAAAATATAAAACAATCTTTTCAGAACTTAAATTCAATAATATTAGTAATGAAATTTTTAACCCAAGTGCTACTTTTAACAAAGGTATTCGGTTTGGAATAATATATAGATTTTAATTTTGCAACTTGTGACTTTAGGATTATTAATAATAATTTGACCATGCATCCATTTTTTAAATGCATCAAGACAATATAAAAGAATTTCTCGATTTCTATTCTGATAAATATAATCATCGGGCATTTATTGAACATGATCCTATCTCTATTCCACATCAATTTTCAAAGAAACAGGATATTGAGATTATAGGCTTTTGGGTGGCCATGCTTTCATGGGGTAATCGGAAGACCATTATTAATAAAGGGCTTGAATTATGTGAGCGGATGGACCATGCTCCGTATGATTTTGTAGTGAATCATCAGGAAGAAGACCGTCGAAAGTTTGAGACTTTTGTTCAGCGAACATTTAATTATACGGATAGCTTATATTTTTTAAGTTTTTTTCAATCATGGTATAAAACACATGACAGCCTAGAAGAGGCATTCATTGGTTTCGAAGAACATCCATTTATGAATTTGGAGGCGAGTTTAGAATCATTGAATCAACATTTTTTTAGTGGAGATGAGGTGCCTCAGAGAACTCGAAAACATGTCTCTAAGCCTTCATCCGGATCCAGGTGCAAACGGATCCTTATGTTTTTAAG
Source organism: Candidatus Defluviibacterium haderslevense (assembly GCA_016712225.1). Lineage (NCBI taxonomy): Bacteria > Pseudomonadati > Bacteroidota > Saprospiria > Saprospirales > Saprospiraceae > Candidatus Defluviibacterium > Candidatus Defluviibacterium haderslevense. The sequence goes on along the minus strand of JADJRL010000003.1, from coordinate 763,932 downwards.
ATGGATGGTTCGAAAGGATGACAGGGGTGTGGACTTTGGTATTTGGAAAAAGTTGCAACCTTCGCAACTAATGCTGCCTCTAGACGTTCATGTAGAGCGGACAGCTAGATTGTTGGGGCTATTGAAGCGCAACATTTTAGACTGGAAGGCTGTGATTGAAATATCTGAGGCTTGTAGAGCTATGAGACCCGAAGATCCTGCCTTTTATGACTATGGATTGTTTGGAATCAGTCTAGCCATGAAACAAGAAGAACCCGATATTTTAAAGTTTCTACGAAATAATTCGTAGATTTCTTGACAATCTGAGTTTGTTGATATTATCTTGCAAAAAAATTGTTGAAATCTTAAAATTTATAAACATGCGAAATCAGTTTTTAATTCTTTTGGCCTTGCTATTCTTGTGTCCAAATATTGGTGAGACCCAGGCTAATGCAGGTTCAGGTAAAAAATCAAACAAATCTGCTTCCAAGCCAATGGAGCAGAAAATGAAAGTTGGATCTAACACCTCATCGGTGGTAGCCACTAAATTATCCACAGTAGAAGGAATCACAGAATATTCATTACCTAATGGTATGAACTTTTTACTGTTTCCCGATCAGTCTAAACAAACCATTACCGTGAACATTACCTACAAAGTAGGATCCAGACATGAAGGATATGGAGAGACTGGTATGGCTCATTTATTGGAACATATGGTCTTCAAAGGGACGCCTAAGCATCCAGATATCCCTAACGAATTATCTAGTCATGGTGCTAGACCCAACGGTACTACCTGGCTCGATAGAACCAATTATTTTGAAACATTTTCAGCCACTGAAGAAAACTTAAAATGGGCATTGGATTTAGAATCAGATCGGATGATCAATTCTTATATAGCCAAAAAAGACCTTGATAAAGAAATGAGCGTAGTGCGCAATGAATTTGAGATGGGAGAGAATGATCCCGGAAGCATACTTTCAGAACGGGTCATGTCCACCGCCTTTTTATGGCACAATTATGGAAAATCAACGATCGGAGCGCGATCAGATATTGAAAAAGTTCCTATTGAGCGTTTACAAGCATTCTATCACAAATATTATCAACCGGACAATGCTGTATTAATGGTCGCCGGTAAGTTTGATGAAAAAAAAGTAGTAGAATTAGTTACTTCCTATTTCGGAAAGATTCCAAGACCAACAAGACAATTAATTCCTACTTATACGGAAGAGCCTATTCAAGATGGAGAAAGAAATGTAGTTTTAAAGCGAGTTGGGGATGTACAAGTTGCTACTTGTCTGTATCACATTCCTGCTGGGTCACATCCTGATGCGGCAGCTGTTGATTTATTAACAGACATCATGACGATTGAACCGTCCGGAAGATTATATAAATCATTAATTGAAACAAAAAAAGCTTCCAGTCAATACGGTTGGTGTGCTTCAATGAACGAACCTGGTTTTGTAATTTTTTCAACTCAGGTTAGGAAAGAAAATAATTTAGAAGAGGCTAAGAATGTACTTTTAAATACCTTGGATGATATAAATAAAAATCCAGTAACTAAGGAAGAAGTAGAGCGTGCTAAAGCAAAACAACTCAAAGATTTTGATATGTTGTTTAACAATACAGAAGCTTTAGGTCGAATTATTAGTGAGTATATTGGAATGGGGGATTGGAGATTATTATTCATCTATCGAGATAATATTCGTAAAGCAACAGTTGAAGATGTTCAAAGAGTAGCATACAGTTATTTTAAACCATCCAACAGGACAACAGGCGTTTTTATTCCTGAGGAAAAACCTGATAGATCAGAAATTCCAAAACCATTAGATATTGCATCAATGGTAAAAGATTATAAAGGTGATGCGCCAAAAGCAGAAGGTGAAGAATTTGACCCAAGCCCAATGAACATAGAAAAAAGAACTCATCGGGGACAAGAAGCGAATTCATTCAAATGGTCATTCTTGCCAAAATTAACCAAAGGAAATGTAGTTAATGCTACTTTAACCTTTAGAATGGGCGACGAAAATAGTTTAAATGGAATGGCTACTGCAAGTTCATTTGCAGCATCTTTATTGAATCGCGGAACTAAAACGATGACACGTCAGCAAATTAAAGATGAATTAGATCAATTGAAAGCCAGAGTTTCTTTTAATGGAAGCGGTGGTACAGTTACGGCAAGTATTCAATCCACTAAGGAGAATTTACCTGCAGTCATCAAAATGGTTACTGATATGCTGAAAAATCCGATTTTTCCAGAAAAAGAATTTGAGGAGTTAAAAAACGAACAATTGGCTGGGATAGAAGAACAAAGATCTGATCCACAAGCTATGGTTGGAAATGCGTTTAGCAGACATCTTAATCCGTATCCAAAGAATGATATTCGTTACGTCATGACTCCGGATGAAGAAATAGCAGCAGTTAAGAATTTGAAATTGGATGAGGTTAAGAAATTTCACAGTGAATTCTATGGTGCGAATAATGCAACCGTTTCAGTAGTAGGAGATTTCAATGAAGTAGAAATTAAACATTTAGTTAAGTCTGAATTAGGACAATGGAAGAGTCAAAAACCTTATGCAAGAATTGAAGATAAATTCATTGATGTTCCGAAAACGGATCAAAATATTGAAGCACCAGATAAGGCTAATGCAATGTTTTTAGCAGGATGTAATTTGAAAATTAGAGATGATGATCCAGATTATGCTGCTATGGTAATGGGGAATTATATTCTGGGAGGTGGCTTTTTAAATAGTCGTCTTGCAACACGTATTCGTCAAAAAGAAGGATTAAGTTATGGTGTAGGATCGCAATTTAATGCTGACGCTTTAGATCAATCCGGAGGATTCACTGTATATGCTATTTATGCTCCTGAAAATAGAGATAAATTGGAAGCAGCATTTAAAGAAGAAATAGCGAGAATGCTCAAAGATGGTTTTACCGATAAAGAATTGGTTGATGCCAAAACAGGATTATTACAGTCGAGAAAAGTAACGCGTTCTCAGGATAACAATCTGGCCAATATGTTGGGAGGATTTAGTTATCTTAATAGAACGATGCAGTTTACTGAAGATTTTGAGAAAAAGTTAAATGCACTTACAGTCGATCAGGTGAATCAAGCAATGAGAAAGCACATTAGCTTAGATAAGATAAGTACATTTAAGGGTGGAGATTTTGCAAACAAATTGAAAAAGCCATAAAGCAATTATTGATTTAAAAAGTTTGAGCGGCAATGAGTATTACTCATTGCCGTTTTTTATTAATTTGTTTTTTTATAACTTTAATTTTTAGTTATCCAAACTCTAATTATAGTTGCATTGTTTTTACCTGGAATATTATTGTAATCCACATGAACTCTAAAATTATTAGCTAATGCATCTCTTAATAAATCGACCATACCTTGATGCACTAATTTATTATTATTGTCTCTGAGTTGGAAACCAAAAGCTCTGGTCGGTTGTGAATCCAATTGGAAAATAACTTCAGAGTCAATTTGATCATTAGGTGGACCATATTTAGTTCCGACATCATGAATTCTCAATAAACTTATTTTTCCACTTGTATTTAACAATTGAGCATTTGCATAATGCGAAGTAAATAAAAAGAAAAGGCATACAGTGATGCTTAATTTGATTAATTGTTTCATATGATTTATTTTAATTTTTACTTAATAATATTTTTATAGAAGTATAACTCTAAATATTTCTCCAGAATGAATACCCGTTTTAATATATTCTATTTTTACGGGTAAATCTTTTTTAAATGCAAATCGAAGTGTTTCTAAAAAATGTTTATGAGTTAGCCCATTAGTTCCTATTCGCATTTTGAATCCAAAATATTTATTGGGTTCAGAATTTAAAGTGATTACAACCTCCACATCTAAGGCGTCTGAAGATGGTCCATATCCAGTGCCAACATCATGAACTCTTAATAAATTAATTTTATCCTTAATATCCAAAACAGAACCTATTGGATAATCTGAATGAACTTCAAACGCACCCCTTCCGAAAGTGGCAATTCTCATGATACCAGTTTTAGGATTTATATCAATATCTCTTACATCTACAGCTTGTGGCATACCATTACTATATAGACTCCAAGTCCATGTGAGTCCTTCATCAAAAGATTTACCGCAATACAATCCTTCATTAGTTCCAATATAAATTCGATTTTTATGATTCAAATCTTTTGCGATGGTTTTAACCAATAAATTTTCTGGCAAATTACTTGTAATATCACTTGATGAAAAAGTTAACGGATTTTGATTAGTCCTTTTATATTGGAATACTCGATTCTGTCTTGATCCATTAAAAACTGCAAAAAATTGATTACTATTATCTATATCTATTTCAATGTCGTTGCATGGTTGATTGAAAGGATGAGTAAATACTTCTATCCAATTTAAACCTGATATTCCAATATAAATACTACCTCTAGTTGTTGAAGAAATATAATAGTCATTTTTGGGTTCAATGTTAATACAATTAGCATTGCCTATGGGTGGTGTAAAAATAATTGAAAATGGATTGCCTTTCCAAACCGAATGACAAGTAGCCAACATAATATTTGGATGTAATGGATGAATAATAAATTGATTCAGTGTTGTTCCAGGGGTTTCTCCAGCTTTAATATCGCAATCTGTTTGAAAGTTTGTAGATATTGTGCTCCAACCAGATCCACCATTTGATGAAGTATGCAATTGGTGCATGGATTGGCCAATTTCAAATAAATTGTTGGAATTATTAGGATCAACCTCAACGAATTCTGAATCCCCCCCAGTAAGATATTTCCATATTGTGTTTCCAGGATTGTATTTTGAAGTTCCATTATCTTGAGTCCCACCTATAAGTAAATTGGAGTTACTTACACCATCAGCAATTTCATAGAATTCTACATTGGAAATTCCTTCTCCAATAAATTGCCAACTACCTGTTTTACCATTTTCAGTTGAAGTATATATACCACCATCATTTCCAAGGAATATTTTATTTGGAGATATTGGATAGAATAAAAATGCATGTTGATCTGCATGCATTTCATTAAGTACCTGAAATGATTCACCTCCGTTATCAGATCTGTATAATTGTGTACCGCAAATGAATATTAATTTGGGATTTATTGGATTTGAATGGAGTCCACTCCATAATTTTTTATAATGTAATGCATTTCCTTCATCTGTTGGAGCAGTCCAAATTAATTTCCAAGCACGCTCTATTAAACCTATATCATTAAGACATGTTGATGTTTTTTGACTGTATAAAAAATAACCATCAGCAGTTTTAAAACTGGCAAAAAGCGTATTAGAAGAAAGCGAAATGTGAATAGTATTTTCAATATTTAGTACTGGTAATAGGCCATCCAGGCATCCCTTAAGAATTTGCCATGAAACACCTAAATTTGTACTAACATATATACCAGCCCTCATTGCTGTATTTCCGGATAATGAAGCATACAATATATTTGAATTGCTTGGATCCATAATTAGATCCGAAGGATTAACCCCTTGTAGTGAAATTTGCCAATTTTCTCCACCATCCAAAGATTTATAAATGCCACTTGGAATTGCACATTTGCCTACACCAAAAATAATATCTGGATTTGTTGGGTGGACAATTAAATGGGCACCTCCAAAACCATTAAAGCAGAAATTTCTATTGGAAATTAATGTCCAGTGTTCGCCAAAATCATTTGATCTATAAATACCCTTTGGTGTAGTTATGTAAACACGTGAAGGTGAAGATGGTGCAATTGCAATTGCTTGGATAGTTAAAGTAGAAAGTTGATCGGAGATAGGGGACCATGATATTCCACCATTTGTTGTTTTCCAAACGCCTGAACCTCGTGCACCGACATACATTACTTGTGGATTCTGAGGATGTACGGCAATACTTGTAATTCGACCAATATATTTTCTCCCACCTGATATTACGGTAGGGCCTAAAGGCTTCCATTGATCAATATTTATTTGATCTTGAGCTATAATATGATCAAAGGCCATAATCAAAGTAGAAAAAAAAAATGTCTTAACCATTCTCAGAACTATATTATTATTAAGTAGCTTTAAAATTTTCATTTTTCATTAATTTTAGAATATCAAAAGTAGGAGGTTTATGGTGTCCAGCTTATAGGAAAAATACCCTTTATTTTGAGGTATTTTTCCTAATCATTAATCTAGTGTAAAGGGTATGGAATAAATTTTATTTTATTTTCAATAATTTGAGAAATGTTTTAACGACACCATTAATTGTAAATCAAATTCAGTATTTGTAATTGTCAATTTTGCATTACCAATTGAATTTTTATCGTTTAAATACAAACACAAATTCAATCAAATGATTTAAATTATAGAGTATAATAGAAACAATTCACATTATACTTATAGAAATTTATTTTCTTAAATCTTGTCTGAATTTAATGATTTGGTTAAAGTCAAAATGTGGATCTTCACTGAATTGAATTTGTTTATGAATTTTGCCCAATTGTTTTGAATTGGGATTAATCTTGTAGGGTATTTTTTCAAAAAAGACTTCAAGATTATATTCTTTTACCAATCGTTTGTATTCTGAAAAAGAGAGAATTCCAAGTAACAAATCGTCTGACCAAAAATGTTTTTCAACGCGTATGAATTTTAGAAAAGCTTCTAGGTCTATATCGCCTTTATTGCTTTTGATCCAATATAAGGCTAATTGATTGAACGTCTCGTAATTTAATAGTTCCGAAATCTTTTCTACAGGAATTAGTTCCGTAAATAACTTTTGATCAATCAGAAATTTAGCAAAATCAAGAGCACTCAGTTCATCTTGATATTGTGATAGACAATCTATGAATTCTGTAATCCAGCCAAATTTTATGAGTTGATTATACACTTCAATTTTTCGGGTGCTCGTATTATACCAGGAAGGAGGAATAGTTCCTAATATTTTTTTAAATTCCAAAGGTTTTTTTGATTTTTTGATTGCCGGAACTTCAATGGTTTCTATTTTGGTTGTATGGAATTTTTGATCAAATTCAGATTTAAATTTTTGTGTTATTTCATGATCTGGAAATTGAAATACCAACCGTAATAAATGCAAACCAGAAGTAGTATTCAAACCATTTAAAGCATTCATAATTAACGGCTCATGTTCATGCTGAATATTTTTTAATATTATTGAACAAGATAGACCGAGTTCTTTTTCAGTCCATGATGTTATATTTTTAAAAAAATACAATATCGCTTCCCCGGTGTTTTGTTTAACATACATTTCAAAAGCGAACATTCTTTGGAGCGATGCCTTAAATGAACATGCATCATTCCAATAATCAGGATGCAACCAATGCCATTCTTTATTTTTATTGCAAATAAAATATCCGGTTTCTCCCAGAACGGGAACAATGTAAGCCGCCAATTGAGGATGATGATGACAACATTCAATGGCTTCAATCAGTAAGTTTACCGGTAGACTGGAGTCCCTACGCACGAGAATCGCACAATATTCATAGATGAGATCATACTGAAGATTATGAAAAATATGATGCAGTAAGCCAGCCCATTCTTTTACAATGTATCCTTTTGGGATGAATTCAGTAGTGGTGGTGCTAAGTTTTTTATAAGTTCCGGCTTTTCTGATCAAATTTAAATAAGCCAGCTGATGAGCTGATTGAATTGGCTCTGAACTTGGTAAATGAAGTTGATTTAATAACTTGGACCAATCATCAAATGGGTTATCAGCAGAATCTATAAGTTTAATCATTATTAACAAAATTAAGGCTTTTTCCTCATATTTTTATTTGGTATTAGCTGTGTTGCGGTCTATCTTTGCGGCGTTTTTGAAGATAAACTGAATAAAATTTTAATTATGGCAAATATCGGTCGCGTAAGTCAAATCATTGGTCCAGTAGTAGATGTTTCTTTTTCTGAAGAGGGTTCTGTCCTTCCTGAAATTTATAATGCATTATGTATCAAACGTCCGGGAAAGGATGATTTGATCCTTGAAGTTCAGCTTCATTTAGGTGAAGACAGTGTTCGGGCTATTGCAATGGATTCAACAGATGGTTTGACTCGTGGTGCAGAAGTTATAGACATGAATGAGACCATCGCAATGCCTGTGGGTGATGAGATTAAAGGTCGCTTATTCAATGTTGTGGGCCAGGCGATAGATGGTTTAGGTGAAGTGTCAAGAAAGAATACCTATTCGATTCATCAAAAACCACCAACGTATGAAGATTTATCAACTGAAACAGAGGTTTTGTACACTGGTATCAAGGTTATTGATCTAATTGAACCTTATTCTAAAGGGGGTAAGATTGGACTTTTCGGAGGAGCAGGTGTTGGTAAAACAGTATTAATTCAAGAGTTGATTAATAATATTGCTAAAGGTTATGGAGGTTTGTCAGTATTTGCCGGTGTAGGTGAGCGTACACGTGAAGGTAATGACTTACTTCGTGAGATGATTGAAGCAGGTATTATTAACTATGGAGATAAATTCAAACACAGTATGGAAGAAGGAGGATGGGATCTTTCTGCTGTTGATAAAAAAGGATTGGAAGATTCAAAAGCTACCTTTATTTTTGGTCAGATGAACGAACCTCCTGGTGCTCGTGCGCGAGTTGCATTATCTGGACTTACTGTTGCTGAATATTTTAGAGATGGAGATCTTAATGATCCTGCAGGAGGAAAAGACATTTTATTTTTTATCGACAATATCTTCCGTTTTACACAAGCCGGATCCGAGGTATCAGCGCTACTTGGAAGGATGCCATCAGCGGTAGGGTATCAACCAACATTAGCTACTGAAATGGGTCTAATGCAAGAGCGTATTACTTCAACTAAGCGAGGATCTATTACTTCGGTTCAGGCTGTATATGTACCTGCGGATGACCTTACCGATCCAGCACCGGCAACTACATTCGCTCACTTAGATGCTACCACAGTATTGAGCCGTAAAATTGCTTCATTGGGTATTTATCCAGCGGTGGATCCTTTGGATTCAACGTCCAGAATTTTGGATCCACTTATTATTGGAGAACATCACTATAATACTGCACAAAGAGTTAAAAATACATTACAGAGATATAACGAATTACTTGATATCATTGCGATATTAGGTATGGAAGAATTATCTGAAGAAGATAAATTAATCGTACACCGTGCGCGTAGGGTTCAAAGATTTTTATCACAACCTTTCCATGTTGCTGAACAATTTACCGGGATGAAAGGAGTACTTGTTCCGATTGAAGAAACCATTAGAGGCTTTAATATGATTATGGATGGGGAGGTAGATCAATATCCTGAAGCGGCATTCAACTTAGTTGGAACCATTGATGATGCTATTGAAAAAGGTAAGAAAATATTAGCAGAAGGTTCAAACTAATACCTATGAAAGTTACGATACTTACACCAGAGGCCCAGTTATATGAAGGACACGCCAAAGCCATTATATTGCCTGGTTTAGATGGTCAATTTGAAATATTGGATCGACATGCCCCTTTAATTTCTGCGCTGGATAACGGCACTGTTAACCTTACCGATGAAAAGGGTCAAAAACACTTATTTCCAATTGTGAATGGCTTTGTGGAGGTGCTGAGAAATGAAGTTAATATTCTAGTTCAAAAGAAATAAATCTACAGTTATTTCTAAACCTTTTTTATAGAACAGAAGAATCTGTGCCTTAATTTAGGCATAAAAAAAACCCAATTATTAAATATTATTTTAATAATTGCCAAATCTTGTTCTAGAAATTAAATCTTCAATACTCCTATAGAATTCCTATAAGTATTACACCGTCATGATTTCCTTTTCTTTCGACTCTACGATTTTATCTATTTTTGAAGAATACTCTGTAACCTTTGCTTGAATTTCAGTTTCTCTTCGCTTGGCGATATCTTCAGCAAGACCATTTTTTTGTTCTTTCTTGATGAATTCCAGTACTTTATGTCTACTGGATCTTACACTTACCTTGCCTTCCTCACCATATTGCTTTATATGTTTGACGAATTCCTTACGTCGTTCTTCGGTTAAAGGCGGTATCGTAATTCGAATCATTTCACCATCATTCTGAGGAGTTATTCCCAAATTGGATTCAAAAATGGCTTTTTCAATGTCGCCGATTACTTTTTTCTCGAAAGGCTGTATGGCAATGGTTCGTGAATCAGATAAACTGATATTGGCCACCTGATTAATTGGAACATTGGAGCCATAATAATTAACTAATATGCCGTCAACGATATTTGTGGATGCCTTGCCTGTTCTGACTTTTTGTAATTCCTTTTGTAAATGATCTATTGCTCGGTCAAATTCCGTTAAACTATGTTTTATAAATGCATCCAGTTCAGCTGACATATTAAATAATTTAGATATATGATTGAATTAATCTCTATTTCCAGTTGTGTAGCGCAAAATTAAGAAAATTAACATTACCAGAGAAGATAAAGCCGCAACAACATAAGTCATAGCTGCCCATTTTAAGGCATCTTTTGCGCCTTCATGTTCTGCACCCTGGGCTGATCCAGTACTATCCAACCACACCAATGCCCTCCTACTCGCATCAAATTCCACAGGAAGTGTGATCAAACTAAATATAGTGGTGATCATAAAAGCAATGATCGTAATAAGTAACAATGATGGAAATGTGTTTGCTAACATAAAGGCGAACATCAATAAGAACTGTTGGGCCATTGATGCTACTTTGACTACGGGTACGATTTTAGAACGCAATTGGAGCATAGCATATGCCGTGTTATGTTGGACCGCGTGACCGCATTCGTGCGAGGCTACAGCAGCTGAAGCTACAGATCTTCCATGATAGACATCTGGACTTAAATTAACCGTTTTATCTGCAGGATTATAATGGTCTGATAAAAATCCTTGAGATTCTAATACTTGTACGTCGTGAATCCCATAATACTTCAACATATTTTCTGCTATTTCTTTACCTGACGCATTAGAACGTAAGCCAACCTGACTATAATGTTGAAATTTAGACTTGAGTTTATTACTTATGATCCAACCTACTCCGGACATTGCTAAAGCCAAAATGTTGAATATCATATAATCCGCATTCATTATCATAATGTAAATTTTTGTGATTTAAAATTCAAGCTTATTAACAAGTAGATCTTGAAAAGATTTCAAAAAAAGATTATTTTTTTCTTAAAATTTAAAAATTTAAGAAATCATTTCTTTTCCAAAATAGGACTGAAGGGCTAAAGGTATCCTTATACCATCGGATGTTTGATGGTTTTCAAGAATGGACGCTACAATTCTGGCAAGGGCTAAAGCGCTACCATTTAAGGTATGAGCGTAACGCATTTCTCCTTTATCTGTTTTGAACCGCAGCTTCATTCTATTGCTTTGAAAAGTTTCAAAATTAGAAACCGAGCTTACTTCAAGCCAGCGCTGTTGTGCAGCAGAAAACACTTCGAAGTCATAAGTTATTGAAGATGCAAATCCCATATCTCCCCCACACAATCTAAGTATGCGATAGGGCAATTCCAATTTGATCAAAAGTCCTTCCACATGTGCGATCATGCCCTCAAGTGCTTTTTCTGATTGGTCAGGATGCTCTATTCTGACGATTTCAACTTTATCAAACTGATGCACCCGATTGAGTCCTTTAACATGAGCGCCATAGGAGCCTGCTTCTCTTCGAAAGCAAGGTGAATAACCAGTCATAGTGATCGGAAAATCCTGTTCTTTAAGGATCACATCTCTATAAATATTAGTCACTGGAACTTCAGCTGTCGGAATCATGTATAAGTCATCCTTCTCCATATAATACATTTGTGCTTCTTTGTCCGGAAGTTGACCTGTCGCTCTAGCACTTTCTGCATTTACCATATAGGGGGTCTGAACTTCTTCATAGCCAGCTTTAGTTGCTTCATCCAGAAAGAAATTAATCAATGCCCGCTGGAGTTTAGCACCTTGATTGCGATACAAAATAAACCCGGAGCCGGTTATTTTTACACCCAACTCCATATCAAAAAGATTGTATTTTTTAGCTAATTCCCAGTGCATCAGTGGATTAGGAGGTAAGTCAGGCATGGGTTTATCCCATGCTTTATATATAAAATTATCATCCGGAGTAAGTCCTTCCGGAACCAATTTATGAGGAACATTAGGGAGTTGGAGCAATTTGGACTCAATACTGGATTCTATTTCCTGAAGTTTTGATTCCATGGCTTTAGTTTCTTCTTTTAGAGAAGCCACTTCAGCCTTAAGGGATATGGTTTGGTTCTGAGCTCCAGATTTCATCAATGTACCAATTTCCCGGGAGACTTCATTTATTCTGGCAAGGCGTTGATCCAGTGTGGCTTGTGTTGTTTTTCTTAAATCGTCCAGAACGATAATTTCTGGTACTAGAGCCAGTTGGTCTTCTTTCAGATTTCGTTTCTTATAGCCTTCAAGAACGCGTTCTTGTTCATTTCTAATAATTCTTACTTCTACCATACCTGTATATTTAGGGCAATTTTACGAGAATATAATGATTTTTTTGTAAAAAACGAATATTTGGAAATATTTATTCTTATATTTGCATCGTCAGAGTAAATCCACTCTTACCGTTATCACTTCCATAGAATTTTACATTTATTTTAGATTGTTATCTTGATAATTATTAATAAAATTTCTATTGGAAGGTTTTGATAAAAACCTTTTTTCCATTTTAATTTTCATTTTTTTTTTTATAAAATACACATACAGTATCCTATGTACGACATTTTGCAACTTAATGATATGCTCGTTCCTGAGCTGAAAGAAATTGCTGAAAAATTATCTATAGCCAATGCCAAAAAACTGACCAAACAAGATCTTATTTACAAGATTTTGGATCAGCAGGCCCTACAAGTCTCTGCAAAATCTGAATCCCCTTCTACAGATCAGTCTTCAAGCCAGGTTGATACAACGCCGAGTTATGAAATCCTTGAGGATGAAAATAATTTGCGAAACAAACGTAAAAGGGTCATCAAGCCTGTAGAAGTACCTGCACCTGAAGCTATTGTTGAAGAACCAAAGCCTGAATTAGTCCAAGAAGCAAAACCACAGGAAGAAGTGCAGGAACAACCGATAGTTAGCCCAAGAGTAGGTAAAAGACCAACCGCTGAGGAAATTATTGAAAAAATATTTGGTGAAGATCCCAAAAAGGAAGATAAGAATAAGGCAAATAATGAAAATGGAAGTGTAGAAGAAGCCAATCAAAATAATGGACAACAAGATAAAGTCCCAGCTCATAAACCAAGAAAAGAACCTGTACATCAGAACAGACACCAAAATAAACATCCAAAAAACAATCCACAGGAGCGCAATGAATCAACTGAGTCCAATAATGAATCGGGATCTAGTGAATTTACTGCAGATACCATTCCGGCGCCACCCGTACAACCCGCAGAACCTGTATTTGTAGTTGAATTAGAAGGTGTTATCGAAGGGCAAGGGGTACTTGAAATGATGCCAGATGGATATGGATTTTTGAGAAGTTCAGATTATAATTACCTATCATCACCGGATGATATTTATGTTTCACCATCCCAAATCAAGCTTTTTGGAGTGAAGACGGGTGATACTATGGTAGGGGCAATACGTCCTCCAAAAGAAGGTGAGAAATATTTTGCATTATTAAAAGTATCCAGGATTAATGGTTTGGAACCTAAGTTGATCAGAGATCGGGTGCCATTCGATTACTTAACGCCCTTATTTCCAAACGAAAAATTCAAATTAACGACTTCGCCTACGGGAAAAGATTACGGAAACAGAATGATTGACCTGTTTACACCAATAGGTAAAGGACAACGTGGACTTATTGTAGCACAGCCCAAGACCGGTAAAACATTCTTATTAAAAGATATTGCCAATGCCATTTCAGCGAATCACCCAGAGTGTTATCTGATCATATTATTAGTGGATGAGCGTCCTGAAGAGGTAACAGACATGAAGCGAAGTGTTAATGCTGAGGTTATTTCTTCAACATTCGATGAACCGGCAGACAACCATACCCGTGTGGCCAATATTGTATTGGAAAAAGCGAAAAGATTGGTAGAGTGTGGGCATGATGTCGTTATACTTTTGGATTCCATCACACGTTTGGCCCGGGCATATAACACCGTAGCACCATCATCAGGTAAGGTATTATCGGGAGGGGTGGAAGCGAATGCGCTCCAAAAACCTAAAAAATTCTTTGGTGCTGCCCGTAAGATTGAGAATGGCGGTTCATTGACCATATTAGCTACAGCCTTGATCGATACTGGATCCAAGATGGATAGTGTGATCTTTGAGGAGTTCAAAGGTACAGGTAATATGGAGTTGCAATTGGATAGAGCATTGGCTAATAAGCGTATCTATCCTTCTATAGACCTGACTAAATCGAGTACTCGTCGGGAAGACTTGTTATTGGATGATGCCATTGTACAGAGAATGTTTGTTCTACGTAACCATCTGGCTGATATGAAGCCTGAAGAAGCAGTGGATTTCATCAAAAAGCACATGGTTGGAACGGTTAAGAACGAAGACTTCTTGATTTCGATGAATAGTTAGAAAAAAAATAGTTTGTAGTATAATAAATTTATTTACCTTTGCAATCCCTTAGACTAAGGGGTATTCAAAATATGATTTTAAGCCATGAAACGTACATTTCAGCCATCTAGAAGAAAAAGAGCCAATAAACATGGATTCAGAACCCGTATGAAGTCCAAAAATGGCCGTAGAATCCTTGCTCGACGTAGATCTAGAGGTCGTCTTAAGCTTACCGTATCTGACGAAAGCAAGGCAAAATAATTGAATAAATGGCCGATGTGAGCCATCGTCACAAATTTCCTGCTACTTTAAGACTTAAATCTAAAAAGCAAATAGCTAGCTTATTTACCAATAAGACAAGCGTTTTCAATCATCCACTTTTATTAAAATACAACATTGAACCTACTGAAGGCCTGCCTCAGGTAGCTTTTTCCGTATCCAAAAAATTATTTAAATCAGCGGTCATACGCAATCATATCAAGCGTAAAATGCTTGAATCCTACCGTCTGGAATGGCGCGATCATTTAATTGATATCGGTCCCCAGAAACTTGTAGTGATGTGGATATATATTGGTAAGACCGATCTGGATTATTGTGAGATTCGTTCAGGTATGGTAAAAGCGATGAAGGAATTAAATCGAAGAGTTCTTGACTTTGAACCTAAAAAACTATAACTCAAAAAATGGTATTTGGTGAATTGGATCATATTTTAAATACTCAAATAAAATATGATTAACCGAATACCCTAAGAGGTAAAACTTGTAACTAAAATTTAAATCTTCGGTATTCTAAAATTGGGATTTTGGTGATGGGATTACAAGTAGAGATACCAATCCTTCGCATACCTATTCTAAGAATGGCGTTTATGAATTATGTCTCATCGTTAAGAATAAGAATGGGGTTGATACATTATACAGGACATTGTATATTGGTGTGGTCAGTAATTATGATCAAAATGAAAATATTGATTTTCAATTGTTTCCAAATCCTTCTACTGTATTTTTGATCATCAATGTGAACGATTACCTTCCTTCGAAAATGTTAATAACATTGTATGACTTGCAAAGCAAAGAAGTGCTCCAAAAAAGATTATATCAAGGAAGTAATATGATTGATTTAGAGGAGGTGAACACAAGAGTTTATGTAGTGGAGATTAGGGAGCGCGGGATAATGGTGAAGAGTGAGAAGTTGGTGAAAATGTAGATGTCTGAATAGGGATTTATGGGATGTTTGTGATTTTTGAGCTCAATATTTTTGGTTTTCATGATCAAATTTAGTTTTTAAAATTAAACAATTCTGTAGAAAGTAAATGCAAAAATTGGAAATTATCCCAAGAATCAATTGAATCTTATAAATCCCATCAGTCAGCTGACTGACAGGGCTCAGACCATTTTTTAATTCGTAAATTCTCGCATTCCCGACCTTGAATCGCTTCCTTGTTAAACTACTTAAAGGGCTAGTGTAATATATCCATCTAGTCTATCACGTAGAGTACACTAAACAAGTTAGAATCGTTCGGTCATCATGAAAAGGGAAGGGAGTAATTCAGTACAAAAATTACATCTTTTCAACACATGATAGTAGAATAATGGTTATGCATATTATAAATTTATTAAAGGATGAGAATAATTTTATTTTAACGTTAGTGGGTCCTCCCTTTTCAAGCTTGTCCAACTCAAAATGGTGGAGGAGGATATAGGTGGGTTATATTTTTGTGATTTAATCGTTCATTCAAATTGGAAAGGAAAGAGAAAAACTCAATGATTTGGATGAAGAAGAGAACCCATCCCCGACCCTTCCCTTGGAAAGGGAAGGGAGTGCCTCAGTGCAATAATTATATTTTCCTTACTAATATTTTTAATTAATATCTGCATCAATTTACAATTAAATGAATGATGTAAACAATAATGATAAACGGGAACAAGTCATCCTTTTCATTCATGCGGAGCTAGAAGGGATGGAAAGGGATATAAATGGATCGAACAATTTTTTATGTGGATTGGAATCACCCTAAATTTTATTTAATGGCTCTTAAATATGTTGCTTGTCTCTTTTTTTTGTTGGCTAAAGCCAAGTTACCAAAGCGAGAACTCTCAAAACTGCAATTGGTTATACACACTAATTTATTTGGATTTTAAGTAAGTATGAATTTTTATGTATCTTTAATTCTCAACTCATAGTTTATGCTTAAGTACAGGATCTTAGTAATAGCTTTTTTATTGAGTCATTATTCTTTATCTGCGCAATTACCCAATGGAAGTACCGCGCCGGATTTTACAGTAAATGATATAAATGGGAATGGGTTCAGCTTATACAGTGCAATGGCGGGTGGTAAGTCAGCTTGTGTTGAATTTTTTAAAACCTCATGTACTTTTTGTTGGCATTTTCATAACAGTGGTGTGCTTCATGATGTACAAAGCAATCTAGGGTATACTACAGCTGTAGTCATGCTAGAAGCTGATTTGAATACAAATGTCGAATGTTTTTATGGACCTAATAATTGCAATGATTACACTTTTGGAAATTGGGTGGCTGGAGCCAACTATCAACAAGTTAATTTAGAACCCGGCAATGGCGAACAAATTCCAGGGGAATATAACTTTGCTTATTATCCTACGCTTTATGTTATTTCTCCTGATTACAGAACGTGGCTCATTGATGCACGTACGTATCAAAACTATTACAATTGGATCATCCATAGCTTCTCTTTAGATGCGACAAGTACCGTATCCCATTCAGATTGTGGAGATAATGGAAAAATCATAATGAATGTTACTGGCGGGTACAGTTTATTAAAATATAAATGGAGCAATGGGGCAAAAACAAAAGATATATCAAATATTCCCGGTGGAACTTATTCCGTAACGGTAACAGACGCCAATGGTTATTTTAAGTCCTTTGGTCCTTGGGTGGTCAATGGACCAGTAAAACGAACAACAATTATCAATCAAAATGTAACGAACAACAAATGTTATGGCGAACAGCAAGGAAAAATAGCTATAAACCTTGATTATGGTACTCCGCCCTATTCATACAATTGGAGTAATTTTGAAAAAACGAATCCATTGCTTAATCTAACAGCAGGGGATTATAAAGTGACGATTACGGATGCAAATAATTGCAATATAATTCAAACATATGTTATCACTGAGCCCAATCCAATAACAGCCACTTTAGTAAAAAAAGATGAGACCTGTGATGAACAGAATGGAAGTATAAGCATTCAAGCGAAAGGTGGTGTGCAACCCTATGAATATGTATTGGGAACAAAAAGACAAACCACTGATCAATTTATAAATTTGATTGGTGGAACTTATGATGTAAGCATCATTGATAAAAATTTATGTGAGAAAAAACAAAACATTACATTAAGTGCGACCCATAGTCCAACAATAAATTTGAATACCAGAGATCGTATAAATTGTGTAAAAGATACTGCTTTTTTAAATGCTTCCAATGGATCATCAAAAGGATCTGAATTCAGTTATCATTGGTCTACAAAAAATGGAATAATAATCGGAAAAATAAATTCATTGGAAGTGCAAGCAGTGCGTGGTGGAACTTATTATTTTAAAATCAGCAATACGGTGAATCATTGTGAAAGCAATGATAGTGTTATCGTTGACGATATCCGTTATTTTCCAAATATCAATGGGTCTGGTGATGGTTACCTCGATTGTAAACATATTGTAAAGACATTAATTGGAAATACGAGTGATACAGGTGTGCAATATTATTGGACAAAATTGGATGATCCATTTCTGGATACATCCAGAATGATTCAAGTATCAGAAGCAGGAAAGTATGTTTTTAATGTGAAGGATACTTTCTCGCAGTGTATTTCGAAGGACACTGTAGATATTGTAGCGTATTCGGAATTGTTTTTAGCAGGACATCACATTGTCAACAATAATTCAAGTACACCTTCAGGAAGTATAGACATAGACATACAAGGAGGACGTTCGCCTTATCGTTTCGAATGGAGCCATGGAGCTACAAGTCAACAAGTCAAAGATCTTAAAGCAGGAATTTATTTTGTAAAAGTTATAGATGCCAATGATTGTGAAAATACCTTCGGACCCTTTGAAGTAGGAGCACTTACCGTTACGAATTCAACAGAAAAAATAGAACCATTTATATTGATACCGAATCCAGCTTCAAATGAAATTGAAATAACTAACAAGACTTCAGTTTCAGGAAATTACTCTGGCTATTTTTATTCTATTGAACAAAAATTAATTAAGGAAATTATTATTAATTCTACAAGTAGAAATAAAGTCGATCTCACAAGTATTCCGAATGGTATATATATAATTAGAATACTTAAAGATGGCGCTACTGTTCAAATACAAAAATTGATCATTCATAAATAGTTTAAGAAATACCTTCAGTTAGACTATTCGATGTTAAAGGGTGTGTTTCTGTAAAACACACCTGTGGATGTTTGAAAATCAACAAATCTTTTGTAAAAATGAACCATTCCTTGATTGATTTTAATTTTTATTTAATAAATTTTATGACCTGATTGTATTGATCCTGTACAATACTTAAGTAGTAAGTTCCTGAAGCTAATGTTTGAACTTGAATTGAAAATTCTGAATGATTTAGTGGTTCATGTTTTTGTTCAAAAATGGTTTTGCCTAGAGCATCGATAATGCCAATATGGAAAGGTTTATGTTCGAAGTTAAGGCATGACAATCTTAAATTGTTTTGAACTGGATTTTGTTGGATGAAGCAATGACATTGATGATTTACTTGGTCTGTATGGACAGGTTTTTGGTAGAGTACAACATGGTGTGCAGATAATGGTCGAACCTGTATATTGAGTTCGTTTTGTTTCATATTTCCTTTTGGTCCTGCTACTAAATCTTTTTGTCCGTTCCAGAACCCAAAGGACTCATATCTATCATAATCGATACTTCCATCAAGATTTAAATTGATGTCTAGAGAATCATCTTGATTTTTATTCAATATGATAAGGTGGATATTTTTTAATTCGTCTTGTGCTGCATATAAACTGCTATTTTTATAATCGGTATAATGTACTTTAAGACCCTTGTTAGGAAATTTTAATCCTTTGCCATTTGCATCAAGATACAAGTCATAAGCAGATACTAGGTAATCAGAAATGTCATACCATTTAGAAGCGAAAAACACTTTTTCTTTTCCAAAAATTCCTAAAGCATCCGCTTGTGCAATGCCTCCTGATATATGATTGGCACCACCGTAACTATATTCCGTAACTGCTAATTTAGTATCGGGAAAATAAGTATCGATGGATTTATGAATGGATCTTAATATTTCTACACCGCCAAAATATTGTCCAATCCATGTTGGTTCTTTGTAGCTACTATCCCAAAGTGTTCGAGGCAATTGCATTCTGATAAATGATTGTGACTTGCTTGTATCAGTTGCCATTCCAGGGACATCAGGATACCAATGGGTATCGAAAACATCGAGTAATCTTCTGCCGGCGGATTTACTTGCCGTATTCATTTTATCCAAATAAACATCAGTGAACCGTGGGTATGAATTTTTAAATTGATCCCAATCCGGTGCATCTAATAAATTTAATAAAGCCGGAAATCCGAAAACTGCAGGTCCAAATATTAATGCATCAGGATCAACTTGTTTCACTGCGTCGCTGGTGCGAATTGATTTATCTATTAATTCTTGAATGCGCGTAGGCGTTGGATGAATTCTAGGATGTGTGCTGGTCCATAATGAAGGCTCATTATCCAATGAATACGCTTTAATTCCTTTAGTTGATAAACTGTTCCCAAATTTTTGAACCAGAAAATGAACAGATTCATCAACATATATTTTTCCATCTGTTGTATTTGGATTTAAAGAAAATCCTGATGGTTTTTTTTCGATGACCTGATCCCATCTCTCGGAAGGTGCTGTTTCAGTTATCGAAACATTTCCATTTTTATCATGTGATACAAAACCAGCCATTGGAAGTGTGATTAATGACATCACAGATCGATCTATAGCTTGTTGGTGGAAATGGGAAAGAACGGCACCAACTTTATTATAGTCAGCCGTAGGTAATCCAACAGCATAAGGCATGAAGTCATCACTTGAATGAAAATAATCCTGGCCGGCATTACTTGCATTATTTTCCCAATTGTAACCTGTCATTCTGTTCCCTCCTAAACGAAGTGCAGTACTTTTTTTATAATCAGTGGTGTTAGCGCCATAAATAAAGGGACTTATTGTAAAGGAATCTGTTAGATTGATATTGGCTGTTACAGGTATTTTTTTTGGGACATGAATAACAGTTATACTTCGTTTATTTGAAGTTGTTGCTTTAAATTCATTATCGATTGCAATTGCATACACTTCATAGGTTCCTTCTTCCCAAGGTGAAGCAGACCATGTGTAAGGACTTGATAAATCACTGCCCAATAATTCGTTGTATCGATAGAACAATACCTCCTGAATACTGCCGTCAGAATCTGATGCAGTTGCTTCGAAGTTAATCATTTGATCATCTGTAAATTGAGCTCCTAGAGATGGATTAATTAACTTAACTATTGGAGCTTTATTATTGGGATTTGATGGTATCAGTTCAATAGCATCTATTCGAAGTGTGCCTGTTCCTGTTTCTACATTTCCAATACCAATTTGAATGACAGAAATTTGGCTTAGGTCAATGTTGCTGCTTCCTTTCAAATTTTGGATAGGAATGGTTTGATATTCATAAGATTGATTTTTTTTGCCAAGAGCAAATGGATTGGTCGAATTATTTTTTTTATCTACTAATACGATATAGACTTCTTGATCATCAGCTAATCCTTGGTAAGCAATTCCTAAATGTGTATAGGGTAAAAAATTCAGAGGTGTACCATTACCCCAGTCATCTAAATTAAGTCCAAAGCCCGCCCAAAAATTATTGACTTTGTAATCAAACAAATAATGTTCATTTCCTTCAAAAGCCCCAGTACCCAATACTTCTGTAAGCGTACCCTGATCATTCCATGTACCTGTAATTTGTGAAGTTCCATTTTTGTATATGGGATTATTCTGAGCTTGGATTTCAAGAGTAGTAAATATTGTGATCAAAATGGTAATGAATCTTATATACATATTTTAGTATTTAGATCTATAAAAATAAATCAACTGGTTTTTAAAAAATAGGATTCGGTTATTTATTTTATTAAAAGTAAAGATATGCATTAATACTGTCCTGTAGATAACATAACCAGAGTGCATGCTTCAATGGTTTCTATACCATGGGCATTGGCTATTGTTTCAAAAGTTTCATTTTCAGTGCCGGGATTAAAAATGATTCTACGTGGATGCAAGGACAAAATATAATCATACCATTTCTCTTGAAGTGTTGGATTGATATACAAGGTTACGGTATCTACATCCTTAAAATAATCTGGTTGGGTTATTATTTCAAGGCCGTCTACTATGCCTTTTTTTATCCCAACAGGGATGACATTATGGTGGTAGGAAAGCAACATATGGATTGCTTTATTGGAATAGCGATCTGGATTCTCACTTGCACCTAAGACAAGGGTAATTTTATTCATAATGATCTAAGACAAAAATAAATAAAAAGTTCAATAAAAATCGAATTTTTGCTTTAGAAATGATTTTCTAGGATCGATTCAGCAAATGCAGTTTATGATATTTTAAAAATTGGCCATAAGCGGATAGTAATGCTATCGTAAATCCAGTTTTTCCATCTAAAATTCCTAATTTATAAATATATATTTCTAGAAATTTAATCACATAAGACCATTGAGCCTGGAAGAGGAATGATTTTTTTCCCTGGTCAAAATATTTTTTGGCAGCCATGGTGCTAAATCGATCCAATTGGTTGAGGTGATCTTGGGTTGTTTTGTAACTATAATGAAGGATGTTTCCCTTTAATAATTGAGTTGGTGTATGAGGATTATTGGGTAATACGGTCTCATGGAGTTTATCCAATGACCAATTGGCATGGATTCGATTCCATAAGCGTAATTTTTTATCAGGGTACCAACCACAATATTTAACCCAATGACCGCAATAAAATGTTTTTCTTTTAATTAAATACAATTCATCAAAACCATTGCGTTTTAAATTTTGTATTTCTGCAATGGCTTCTTCATCCAAACTTTCATCTGCATCAAGTGAAAGAATCATATCATGAGTTGCTAAATTTGCTGCATAACTTTTTTGCTGACCATACCCTTCGAAGGCATGAGTAAATACTTTAGCTCCGGCAGCTTCACAAAGTTCTCTGGTACGATCTGTACTGTATGAATCTACTACAATGATTTCATCTGCAATACGCTTTAGGGAATTAAGGCAAGAAGAGATATTTATTTCTTCATTGTAAGTAATAATAATAGCAGATAACGAATTCATGAATCATTTAAAATGGATGCTGCAAAGAAACGCATGATTTGTCAATTGATCACTATATCCTAAAGGTATTTAGTGTGTTGCTTTTTGTTAAAATAATTCTGTTTTGGACAGCTTTAGGAATTCACACAGTCCATTTATTGTTTCATCCATTTAAAGATAAATCTTTTCCCTTGATGATTCATTTCTAAGTAATACATGCCTGGATTTAAATTTTTGATATCGAATATCCATTGATCATCATTTTGGTGATGTGCTAAAGGAATATTAAGTCCATGAACATTGACACAATCTGTAAATAATGATTCATGTGGAAAATTCAAAGCTAAAAATTCTGAAGCAGGATTAGGATAAAGTAAATATTCTAAGTTGGGCACAATATTGGTATTGACTTTTATATCACAATAAACATTGAAGACATATAATTTAGGGGCTTTACCACCAATACTAACTTTAACATAATCTTGACCTTGATATCCTTTATTTGGAATATAAAGAACACCGGCGCCATCTGTGGGTTCTAGAATTATTTTGGCAAATCCATGAAGTGGGTTAGTTATGATTTGAGGCTGCCAGAATGCATTTAAGTTATTTATATAAATAGAATCCATGCAATCTACTTCGTGTGTTGTAAAATCCGGTGTACTTGAAGTGCACGATATATCAAAAATATAGATACCAGTATCGCAAGTGATTTGTGTGGCTTTGGCACAAAGCACCATAATGGTATCACTTCCGATCAGACAGGGCGGGGCGGTGTATTTCATGGTATTTTCAAAAGATTTATCGCCAATCAAAATAGCATGCCCAAGCTTAGGTCTTTGAATGATTTTGGGTGGATTCCAGCTGGGATATCCCAGTCCAGTGATGTTAATGGAATCACCACATGGGATAGATTTTACAATGGTAAATGTTTGGGCCATTAAACCATGCAACAAGAAAATACTGAGCAGGGTTAATTTTAATTTTATCATATAACAAATTTACACTTTAATGGACACTTTTGACTATCTAAATGGTTGGGTGCTTTATATACAAAATATTGGGAATCTAAGTTTTATTCATTTAATTTGAGAAAGATATCTTTTGTTGGATTTACGTATTTAAATTATTTTTCATATTTACATTATTCAATTTTTTTTTGACCCCTATATTTTTAAATTATTGATATGTTAAAAATGCTATGTGTTTTTTTTTATTTGTTTAATAAATATTAATTGTGCATCATTACACATTATCTTTTTTGATAAATTAAATATTTTTTAAATACTAAAAAAATTACATATAAAGTACCTGATATTTTTTTATCATTTATTGCTATTAATTTTGGAAAATACTTAATTACCTTTACATCAATAAGAACACCAATCCTCAATTTCTCATAGTCTTTTATATCACTTCCAACAAAGTAATTTATTGGAACAAACTAAATGTTTATGAAGAAAAATTGGACACTCATTGCTGGATTTCTGATTTTGGAATTCTTAAATTTTGAACAATCATTTTGTCAAACTACGATGCCTACTGAAGCTAAGGTTTTCAAGGCATTGGTTGATTGCGACAATCCACCGAATATTATTTGTGCACATGATTTTCATGGTTGTCCGGGAGGCCCTGAAGATCCAAATGCTACAGGTTATGCCAAGGCTTCACCAGGTGGACCAAATTGCTCAACACCTTTGGTCAGTTTTAGCGATAGAATAATTTCTACTGGACCTTGTGTAGGTCAAAAAACGATACAGCGAATCTGGGTAGCTGAGGATCCTGAAAAACCTAATTTAAGAAATTTCTGTATTCAATATTTATATTTTCAAGATAGTATTGCTCCTGTTTTTGCACATTGCCCAAAAGATACCGTAGTCAATTCGAATGAAAATTGTGTTGCATTGGTGAGATGGGAATCTCCTTTTGTTAGTGATGCTTGCGGCAAGGTTTGTGTAGAGAGTACATTGGCCAGTGGTAGTTCATTTACAGAAGGTAAACACATCGTAACATATACGGCAACGGATGCTTGTGGAAATAAATCCACATGCTCATTTTCAATAACTGTAGTTGCCACCTGTTGTACTGCACCACCAGTGATTCATTGTCCAAATGATTTTAACGGATGTCCACAAGGCACAGAGCCAGGTATTACCGGAAATGCAACTGCAAGTCCGGGAAGTCCATTTTGTGCAACACCTATTTTGACTTTTAGAGATTCAATTATTGAAGCAAGTGGCTGCACTTTGAAATTAATCAGAATATGGACTGCTACAGATCCTGATCATCCACTATTAAGGTCTACTTGTTTACAAAAAATAGATCAAAGTGATACTCAAAAACCATCTATAATTTGTCCGCCAAATCTAACCTTACAATCAGATCCGGATTGTAAAGCAGTTGCTACCTGGGTTGATCCTGTTGTATCGGATAATTGTAGCAATACTACCTTAGCTGGTTCACATGTTTCAGGCAATAGATTTAATTCAGGAATTACTACAGTTACTTATACTGCGACAGATGATTGTGGAAATTCGGCAAGTTGTAGTTTTACCATTACAGTTATTGCTAACTGTTGTAATAACAATCCAATTATAGTTTGTCCATCCGACTTCAATGGATGCCCGCAAGGAATAGAGCCGGCCATAACGGGTACTGCCATTGGTAAACCATTCCAAGCAGGATGCCCTGATCCGGTCATTTCTTTTACAGATCAAATCTTATATCAACAAGGATGTTCATTAAGAGTGGTGCGTACATGGGTAGCTCAAGATCCGACAAATATTAATTTAAGTACTTCATGTGCTCAAGTGATCGACCTTCACGATAATGAATCACCAAATATTATTTGCCCGGCTAATATTACAGTAGCATCTAATCTGAACTGTAAAGCAATAGTACAGTGGATTGAGCCAGCTACCTCTGATAATTGCAGTCGTGTGACAATGACCAGTTCAGTAATTTCAGGAAGTGAATTTAGTATTGGAACTACACCCGTGAATTATACAGCAACTGATGCTTGTGGAAATACTGCCACCTGTCGATTTAACATCACTGTTGATGATAGTTGTTGTAATAACAATCCAATTATAATATGTCCTCCGGATTTCAATGGATGTCCGCAAGGAATTGAACCGGCAATTACAGGCAATGCTATTGGAAAACCATATAGAGTGGGATGTCCAGAGCCAGTAATATCATTTACAGATCTAATTACATACCAACAAGGATGCTCGTTGCGAGTAGTGCGTACTTGGCTAGCTCAAGACCCAACAAATATTAATTTAAGTACTTCATGTGCTCAAGTGATCGACCTTCATGATAATGAATCACCAAATATTATTTGCCCTGCAAATATTACAGTAGCATCTAATCTGAACTGCAAAGCGATAGTACAATGGACGGAGCCAACTACTTCTGATAATTGCAGTCGTGTTACTTTAAGTGGTTCATTAATTTCTGGAAGTGAATTTAGTATTGGAACTTCAACAGTGGCTTATACAGCGTCAGATGCTTGTGGAAATACTGCTACCTGTCGATTTAACATCACTGTTGAAGATAGCTGTTGTAATCACAATCCAATTATAATATGTCCTGCGGATTTCAATGGATGTCCACAAGGAATTGAACCGGCTATTACAGGTAATGCCATTGGAAAGCCATATAGAGTGGGATGTCCAGAGCCAGTTGTATCATTTACAGATCTAATCACATACCAACAAGGATGCTCGTTGCGAGTAGTGCGTACTTGGCTAGCTCAAGACCCAACAAATATTAATTTAAGTGCTTCGTGTGATCAATTGATCGACCTTCATGATAATGAATCACCAAATATTATTTGCCCTGCAAATATTACTGTACAATCTAATTTGAATTGTAAAGCCATTGTGCAATGGACGGAGCCAACTACTTCTGATAACTGCAGTCGTGTTAATTTGACAAGTTCAATTCTTTCAGGAAGTGAATTGAATCTGGGTAATACCGATGTAATTTATACCGCAACTGATGCTTGCGGAAATACGGCTACTTGTCAATTTACTATTACCGTAGAGGAAAATTGTTGTAATCAAAATCCTACAATTGTGTGTCCGCCTGATTTCTTTGGATGTCCTCAAGGGATAGAACCTGCGATTACAGGATCCGCAACTTCGACCAGATTAAATCCAAATTGTCAACCAGCAATTATATCATTTAAGGATGAAATTATGTATCAGCAGGGTTGTTCATTGCGAGTGGAAAGAACATGGACCGCAGCAGATTCAATTCATCCTAATTTATTGGCTTCATGTGTTCAAACGATTGATTTAAAGGATATAGAATCACCAAATATTATTTGCCCTGCTAATATTACAGCTCAACCTGACCTGCAATGTAATGCGGTAGTCAGCTGGAATAATCCAGGCATTTCTGATAATTGTAGTAGGGTATCGTTAAATAGTAATCATGTGAACGGAGGTGTCTTTACTGTAGGTATTACAGATGTTATTTATACAGCAACTGATGCTTGTGGTAATTCTGCTACTTGTACATTTAGAGTTACGGTGACAGATGATTGTTGTAATAAACCACCTATAATTGTTTGTCCTAGAGATTATAATGGATGTCCTCAAAGTACTGATCCTTCCAATACAGGTATTGCAACTGGGCGAGCTGCCAAAGTAGGGTGCCCGGATCCAATTATTAGCTATACGGATGAAATTATTTATCAACAACCTTGCTCATTGCGTTTAGCTAGAACTTGGAGAGCTACAGATCCAAATGATGTCCAATTATTTGCTGTGTGTGCTCAAGTCATTGATATGTATGACAAAGACGGACCGAATATTACTTGCCCATCTGAGATTTTCGTTATGTCAGATTTAAATTGTTCTGCAAGAATATTTTGGAGTGAACCATTAGTAACGGACGAGTGTAGTATTTTTACGATCACCAGTACACATCAACCTGGAGATTCTTTTGGTTTAAATACAACCGTTGTAACTTATACTGCAACAGATGCATGCGGGAATTTAAGTTCTTGTAGTTTTAATGTGAATGTCATAGAAAATTGTTGTTATAAACCTCCAGTTATAACATGTGTACCGGATTATTTTTCATGTCCGGGTTCGACAGATCCAATCCGTACAGGAACTCCGTTAGTGACTAAAGGAAATAACGCTTGTGGAACGCCGCTGTTAACTTACCGGGATGATACATTGAAGATATCATCATGTATACTCATACTATCAAGAACTTGGATAGCACAAGATTCAGCCAATAGCAATTTATTTTCAACTTGTATTCAGAATATAGCATTGGTTGATACTGTCGCTCCGGTGATGACTAATTGCCCTGCGAATTTTACTATCAATCCAAATTATAATTGTGATGCATTTCCAATTTGGACACCACCTATTTTTATAGATCAATGCAGCAGTACTTCAATAACTACAAATCATGAAATCGGTAGTCCATTTAATATTGGAAGTACAGAAGTTATTTATACAGCGACAGATGCATGTGGAAATAGTTCTACCTGTTCGTTTGTGGTTACAGTGACGGATAGTTGTTGTAATAAGCCTCCAACTTTAGTTTGTCCAAACAATTACCAAGCATGTCCTAGTTTGTCCATTCAACCTGAAGCAACAGGTTTTGCAATTGCTGTACCTGGATCTGATTTTTGTGGTTCGCTTGTACTTAGTTATAGAGATAGTGTAATCACTACAGGGCCTTGTGCAGGAGCACTTAAAATAGCGAGAACATGGATTGCTAAAGATTCCATATTGTCTCAATTATCGAGTCAATGCAAACAAATTATTGAATTAAGTGATCAACAAGTGCCCAGGTTTACGAGTACTCCAAGAAATATTACAGTTGATGCCAATGGAAATTGTGAAGCAGTAGCA
Source organism: Candidatus Defluviibacterium haderslevense (assembly GCA_016712225.1). Lineage (NCBI taxonomy): Bacteria > Pseudomonadati > Bacteroidota > Saprospiria > Saprospirales > Saprospiraceae > Candidatus Defluviibacterium > Candidatus Defluviibacterium haderslevense. The sequence goes on along the minus strand of JADJRL010000003.1, from coordinate 735,243 downwards.
CATTGGACCATTCCAGTGGCACTTGATAATTGTGGTATTGCATCACTAACTAGTAATTATAGTTCAGGATCCAGTTTTACAGCAGGAAATTGGAATATTATTTATACGGTAACGGATTATTGTGGTAATTCTGCGACTACTGGTTTTACAGTAAGTGTACAAAATACAGAAATTGGAATTTCATGTCCTAATGATACTGTAGTATACCGTCTTAATCCACAAATAAATGGTGCTGTTGTAGATTGGCAATATCCAAGTGTCAAACATTGTAATCCATGTATTGAAACATTACCAGGATTCATTTATATGGGCGAGCATAACGGGCACCGATATTTTTGTTCTAAGGGGCCTGAATCATGGGTCAATGCTCAAATTTTATGTGATATCAACGGAGGTAAATTGGCAGTTATAGAAGATGCTGATGAAAATCAATTTATCGCCAGTAAATTAAACGGTCAGACAGCATGGATAGGTGGTACGGATAGAAGAATTGAAGGTTTATTTGAATGGCATGATGGCACATTATTTAAATATCAAAACTGGATGCCTGGTCAACCGAATCATGTTCGTGCGAATGATGATTACATAGAACTATTTCCTGATGGTACTTGGAATGATCAGGATGGAAATGAATCTCGTGAATTTGTATGTGAAATTACTTGTTTTGATTTAAAACAAATTGCCGGACCAGCGAGAGGAACAGTGGTGCCATGTGGACATTCCACAATAACCTATGTTGCTTCAAAGGATGGTAAAAAAGATACCTGTAGTTTTGATATAAAAGTGGACTGTGATTCTATTACTAAGTACTGTAATGTTAAAGCAGAAAATAGTAAATTAATGTGGATCGATCGTTTGGTATTTGCAAATATTGATAATCGATCTGGAGACAATGGAGGGTATCATTATTTTAATACCCAATGCGGTGAATTGACATCAGGACAGAATTATAATCTTTGTGTAACACCTGGATTTTTAAATACCATTTATAATGTTTATTGGAAAATATGGATAGACTATAATGCAGATGGGTTCTTTAGCAATAATGAACAGATCGTATATGGATATGGTAACACAACGATGTGTGCTAATATACAAATGCCTCCAACATTTGCACCACATCTTGTGAGAATGCGAATAGCTATGTCATATGGTTCCTATCCAAAAGATGCATGCAGTAATATTTTGTTTGGAGAAATTGAAGATTATTGTATTTCATTAGATGGTGGAACTGAATTAAAAGTTGATGGATCATTCCATGAAGGTGCTGTAGCATTAAAATGTTTAGGTATTTGTGATCAGCCGGATGATATAGCAAACATTGACCTTTTTGATCCTCTTGAATTGATTTCAAGGCCTGTTGATGTTCGTGTAATTCCAAATCCAGCAAATGAAGAGATACAGATTAAAATAAGTAAAGGTCAATTTAGTACCATGTCTATTTTTAATTCGGATGGGAAGATGGTATTAAAGAAATTAAATGAACAAGAATTTATTGAACCAATCAATACCTATGATTGGAATAACGGAATGTATTTTTTATTGCTAGAAACAGAGCAAAAGGAACAAATCTTAAAGCGATTTGTGATACAACATTGAAATCATTTTAAATAGATATGAAAAGCAAGACCACTCCATTTGGAGTGGTTTTTTTTATATAACAAAAATTACCAGAATGAAAAAAAAGTCTCAGTATTTCGGCATTTTAGCGTTCTTTTCAATGCGCTTATTGAGGCCAATTCAAAGTAAAAAAATGCTTGCTGAATTAATACAAGAATACCTAAATTCTTATCATGAAAATTAGAAAAAAATACATAACAATTATTCATCATTTGAGATCATTATTCATTCATATTAATGATTTATATAAAGGATAAAAATTACAATTATAGTATACTATATAATTTTTTTTATTCATATAACATTTTTAAAAAAAAATCATACAATAGTTGTAATTTTCGAACTGGAATTGAAACTTCCACCCATTTAATCAAGCAAAATATAGTTTTAAAATGAAAGTTAAATTAGCATTAACCGGCCTGTTATTCTGTTGCTTACTTTTTGTTATACTTCAAGCTAGACAAGAATTTTTTGAATTACCTGTAGGTAGTCAGTCTAGAATCCAAAAAGTATTTTCCGCTGCAACTTTAGATTTGAACAGTTCCAAGCAACATTTCCAAGCAGCCCCAGGGAATGAGATCGATTTTATAAATCCTGTATTACCAAAGGTCGTTGCATGTGGCGAGACTGCGTTGGCGGTGATCGATGTTGTAAAATTAAATACTGGAAAAACCAGTTCAAGTATGCAGCTATCCATTGCATTAGATAAAGGATTAAGGTTTTCAGGCCAATTTTTTGCTGTAGGGTGTACTGGCATTCAATCCAATGTAAAATTCAGAAATGATCTTTCAACAGCACAAAATATTGTATTCGACTTTCCTGATATGCAAACAGGTGTTTGTTCTATGATCAAATTTAGTTTTGGGCTCAAGGTAGATTGTGAAGTCATTCAAATAATAAATACCAACCCTAATGAAGTTTTCAATTGGTCATACAAAATGAATTACACCGGTGGATTCGATACTAAGGAAGAAAGTCCAATACCTATCAATAAACCTAAACTTACCATAACTGATCCTGGTTCCGCAATAGCATCGCCGGGTTCTATATTGACAAGAAGTTTTACCATTTGTCAAACGGGCGTGGATGCCTATTTATTAGATTCTCTTATCATTAATGATTTTGGCGCTTCTGATATCAATATTAAAGGAGTAAAAATTAATGGAGGAGTAGAAAAAAGTCAATATGTTTCCGGCTTACCCGGAAATCAAACCATTACGATTCCTGCATCTGAATTTGTCAATGCAACACTTTCTGGAACGAATAATTTAGGAAATGCAAATACTAAATTTGATGGACCTGAGGGAGGTAATCCTAATTCAAAGGCGGAGTGTTTAGTTATAACAGAGGTGATTGAAATTAATGGTTGCAAGAGCAATAGTTTATCATCTCAGGTTGTAGCAGGTTGGGGATGTGGTGGTAACATTTGTCAATATTCTGATCCGGTAAATCCTAATATCTCCATAGAAATTTCTGGAGGACCTAAATTAACTATTTCAGAAGAGGTTGGATCTGAATTGTGCTTAGGTAGAAGTTACCAACATTCAGTAACCGTACAAAATGAAGGAACCAGTATTGCGACCAATATAGATTTTGATGTCTACTTATGGTCGAATACCATAGATCAATTAGCTGATTGTAATGGTGGATCTTTAGATTCTAACGCATTCCAAATAAGTATTAATAATGGAGGTTTTCAATCCATTAAACCGATAAAAGTCCAAACCAAAAATTGTAATGGATTTCTTTCTTGTTATACCCAAGATATTGTATTGGGATCAACATTAAGGTTGCCGGAGATGAGACCCAATGATCGTATAGAAATCAGGTACACCAAAAAATTATGTTGCCCTTCCTCAACCGGATATTATAATGCAAGTGGAGATGCTATAAAGGCTGATTATATGGACCGTTGTGGCAATCTAAATAATATTTTACCTACTCTGGTAACTGATCAAATATTTTTTACTAAAGGAGAAATTTCAAATGAAACACCTGGAGCTTTTCGGGATGGAGTCTTTTCAGAATTAACACTCATTTATAGAGAATTAATTATCAGTAATTATAATGCGAATTCTTTGATTGAATTGGAGATCACTTTACCTCCAGGATTTAGTTGGTCTGGAAATATTTCTGATATCATGTGGACTGATGCTGCAAGAAGAGTTTGGCAAACAAAATCATTGAACTTCAATAATGGTGTCATTAGAGCGCGATTCAATGTTCAAGAATTACAAACGATGCTGTTTTCAAAAGTTAATTCAGAAATCAAATTGAAGAATTTAGTATTGGATTGTAATCAATTGGGCTCAGCAAATCCATTGTTTACTGAATTTGGAGTTGAAGTTAAATTTTTTCCTGATCCGAATAATTGTGATTGTGAAATTCCATTAGCATCGAATAAAGTGATCAATGAAATATTCTGCCCTATTATTAATAATGACCAATGTAGAGGAGTATTTTTCTATGATTTTGATGTTAAAAGGACTACCTATGGATTGCAGGATAGTAATGATGATGAACTTCCGGATAATAATAATATTGCAGATCCAAATATCGACCCAATAAAAACCATTCGCGCAATGGCAGGTGATGAAATTACAGCTCGTTATAGTGGTGTAATAGAGGATACTGTAGATGTATTTCCAATGCATCAATATTTATATGCCGAAAGTAATTTTCCAAGTGCTTCTGAAATGATAGTTGCTAATGCATCTGCTGAAATTTATGATGCAAGTCGTAATGTTGTTATCCATTGTCAGGATATTAAATCAGAATATTTGGGAAATGATGTATGGAAATTTGATTTAAGTAGACCAGCCATTTTAGCTGCGGGTTGTGCAGATCCCAATTTAGCCGGCTTTGGTGGTTATGAAAAAAATGATACCGTTAAATTAAAAGTGATTTACAGAATCAATAAAAATATTCCGAACGTAGTAGTCGAAAATTTAATGTTAAACCGATTATACGTTTCGAGTATTCCGGATCCCATAAATGATATTGACAAGAAACAATGTTATAATAGATTTGGAAGATTTATTTACATTGGTTATTATTTAACTAATAATGGTATACCGGCTGTATTCGAAGGTTGTGAGAATGATTTCGTTGCTGTGAATTTCGAATATCACAATATTCCCACAAGTACATCTACAGGTTCTAATTTATTTCCATTTGAATATCGTCCTCAAATAGTATTGGATCAAATGGAAGTTAAGTTACCTGCGGGATATTCGTATGTAAGTTCAGAAGCAGTTCTTTCTGTGGGGAGGGGTTCCGGAATTCCTGTTAACCTTAGAGCAAATGTAGCTCCTGTTAATCCGAATGTTTCAAATCTGGTTTTTGATTTAAGACCATTATTTAAATCAAATAATCCAAATGGTCCATGGGATGATCCTGATGATGCATTTATTGTTGAAATTCGGGTATTTATTAATCCGGATTGTCAAGTCCCTAAGATATCAAAATTCTCTGGTCGAACGATTGCTAGTCGAAGAGGATTTTTACTCAACATTCCGGCCAATGGAAATAATACGGAACCTATCGATAATGAAGACCAAGTGTTGGATCCTTCAAACACCGCATTCAATTTGACTTTTGTAAGGCCTCACCTTGCTTTGCAATCGAGTAACCAAACCGTTAATGGGATAACTTCTAATTTTAATTGGCCTTTAAATATATATAATACTGCAGCTAATACTCAAGCTAGAAATGTTTGGTTGTATTTTAAGAATCCATCTGGACAAATTGCTATTAATGAATTAAAAATTGGAAATACAAAAATCAATGCATCAGCAGGTGGCTTTTTCCAATTGGGAAATTTAACTTCTCAAGGTGGACAATTAAATTTGGAAATTAATGGAAGCAGTAATTTCTTATGTAATTTAGATAGTGTTATTGTTTATGCCGGTTGGAATTGTGTAGGTTATCCAACACAATTTGAAGCAGATCTCTGTGATAAAGCTGAATATACCTTGTACATAAAACCCTTTAGTACAAACATGAGTATAACCAGTCTATTGCCCATTGAAAATGCATCTAAAATTTACAAATTATGTGAAAACATTGAATTTGTTGTACAAGTTGATAATATTGGTCAATCCAATGCTTCAAACATTGATTTTGACTTTATAGCTCCACCGGGATTCGAATACATACCGGATAGTACTTATATTGAATATCGGATAAAATCTGTAATTCCACCTAGCCCTAATGTTAGAAGTGGAAATTGGAGAAAAATTGGCAACCCTGTCATTGTAGGAAATGATCCTTTGGGTGTTATCCATAGATTTGACATAACTAAACAGTGGAACGCTGCTACAGGACAAAACACACTTGGTGGTGTTAATGGTTCGCTGCCATATACGGTAATTAATCCGGACTCTAGTAAATTCTATATTCGGTTTATGGCCAAAGCAAGATGTGGTTTTAATCCTGGAACACGAATACCATATCGGGTTTCAGCTCAATCAACTTGTCAATTGGGATCCAATCAAAAAGAAATTTCAATTACTGAATTTTCTGTTCCTATTAACAGTACAAATCTTAAAGATCCAAATTATTCCAACATTACCTGTCCACCCAACATTACGATTGCATCAGGACCTGATTGCAGTGTTAATGTCAATTGGATTGAACCTGCACCAAAAGATTTATGTAATCCAGTAACCGTTAAAGGAACGCATAAGCCTGGTGATCGATTTAATATAGGAACAACTACCGTTAGTTATACGGGTACCGATGCATGTGGTAATCAAAATACATGTAGTTTCACCATCACAGTGACAGAGAATTGTTGTAACAACAAACCTATCATAACATGCCCTGCAAATATTTCGGGATGTCCAGGAGGATCTATTCATCCTGATATTACAGGATACGCAACGGCAAGACCGCTCATTTCAACTTGTCTTCCTCCGATTATGACTTATACAGATAAAACGATTTATGCGGGACCTTGTAAAGGTGCTATAAAAATTGAAAGAACATGGAGAGCAGCAGTTCCTGGTATACCTACTACATTTAGTGAGTGTATCCAAACGATAGAATATAAAGATGACATAGCCCCTGTATTTACTAGTATTCCGAAGAACATTACCATTCAGGTTTTTGGTGCTTGTGATGGAATTGCAACTTGGGTAGATCCCATTGCGACTGATAAATGTGGTGGTGTTACGATTACAAGTAATAGATCATCAGGAAGTAAGTTTTTAGTAGGTGTAACTAAAGTTGTATTTACTGCGACAGATTTATGTGGTAATACAAGTACTGCTAGTATGTTAGTAAATGTAGATGGAAATGAAATAGAAGTATTTTGTCCAAACGATACAACAGTATTTAGAACAAATGTTTATTTGAATGGAACTTATTATACTTGGCCTTTGCCAACAGTGAAGTATTGTACTCCTTGTATTGATAGTATGGCTGGATTTATTTATATGGGCGAATACAATGGTCATCGATATTTTTGTTCAAAGGCGGCAGAGACATGGAATACTGCAAAATTAATTTGTGAATTAAATGGTGGAAAATTGGCGATCATGAATGACGCACAAGAAAATCAATTTCTATCAAAAAAATTAATGGGACAAACAGCTTGGATCGGTGGCACAGATGCTAGAATTGAAGGTGTGTTTGAATGGCATGATCGTACACCTTTCGTGTACACCAATTGGAAAAAAGGAGAGCCTAATAAATTAACTTCTAATGATGATTATATTGAAATGTTTCCTGATGGAACATGGAATGATCAGGATGGAAAAGTATCACGGGAATTTGTTTGCGAATTTACTTGTTTCGATTTAACTCAAATAGCAGGGCCAAAAAGAGGAACATTAATTCCTTGTGGAAATTCTATTATAAAATATGAAGCACTTAAAAATGGAAAACGGGATACCTGTGAATTTAATGTAAATATAGATTGCGATTCGATCAGTAAGTATTGCAACACAAGAGCAGAAAACAGTCAATTGATGTGGATCCAAAATGTAACTATAGCAAATATTAATAATACTTCAGGGGATAACAATGGCTACAAATATTTTAATACGAATTGTGGGCAATTGTCCAATGGACAAAAAACATCTATATGGCTGACTCCGGGTTTTAAAGCAACTACCTACAATGTATATTGGAAGGCATGGATCGATTATAATGCGGATGGATTTTTTAGTAATAATGAACTCATCATAACAGGATCAGGAAAAAATACGATAAACGCAAATGTAACTGTACCAAATAAATTACTCCCAAGACTGGTAAGAATGAGAGTCATGATGTCATACGGAACTTACCCAGCTGGTGAATGTAGTAAAATATTATATGGTGAAGTTGAAGATTATTGTATTTCAATTAATGGTGGAACCAGTTTCAGTAATTTCTTGAATGAGGAATTGGAATCATTTTTAACTCCAAATGATAACAAGGAAATTGAAATTAAAGAAGACTATTCGATAGGTACAGAATTACAAACGTATCGACCAATCAATCCGCTATTTTTGGTGGATATATTGCCAAATCCTGCAAATAATGAAATTACATTACATGTTAATCAGGGTGATATACAATCTGTATTTATTTATGATATCTATGGAAATGAAGTCATTAAAATGCAAGACCAGCAACATGTTACCTATTTGTTTGATGTTTCTAATTGGAATAATGGAGTCTATGTATTCGTCATGAGAAATACCAAGGGAGAGCAGTTGGTCAAGAGAATAGTGGTTCAGCACTAAGAATAAATTAGGAGCGTCAATACAAGTAAATGATATTTTGATTTACTTGTATTGATTCTATTTTTTATAAAATTATTGAATGTACTTAATGCGAGGCAGTATTATTTTTATTGCAACTTAAGGGTATATTATATTAGAGTAGATTATTTGTGGGTCTGATCAGACAAGTACAAAAAAGCATGATGTGAATTAGGCTTCGATTAGAAAATCTCATGCAAGAAATGGGTTTATTGTAGTTTGATGTTATGAGTTTTAAATAACGTAAACTAATCTTGCTGCCAATGTCCAATTTAGTCCTTCAATTCTAATAGGTAAAGAGGCTTTAAGGTTGAGCCCAATATTTTTTGTAAAATTATAGATTGTTCCGGCCTGTAATAAAATAGCTTGCTTATTTTCATAGCTGATAAGATCATTGACATTTACTTTGTCATTGTTTTCAATATTATAATTAAGTAAACGTGTATAGGCTATACCTATATTTAAATTCCAGTCGTAAAATTTGTTCCTTTGAAATACACCAATAAGCCAGTCGAAATGAATGGGCACTTCAATATGATTTAACCATATTTGTCCATATTGAAGTGCAGGATAAGACTTTGGTAAAATATATTCTCCATTTTGGCTAAATAAAATTTCCATTCCTAATTGTGTGTGTTTTGAAAGTCTTGCTGTGCCTATTAACCCAGCATTAAGTCCAAGGTAATCAGTAATTTCATCACCCTCCAATTCAGAAAAATTCAAACCAGCAACAACCCCAGTTTTAAATCTTGATGATTGAGCAAAACAATCGCAAGAATACAAACCTATAAATATGAAGCTTATTAATAATAATTTTGTTTGACTTTTCATGTGTTTGCCATTTATAATGAATAGAAAAACGGATCTAAAGTTTAAATATTGTAATTCAATTAAATTTTGATGCTTATATTGTTATTTTTTAAATATATCCTAACACGATAGATCATTTATTATTGTTCTGAAGTATGGTGTTTTGAAATGTATATATTGTAAAATCTATCTTAGATAATTTATTGTTATTGGGGTAATTCATAACATTTTCTGTGAGTTCAATTTATTGTTTCAAAAAATTCATTACTATTAAATGTTTTTCATCATGCTGTAAAAGGCAATTTGATCAATATCACTTTAGTATTATCTCATGTTAGGAAATCAAATTTTTATGTATGAAATTTCAATATTTTATTCTTTGGTTTTAATTCCATTATTTATGCATTGTTATTTATAAATTCAATTCAGCCAAATCATTATTTGTAAGATTAGGAGATGGAAATCAGGAATTTATTATATTTGTAATCAAACGTATAGACCATGCCAGATATTCATGCTGTAATTTCCGATGCCGACCGATATAATATTGTTGTAACAATAGTTGTCCGCGACCCGGAAGGCGTGCGGAAAGTCCGATTAATAGACCGTTTCGGAGTCGATATAGGTTCCAGAGATGGAGATTGTACAGATACTTTGATTTATGTTACAGATGCAATTCCTCGCGGAAGATGTCCTTTTCAAGTAGAAGTAACAACTTGTAATTCTGGGATGGTAACCATATCCAACCCCTATTTTTCACCAGAACCTGGTGCATCATCTCCAATGCCATGCAGTCCTGTCATGTGTGAAGAGCGATCAACGTGCAGAGACAAACAGAATGAATTAATCAGACAACGGAACTTAATATTACTAATGTGTGAAAGAGTAAATCGATATCGGTCCAAAATTAGAGAATTGCTTACTTTGATGCTTACTTTTTATACCATTGCATTTGTATTAGCTGCTGCAGCGATTGCAGTTGCATTTATTCCATATGTGGGGCCAATTATTGCTGCTGGATTAGCTGCATTGGCAGCAGTTGCATTGGGTTTAGCCATCTTCTTCAATTATCATTTAAATAATGTTCGAAAATTCCTTGATGAACAACTCCGCGAAATGGATGAAGCAAAAATTAGATTTACAGATATAGTAGACGAAATTATTGCAAATTGTTGTTCTGGATGCATTGATGTGGATTTGGAACTTCCCAGGTGTCCTTCGAGTTAAAGTTTTTACTTAATAATCTTGGAGCATTGGATTTGTTAAAATTTAATGTTTTATTAATGATTCAAATAAATTCAATAATCTGGAATTGTATGCATTTGGTGTCAATGGTTGAATTGATGATTACATTCAACAATCTTTAGGCTTTGTGGTATCCTTGTTTGAGATTATAGATCAAAGGAAATGATTATTGGTGTGTGATCACTATGTTGAATCCAATTTTCGAAAGATCCAATTTGAATATTTGTGACTTTGTCGTAAAGATCTTTTGATGCAAAGCAATAGTCCAGATGATATGGTTTATTTTTGTTGCGTTGTAAGAAAAAGGTAGGATGATCTTCCTTTCCTTGTACTTGATTAAAGTATCTATGGTATGCACTATAAATATTTTTGAGTGCTAGTTTATCAACAACAGCAGAATGGTTAGCCATTCTATTTTTTCTATCCCAAATGGTATTGCTGTTGAAATCACCCGTTAATATGGTTCGTCCGTTATTTAAAAGATGGTCGTATTGATGAATGGCTTTCCATACCTGCTCAACGTATTGTCCATCTGGATCATTGGGATTGTGAGCCCAAATGGCAAACAGTGTAAAATTAATGCGTTCTCCTATAACGGAAATGGGTGAAATGATTTTAATCTCCGGATTGTGATCGTCTAATAATTCTAATTTGTAATCACCGTATGAAAAAACTCCAAGGCCTTTATGTTTGTTGTTACCAAACCATAGATAGTCCTTTGGTTTTGGAGTTGATGAATTGAAAATCAATAGATCTGGATGTTCACATTCCTGGACAACCAGTAGATCTGGTAGTTGAAGTAATATGGTATCGGCTTTTTTTCTAAATGCTCCTTGGCAATTCCAGCTAATTAGTTTCATTTTGAGAAAATGGATTTGATGTGTGGCTCATTCAATGATTTCAAACTTTGGTATCAATTTATTATATTGTATGATTAGTTGTTTTCAAATTTTAATTTTGCTTCTTTCCAGCTTATCAAGTCCTCAGTATGAATTCGTAGAGAATGAATGTTTGATGAAAATGTTTTGGATTGTTTCATTGCTTCTAAATGGGTTCCGTTTTGATAAAATTCATTGATCTCATATACATTTTCCCATAAAGTCATAGTGTACCAAATTTTCAAATTCCAATTGGGTGTCAATTTATATTTTATGCACTTTGATTGTTTCAGCTCTTTAATTATTTGGCCATTAAATTTTAGAAATGCAAGCAATTTAGAATAGGAGTTGAGTTCAATTTTTGTTATAGATACGATCATTGGGTATATTTGATGGGACTTTGATTTATATAATAACCAAAAACTAGTTGAAAAGTTAATATCAAAACTAAACGTATTCCATTATACTATAATTTTGTTGAAGTGATTTGTGCCAATGAAATTTTAGTATTGATATAGGCGAATCATTGAAGTCAATTTCAACAATATCCCAGAATTAATTCGAGAAATCCGAAAATTGTTACCTATATAATTGGAAGGTCTTTCATAATTTATTTCTAACTTAGTGTTATGTTTAAGAGTATAATGCTCTTTAAAGACCAAAAGAGTATTTTGATTTTGAAATATACATTTTTTATCATATTACGCATTAGAATCTTTAATCCGATTGAGAATATCGATTGTTGTCTCATATTTTCCAATTTTACTTTCAATTGTAAATAAATAATTTGAGTGAATATCTTCGAATTTATTGTAATCAAAGTTATCTAATGATTTTGCATTACTTAAATGAAATTCTATGTTAGCGCTTAATTGATTCATGATGCCAATTGTACTTTTACTTTCAGTTGTGAATATTTGTATTCCAGTGTTTAAATCGAATTTGTCAAATAGAAATTCAAAATTATGTCTAGTCAAATATTTTTTTAATCTGTCCGGTAATTGTTTAATTGCAAGATTTAAAGATTTGGTTGGACAAATTATGGAAATCTTTGCATTATTATGAAAAAACAACACTACTAACCTTCCAAAATGGCCAGTTTTTACAGTTTTTGCATACCAATCTCCAGGTAAAATATCATTAGAAGCATCATTAAACTTTACAGGTTTAATACCAGAAATATTTAATAATTTTTTTGTGGCTCTAATAGTCATATTAAATAATTTAATTTTTATTTCTTTTTGTATCTAGAATGTTAATTATTCTATCAAAATAATCTTTGAATGACTCTGTTTTACTTTTAGGATGATTTTTTATTGAAGATTCAAATTCATTTATCAAATTGGTATAAAGCTTAAATTGTTCTTCCAAAATGGATTCGTCTTCTGATTCCCAATAATAACCTTCATCTGAAAGATGAAATTCTTGAAAATAGATTTTATTTAAATATTTGAATAGATGTATAATTATTTTGTGAATGGTACTTCCGGCAAATTGAGTTTTGGTACTCAACATGTATAGATATTGTTTATCTTTTTCCATATCTGAATGACCAAAACATTTTAATCCAAAGCCACTACACATTTTACCATTAGATAAAAAAGTCAAGGAAATAGTTTCGCAATCCGGTGGAGTTAATGAAATGCCATATAGCTGTCCATCATACGCTTCTATTCCAAAAGTACTTTCTGGAAAATGTATGTTGTGAATAAAATATTTCCATTCATAGATTTGAGCAATGTCTTTCACTTCTTCAATCATTCTTTCTAATGAGGCTTCTTGTTTGAAACTACCACTATAGTGTATACTTAATCCCATGTTTTAATTTAATTAAAAATTGAATCATTTTTTGCCAAAAGGAGATTCATTGAATTGTACGTTTTCCAATTCAAATACTTCACTTTTCATGTTATATTTATAGTTAATATTATAGTCATATTGGTGGTCAAATCCATTGGAAAAAACTACAAAAATAAATTCTGCTTTTTCTCTATCAACCCAACCCATTATGTTAATATATATCCTTGACTTTCGCGATTTTTGTGATATCTCCGCAAGCTTAGGAGTAATAAGAACGATTTGTGTATTTTCAATTTTTTCAGGTAGATCAATATCTGGGAAGTCTTCAGGTTGATCCATTTTTCGATTTGCTATGAATAGAGTATCAAAAATGGTCGTGTTTTTTTTATTTGCAACTTTAATAAAATCTGCAATGGCTTGGATATAAATATTTGATAAGACAAGTTTATTTGTATGGGATTTATTCGTTTGTGCGCAAGCAGAATGTAAAACTATTAAATTAAATAGGAATAACCTGAACATGATATGGTGAGTATATTTTTATTGTTATCAGTTAAATAGAATATTAAGATTTTTTTTTTGCCATTCTTCAAATCAATCAAATTAGGACCATAAAGACTATTTGATTATCATATTAATTGATCTGACAACACAAATCTAGTAAAATGGGGGCAAATTTCATATTTTCTTAATTCAGTATTTAAGTGTTTTACTTTTATGAGTAAATTACTAAAAAAATTTGAAATTGTTGTCAATATGTCCAATCAATCAGAGTCTCTAAATATAGTATTAATGATTCAGCTAATGGGCTAATGGACATGTTAACAAATCTGGTTTCATAATGTAATTCATTGGCTTTTATTACACTCTTGCTTCCTAGCTTTATAAGTCGATGTAATCGTTTGGCATTTCGATAATCTTGTAAAGCAACGGCGTCACCAAATGCAAAGGCATTTGCAGGTATACTATATCCTAGGAATATGGGTCCACTGTCTAAATCACCTTCAGTCGTTTCATTATTATTATATCGCTCCTTAAAACAACTAATAAATATCAATTGAGTACTGAATTTATTTTTATAATGTTCATAAAGTTCTCTTGCAAATTTCTTGTCAAAATAATTTATAAATAATATGCTCCAACCTATCATGCTGCCACGTGCCTCTTCAAGTTGCATGCCATTATCTATATTAACCATAGAACATAACAAACCGGTATGATGTTCTATCCAGTTAATTTTTGCATACTTAACCCAATCCTCAAATATGTTATCATAGCTAATTCCACTATTCAGACTGTGTATCTTAAGTGATGCTAAAGCGGTGGTGTTATCTGGAATCCATATCAATTCCGAATAAGATTCTAGACATTTAAATTTTGCAGATAAAAAACGTCTTTGTAAATTACTTGACAAACTATCATTTAATGAATTGTATTTGGAATTCTTTGATAATATGCGATAACAACCAAGCATCATATTCAAGTGGCCATAATAGAGAACAGAACCGTTTGTATCTAATTTTGGAAAGAATGGATGATCTCCTGAAAAATAGCATTTATAAACAGTATCAGTTATTGCCTTTTGAATAGCTAAATCAATCAATTCAATCGATTGTTGCTTGAAAGTTGGATCTAAAAATGAAATATTAGTCAAAGCAAAACTGGCAAATGAAAAGGTAAATAAATTCCATTCAGAATTTTGTTTTTCTATTTTTGGAATGTCTATATTTGTTAAAAAAGGTTGATTTATTACCTTAGACAAATAATTTATTTTTAATTGGATTTCGGTTCTATTTGGATATTTATATTTTTGAAGTCCAATAATTAATATGCATATTGATAGTACAATGAGTACTGATATTTTTGTTTTAAGATGTTGCAATATGTACTTAATAAATTTGATATTACGGAATTATTACCTTAGAGATCAATGTCTCAGTGAATCATACATAAATTTTATCCTTATGGTCTTTTTTTCTTTTTACAAGCTTATAACGAATTGTACTTGCAATTTATTTAGAAATTACTTAGGATAGTCATTATTTACTTCAATAGTTTAGATATTTTAATATCAAACACAAAATATGATAAACTGTGATACATGTTGACAAAGCAGCTTTTAATGCACCAACTTTCCAAATCGCTTGATGGTTTCTGCTTCAAGCCATTCTCTGTGTGCGGGATGGGCTATATTTAATAGGGCATGAGCCCTTTGGCATAAATTTTTTCCGAATAAGTAGGCTACGCCATATTCTGTAACAACATAATGTACATGTGCCCTTGTAGTTACAACGGACCCACCTTCTTTAAGGAAAGGTACTATTTTAGATTCGCCATTCTTTGTAGTGGATGGCAATGCAATGATAGGCTTGCCGCCTTCTGATAAAGCAGCTCCACGAATGAAATCCATTTGTCCTCCGACACCGGAATATTGATAGATACCCAGAGAATCAGAACATACCTGACCGGTCAAATCGATTTCTAAGGCAGAATTAATGGCGATCATTTTGGGATTAGATCGGATGACTTTAGTGTCATTGACATAATCGATTTCCAAAAAAAGAACTTCCGGATTATCATCTACAAAATCGTATAATTTTTTTGTACCTATGGCAAAACTTGTTACTATTTTTCCACGATGCTTACCTTTATAAGTATTGGTGATAATACCTTTCTCAACTAATGGCAATAAACCGTCTGAAAACATTTCGGTATGAATGCCCAAATCTTTGTGATTGCCCAAACATGATAAAACAGCATCAGGAATAGCCCCAATACCCATTTGTAAAGTAGAACGATCCTCTATTAATTCAGCACAATATTTACCTATGGCATTTGTGATTTCATTTCGATCATGATCATAACTTACTTCAGGTAGAGCTTCATCGATTTCTATATAGGTATTGATTTCAGAAATATGAATCTGTCCATCACCATGGGTTCTGGGCATTTGTTTATTGATTTGCGCAATTGTGTATTTGGCATATTTGACAGCTGCGCGTGTTATATCTACAGAAGTTCCCAGCGAACAAAAACCATGTTTGTCCGGTGGAGAAACATGTATCAACGCCACATCCAATGGAAGAATATTATTTTTAAAGAGTAAATGTATTTCGCTTAAAAATATCGGCACGTAATCCCCATATTCGGTATTTACCATGTCTCTGACGTTTTTAGAAACAAAGAGAGAATTGACAAAAAAACTGTCTTTTATCTCTTCCGTATCGAAGACCAGATTTCCTAAGGTGCTTATACTCAACAATTCTACATTTTTTAGCTCATTTTTCCTATTAAACAAAGCTTTCATTAAGGAAGTTGGTGTGGCTACTCCACCTTGGAAAAAAACTCTATTTCCGCTGTTGATCCTATTCACTGCGTGCTCTGCTGACTGGATTTTCATATGTTGGATTATGGAATATGGTTTGATTTCTGATAAGGAACAATACGATGCATAAAGAGTTTTACCTTTAAAAAAATTTAATATAGGATCTAATTGGATTGTTGTTTGGTGCAACGATTTCCTTCAATTTAACATTTTGGACTTAAGGTATTTATGGGAAATGCCAGATTATATACATACATATTAACGCACATATTATGATATACGAAAGTTATCGTATATTTGCAATCTAAACAAAAAAGGATGATTAAATACCTAGGGATTTTTCTAATTGTAATAGCTAGCTCTTGCAGCCAACAAAAAAACAGTCAAACTCCAATTACACCATTTGCAGATTTCTTAAAACAGTATCATGAAGAACGCCAAACTTTTTATCCTTTGGAGAGTACATATGCTGGTGAAACTAAATTAAATCATCTGCTTCCAATAGATATTTCACAGAAATTTATTCATGATTTAAAATCAATGTACTTGAAATATCAGCAAGGCCTTGCAAATTATGATGTTTCGAAATTTTCAGAAGTTGATCAACTTAGTTATGATATCTTAAAATGGGAATGTGAAGTTAATTTGGATGATGAGCAATTTGAGAATTACCTGATACCCATCAATCAGTTTAATTCTTTACATCTTACTATGGGGACTTTTGCATCGGGGGAGGGCACTCAGCCTTTTAAGACTGTAAAAGATTATGACAACTGGTTACAACGATTGGATGCTTATGTAATATGGCTCGATACAGCTATGGTCAATATGCATCTTGGAATTCAAAAAGGAATCGTTTTACCAAAAGCCTTAACAAAAAAATTGATACCACAATTTGAGGCAATGACCATTACAGATATGGAAAAACACCTTTACTATAGCCCAATTAGGAGGATACCTGCAGATTTTAGTTCAGAAGATAAATCCAGATTATCTAGTGCTTATGAATCGATGATCAAAGATAAATTGGTACCCAGATTTAAGGCTATGACCGAATTTTTAAAGGGTGATTATTTGACTGCATCTAGAGAAAGTTCAGGGATCAGTGAATTGACTAATGGAAAAATCTATTATGCAGCAAAATTGAAAGAGCAGACTACAACTCATTTAACGCCAGAGGAGATTCATCAGTTAGGCCTTAATGAAGTGAGTAGAATAAAAACAGAAATGGAGAAAGTCATGGCGCAGGTTGGATTTAAGGGTAGCTTAAAAGAATTTTTTGATCATGTTAGACAAAAAAAAGAATTAATGCCATTTAATGAACCGAAACAAGTGATTGATAATTTTTATGCCATTTATGAAAAAATGAAACCCAATTTATCAAAATTGTTTGATCTGGAACCCAAGTCAAAATTTGAAATCAGAAGAACAGAAGCATTCAGAGAAGCAAGTGCAAGTGCAGAATACAATCAAGGATCCATAGATGGTACGAGACCAGGCATATTTTATGTGCCCATTCCAAATGTGAAAACGTATAATTTGTATTCAGACGAAGATTTATTTTTACACGAAGCTATTCCAGGGCATCACTACCAAATATCCTTAGCTCAAGAGAATACATCTTTACCTGAATTTCGAAAATTATTATGGTACGGAGCGTATGGTGAAGGATGGGCATTATACAGTGAATCATTAGGTCAAGAACTTGGATTATACCAAGACCCTTATCAATATTTTGGTATGTTGGGTGCAGAAATGCATCGATCCATTAGATTAGTGGTTGATACCGGAATGCACGCTTTCGGATGGTCAAGAGAAAAAGCAATCCAGTATTCCATAGAGAATGAGGCAGAGAGTGAAGAAAGTATTATCAGTGAAATAGAACGATATATGGCTTGGCCTGGACAGGCCTGCAGTTATAAAATTGGACAACTTAAAATTCGAGAGTTGCGAAGTATTCTTGAAAAAAGAGATGGTCAGTCATTTGATGTGAAAAAATTTCATCGAATGGTTTTAGAATCCGGATGTTTGCCTTTAGCTGTTTTAGAAAAAAGACTAATATAAACTAATCTTTTTATCTATCACCCAGGGTCTTAATAAAGGCATCGGATATTTTTTTTGGCGCTACTTCACAATAGGCAGCTAATAAAGAGTCGTACAGTAATTCATTAGAAATAGTTTCCAGATTGACCAAGGTCCATCCTTGTTTTCCCCATTTGTTGGGAACAGGATAAATTACAGTTGGATCAAAAGAGGAGAAGACATTCTGATCTATTTCGGAAAGTTTTACACAAATTCTATTTTCTTTCAAATTGTGGGTAGCAAATATTTTTTTACCTATTCTAAAAGACGGCTTATCAAAATGAGACTGCTCGGAAGTTTGTGGAAAGGAGAGGGCTATGTGTTTAATAACATCTTTGTCCATTGATTTTAATTTGGTGTAAATATATGATCCATATGACTTAAAAAATTTAAATGCAATAAAATATAGAATGAAAATGCAAAATATTGAAATAGATATTGGAAAAAAATGTAAAACGAATTAGTTAAAATAAAATTGCGACTATTCAATGATTTCGATTGATAAGTCAAAATGAAAAACGATATAGTCTTCAACTTGAACTAGACCAAAAAGGATTTGAGGTACCACCACATTATAGTCTTTCATACTTAAAGTTTGTGATCCTTTTATACGGTATTTATTTGGTGATATTCTGATTCCCTGAGCAAATATTTGTTTATTTTGTTTAGTATCTTTAATGGTTAAATTGGTGTTAGCTATAACATCAAACCATTGAGTTTCATTCATAAACATCGAGTAGTCAGATTTCCAAGCTTCTAATAAATCTATAGAAATAAAGGGAAATTTATCTGACTCTAGGCCTTTTTTTAAATTATAGTTATAAAGATCTCGGTGACATTCAATATTTGAAGTTGATATCTTCATTCTTATGTTTTGAAATACCGTTTTTTGATTTTGAAAATCAAAACAAAGTGGAATATATACTTGTGGGGTTTCACAATCACAAGTATATAAACCAACATTTGTTTTTCCAGTCAAATACATTTTGCTATCTGACGAGAATAATATTTTGCTGTCTGGATATACAAATGGAATGCTTGGTTTATTTGTATTCATCAAATAACTATATGGAAACAAGCAAAGTAATATAAATCTTGTCAGCAACATTTTGTTTATAATAACTTAGTTGATTAGAAACTTACAGCAGCTTCTAATACAAAGCCACTAAATTCGCCATCTTTTCTATAATCTTTGAAGTCGTTATATTTTTGCATAACATATTCACCTTTGATTTGTAAATTATGTAGTGGAAACCATCCAGCAGCAATAGCAAGTCTTGTAATTGTACCATCTTCGGTTGCAGCAGGTGGTGGTGCAAATGCAGATGAAGCAACAAATGGAGTGCCTGTCATTGAATTATATCGAACACCTAGATAGCATTGTTCTTTTTTACAAAAACGATAGACTAACTCAGTAGAGTATTGTGAAACTTTTCTTGGTTCATCTTTTCTTAAATAGAAAGGAAGTTCAACTCTACCTTCAGCACTTTCAAAAGTACCAAAAAACTCTAGCCCCATATATTTAACGAAAGCATTAACCATAAAACTATTTACTTCACTATTAAATACTGGAATGAATCGTCCGGAATCTTTATTGTTGCGATAGGTACTTTGTCCTATACCTTGTGAAATTCCATCAACCCGAATTTCAGAACGGTTTTGTTCCATCACCATAAAATAGTGTGATCCTGCTCTGTCACCATAATATAATGTATGATTAGGGCTTCCACCATTCTGATAAATCGAAGCAGAAAGACGATATCTCAATTTATTGATCGAATTGTCATAAGCAACTTTTGCTAAAAACGAAGGCTTACGTTTAGTTTTATCAAATGTAAATGGTTCTGGTCTGGCATCAGATACATCAATATTACCTTCCAAGGTTCCTCCCGTCATTCCTACCATTAACATAAGGCCTTTAATTGGAAAAACATATGCTTCACCACCAATTTCAGTAGTAAATGCGTCTAATATATTATTCTCAACAAATGGATTATACATCGTATTTCCTCCATCTGATCTGCGGAATTGCATATCACCATAATTCGGTTGGAAGTGTCCAACTTTTAATCTTAAGTATTTTTTGAACCACTCAGGATTTCCAAACATGGGTAATTTGTCTACTTGGATATATCCACCTTTTACCCAGAATTCATTATGATGTCTTGTTGACATATACGATTCCACACACATCCTGATTCCATCACCTAATTGAACATCTAAATTTAGATTGGCCATTGCTGTATTAAAACCAGTGAGCGTTGCTGTGGTAGAATCTGAAGTAGTAGTGCCATAAAGTAAATTGGTGTTAAAATTGGGGTCTCTAGGGTCAATAGCAAATGTAGGCGTATTGGAATGTTTCAAAGATTGAAAATCTTGTGTAAAACTGGCTCCGAATTTAAAGTGTAAACCTTTAAATTCGGGTTGATCAGCTGTTTTTGAAGGTTCAAAAACGTTGATACCACTTTTGTTGTTGTCTCTGTAGTACTGAATTCCTGAATCCTGTGCTGACAGGTTGAAACTAATAAAGCCGATTAGGCAAATCAAAAAATGGGTTAGTTGTTTGTTTTTCATTGTAAAAATATTTAATTAATTAATTTTTTTGCAATACCATTTCAAAAGTTACGGTAACTTCATCACCAGATGTTATAGCACCTAGCATGGCACTTGGAGGTTTGATTTTGTAATCCGTCATCTTTATTTTTTTACTTCCAGTGCATGTTATTGTGGCATCTGAATTTATTTTGGTATGGACCGTTAAACTTTCGTCCTTATTTGTCCCAGCAATGTTAAATACGCCTTGAGTATTTAAAGTATTACCATTTTGATCTGTGGTATTAGAGATGATTTGATTGAATTGGTAGGTAATGGTTGGACATTTAATGATATTTAGCGCCTCATAAATTTTTTGATCCATTCCTTTACTTTTCTTATCGCTTTTCAATTCTGGGCCTTCTATAGCTACACGCATCGATTTAATTTCTTTAATTTTAATGCCTTCTAGTACAAAAACTCCGCTTGCAGAAGCCTTATTTGCTGTAATACTCCAATCATGTAATGTTGAAGTTCCATATATTTTTATTACATGTGATTTAAGAGTGTAGGAGACTTGGGCTGTTGTACGAATTGTATTTATCCCAAAAATCATTGATAAAATGAGGAAATATTTCATTTAATTAATTAAAGCTTGATATTAAAAAATTTGGTATTTAGATGATATTTATAAATTTCATCAGGTCGAAATTAATGATTTTTTTGGAATTACCCTAAAAAAAGACTTTTATTGGCTTTATTTGAAAAATGGGGTAAACTATAATTGTATAATTATATAAAATAGTGATATAATATTTAAAAAATATAACATAAATAATTGATTATAAATATTATATATATAATTAATTAAAAAAATATTTAAACCAACTAAGAATTTGAACTATAAGTAACAAGCAACTTATAAAATGAATCTTGTTTATTTTATAAGTGTTTATCCAAATTGTAACAATTAAAAATAGCTCAATTACCATAGAATAAACAAGATCACTAAATAAAGGATTCATTGAAATTACAGAGTTGATCGCCAAAATAGAAATGAAAACATGTTCTCAAATTTTTCTGAAATGGATTCACATGTATTATTCAAAATATGTTGAATGTCAGTAATCGTTCTATCAAAATTTGATGAAAACTCCTATGTACTGAAAGCTAATATTGTGTTAGTGTTATCATTTTGGATCTGTTTGTTATTTAATATCCAAATTCTAGCTTTTGGTGTAGCATGGGTATTGGTTTGTGAGATGGCTTTAAGACTTCCAGCCCAAATGCCACCACCTGGCTGAGCATGTAAATTTGATGAGCAAATGAGTATTAATATGAATGCTAATGTTTTTAATAAATGGTTCATAATAAAATAGTTTAATAAATGATATAAAAAATGAATTTTATAAAAATTAGATATAACACAAGACATATAATTGAGATCACTTTTGTGTTTCCGGCATAGGGATTACTGGTGTCAGTGAATCAAATTCAATGAACCACTGACCCTTGATTTTTCGAACGACTGCCATGCCTTTTGTTTTACCTCCCAATTGTTTACCACCCATTTGGATGTCGGCTGAAGAGTCCCATACGATCAAGGCAATGTCATTGGTCAATATGCGAACCTGTGGGTCCCCATATGTAAAACTTGGTGCTTTATCTGCCATTTTCATAAATGCCTCCCAAGAAGCTTTCAATGCTTTTTTACCGTAAGTGATGTTGCCATCAGGACTGATTTCTGCAGCATCATTAGTATAAGCCGCCCACATTTTTTTGTTGTCACCCGCTTGATAAGCATCCCAGGTATCTTTCCACATTTTGTGGATAGCAGTAGCATTGGAATTAACTAAGCCTTTTGTAGTTTTACTTCCAACCCAAAAACCTCCAGCAGTTTGAGCTTTTGATTGTAATGAAGTAATAAGTAAAGTGAATATTAACATGGATTTTAATAAATGATTCATAAAAAAATAGTTTTAATAAATGAAATAATGTTTGTAATTTAAATTAGAAAATCTTGCATTTGATATTCTAAATTTGATGATACAAAGATGCACTGAGGAAGAGGGGATATTAATCAGTAGGTTTGTGTAAAATCACTACATAGATCTACGTATTTTTTATTTATAAATACACGGACTAAATGAAATATTCAAGACAGTAGATATTATGGAAAAGAGTGATAGGTAAATTAGTCGCTGTACATTGTATTCAAACCAGAGTAGTTGAATACGATGAACTATCGATTATTTGTTCTGAACTTAGTGCTTGATCAATATTAATTTTTATATATTGTTACCACTTCATTTACCGTTAGATTTTCTTTCTGAATGGTGCATTGATCCAGAGGAATAGCTTGCGTAAAAAAAGTAACACGATCCCAAATAGCTTTTCCTGATATAGCAGCGTTCACAAAAGATGCTAAGCCTCTAAATTGTGTATTCTTAAATTCTACATGATACATTTTGGTATCATTCCATTCTGCCCGATTATTAAAAACACATTGATTGAATATAGCTTTTTTCTGAAAAATCGAATAATTAAAAAACACATTTTCATGAAATTGACAGATACCGAAATCGCAATATTCTAAAAATTTAATATTACTCAATTGGGCATCCCCTCTAAAACTAGATCCCTGAAAACTTGCCACTTTGGTGAATTCACATCCCAGCATATTGAGTCTTCTTTGGAATACTGCATTTTGGAAACGCACTTCTTCATTGAAGATGGATTTTGAAAAATTAACATCGTGATTCGCATTGATGTCTTCAAAGTTGGCTAATTTACTAAAAGTACATGAAGGGAAGGAAAGTATTCCCGATATATCTAAAGATTTAGCCATGAATTCAGCATCAAAACCACAATTGACAAAACTTATAGTGGCATTTATTTTTCCACTGATCATTTTGTTTTTTTCTTGCTTGAAGAATATAATTTTTCCTAAAAAACGACAATTTGAAAAATGCATACCTGAATTGATAATATATTGGTCCAATGATTCATTGACTTGGTCTGCATTTGAAATGGTAGTGAAATCAAGGTCGTCTTGTATAGTTCTATTTTGAATATTGACAGGCTTTTGACTATTAATTAATCCTATTATTTCTTTGGCAGAAATGGAATTCATTTTACTTTTTTTTTGGGCTTGACAAGAATTCAAAAGAAATAAAGAAGTTAGGGCAAGTATCCAATGTAATCTTTTTTTGTGGTCGAAGGTCATTGTTGTTATTTTTTCTTTGAATAAAAAAACAGAACCAGGCCGTATTGACCTGGTTCAGATATAATCATCAATAATTATTTAGCAGCATTAATTTTTGTGTTTTGCTTTGGAAGACTTTTTACCATTCGATCTATTTGACCTGATTTCTTTTGATATTTAACGAATTGTACAATTTCTTCAGGAGTATAGGCATTTCTATGCTTGGCATTAACAGCCGAATGATATTTGCATTGCTCAATATTTGATGAAGTTGCCTTTAATGGATTTAGGAAGTCAAAATTCTTA
Organism: Candidatus Defluviibacterium haderslevense; assembly: GCA_016712225.1. Lineage (NCBI taxonomy): Bacteria > Pseudomonadati > Bacteroidota > Saprospiria > Saprospirales > Saprospiraceae > Candidatus Defluviibacterium > Candidatus Defluviibacterium haderslevense. The sequence goes on along the minus strand of JADJRL010000003.1, from coordinate 710,688 downwards.
TTGGAATCTGTTCTTTGTGTTGGCCCAGATTTTAATTCTCCGTAACCATCAATAAATTCTATAGGTTCATCAGAAGAATAATATAGATTATTCAATTCATCGTCTTCCTGAATGACATCATCTCCATCCGCTAACAATAACAAATAATAATCGCCTGTAATATCAGCCATCTTATAGGTCTGACGAATACCTAATGTTCCAATACCAAAGAGAACTTCAGCCAGATTTTTTCCGGAATTGACTACATAATTAATTTTGCAATTATTTCCATTACATGATATCGTATTACTTGGAATGCTCTGCGTGAACTCATCATAAAATATTACACCATAATCATCGGCATCATACGCATTGTAATAGATATAATAGATTCTCCAACCTGTTGCAGGAGATATATTAGAATTTCCAATATTATAAATATTGAATTCTGTTGATCGGGCTAGAGGATCGCCGGTGTTATCATATTCTGATAGATCAGAAAAAATCCAACCCGCAAGGTCAGCACTGCTACCGCCTGGATTAGGATCTGGTTTTTTGCCATCACCTTTTTCATTTGCTGCTATGTAAAAATTATTATTAAACTGGAAATCATTAACCATGAAATTATAATCGACCCAAATATACCCTTTGCTACCCCATGTTTGTCCCCATGAATTCACTACTTTGAATGCACCATTTGGACCTTTGTCGTCATCATAACCTAAAATAGCTAATGCATGATAGGCATGCTGACCCGTATTATTGTAGGTTGTATTGGATGAGATCACCTCATCTGAATTCCAAGACATAAAATTATCACTTAGTTTCGCTCCTAAAATAATCGGGACATTATTTGCCAGCTGTTCCTTTATGGTATTCACTTTTGGATCTACCTTTCTATAGTACTTTATTTTATTGGATGCAGCTTCTGCTGTCCAAGATGACTGCACCTGACTTTTATCACAATTACCTAAATTGGTATAAGGAACTGTAGCTAATGTAGCAACTCCTCTGTTTTGTATGAGATCTAAAGCGTTGTCAAAACCAGTACCATTACAATTAGCGCCTTTTAGATTATTATCTATAGATACAAACAAATCCTTAGGACTAAATTGATTTCTTGAATCTTTAAGGTCATTAGTTGAATAATTATTATCTATGCCATTAATCGCTGTTTTAACATTATAGGCAGTAGCCCAACCAACACAAGTTCCATATTGCCCTTGATCTCCAATTGGAGGAAATTTGCTGGTTAAATCAACGGATTTTGGTAGGTTAGAATTACCATTTCCAAAAACAACTTTTGAAGGTACTTTGGAAGCATCATCGTTACCATCCCAACCAAAGGTATATGGATTATTCCCAGGGCCGTTATCAATAACATCCTCTTCCTTACAGGAAAAGATGAATAAGAATAAAGTGAAGTAAAGTAAATTTTTCATAATAATAGTTTTAATGGTTTTTTTAATGAATGATAAAGTTTAAACATGTGATGTAATCATAAATCGAAAATTACAAATTTGATTACGATGCAAAGTTGAGCTTTAATAATTCAATGTAGTATCCGTAAATCTTTGTAATTTACTACAAAGATCTACGTAAAGTTAAAATATGTGCACTGGATTGGGGTAGCAAGTTAGTTTTTTTAGTTAGAAAAAGCTAACTTTCCTTTATTTTTTAAATTTTTACACCAATTTAGCTTTAATGGCAAATCGAACCAATCCTGCAACCCCATTTACCTGAAGTTTTTGGATAATATTGTTGCGATGGGTATCGACAGTCCTTGGACTGATAAATAATTGTTGTCCAATTTCTGTGCTGGAATACCCTCCAGCCACGAGTTTTAAAATTTCAATCTCCCGAGGAGACAATTGATATAATGCTGAATCTTCAAAGGAAGTTGATTTACTAAGTAAGGTAAGTGTTACTTCTTCAGAAAAATAATGACCGCCATCTGCAACTTTTCGAATAGCGTCTCCAAGTTCTGACATTGATGCATTTTTAAATAAATATCCTTTGGCACCTTTTTCTATACAATTTTGGATGATATCTTTGTTATTGACCATAGAAAGCATGATGACTTTAATACCAAAATAATCTTTTGAAATAATCTCAGTTGTTTCAAGTCCTCCCATTACAGGCATTTCAACATCCATCAATATAATTTGAGGCCTCAATCCATTACGCAATAATTGTAAAGCTTGTTTTCCATCAGCAGCTTCTCCTATAAGTTCTACAAAATCCATATCAGTAAGCAAAGATTTAAACCCTTCTCTGACTAACAAATGATCATCAACTAAAATTAATTTAATTTTGGATTGCATGGATTCATATTATAGTGGAATTCTAATCGTAGATATAGTCCCATGGGGTTCTGCAGGTTCTGTATTAAATGTCCCGCCCAGCGTAATAACCCGACTAAGAATATTCAACAAGCCCATACTGCCCTTATTCCTTTCATGATGATAATCAAAACCAATGCCATCGTCCTCTAAACGCATGATGAGATTTTGATTGGCTTGATAGAACTGCAACATTAAATGATTTGCCTGAGCATGTTTAATAACATTATTTAATAATTCTTGTACAATGCGATATAATCCGGTTTCTATTTTTTTATCCAGATTAGAAGGCAATACACCCAATTCAATTTGAGCCTTAATATTAGAATGTTGCATAACATTATGAAGTAAGGTCTCCAATGCAGAAATTAAACCGGCTTGTTCCAATGCAGGGGGCATCATTATGTGTGAAATGTTCCGAACCTCAGTACAGGAATTGTTTAACTGATTTTCAAGTTCTAACATAAGTGCAGCTTCGGTAGGTGCATGACCTTCAATTCTGTTTCTTAATTTAGTAAAACCCAATTTCAATGCAACAAGTTCCTGTGCTATACTATCGTGAAGATCTTTAGCGATTCGTTTGCGTTCATTTTCCTGGGCTTCAATGACGGCATTTAATCCTTGTCGTTGTTCTTGAATAATTGCAGCATCTAATTCTGCTTTTTTACGCAATCGGAATCGATTATAAAACAACCATGCTAGAACAACAAAGGCAATTAGGCTCGCAAGTAAACTATAATTTATCGTATTTTTTTTAAATATTTCTGATTGTTGAGCACTGATTTGTAATTTCTTTTCTGCAATTTCTTTTTCTTTTTGAGCAGTTTCATATTGAACTTGATATTCGCTTATTTGGTCCAAAACGTTTTTGTTCAGTATGGTATCCTCATAGGATTTAGATAATTCTTTATAAGTTTTTGCTTTTTCATAATCGCCTGTTAAACAACTTAAATCATTCAAATTACTATACACTTCTTTTAAAATAGCTGGTAAACTTGAATTTTTAGATATTTTTTCTGCTTGTTTAAAGTAATTAAAAGCTTCATCATAATGCTGATGCTGCATTTCTAATATTCCCAAACCATTCAATGACACACAGCTTAATTCAGGGTCTTGAACTGATTTGTTCATTTCTAAAATTTCTTTAAAAGTATTTTGGGCTTCATTGAAATGGTTGCTTTTCATATATGTGCCAGCCAAAGCAGCATTAGCAAATAAAACACCTGAAGGGTATTTGAATTTTGAAAAATATTCTTTTCCTTTAACGAAATTCGAAATGGCCTCATTGTATCGCTTTTGACTAACATAAACTTCACCTAAATTAACACTTACACGACCATATTCAAAAAGACGTGTTGGAAGAAATTGGAGTAAATCAATTTCTTGTTGATATACTTTGATAGCTTCTTCATATTGATGTAAATCTTTATATGCAGCAGCTATAATTTCTAAGGCATCTAACATACCTACAGAATCTTTTATTTCCTCAGAAATCTTAAGTGCTTCTTGTGCATAAGGTAAGGCTTTAACAATTTGTTTCATTCCACCGTAAGCGGTAGCTTTAAATCCTAAACATTCCACTAATTGTACTTTATTTCCATTTTTTCGAGTGATTTCAATACCCCTATCTATGTATTGAAGACTTTTTTGACGTTCTCCTGCATGTTGAAGAGCTCCGGATAAGTTATTTAAACTTCTTACCAAAAAGGTGTCATTGTTCAGTTTTTCTGCTTCTACAACGGATTCTCTAGCATATTCCAAGGATTTTACTTTGTCTGCTCCAATATAGGCCCGACTCAAATGACGTAATGTCTCTACTCGATCAGTGCCAGTTGTGTGCTCTAAAACCTGCAATAAGGAGTCCGCTTTATATCTTTGCTGAGCGCAAAGAACATCTGAAAAAAAAATAAAAAGACTGCAAAAAAAGAATTTCATATTCAACGGAATATTTAAGGATCTATATATCTTGATATGCCATTGCAAAATAAGGAATATACTCCAAATGGAAATATAATTGTATTAAAAAATTACGATTATTTCCTTGCCAGTGATTTTATTTTATGTTAAAACGTGACGGCGAAATTCATGACTTTGTATTAAATAGATATAAATTTTTTATTTATTTTATTTTGGTCGCAAATTGTGAAACGGCGTTTCGGGTACGAGGAGTCAATTCTCTTGTTTTGAAGGGTTCTTCAAGGGTTTCTGCATTTGACAGATAGCCCAGAGCAATAATGCACACCGGATCAAGGAGTTCTTCAATGTTTAGGGTTTCTCTTAGTTTGATTTTATCAAAACCGGCCATCGGATGTGAATAAATATCCATAGATCTAGCTTGAAGCAATAAATGAGCATTGGCCATACCTAAATCATGATGGGCTAAAAAATTAACTTTCTGATTGGAATGGAATGTTGTGCGAGCCATTGAAACTACAAATGTACCTGCATGAATGGCCCAAGGTTGGTTCCCGGGCATCAAACAATTCCATATTTGTTTAAATCCTTCACTTCCTCTGTGGGCATAAATATATTGCCAGGGTTGTTCGTTATTAGCACTTGCTGCCCAGCTTGCAGCTTCCAGCAAAGTATCAATTTGGGTATCCGTAATTATTTCTGGAGCGAATGCTCTTGCACTCCATCTGTTTTTGATGATGTCAAGAACAGGAAATTCGGTTATAGGTATTTTAATAGAATTCATATTTATAAGTTCATGGGTAAGTCCATTAATAAAAACGAGGTGTTAGCGGTGACATTAATGTCTATTTGATCTGTATCCCAAATTCCAAGCCCATCTCTCGAATGAAGTGTCAAATCATTAATTTGTATTTGGCCATTTAAGATAAAAATATACAATCCATTTTCTTTAGATTTTATGGAATAGCTTAGGCTAAAATCAGTATCAAAATCTGCAAGATAAAACCATGCATTCTGATGAATCCATATTCCGGCATCATTTGGATTTGGAGAAATAATTTGTTGTAACTGGTTTTTTCTGTCTAGGGGATTTAAAGTGATTTGATCATATCGAGGTGTAACATTTTTTTTATTGGGTATAATCCAAATTTGTAAAAATTTAACTTCAGCATCCTTGTTTTTATTGTATTCACTATGCTGAATGCCTGTTCCGGCACTCATGATTTGTATGTCGCCTTTACGGATTACAGTTGTGTTACCCATACTATCCTTGTGTTCAAGATCACCTTCCAATGGAATACTTATGATTTCCATATTGTTATGTGAATGGGTTCCGAATCCCATTCCTGCTGATACCGTATCATCGTTTAATACACGTAAAACTCCAAAATGCATTCTGTTAGCATCATAATAGTTGGCAAAACTGAATGTGTGTTTGCTGTGTAGCCATCCATGATTGGCATCCCCTCTGGTTTCTGCTTTATGTAAAGTATATTGTAACATGTTAAATGGAATGAAATGGAATTGAAATATTATAAATTCAGTACTTCCAATAATAAAGGTTATTTAAAGAAATATCTAAAACATTTTTTATTGATCAACAGAACTAAGCAATAATTGTTTTACGAATAATGCATCAATTTTTTAAAAATTGACATGCCTTCCACACATATTCTTTTGGAAATTCTCCAAAATAGCTTTCAAATTGTCCTTGTTGAGAAATGACAACAAAACTGTTGCAAGGATATGAGTATTTAAAAAAAGTTTTTTCAATAATATTCAAAGGGTCTTTATACCACACCATGTGCTTGCCATATTTTTCTATGGCATCATCTTTTTTGTAAATGTAAATCGGTTTTGTCTGAGTAATTTGAAATACACCTGATTCGAGTTCTTCATACCATTTTTCAAAATACTCAACATTTTGTGAGCCATTTGAATTACATGCATCTTTCCCGGGATAGTATATGATAATGAGCGGTTTTTTATAATCTAATTTTTGTTTTAATTCGACTTCAAAAGTATGATATAACAATGCAATATTTTCTATTTGACCACTTTGAGCTCTTGCTATCAATTTTATGCAATGGATTGAGTCTCCAGGAATTTCTAAATAGTTTTTTGAATTCAGTTTATGATTATATTGTTTTTTAGAGATTTCAATATTTTCTTCATCAAAATATTTTATCTTTTGCGCAATGATGGAATCTGGAAGAAACCAAATGAATGCCAATATTCCAATTACAGTAGAAATGACTTTTATTTGATTATCTACAATTTGAATGGTCAAATTTATTGTATTAAATCGCATAATTTGGAAGACATGAAATCTCTAATTTTATGAAATCGATGTATTAATATAAATGCCATTACTGAGTGTTTTATGTATTGGACATACATTAGCAATCTCTAGTAAACGATCACGTTGTTCATCACTTAAATGACCATGTACTGTTATACTTCGCTCAAAGTGAGTAGAAGCTAAAACTTTATCTTTTGAAATAGAAACCTGAACATCAATTTTTTCAATAGGCCATTGTTTGCGTTCTGCATACATTCGAAGTGTGATACATGTACAAGAGGCAAGTGACGCAGCCAAAAGTTCATGTGGATTGAATCCGGTCCCACCGCCACCTACAGAGACTGCTTCATCTGATATCAGTTCATTGAGTTCTGACTTGATTATTGTTTTGTAATTTTCTGTTTGGATTGAGGCTGTAACATGGGTATGCATAGGAAGCTAAGTTTTAATACGTTTCAAAAAATGAATATTAAGAATAAGTAAATTATTTAAAAGAAAAAACCAGCAGACATGATCCAATAATTAGCTTCAAAACCAGTATCAGTATAGAGTTCAGTAATGCCTTTTTCATAACTGAGATCTAAGGTGAAGTTATTCAGATCTATTCCAATAGTTCCCAAAATTCCGAATTGCAAATCACTCATGGTGTTATGATTCAGATTTTGATCATTATCCTGAATGACAGAGATATAACTAACTTGTCCACCTGCAGCTAACCTTAATTTGAATAAATCGGTCTTGATGAGCCGTGCACCAATTTGAACAGGAATCTTTAGCATATAGGTGTGAGGAATGTCTTGAAATAATTCGATGGTGTTGGATGAACTCAAGGATATCTTGTGAAGTTCCAGTCCTGTTCTTAGATACCAAAAATCAGGTCCAAAACGAGCTGTTAATGATGCATGCCAGCCGTTATGATGTTGTCCACTCTTGGTAACTTTAGGATTTTGCGAATCCATTAGGCTTAAACCCACAGAAAGTACTGCTCCACTTTGAGCAAAAGTCCCGCTAATACTCAAAAGGACAACAATTATTGGTGATAATATCCATTTCATTATACAAAGAAACAATATTTATATTATAAATTATACTTATATATAAGTTTTTACATATCTATACCCAAAAAACCCCTACCTTAGCCGCGTTCTAATCAAAGAATTCATGTATCCAGATTTATCTTACATTTTACACGCATTGATAGGTACCCAGCCTGATAATGCTTTTTCGATTATCAAGAGTTTTGGCTTGTTTTTAGGGTTTTCCTTCCTAGCCAGCGGGTATTTATTGTATTTAGAATTAAAACGAAAGGAAAAATCAGGCCAAATTGTAGGTCGAATGGAGAACATTATCGTTTATAAACCCATTGATTGGCAGGAAATTGGTATTCAAACCTTTGTAAATTTTCTTTTTGGTTTTAAATTAGGTCTAATCGTTTCCGATTTTGCAGCATTCAAATCCAGTCCAGAGAAGGCCATTTTTTCACTAAATGGGAATTGGTTTTGGGGATTAGGATTTGCTGTACTTACTGCAGGATATTGGATTTATAAAATGAATCAACAAAAAGATAAAGAGATTCAGAGAAAAGATGTATTCATTACACCGCAATCAAGGCTTTTCGATATTACAGGTATTGCTGCTTTATCGGGTATTATTGGATCGAAATTATTTTCCATATTGGAGAATCTTGGTGATTTCTTTAGAGATCCCATAGGTACTTTTTTTTCTGGAAGTGGATTGACTATATACGGTGGGTTAATTTTAGCCTTTATTATAGTATTTCGTTATGTTAAATCTAAAGGTTTACATCCCATTCATATGATGGACGCGATTGCACCAACATTAATGATTGGTTATTGTGTTGGAAGAATGGGCTGTCATATTTCAGGAGACGGGGATTGGGGAATTGTCAATGAGATGGCTAAACCAGGATGGTTTTTGCTTCCGGACTCCTGGTGGGCGTTTTCATATCCACATAATGTAATCGAAGAAGGAGTCAAAATAGAAGGATGCACTTGGCATTATTGTACTGAATTAATACCTAAAGTGTTTCCTACCCCTTTATATGAATCCATTTTGGCATTATTGATTACAGGTATATTATGGTTTCTTCGGACACGAATTCCATATGCAGGTGTGCTCTTTTTTATCTATGCCTTATTGAATGGCATTGAGCGGTTTTTTATTGAAATGATACGAGTGAATCCAAGATACAATATATTGGGAATGAATCCTTCAATGTCTCAAGGCATTGCATTGTTGTTAATTTTTACGGGCATCATTGGAATTGTTATTTTTTGGCGTAAAAAAATTCAATAATTTTTTACATAAAAAGATTATTTAAGAATTTCATTTTGTCGAAACATAATCACGAATAATTGTTATTAAAAGTATGAAAGTTACAGAATATTTTGAAAAAGCAAAAGGCAAAACGTTAGTGTCTTTTGAAGTATTACCTCCACTCAAAGGAGGTAGTATCCATTCATTATTCGATCAATTAGATCCACTCATGGAATTTCAACCTCCTTTTATTGATGTTACATACCATCGAGAGGAGTTTATTTATAATCTACAACCGAGTGGTTATTATCAGAAAATTGCCATTCGAAAACGTCCTGGTACCGTTGGTATTTGTGCGGCAATCATGAACCGTTACAAAGTCGAAGCAGTGCCCCATTTAATATGTGGTGGATTTACTAAAGAGGATACAGAAAACGCATTAATTGATTTGCATTTTCTTCAGATTAACAATGTGTTGGCATTAAGAGGTGATGCACGAAAATTTGATGATAAATTTATACCCGAAACTGGTGGGCATGAGCATGCTATTGATTTGATCAAACAGATAGATTCAATGAATCAAGGCATTTATTTAGATAGTAATATCTCTAACGGTTCCCCTGTTGACTTTTGCATTGGTGTAGCCGGTTATCCTGAAAAGCATTTTGAATCTCCAAGTTTAAAATCTGATTTGAAATTTCTAAAGAAAAAAATGGATGCAGGAGGAGATTATATTGTGACGCAAATGTTTTTTGACAACCAAAAGTATTTTGATTACGTCAAATTGTGTAGAGAAGAGGGTATCGATGTTCCTATAGTACCTGGCATCAAACCCATAACTAAGAAATATCAATTGACAGCCATTCCTCGAAATTTTTTTATTGAAATGCCAAATGATTTAGTAAAGTCAATACAAAAAGCAAAATCAGATGAAGCCATTAAAGAAGCTGGAATAGAGTGGTGTGTGCATCAGTCTATAGAACTTAAAAAAGCTGGTGTGCCATGCATACATTATTATACCATGAGCGATCGTGAAGTCATCAGTAAAATAGTAAAACAAATTATGTAAATTTTAACTCACAAATACCATAAATTTAGGAATTTCGTTTAGGCATGTGTGATCGTATAAATTAGTATTCATGTATCAGGATTTATTAGAAAAAAAGAAATCAATTGCAGTCGTTGGATTAGGATATGTCGGTCTTCCTTTGGCCTTAGTTTTTGCTAAGAAGTTTAAAGTCATCGGCTTCGATATCAATCAAAAAAGAATTGATATGATGAAAAACAAAATAGATCCTTCTAAGGAATTATTGAGTACTGCTTTTGAAAATGTTGATATTGAATTTACAACATCCCTTGATATTTTGGCTAAAGCCAGCTTTTACATTGTGGCAGTTCCGACACCGGTGGATGAACATAAGGTGCCAGATCTTAAGCCAATATTAGGGGCATCACACACTGTAGGTAAAGTGCTTAAAAAAGGAGATTATGTAGTTTATGAATCCACAGTTTACCCTGGTTGCACTGAAGAAGACTGTAAGCCGGTTTTAGAATTAGAGTCAGGTCTTACTTTTGGTCCTGACTTCAAACTGGGATATTCACCTGAACGGATTAATCCGGGGGATAAAGAAAGAACAGTAGAGCATATTTTAAAAATTGTATCCGGCAGTGATCCTGAAGCAACAGAAGAAGTCGCTAAGGTTTATAGTGCAATAATAAAAGCTGGAATCTATAAAGCTACAAGTATTAAAGTAGCAGAAGCTGCTAAAGTCATTGAAAATACCCAACGTGATTTGAACATTTCATTCATGAATGAACTATCCATTATTTTTGACCGCATGGGCATTGATACAAGGGAAGTTTTGGAGGCAGCAGGAACTAAATGGAATTTTTTGAAATTTTATCCAGGTTTAGTGGGTGGACATTGTATTGGTGTCGATCCTTATTATTTACTGCATAAATCGAAAGAATTGGGCTATGATCCTGAAGTCATTTTGAGTGGCCGACGAATCAACGATCAAATGCCCGCTTTTGTAGCTAAAAAATTAGTACAATTATTAATTTCAAAGGATAAAAATCTTAAACAATGTAAAGTACTTATTTTGGGAATTACATTCAAAGAAAATGTATCTGACATTCGTAATTCTAAAGTTGCTGATTTATATCATGAATTAGCTGCATATTCCATTAAAATGGATTTGGTGGATTCTTGCGCTTGTTCTGATGAAGTGCTACATGAGTATAATATTCAATTAAAGAATCAAATTGAATCCAATTATGACGCTGTGGTAGTTGCTGTTGCACATGATGAGTATAAACACTTAACAATTGAAGATTTTAAAAAAATAATGAACATCAATCCAATATTAATTGACCTCAAAGGTATTTATCAAAGACCTGACGATTCAGTGCATTATTGGCGCTTATAAAGTAATATTATGAAAATAGGAGTAATAGGGACTGGATATGTTGGATTGGTAACAGGGACTTGTTTTGCAGAGACCGGGAATCATGTTATTTGTATGGATAATAATGAAGCCAAAGTGAGTCAATTGAAAGCAGGTAAAATCCCTATTTTTGAACCAGGTTTGGAATTATTATTTGATCGTAATACTCATGATCAACGATTAGAAATTACATCTAATCTGGATACACTTGTTGATTTTGCAGAAATTATTTTTTTAGCTTTGCCTACACCTCCGGGTGAAGATGGTTCAGCTGACTTGAGTTATGTATTGAGTGTAGCGGAATCTCTAGCCCGAAAAATAAAGCGATATACGATTATTGTCAATAAAAGTACAGTACCTGTTGGTACAGCCGAAAAAGTAAAGGACATTTTATTACAATATCTCGACACATCTTTATTTGATGTGGTGTCTAATCCGGAATTTCTTAGAGAGGGAGTAGCTGTAGATGATTTTTTAAGACCAGATCGTGTCGTGATTGGAGCAGATTCAGATCGTGCAGTTGCAAAAATGAAGGAACTTTATGAACCTTTTGTACGACAGGGAAATCCCATTTATATTATGGATTTACGCAGTGCAGAACTTACTAAATATGCTGCCAATGCCTACCTGGCTGCGCGTATTAGTTTTATGAATGAAATAGCTAATCTATGTGAGGCTACGGGAGGAAATGTCGATATGGTTCGTATAGGTATGGGAAGCGATAATCGAATAGGCAAACGATTTTTATTTCCAGGTGTAGGGTATGGAGGGAGTTGTTTTCCAAAAGATGTTAAAGCACTTAATCATATAGCAGAAAGTCATGACTATTCATTTAAAATTCTTAAATCAGTTATGGAAGTTAATGCTATCCAGAAAAGAATTTTAAGTGATAAAATTATTCGATTTTTTAAAGGAGATCTAAAGAATAAGAAAATCGCGGTTTGGGGTTTAGCATTCAAACCAAATACAGATGATATTAGAGATGCTCCTGCCCTTGACATAATAGAAGCATTACTTGACGCAGGTGCTCAAATTAGTTGTTATGATCCTGAAGCAATGAATCATGTTAAACATATATTTGGATCGCGAATCCAATATGGGGAACATATGTATCAAATTTTAGATCAGGCTGATGCCTTAGCAATAATAACAGAATGGAGTGTCTTCAGGTCGCCGGAATTTGATGAGATCAAATCGAGAATGAATCAAGCAGTTATTTTCGATGGTCGCAATTTATATGAACCTGAAAAAATAAAATCATTAGGAATAAATTATTTTAGTATCGGAAGAAATTAAATATACAATATGGCAAAATTACAAATGGTGGATCTTGCATCCCAATATGCTAAAATCAAAACAGAAATAGATCAAGCAGTATTGGATGTGATTGCTTCCACTTCTTTTATTGGAGGAGCTCCGATAAAAACATTTAAACATAATCTAGAACAGTATTTAGGAGTCAACCATGTCATTCCGTGTGCAAATGGTACAGATGCTTTGCAGATTGCATTAATGGCATTGGAATTACAACCGGGTGACGAAGTCATAGTTCCTGCATTTACCTATGTTGCTACAGCAGAAGTGATTGCTTTGCTTCAATTGAAACCAATTATGGTGGATGTGCGAATGGATGATTTTAATATTGATGTTGAAGGAATCAGAGCAGCTATTACGCCTCGTACTAAAGCTATTGTGCCGGTTCATTTATTTGGTCAATGCGCCCAAATGGATGAAATTATGTCCATTGCTCAAGAGTATGGGATCTATGTAGTAGAAGATAATGCTCAAGCCATTGGTGCTTATTATCAACATGCTAATGGTCAGAAACAACGAGCAGGTGGTATTGGACACATTGGAACCACATCTTTTTTTCCATCAAAAAATTTAGGATGTTATGGTGATGGCGGAGCTATTTTTACCAATGATGATGCATTGGCAAAAAAGATGACCATGATCGCCAATCATGGACAATCAGTACAGTATTATCATGAGGTGGTAGGCGTTAACTCCCGCTTGGATACTATACAAGCTGCAATATTGGATATCAAATTAAAACATCTTGATGAATATGCTCGTGCAAGAAATGAAGCAGCAAATTATTATGACAGGGCATTTGCTAATCATCCACATATAATAACTCCTCGAAGATCAAAGCATAGTGATCATATTTTTCATCAATACACAATGAGAATTACGAATGGTACGAGAGACGCATTAAAAGAATATTTAACGCTGAAAGGTATTCCTTGCGCCATTTATTATCCTGTACCCTTGTATAAGCAAAAAGCTTTTGCACCTTTCAGAGGAAGTATAGATTTTTTACCCGTAACAGAACAATTATGTAAAGAGGTGATTTCATTGGCTATACACACTGAAATGACACCTGCTATTCAATATGAAATCATTCAAGCAGTGCTTTCTTTTTTTTAAATCAGAATAATGAATCAGGATCCTATTTATTTTGTCCATGAAAGTGCTTATGTCGATGAAGGATGTGAGATTGGTGCTGGCACTAAAATATGGCATTTTAGTCATATCATGTCACATTGTAAAATTGGGAATAGGTGCAATATTGGTCAGAATGTTGTAATCTCTCCGGAAGTGATTTTAGGAGATAATGTAAAAATTCAAAATAACGTTTCCATTTATACAGGTGTGATTTGTGAAGATGATGTTTTTCTCGGCCCTTCCATGGTTTTTACGAATGTCATTAATCCAAGGAGTGCGGTAAATCGCAAAAGTGAATACGCAAAAACCATCGTTCGAAAAGGCGCTTCTATTGGTGCGAATGCTACAATAGTATGTGGAAATAATATTGGAAAGTATGCATTTATTGGAGCCGGAGCTGTAGTCACCAAAGAAGTTCCGGATTATGCCTTGGTAATGGGAAATCCAGCAAAACAGACAGGATGGATGAGTGCTTTCGGGCACAAATTAATTTTTGACAAAAATGGATTTGCTATCTGTCCGGAATCCAATGAACAATATAAATTAGAAAATGGTAGAGTAATTCAAGTGATATGAGTAAACGATTCGCATTAATTGGTGCAGGAGGTTATATCGCACCTCGTCATATGAAAGCTATTAAGGAAACAGGAAATAACCTGGTAGCAGCTATAGATAAAAATGATTCTGTAGGTATAATGGATAGTTATTTTCCCGGGGCAGATTTTTTTACGGAATTCGAAAGATTTGATCGTCATTTGGAGAAATTAAAAAGAGCACAACAACCAGTTGATTTTATGAGCATTTGTTCACCAAATTATTTGCACGACTCTCACATGCGATTTGGATTAAGATTGGGTGCAGATGTTATTTGTGAAAAACCCTTAGTGCTCAATCCTTGGAATATCGATGCATTACAAGAAATAGAATTGGAGACCAACAAGAAAGTAAATACTATTCTTCAATTGCGATTACATCCCAAAGTACAAGAATTACGAAAAAAAATTCAATCTGAAAATGCGCTCCATAAATATGAAGTTGATTTAGTTTATATCACCTCCCGAGGTAAATGGTATTTTACTTCATGGAAAGGAGATTTGCAAAAATCCGGAGGAATTGCAACAAATATTGGTGTGCATTTTTATGATTTATTGGGTTGGTTGTTTGGAAAAGTACAACAGAATATAGTACACGTCCAACAACACGATCGCGTCGCCGGATATCTGGAATATGAACAAGCCAGAGTTCGATATTTTTTAAGTATTAATGAACAAACACTCCCACAAGAGTTATTAGATGCCGGAAAAAAAACATTTCGTTCACTTCAAATTGGTGGAGAAGAATTTGAATTTAGTGAAGGTTTTGGTGACTTACACACAGTTTCATATCAAGAAATTTTAAATGGAAATGGATTTGGATTGAATGAATCCAAACAATCCATTGAGACCGTGCATAATATTCGCAATGCTCAACCTGTTGGATTGGTTGGCGATTATCATCCTTTTGCTTCAAAGCCATTATCAAGACATCCATTTGAATAATACTATGCTTTTAATCAGATCGCTCAAATTGTATTTTTTTATAAGTTAAGTTGTGAGGCATGAAAATCATAAGTATAGTTGGAGCACGTCCGAATTTTATGAAAGTAGCTCCATTACATAGAGCGTTTAAGCAAAATCAATCCATTCAATCTAAAATCATTCACACAGGCCAGCATTTTGATCGGGCTATGAGTGCCATTTTTTTTGAAGAATTAGAATTACCTGAACCAGATTATTTTCTGGGTGTAGGTTCTGGTACTCATTCGATCATTACGGCTAAAATTATGACAGCCATTGAACCCATTTTACAATCAGAACGTCCTGATCTGGTAATTGTTGTAGGTGATGTCACCTCAACTTTAGCTTGTGCTTTAGTGGCTAATAGAAATGGTATACCGGTAGCACATGTTGAAGCAGGATTACGAAGTTTTGATCGAAGTATGCCGGAAGAAATCAATCGTTTGCTCACAGATCAAATCTCTGATCTTTTATTTACAACAGAACGACTGGCCACGGATCACTTGATTAAAGAAAATATTTCGCCTGATAAAATTCATTTTGTAGGCAATTGTATGATTGATTCCCTTCATTATTATCAAAAGAAAACAAGTGATCAATCCATATTGAAACAATTTAATTTGGTACCCGCGTCTTATGTCATCATGACCATGCATAGACCATCGAATGTTGATACACTTGAAGGCTTGCAGAAACTTATTCATTTGCTCTCAGTAATTTGTACAATGAGAACTGTTTTATTGCCGCTGCATCCTAGAACAAAGGATCGGTTAAATCATTTTGGATTACTGAATACATTGACACAAATTCCAAACCTGATCATAACGGAACCACTTGGATATATTGAATTTATTACCTTAATCCGTTACAGCCAATTGATATTAACAGACTCAGGAGGTGTTCAGGAAGAAACCACTTATTTAGGTGTTCCATGTTTGACGTTTAGAAGATCTACTGAACGACCCATTACTGTTGATGTTGGAACAAATATATTATTGGACGATTTAAATCCGGAAGTCGCTATTCACCACGTAAGAGAAATATTAGATGGTCATATTAAACAAGGACAAATACCTGAATTGTGGGATGGACAAGCTGCCTTTAGGATTAGGGATATTTTATTGAATCAGTTCGGTTAACTTATGTTGCGAACGATTTCATTATATTTCCATACCATTAGATATCTGAAATGTTCCCAGGTCTTTTTTCAACTTTGGTATCCAATTAAAAACCTATGTATTAATTCGTGGTACCCATATTCAAAATATGTGAATGCTAAATTATTGACATTTTCAAATATCAGCACCTATTCGGAAACAGGAAGCTATAATTCCGTAAGCAAAACATTTACGTTCTTGAATAAAACACATACTTTTTCTGATCGCATAGATTGGCAATTCATGGGTCACGGTAAATTGTGGAATTACCATTTACAATACCTGAATTATTTAAATGATGATACAACAAGTATTTCAGAAAGGAATAAAGTATTAATTCAATTATCTGAATCGGTTAATGCCTCTGCATTCAAATTAGAAGCCTATCCGGTTTCATTACGCATTATTAACACACTGTTGTTTTATGAATATGTCACAACAGATCAAAAATCTATTAACCGTGCACTCTTTAGACAAATCCATTTTTTGGAGAACAATCTGGAATATCAGATTCTCGCCAATCATTTGTTAGAGAATTATATAGCCTTATGTATGGCAGCGCTCTATATGAATGATGACCGTTTGTGGAATAAATGTTATGCCAAATTATGTTCTGAATTAGAGGAGCAAATTTTAGCAGATGGAGCCCATTATGAGCGATCACCTATGTACCACAGTATTATTTTATATCGATTAATATTGTTGTACCAAGTTTTAATAAAAAGCAATAAGGGAGATTACGATCTTATAAGGTATTATATTCAGAAGATGGCAACTTGGTTGTTTACAATTTGTTTGCCTAATGGTCGGTATCCACTTTTTCAAGATAGTTGTAACTCCGGTGCCCCGCCCGCTTCATGGATATTTGATACGTTAAGTCTGTTAAATATGGAAGTCCATCAGGGAATATTAAGTGATAGCGCATATTTTAAATTTGAACATGATCCTATTGTTTTATATGTCAACGCAGGAAATGTTGTTCCAACTTATCAGCCCGGTCACGCACATGCTGACATGTTGCATTTTGATCTTTATTTTAAAGCCCAACCCATATTTGTAGATTATGGAATTTCTACATATGAATCTGGTCCACAACGTCAATATGAGCGATCAACTCAAGCGCATAATACAGTTGTTATTAATGGGTTAAATCAATCAGAAATATGGTCTCAGTTTAGAATGGCACAACGTGCAGACATCAAAGTAAGTCGAGTGGATCAACATCATCTTGAAGGTGAGATTAATCATTATGCTGGTCAAGCATGGAGCCACAAAAGAATTTTTGATGTACACCCCAATCAATTGATCATCGAGGATCTTGTATTAACAAATGAAACTGTATCGTCTGTTATGTATTTACATTGTCATCATAATGTGGGTAACGTTGATTTGGATTTTGAAAAAAGTAAAATAAATATTGCTGGAATGCAATTATTAATATTAGGTGCTCATAAAATTGTAATAGAGGATATGGATGAAGCTTTAGATTTTAATGTCTACGTTAAATCCAAGCGTATTTCTATTATTTTTGAGAAACAAATAAAAACCATAATAACCTGGCATGATTAAAAGAATACTATTCTTGTCATATTATTATACACCTGATTTGGGGCCGGGAGCTTTTCGGAATACGGCTTTGGTCGAATCTATATTAAAAGAAATCCATGAAGATACTATCTTGGATGTGATGACCACAATGCCTAATCGATACCAATCTTTCAATGACGAAGTACCAGCTCATGTTAACTCAGGTTCTCTGCGATTACATCGATTTGCAGTTCCTCAGCATACCAATGGATTTTGGAAACAAATAAAATCTTTTATATCTTATAGAAAACAGGTGCTACAAGCTACTAAGGCTAATGATTATGATTTGGTTTTTGCATCCAGTTCTAAATTATTCACGGCTTATTTAGCTTTCCAAATTGCAAAGAAAAGGCGCTTGCCCTTATATATCGATCTACGAGATTTGTTCGCTGAAAATATAAGAGAACTGATAAAATGGCCATTTATAGCTTATCCATTAAGTTGGATATTAAAAATATTTTTTGAAAAACCATGTTTGAAATATGCTACACACATCAATGTTAATTCTGAAGGATTTCTAAAGTCACTGGATTATATTAAACATGAGCGAATTAGTTTTTTCCCAAATGGTATTGACGATCTGTTTCTAAATGTTCCACCAAGTCAGATGGCGCAGTCGAATATTAGAATCGTTTGTTATGCAGGTAATATTGGAGAAGGTCAGGGATTAGATAAAGTAATTCCACCTTTAGCACAAAAACTGGGTTCTGGATTTATGTTTTATATCATTGGTGCGGGAAATACAAAACAAAAACTTATCGATGCCTTACATAGCTTGGATATTCAGAATGTTAAATTGATATCACCTGTTAAAAGAGCTGAATTAATGCAATATTATCAACAATCACATTACTTGTTTCTTCACTTAAATGATTTCGAAGCTTTTAGAAAAGTATTACCCTCTAAACTATTTGAATATGGTGCGTTGGACAAGCCTATTCTTGCAGGTGTTGCGGGATATGCTAAAGAATTTATTGAAAAACATATACAATCCAATTATTTTGTTTTCGAACCCTGTGATTGGAAGTCGGCTTACCATTATTTAGTTAATGATCATTATCAAGTAATGACTCGTCCTACGTTTATTGCCAAGTTTAGAAGAGAAACGATTTCTGTTCAAATGGCTAAATCAATACTTTTTTATGTGCCTAAAAACTGAATATGAAAGTAGCCATTGTTGCTAATTCATGCTGGAATTTATTTAATTATAGACGAGAGTTAATACAGGCTATACATTCAGAATTTGGAGAAGTCGTACTAATCGCTCCTGAAGATAGATATGCTTCAATGCTTCCAAAAGGACAGGGTATACATTATATTCCGGTACTTCATTTAAATAAGACAAGTTCTAATTTAATTAAGGAATTTAGATTTATTATAGAATTATTTAGAATTTATTATCGTGAGAAACCGGATCTTGTATTGCATTATACCATTAAACCTAATGTTTTTGGTAGTGTGATCGCTCATGTTTTGGGTATTCCTAGTATAGCTACGGTTACAGGATTGGGAAGTTCATTCACTAAACATAATAGATTAAGTTTACTAATAAATTGGTTATATAAGTTAGCTTTTAGGTATAATAAAAAAAACATTTTTCAAAACCATACAGATAGAAATTTCTTTCTGCAAAAGAAGTTAGTAAATGAAATTAATTCTGGTGTCATTTTAGGGTCTGGAGTTGATTGTAATTATTTTGTACCTCGTGCAAAATCTGAATCAAACAAATTTATTTTTTTATTTATTGGGAGGTTAATTCGGAGCAAAGGAATAGTAGAGTATTTAAAAGCAGCTTCGATTATAAAAAGTAAATGGCCAGATATTGAATGTCAGGTAGTGGGTAGTTATGATTCGACTCATCCGGATCGAATGTTCAAAAAAGAATTGGACGAAGCATTGAATCAGAATGATATTCGATGGTTTGATCATGTTGATGATGTACGTGATCTGATAGCTGCGGCCGATGTTGTAGTCTTGCCTTCGTATCGTGAAGGAATGCCAAGGTCTATTCTGGAATCCATGGCTATGGGTAAACCAATAATTACAACAAATGTTGCCGGTTGTAATGAGACAGTCGTCAATGGAATAAATGGATATATAATTCCAATGCAAGATGTTGATTCATTAATTAATGCTATGATTGACATGTCTTCTTTAGCTCAAGAAGTGCGATTACAAATGGGGAAAGAGAGTAGAGCAATAGCATTGGATCAATTCGAAGTTAAACATATTATTGCAAACTATTTACAGGAAATATCAGCATTAAGATGAAATTTTATTTTTAAATTCGATGAAGTTAGTTTGTTATTTTATGTTCTGGGCGCCCAAATCATTGAAGAAATCTTAATTTAAACGAATAGATAAAATTCAAAATTTTTTGTAATTCTGAGAAAAAGTTCAATGATTGCATCCTTATACAATGGTACCCAACATTAGATTGTTAACCTTAATTTAACACCCAACTTTTATTATTTTTATTGAAATTAGAAATTTCGATTACCTTTGCACTATGATTTTAATTCAAAAATATTGCTGGAAGAGACATGAGTGCATGAAAGTGCTTATGAGGCTTATGAGTTGATATTTTTATTATATAAAAAAAATTAAATATAAAAGGCCTTATCCAATCGATGAGGCCTTTTTTTTTTTAAGTTTAATGAAATAAAATTATTTATAGATTTTAAATGATGGTATTATGGGAGAAGTAGAAACAAGATTAATATGGATGTTTATATCCAATATTTCAGGATTTTTTATTTGTCTGGGGCTGGGATTTTTTTTATCGAAAGGAAGGAAGAAATTACGTTCAGATCAAGATTTGTCTATTCCTGATCGATTGGAAAACATCAAGAAAGAACTTGAACATATCGAAAAGAAGATTAAATTATAATGATTTTGAAAATTAAATATTCAATTCTGATGCCGGAAGCATATCCCTTGTTGATTCATCTTATGGAGTAATGCTAAGATATTGCAAGTATAAAGGAAAAAAACAAGTTTATTTCACCAGATTAAACAGAAAAATATCTAATCATTCCTTTGATTTCAACATCATCCTGAAGTGTTGGAATAATTTCGAATAGTATTTTACTCATGGACGAATCCTCTTGCAATGCTTCTTCAAGATCAATTAAGGCAGCAGGTCTATTATTGGTTAAGAGATTATAGGCAACCTTACAAAAAGTAAGGTCTGTTCCAACAGAATATTTATCTGCTCTGCGAATGATTTTTTCAGCTTTTTCGAAGTTTTGCTTTTCTAAAAGAAACTTGATATACATAGCCCAATATTGGCTTTGTTCCTGTCCGCATCGGGCAGCTTTAGCAAAATGAGTTTCAGCTTTTTTGAAATTTCCCATTTCACAATAGACATGAGCTAAAGCAGAATGGTATTCTTCACGATATTCATCGATTTCAATAGACTCTTTATAATAATGCAATGCTTTATCCCAGTTTTTTTCACTGAAGTAACATTCTCCTAGATAGAAGAAAATCTCATCATTGAATGGATCCTGATGTACTGCTTTAAGCAGCATGGATTTGGCATCTTTATGTCTGTTTAATTTAATCAGACATTCTGCCATATAAGCCACTAATTCTGTATCTGGTCCAAATATATCATTCGCGTCTGAATAACACTGAAAAGCTTTCTCATATTGGCCTATCTGTAATGCCAATTCTGCACAGTCCATATATCCTTGTTCGAATCTGGAATTGATCAGGAATGAGTATTCCAAAGCATCAATGGCTTTTTTGTATTCTCCAAGGCATGAATAAGCATGCCCTAAGTTATACCAAGCTAAATACGAATATGGATTTTTGTCTATTAGATTAAGATGAAGGCTTACACTTTCATCGTATTTTTTTGAAAATTCAACACTAACCCAGATTTGTTCTAGGGCTTCAGTGTTATTTGGGTTGATGATTAACGCTTCTCTTAGCGTATAGAACATTTTGTCAAAATCTTTCATTGATTCTTGTATAAAAGCTTCCATTAATAAAATTTCATGCAAATCGGCATTTTGGAAGATTAGTTTTACTTCATCAATTATAATTAAAGCTTCTTCAGGATTACCCTGAAGGGTCAGGATTTTTGCTTTAAGTAAGGGAACCTCGATTTCATATGGTGAAATAGAAAAAGCCTGGTTTAATATATTCAGAGCTTCTGCAAATCGCATATTGATCATCATCAGTCTGGCTTTTTGCAAATAAAAATCGACTCTATATTTATATTGTTTAATAGCCAAATCTGCAACTGCTAGTGCCCGATCGAATGATCCTTGATTTTCGTAATGTGATATTAGTTTAAGAAATGATTTCTCTTCCCAAAGTTCAGGGCTGAAACTTTGTACGGCATCTTCAAACTCTGCAATGAGTTTTGAGAGCTTATTGTTTTGGTTCGTTTTTCTTGACACTATCTTCTCAGGGATTGAATGACTGTGTAAAAGTAATTATTTAAATCAATTCAGCACTAAACTAATTTTATTTTTTATTTTTTTATTTCATATTAATAATTCATCTAATTTATTCTAAAATATATTCTTTCAATGTAATACATATATTTGATTTATCAAATGTATGAATACTGTATTCATAACTTGTTAGCATTCATGAACAAATAAATTTATTTTATTTTTTGAAAAATATCTAAATTAATTTCGATGCATCAATTTTTTGCCCTTCCAATCGGATAAAAATACACCCGTAATAATAATTATACCAATAAATAAATGACGCCATTGAAAAAAATCTTTTCCCAGCCAAATCGCAATGATACTTGCAATGAAGGGTTGTAAATAGATGTAATTACTAACTAAAGAAGAATGACTGAGTTGCAATGCAAATGCATTTAATGCATACGCTAAAAACGTTGTACATATAAGAACAAAAATTAATGCAAGCCATGCATCGCGATCTAATAAAGTCCATTGAGTTACCACTAAATCATGTATTCCAAAAGGTATACAACAAATGCCACCAATCAAAAATAACCACTTCATGGTTTCAAACGGACCATATTTTTGAATCAATTTTGGCGCTTGTAATAAATAATAGCCATACGATAGCGCATTGATTAAAATATAAATGTCTCCAAGTGCACTACTGTTTTGACCATGACCATTTTTTGAAGAAAGTATTAACCATGCTGCACCAAAAAATCCTAAAATACATCCGAAGATGTTCGTAGGCGAGAGTGGTGATCCCCTAAAGTATCGCATGATAAGTACTAACATAGGAGTACAAACCATAATGAGTGCGGCATGAATAGGAGATGTTAATGATAAACCATTGAAAAAAAAGAGTTGGTTGCATAACACTCCGCTCAATGCACATACTATCAGTAATCGAAAATCAGATTTTTCTATTCGTTTTAAGGGTCCGAAAAACACAATAAATAATATTACCGCACTCCAAATTCGCAATAAAATAAATCCATTAGGTTGAATGTATTTTGGGTCTAAAACTATTTTTGCAATGGAGTAATTTGCGCCATATATTAATGCAACAATGAACAATACTAAATGAGCCAAATAGCTTTGATTGGAATGTATCTTTGTGTTCAATGAATTTATTTATTTTTAAAAATCATCCAACCAATAATTGTAAAATATAAGTATACACATATGCCGATTTCAGAGCTGAGTGTTGCTTCATATAGAAAAGAACTCAATAATATTCCTTGTAAGCTTAATATTAATGGATTGCGCCATTGGGCATTCGAAAATAGAGAATAATAAATCATGGCCATCAAGGAAAACAAAGATGGTAATCCACAATAGGCCCAGGAAAAAATAAATTGATTGTGCGCCAGTTTGAATTCTTTATGATTTAAATGCAACATATAAAGTTTGTCCGTACTGGTTTTTAAATCTCCAATACCTGTGCCTAAAATAGGATGATCCAGTATATTATTCCAACCCATTTGAATGGATAGCCAGCGTTCGATATCTGAGTAGTACAACCATTTCCCTCTAGACCATTCTCCAATTTGCCATATCGAATATAAATATTTGTGCTTTAAACTAGGAATGAAATAAATCATGGATGCTATAATGATTACCATGCTAATGATGCACATGATCCATATGGTATATTTTTTTCGCAAGAGCATATAATAACTCATGTATAAAAAAACACCTATGTAAAGTCCTAGTAAACCAGATTTAACACTAAGAATATGAATCACTATGAATAAATACAATAGGCAAAAACCATATACCCATTTTTCCCAATTAAATTTGAAAGCCCAATGCATAACCAACCAGTGAATCAGAATCATACAGCTAGCAGCAATGATGAGACTATATCTGATGTGTGAGATATAAGTTTTAATAGGTTTGCCTTTTAATATTTCTAATTGATATACTTCATAGTTTGTAAAGTAATCATAAAGTATGAATTCTGAGGTGATTAGTACAGAAATAATCCCGATTAGAATGACAGCGTTTAATTTAAAACTGCTTACAGGACTCTGATGTATAAAAATAATGGGAAGAAATAGAAATGGTAGCATGAGACGGCTGTAATGCACCCATTCAATATATTCTTCAGACCATAATCCCGATATGACAAAACTGAAATAATAGGCTATCATCCAACAGAATAAAGGTTCTTTTCTCAATAAACGGATGGTGTTTTTTAAACCTATATTAAATCCAAATGGAAATCCATAAGGTTTATATTGAAACAAACATAATGCAGTCATGAGTACCATACTCGCAGAAACAACATACATAGCCCAGGGCAAAGCAAATGCAAAGGCAGAAAAAAGAAATAAAAAAAGAAAAGGAATGATGAATTTTAATTGCATAAATGAATCAAGCCAATCTATCGGAATTTGAATTATCTTTCATAAAATTTGATGTAATAGTAAATTAAAATACTGTATTTGTTTAAAAAATATTGTTTAAGACCCTACATATTATGGAATGAAATCATCAAACTTATACGATTTATAGACTAAAACTGCAAAAATTAGGTTTATTTTGCATTGAAATTTATAAAAGATAAAGATGTCCAACGATTGGTTTAGTTCAATAAAAGAAATTAAATTATCCATTGAATCCTTTGAAATTAATTCATTGGATGCATTGGAACATTTTCGGATTCGATTTTTAGGATCAAAAAACATTATTAAACCAGTATTTGGAGAAATTGGCAAAGTGCCTGTGGAATTAAAAAAAGCCTATGGTCAACAAGTCAATGAATTAAAACAATTAGCCGAAGAAAAATTTGAAACTGCTTCAAGTCAGTTGTCTTCCATAGCCGAAACACCGCAGGATATTCCTGATCTTAGCCTTCCGGCAGTAGATTTTGGGAAAGGTAGCAGGCATCCCATTTCATTGGTTATGGATCGCATCATTGATATTTTTACTAAAATAGGATTTCAAGTTTCAGAGGATCGTGAAATAGAAGACGAATGGTATAATTTCACATCCTTAAATACTCCGGATGATCATCCTGCCAGAGATATGCAGGATACCTTTTATTTAAAGGATTTTGCCAATATGTTGCTAAGAACCCATACATCATCGGTTCAAGCAAGATTTATGACCAGTCATAAGCCACCTTTTAGGATACTTGCTCCAGGTCGTGTGTACCGAAATGAAACCATATCGGCTAGGTCACATTGTCAATTTCATCAAGTGGAGGGATTATATGTAGATAAAGAGGTTTCTATGGGCGATATGAAACAAACCTTGTTGTTTTTTGCTAAAGAAATGTTTGGTCCCGATGTGAGAATTAGATTAAGACCTTCCTATTTTCCCTTCACAGAGCCATCTGCAGAAATGGATATTTATTGGGGACTTACCAATGAAACAGACTATCGAATTACTAAAGGCACCGGATGGTTAGAGATACTTGGCTGTGGAATGGTAGATCCTGCTGTTTTGCAAAATTGTGGTATCGACCCAACTGTTTATTCTGGATTTGCTTTTGGAATGGGAATAGAGCGACAAGCTATGTTGCTTTATAAAATACCCGATATTCGGTATTATTTCGAGAATGATGTACGCTTTTTAAGTCAATTCAAAGGCGCTTAGAAGATGATCAACAAACCAAGTTTACCTAAGGGCACCAGGGATTTTTTGCCACTTCAGGCCAAAAGAAGAAAACATATTTTTAAAACTATAGAAGATTGTTTTATCCTGTTTGGGTATCAACCTTTAGAGACTCCGGCCATGGAAAATCTTTCCACACTTACCGGTAAATATGGAGATGAGGGGGATAAATTGCTATTTAAAATTTTGAATAGCGGGGATTATTTAAAAGATGCAAATGAGGAACTATTACTAAAAAAAGAGTCTACTAAACTCATTCCTTCGATAAGTGAAAAAGGTTTGAGATATGACCTAACAGTTCCATTTGCAAGAGTCGTTGCCATGTACAGAAACGATATTACCTTTCCCTTCAAAAGATATCAGATTCAGGCAGTATGGCGTGCAGATCGTCCCCAAAGAGGTAGATATAGAGAATTTTATCAATGCGATGCTGATGTAGTCGGTTCTAACAGTCTCATGTATGAAGCTGAATTAATTAGAATTTATGATTCGGTATTCAAAACTTTGGGAATACCTGTTAAGATTTTGGTTAATCATCGTTCAATATTAGAAGGGATTGCTATTCAGGCAGGATGTCAGGATCAATTTATGGCTATGACAGTAGCTATTGATAAATTAGACAAGATTGGTGTAGAGGGAGTGACAAAAGAATTAGAATGCATAGGTATCACTCAAGAGACGAGTGCTTGGATTTTGTCCCAACTAAAACAAACCCAATTAGATACTTTTAAATTCAATGATAAAGCCACTTTAGGTGTTCAGGAAATGAATACTGCTTTAGATTATTTGAAAAATATAGGAACACATAATGAAGTAGTTTTTGATGCTACATTGGCACGTGGATTAAGTTATTATACAGGCTGTATTTTTGAAGTAGTTCCGACGACTATAAAAATGGGGAGCCTTGGTGGAGGTGGGAGATATGATAATCTGACCAGTATATTTGGTCTTAATGGGGTCTCGGGTGTGGGAATATCCTTTGGGGCAGATCGTATTTATGATGTCATGCAGGAATTGGGGCTTTGGCCAACATCCTTGGAAGTCCCCGTAAAGGTATTATTTATGGCTTTAGACGAACAGAGTCACAGGCATGCATTTGATTTGGCGCAGCAGTGCAGAGCAGCCGCTATTCCAGTAGATGTTTATCCAGATCCGGGTAAATTGAAGAAACAATTTAAGTTTGCTGAGGACCTCAAGATCCCTTTTCTGGTCATTTTAGGTGAAGATGAGGTAAAAACGGGGCGCTATAATCTCAAAAATCAATCCAACGGGGAACAAACATCACAATCCATAGAAGCGATTATTGAACAGTTAAATTCCTGATAACAAAGACCTTAGCTCGTTAAAATAAATCATATTATAATTTTACATAATATGTATTAACAATGCGTTAAAGACTTTAACTCTTTATTTTAAAATTTAATGGGTATCTTTGCCGTTCATAAGGACTTAGATCATCAATATTTATCTTATATGAATATTATAATTGGATGACTTTAAGTATTTTATTGTAATTTAGACTTTTAATTCTGACCATGAATATAAGAACTTACATTTTCCTAGGCTTGCTATCTCTTGTCGTGAGGGTTCAGGCCGAGCGAAATATAAGTTCACCATTATTTTTAGATCTGGTCAACAGAATTGATAATAATTATTCAGAGAATGAAGTGATTTCACGATTACAGGGTATGTATTGCCTTGTTGACTTAAAGATTGAAGATGATGTGATCGATCAAGTTAAGCGGTACATCATTACAGACAGAGGTTCAAGTCGAAGAATACTCTACCGAAAAGATCTATATTTTCCATTAATGGATAAATTATTTATCGAAAATGATTTACCCATTGAATTAAAACATTTAGCTGCAATAGAATCTGCATTAAATCCTTCCGCCAAATCAAGTGTGGGCGCAGCTGGATTATGGCAATTGATGCCAGGCACCGCAAAAATCAGAGGTTTAAAAATAGACCATAAAGTGGATCAGCGCATGGATGCAGTGGTTTCTACTGTAGCTGCCATCAAATATTTTAAAACCTTGTATCAGATTTTTGGTGATTGGACCTTAGTATTAGCTGCTTATAATTGTGGTGAGAACAGGGTTTTGGATGTTATGGAAAAAACGGGTTCTAAAGATTTTTGGACTATTCGAAAGTTTCTTCCCAGACAGACCCAATTGTTTGTACCGGCTTTCATAGGTGTTAGTTATATGCTTCAATTTTATTATGAGCACAACTTAGTTCCAGAAGTAGAAGAAATGCCGACAAATCTCTTATCGTTCGCCAAAGTAACTCAAGAAATCAATATCCATAAGATGTTAAAAGCTACTGGTATTGATAAAGAGACATTTGAAAATTTCAATCCATCATATCAGAAATTAACCATACCTGGAGAGACTAAAGGGCAATACATTGCATTACCTGATAGCCAGATGGTATCTTTTGTTGATTATTATATGGAACAACTTAAGTCTTCACCTTTAATGAAAAAGGACACGGCAATGAATCAGTCATTGAATGAAAATGCATCAGATAGTCTATTGGTCGAAGTGATAAGTTTTTCAAGGCCATTTAATTTTCCACCTGAAGATATAGTAGAAAAACAAACCCAAGAAATTCCAAACGACTATATG
The DNA here is from genome assembly GCA_016712225.1 of Candidatus Defluviibacterium haderslevense. Taxonomy (NCBI): domain Bacteria; kingdom Pseudomonadati; phylum Bacteroidota; class Saprospiria; order Saprospirales; family Saprospiraceae; genus Candidatus Defluviibacterium; species Candidatus Defluviibacterium haderslevense. Next base: position 681,989 of record JADJRL010000003.1, on the reverse strand, counting down.
GAAGATGCCTCAGTTTCTGATGTCCCAACCCCTGAAATTGAATGGACCACCGATTACAAATATCACATCATTCGTTCCAGAGAAAGTCTTAGTGATATCGCAACTTTGTATGATAAGGTCAGTGTAGATGAACTCATGTATTGGAATGAATTATCTCCTGAGTCTAGCCTCAAAGTGGGATCAGTGTTGGTAATTAAGAAATAGTGAGTTGTTTCACTTTCGCCAAATCCATATAAATTAAGCCACATTTGGCGGATCTGATTTTGATAAGAATCATGTGATTCAGTGATAGGAACAATAGTTGATGACATCGAAATAATTCCTACTATCCAGAAATACATTGGATTAAAGAACTTATCCATACCATTAAATGAATATCACTTTACTGTTATTACCATAAAGATCTTTTCCTAAAAACTTCACTCACCATAGTCTGATATCATATCTTTAATCCATACTTAGAGGATCTGATCATTGTTTTCTCAACCTTGTAGATACTAGTTATATGCATAAATAATTATGGTCAGTTCATTTTGGAAAAACTATTTATTTTTTTCGATTAGTACCTAATGAGGCAGTGGCATAATGTAAGCTGAAATATGTGAACATGGGCGAAAGATTATTCATGGAAGTTATGATACAAGTAAGTTTATCTAATTTATAGATAAATTAATCATTATTTTTATATTTTTGGATCCAAATGACCTAGCGTACTATGTTGCCACCAAAGTTAAAGATTGAGGATTTAGATGGTAATACCATTGTTTCCTTAATAGTACAGGGTAATATGGAGGTATTAGATCAAGTGTATGCAAGCTATAAGCCGGCTTTCTTAAACTGGGCACGGCAGCGCTATCCATCAACCAATCAGCAAGATATTGTGGATAGTTGGCATGATGCCGTTATTGCGTTTTATGAGCAAGTTATATCTAAGAAGTTAACCGTTTTAACCTGTGAATTAAAAACCTATTTATTTACTATTGGATACCGATCATTAATTAAAAAGCATAAAAAGATTCAAAGAATTATTGAAGATACAGAAATAGATAAACACTTGATAAGTGCATCATTGAATTTATTCTTTGAGGTTGAGGATCCTTGGAAAGAGCAAAAAGAGATTCTATTAAAAGAAATTAATGAATTGCCAACGCAAAGTCAACAGATCTTGATGTTAAGATTTATTGATGGTAAATCATTAAAGGATATATCTGAAATTGTAAATTACAAATCATTGAATGTATTAAGCGCTACTATATCGAGGAGTTTGAAGCTTTTGAAAAATAAAATTCAGGGCAAACAAGAATTAAAAAAGCATGCAGGTGAAAGATCAAGAATGGATTGAACGGTATTTTGCTGGAGAGCTAACCGAAGCAGAACTTGCTATTTTGGAATCCAGGATGGCAGATGACCCTATATTTAAAAATGAAGTAGAGCAATATCAATTAATTATAGGCTCCTTACAACTTAAACGTAGGGGGGAATTATTGGATCGGTTTAAGGAGAAAGATAGAATCGTAAGAAGAATTTTTCCCTGGAAATCTTTAGCCGCGGCATTTTTGGTTATTTGTGGGGCATTTTGGTTGTGGAATAGTCAAAATTCCAGTCCTGAAATAAATGAATATGTTGCTCCCATTATTGATTCGAATAACATTCATGAAAAGGAAATGGTATTTGTAGATAGCGTAGTAAGTAAATCAAAGCCCACAGAAAGGGAAGAAAAGGACAATGATTCAACAGCCAATATAAAAAATCGAAAACCTATAATTCCTAAATCAATAGAACAACCCATTGCGAATAACAAGTTTAATCATGAAGAATTATACGCAATGAATTTTGAACCCTATAAGGACGAAACCATGAATCTTAACCTACGAGGAGAAGACGCTATAAGTCCTTATGATCAATTTGTAAAGAATTATTGGAGTGGTAAATACCAAGTAGTTATTGACTCGTTCAGTACTTTAAATACAGCATTACAAAAGAACGATAATGTATTATTTATAAAAGCTAATGCGTTGATGGCAACCGATAGATTCGAAGAGGCTATTTTGATTTTAGAAAATATCATTAGATCGGATAAATCAAGATATAAGATGGAGTCAAGATGGTATCTTGGACTATGTTACTTGAAGACGAATGCAATGGTTAAAGCTAGAGAACAATTTAGAATTATAAAATCTTTAAATAACCCTAAATATAATAAGGCAGTTGATAAATTTTTAAAACAACTATAAACTATTGATGAGTTGTTTGAGCTTCAAGATTGTAGTAGTATGATATTGTTTTTTTTACTAGTTAGGATATATAAATTTTTGGAATATTAAATTTAGCTCGATGAAATATTTGTGTCTTTCTTTTCTATTATGGATGCCGTACTTATTATCTTCTCAAAGCATAGATTCTTCAGCAATAAAGGAAATTGATAGTCTTATTAAGGTGTCACGGAAGTTAATAGGTAAAAATGAATTTGATAAAGCATTAGAAGTTAATATGATTGCAGAAAAATTAGCTCTAGAAAAATTAGGGCTAGAGTCGGTGGAGTATGGAAATGCATGTTTTAATCATGGAAGAATATTGCATTTCAAAAGTGATTTTTTAGGAGCTGAAGGATATTATTTAGAATCAAAGGAAATTAGAAAAAAAATACTAGGGACTCAAAATCTCGATTATGCTCTTAACCTAAATAACTTAGCAAATCTCTATAAAGAAATTGGCCAATATGATAAAGCTGAAATGTTTTTTTTAGAATCTATTCAAATTAAGAAGAAAATTCTTGGGATTGAACATTCAGATTATGCATCAAGCTTAAATAATATTGGATTATTATATTTTGCAAAGGGAAATTTAGAGAAAGCTGGTGAATATGCATTAGAAGCAAAAGTAATTTTTAAAAAAGCGAATGGTCAAAATGATATTAATTTTTTAGGAGCCACTATAAATTTAGCTAACGTCTATTATATAATGTATAATTATGAAAAGGCTGAATTTTTATATCTTGAAGTAATCAAAATATTCGAAGAAAGATTAAAAAATTTTAATCACCCTTTTTATTCAAATTGTTTAAATAATTTAGCTAATTTATATAAAGATGAATACAAATTTGAAAAAGCAGAAAAGCTATATCTTAAATCTGCAGACCTTGTTATAAATAATTTTGGTGCAAATCATGAAGATTATGCGATAAGACTAAGCAACATGGCAAGCTTGTATTTGAATATGGGTAATTATAAGAAAGCAGAATCATTGTATCTAAGTTCTAAAGATATTTATGAGGCGAAGTATGGAAAAGTACACCCAGATTATATTTCAATTTTGCATAATCTAGCAACCTTATACAAGAAATTGGCAAATTTTGAAAAAGCAGAATTATTATTTCTTGAGTCTAAAGCATTACGAGAACAAGCACTTGGTAAAGAGCATGTAGATTATTCTTCTAGTTTAAATGGTCTTGCTAATCTTTATGCGGATTTAGGTGATTTTGAAAAAGCAGAACAATTCTATTTGGAATCGAAAACCATTCGAGAAAATGTATTAGGAAAGGAACATCCTGAATATGCAACAAGTTTGGATAATCTTGCAATTTTATATAAAATGGAAGGGAAATTTGAAGAAGCAGAACAACTCTATTTGGAATCGAAAACCATTCGAGAAAATGTATTAGGAAAGGAACATCCTGAATATGCATCAAGTTTGAATAATCTTGCAATTTTATATGAAGAATCATCTAATTACAAAGAAGCCGAACGGTTCTATTTGGAATCCAAAGTCATTCGAGAAAAAATATTAGGAAAAGAACATCTTGATTATATTTCTATTATTAAAAACCTTGCATGTTTTTATGAAGTGCAAAAGCGTTTTATTGAATCTAATCAATTGTTAATGGAATTTTACTCTCTAGAGCAAGTGGTGCTAACTAAAGGGACTACTTTTCTTTCAGAAAGAGAACTAACCAATTATATATCAATCTTTAAACAAAATGGTGATGATCTTGGAAAATATCTAATTTCTCGATACTCGAATAGTACTCCATTTGGAATTCTTGCTTCAATTTATTATAATCATGTATTGTTTCATAAAGGATTTCTTCTTGCTTCATCTACAAAGCTTAACATTAATGCTAGCCAATACCCTCTTGAATATGAAATTAATTGTAAATTAAAAAGTTGTAGAAGGCAAATTGCAAATGAATACTCCAAGCCTAAAATTAATGGGGTAACATTAACTGAACTTGAAGAGAGTTCAAACGCATTAGAAAAGGAACTTATTAATAGTTTAGCTAGTTATGGAGAAGCTATTCGACAAATAAAATGGCGAGAAGTTAGAAATAAATTAGAATTGAAAGATGTTGCCATAGAGTTTATACATTTTAAATTCAATGATAAAAACCAAACAGATAGCTTCTTGTATGCTGCCTTAGTCTTACTCCCAAATGACACCACACCTCATTTTGTGCCGCTTTTTGAAGAAAAAGAACTGAATCAATTGTTATCAACATCGCAATCCAGACGCATGGATTATGTTGCCGATGTGTATCATTCTCCAAATGACAGAGGAACTATGCCACAAGATGTTCAAACCAAATCTCTTTATGAATTAATATGGAAGCCAATAGAGCCATACCTCAAAGGCGTGAATAAAATCTATTTTTCTCCAAGTGGATTGTTGCATCGAATCAACCAAAATGCTATTGCCATAAATGATCAATCATTGCTGTCTGATAGATATGACTTGGTTCAATTGGGTAGTACCAGACAATTGGTTTCAAACAATGATGATAAAAAGTCAAAAATACTTAATGCATGCATATATGGAGGAATCAATTTTGAAATGGACAGTACGGCAGTGAAGGCTACACATCACGAGATTGATACCAATGGTATAGCATTAAGATCTGAACTTAGTTTTTCTTATACAGATTCCACTTTAAGAGGGGGTTCATGGAACTATCTCAATGGATCAGAACAAGAAGCTAATGAGATTAACAAAATAATTCATAAGGCAGGAATTAAATCTTCTCTCTTCAAAGGAAATGATGCGACTGAAGAAGCCTTTAAAAAGCTAGGAGATTATAAAACAGAATCACCTCAAGTCATACATATTTCTACTCATGGGTATTTTTTTCCTGATCCGAAAATCAGTCGACAGTCATCAGTCCTCAGCCTTCAGGAAGAACCTGTTTTTAAAATGTCCGAGCATCCCATGTTACGATCTGGACTTATCATGGCAGGTGCAAATCACGCCTGGAAGACAGGAAAACCGATTACCCCCGAGGCAGAAGATGGTATACTTACAGCTTATGAAATCAGTCAATTGAATCTTCGAAATACAGAACTTGTGGTGCTGTCAGCATGCGAAACAGGACTGGGAGATATACAAGGTAATGAAGGTGTGTACGGATTACAGCGCGCTTTCAAGATAGCGGGTGCTAAGAATCTGATCATGTCCTTATGGCAAGTGCCAGACCAACAGACCAGTGAGTTAATGACTGCATTTTATAAGTATTGGCTCATCAAGAAAAAAAGTATCCGAGAGTCTTTGAAACTTGCTCAAAATGATCTAAGAAAAAAGGGTCTTGAATCGTTTTATTGGGCTGGGTTTGTGCTGGTGGAGTAAGCATAAATTACTTGTCCGATTTGCAATACACTTAAGGTTGGAAAAATTTTCATCGGGCTCATTCCTTATTAGCTTTAATTATCTTGATTATTGGCTTCAAAATATGAAGAGCTATTCTATTAAATTGAAGGATTTTATCTACGGCAATCAATTTTAAAGTTCTATTTATATATTTTATTTTACATTCTTGATATTTTTAAATTATCAAAATAATTTATTGATATATAATATGTTATATAACTTATAAAATTTTATATATATTAATTTTGTGACTTCGCTTTTGTGTTTTTCAAAATATTTATTTTAACATGTTAAGATTTATCTAACCCAAAGTATTAACCAATACAAAGACATGAAAAAGCAATATTCTGTACATAATATTATGGTTTTGATAAATCGAGAATCCGAAAGCGTTAGTGGAGGCATAACTAATTAAAGTAAAGTCAAAATGAAGGTGGTGTTTAAACTCTTACTTGTTTCTATGATGTTTTTTGGGGCTATTGTAAATGGCAATGCTCAGGACAAACCAAAAAATGACCCAAAGTGGCCAGATATTGCTCTTCAAAAGAAAATAATTAAATATGATTTACAATCAACCAATGGTGATAAGAGAACATATAACGTATCAGTATCAATTGAAGTTATAAATTTTGGTGAAAAACAAACACCAGCAAATAAATTAAATTTAAAATTGACAATTGGTGTTTTGGGTCCCAACGATTCACATGATTTTATTGGGAATGGTAAAACATTCACTAAAGTATATTCTATACCATCCTTAAATCAAAACCAGAAACAAAATGTAGAATGGAAATTCACATATACTACACTTGGAGAAATTTATTGTCATGATTTTAGCACATTGGTAGCAAACAAAGTGCCATTAGAATTAGTAGTAAATAACAATAAATTAATGGATAACCAATTATATAAATGTGTGCATGTGCACTGATTCAGGTAGTTTTTATATAAACACCTTTGAATAATTATTATTAACTCTCAATAAAGTTTAAATTATTCATTTGCTGAAATCATAAAAATGTCTTTTAATTTATATATCAATACTTATTCCATAATATAATAATAATTTCATGAAAAATCTTAATTTATTTGTTTTATTTTTAATTCAATTTTTTTTAATTGAAAGTCTTCAATTAAATGCAAAAGAAATGAATTCATCAGAATGCAAATCTCCTCAAGGAACCTTTAAACTTTCTATACAAGAATTAAGTCCAATTCGATGTTTTAATGGCGCGACTAACTTAAAAGCTTTAATAACTGTTACTTCAGGCACTGTTACCGGACTACTATATAGTTGGTCAGGCGGTGGAAATACTCAAACCATTTTAAAATTTGCTGGTACATATACAGTAACAGTAACCTCTACAAATAGTGGATCTAAAACTGCATCTTACACATTAACTGAACCAGATGAAATAACTATTTCTGAATTAGAAATTAAAGATGCATGTTATGGTGGGTATGGTCAAGTAAAATTGCAAGGAGTAAATGGTGGAGTTCTTCCAATAACTTTTTTTATTTTAAATAGTCAGGGTCAAATATTATATTCTGCATTTCTTTTTAGTAATAAAATACCATATATGGGTAATTATCCTCCAGGTAAATATAAAATTAAAATCAACGATTCGAATGGATGTTTATTTATAGAAGATATAGAAATTAAATCAACAACAAAAGCATTTACAAATGCCGGAATTGTGCCATCTCCGGTAAGTTGTTATCAATCAATAGATGGCAAATATGTAAGCACCCCGGAACAAATTATTCCAGGAGTTACTAAAAATTTCGATTGGGTTCTAAAAGATGTAAATGGAATAATTATTGATACAGATTGTTGTAATCCATCATCATCAAAAGACGACCTCAAAGCCGGGACTTATACTTTGGAAATAACAATGGATCAATGTCTATGTCCTAAACTTGTTAAATCATTTACAATTACACAACCTACCCAATTAGTTTTTAGTGGTCAAAAGACAGATGTTGATTGTTTTAGTAATGCAACTGGTAACATTATTTTAACTACAAGTGGTGGAAATGGAGGTTATAAATATGAATGGAATACTGGAGCTACAAGTAAGGATCTTATTGGACTTAAAATTGGATCATACCATGTATCTGTCACTGATTCAAAAAATTGCAAATCAAATCCAAGTTCATTAAGCTTTACTATTAATCAACCTGATATTATTGAAAACTCAGGATTTGTTATTAAGGATGTACTTTGTTTCAGTCAACGAAATGGTGAGATTATACAAAACATTAAGGGCGGGATAAGCCCTTATAGCTACTCTTGGATCGATGGAAGTCAATTAGCTAATCGAGATCAATTGCTTAAGGGTATGTATTCTTGTAAAATTACGGATAAAAATAAGTGTATAAGTAATTTTAATTATATGGTCAATAAACCAAAAGAACTCATTCAGTCTGTAGATACTATATTGCCGTATACATCTATGCAAAAGGGAGCTATTAATATTGATGTGACTGGTGGTTTTGGTCAATATTTTTTCGATTGGTCAGGACCGAATGGTTACAAGGCAAGTAGTGAAGATATTTTTGATTTAATGCATGGAGATTATACAATGTCCATACAAGATGAGAATGGATGTGTTAATGAGAAGAAATATAATGTTCCATTGTTAACATCAGCATCAAATGATGAATTCAAGTCAGTTTATTACATACAATATTCGGATCGTATCTTATTTAAAAATATTCCAATTGGGCATACCAATGCGGCTCGGGTTATAAAAGCAGACGGCTCATTAATTCAGGGGTCATCAGTTCTGTATTCGAATGGTGAATTACAAATGGATACCAAGCATCTAAGTTCAGGTATTTATTTCGTGCAACTAAGTAATTTAACCCATTCCTATTCTTTTAAAGTAAATATTTTTTAGATTTAATTTATTTTTTTACTTAAGTCTTTATTGCATATAGCATACTATATCACTTATTTTGGTATGAGTTGAATAAAATTCAAGCATTTGAATTGCGTCAAAATGGTTTTATCATTTAATTGAAAATAGTAATATTAAAGAGCTAAATCAGTTTAATTAAAATTTATATCAATTGATGTTAAGATTCTTTAAGTCAAATGCATTAATTGATAACTTAATAAAAAATTATTGTGATTTATGATGATTTTTAGTTTACTTCTGAAATTGTTGGTGATAAAGTAATTCATAATTTTATAATCAAATTTGAAAACCAAATCACTAGAAAAATATTTTTGAAAAACATTTTAATTTATTATTCATTAACTTAAATAAACATTTCTATGAAAATTACAACATTAAATTTCATCTTTGGAATTTTACTTTTTACAATTAATGCAAATGTTTTAGTGTCTCAGGTTAAAATTATGGATATCAATAATATTTCCATTTTTGAAACTAAAGACAAATCTGGGAAATTATCATATTCTGGAATTGGACCAAATGGATCTAAGGTGCCTGTTTCCATAACTTACTTAAAGGCTGCAGATATTACAAACAAAAATAATGGAAATAAAACCAGCAATTGCAGTTATTCATGCTTTCCTTGCGGCAATGGAAATACAGATTTATGTTGTCTGTGTAAGAATGACGCAAAGTCTGCTAAAGTATTATTAGAAAAGATAACAAAATTTAAAAAAGTGTATGAAGAACCAAATTTTAAATTATATAAAATTCAAGAAAACAAAGATACTGGATATTTGGGATTAGACAATAATGGGAATTACGTACAAACTAAAGTAAATAAACCCAAAGGACCAATTACTATTCCTGGTGATGAATGTTATAAATGTACTATGCAAGGAAAGGTAAAAGTATGTGAGTTTTTTCCTTGTAAGAAATAATTCTAATTCTAATTTAGTTTTCAATATTTTTTATTAACTAATTCTAAAATAGATATAATATGAGTTTACATAAAATTAAGTTTTTGTTCATTTTTGCAAGTCTAATTTTTACCGCACCTGAGCTTTATTCACAGAATGGATTTGTAACATTAGGTGGTAACACTTCTGGAAATGGAGGCACATTGAGTTATTCAGTTGGACAATTAGTATATAAATCTCAAACTGGTTTTAATGGTAATATTAACCAAGGTGTCCAACAACCATATGAAATATTTACTGTAGCTATAGCTGAAGAATTTTTAGATATTTCTGTATCCATTTTTCCAAATCCGACATTAGATATGCTAATCATTAATATAAACGATGTTGATTCAAAAACCTTGAATTATCAATTGTATGATATTCAGGGAAAATTATTAATAAGGCATAACATATTTAAAAATCAAACGAAGATAACTACTGAAAATTTACCAGCATCAACTTATGTTTTAAAAATTAATTCGGAAAACAAACCTATTCAATCATTTAAAATTATTAAAAATTAAATATCATGAAAAAACTTACGTTCATTTTTTTGACATTATTAGTTTCATTAGGAGCATTCGCTCAACCAAACAAGATGAGTTTCCAGGCAGTTATTAGGAATGCAAATGGTCAGTTGGTTGCAAATACTAATGTTGGTATTCGTTTGCTCATATTAAAAGGTTCAGAATTTGGTGCAGCCGTTTTTGTAGAGACTCATGTTGCTTCAACAAACGCAAATGGATTAGCTTCATTTGAAATTGGAGGTGGAACCAATGTTACTGGTAGTATTGCTAGTATTGATTGGGCATCAGGACCTTACTTTCTAAAAACCGAGACAGATCCAAATGGAGGTTCCAATTATTCTATTTCTGGTACAAGTCAAATGCTTAGTGTGCCTTATGCGTTATATGCTGGTTCTGGTGTTAAAGGGGACAAAGGAGACAAAGGAGACAAAGGAGATCAGGGTCTTCCTGGTATAAAAGGCGATAAAGGTGATCCAGGTTTACAAGGATCTAAGGGTGATGATGGATCGCCAGGTATTAAGGGTGAGAAAGGAGATAAAGGAGATAAAGGGGATGTTGGAATGGAGGGTCAAAAAGGAGAAAAGGGAGACCAAGGTTTACAGGGAGTAAAAGGGGACAAAGGAGATAAAGGCGATGTTGGGAATCCTGGTAGTGCCAATATAAATGGCACAACTGGATATATTATTAAATTCAATGGACCTACTTCAGGTGATAATTCTATTATCCGTCAAGAAAATAATATTATAAATATAAATAATCCTAGTGGAACTGGTGGTAAATTAAACGTCAAAGGAGTAAGTGGTGGTTATGGTATTCACGGAGAATCAGATTTTATTGGAGTTCAGGGGGAAGGTAATATTGGAGTTTATGGAAATGGCACAGGTGGGGGTGTTGGAGTAAAGGGTAATAGCTCTTCAAGTGATGGGGTACAAGGTGTAGCAGCTTCTAGTGGCGATGGGGTTCAGGGTACTTCTTCAAGTGGTAATGGAGTTAGAGGAACTTCTACAAGTGGCTACGGTATTCAAGGAACTTCTACAAGTGGAGATGGATTAAGAGGATCCTCATCTAGTGCCGATGGAGTACAAGGCACATCTACAACTGGTGCAGGAGGTAGATTTGGTTCTACTTCTGGGGCAGGCGTTGTAATTGAAGTTGCAACCAATAAATTAGCATTGCTTGCAAATTATGGAGATGTTTTTATAGGAACTGGAAACATAGGTATAGGAACTACAGCATTTAATTATAAATTGCAACTTGGAACTAATTCAGCTGCAAAACCAACTACAAATACATGGACAGTTGCTTCTGATGCTAGATTAAAGAAAGATATCATTTCATATAAAGATGGACTTAGTGAATTATTGAAAATTAATCCTGTATGGTTTACCTATAATGGTCAAGGTGGCATGCCAAATGAAACTGGGGTGGGCGTTCTTGCTCAAGAATTGCAAAAAATTGCGCCCTACATGGTAAATAAATGGATTTATAAAAAAGATCAACTTGATCCTGGAACTGAATATCTTGGAGTGGATAATGGTTCAATGACTTACATGCTCATCAACGCAATCAAAGAACAACAACAAATGATTGAATCACTAAATCAACAAATCGATGCTAAAAATAAAATGTTTGAATCATTCCAAACAAAACTTGATGCATTGTATTCACAATTAAAATTAGAAGGTGATGCGCATTAATAAATTGATAAAATGAATCAAATAATTTTTAAATAGTTTCATCTTTTTGAAAGCAAGAAAGTATATTATTTTCTTGCTTTCATTTTTTTAAAATAACATCACTTCTTCACCACCTTAATAGTCTCAGTCCTTATTCCATCATATACTTTCAAGAAATAAATTCCTGAAGTTAAATATGAAAAATCATGTTCCTCAATATGTGGTCCATGCCATAACAATTGACCCATGATATCAATTAATTCGCAATAATGATTTTGTTGATGGATAGACAAACGAATGAAATGTGTAAATGGATTGGGTTCTACTCTAATGGGTTTATTTAAAGATGGTAAATGGTTAAATCCAGTGTTGGCATTATTCTTTACACATCGACAAGAGAATCCAGTATTGCTGCCAAGTGCTAGTCGTTGGATGGTGTCATTTGTAGACCATAAAGTATAATGATAAGCTTGATTTTGGTTTACTGGCGTAGAGGTCCAAAAAATACTGCGAAACCGTAGTCCATTAAATATCCCAAAACCGTCTCGATCACCAGCATGTCTGGCTGAGAATCCAACTAAATCTGTACCCATTCCTGCACCCATTCCTTCCCCAATCAATTTGAGGGCGTTGCCTCCTCGACCTTCAGAATTGGATATTAATTGTCCACCTGCTGTTTTGATTAATCGTTGCCATTCTTCATCAGTGGATACATGCCAACCTTGGGGACATAATCCTTGTGCTCCATTGATTCTGTTGTAATTCATGAGTTCATCCCATTCATAAAGTCCGCCGTATGGATTCAATTGTAGCGAATCATTATTGGCAGCATATTTTTCTGGAATATTATTATTGAACATGTCTGAATGTACTGTTGTAGAAATATTACTCAACACCATTTTCCCATAATTCAAATTGCGTTTCATCCAACAATCAGATCCTATTTGTACAGTGCCATATTTTTGTTGGTCCCTTGGATCGGTGTAAATAGTTCCGCAAGTAAATATATTATTGCTGTATGGAGGTCCAACATAGATCGCTAAATAACTTGTATCATTTATTTTAATAATGGATGGATCGCCACCTTGCAAATTGGTATTTGTAAATCCACTCCAAATGAAACCATCAGTGGTAGAGTTATGCCAAATTCGTTGACCGGATCCATAAAAACGCATTTCGTTGGGTTGATTCAACATCAGATTTCCGGTCCAATTATGGGATGCATCAGAAGTATAATTGGCCTGTTGGATAAATTGAAGGCCGTCAACACTGGTTGCATGGTAGGCCCCATCCTGTGGTGCTCCAGCTGGAGCTGAATAATGCCACTGACCATTGAAATATAAAATTGCTGGGTCTATTACGGGTCTGGTAGGATGATCAAATCTGGCATTCTGTTCAAAAACGTAGTGAATGCCATCGGTGCTTACTGCAGAATAAGTATTCACCAAAGCATCCAATCCCATGGGTGATAAACCATCACTGGAAGAATAATATATTCTCAAACTATCAGCATTCAATACCGCCAAAGTCGGATCAAATGGACGTTGATAGGTAGTCGGCAAACCTGAAACTATTATGGGTATGGGTTCTTCCCAGGTCTTTCCGGCATCATATGAAAATTTCACCGCAACTCGATCCCAACTCGGAGAATTCATGGGTTGTCTAAACCATTGGAATGCACAAATCAAGGTATCGCCTTTCCACCGAACAACACATGGCACTCCTGAGGAATCTTGAAATATAGTTGGATTTGTGAATTGAGTTCCATCAGACGACCATGCCATGTTCAATGGATTATTCCAAGGGCCATTGTTTTGGGTGTAAATTTGTTCCTTAATTAAGATATATAGGATTAAAATTAAACCAAGTGATTTTATTTTATGGATTAGAGACATGTATGTGGAATTTATGATGCAGTCATAAATATAAGTCATTTTGCTCAAACATATTTTAAACTAATCCTTTAATTGAGATTCAAAATAAGCTTCTTTCTCGGTTTTAAGATAACTGACTGATTTGCTCCTAAAGCGCAACTGATCATGACAATTTTTCAAGTTTAGGAACCTTGCCCGTCTCTGCTTAACTTGTCAAGTCTTCCAACTTCGTCAATCTAGGTGGGCCAGCCCGATTAGTTCTCAGAGTTTAGATGTCTTTATAGATGTCTTTATAGGTGTTTAGTTCAATATTTATCCAAATATAAGAGGACTACTCACCGCGTCTATTTCACGTATAATCCACGTATTATCCACGTCTATTCCACGTCTATTTTCGTCCAGTCTCACCAATGGACGTAACGGCTGATTTCACCAATTGAAGACGAGGTAAGTTGTACCAAGTCTATTACAAGCCTATCTCATTGAATTATTAAATAAATAAGCTTGTGCCATTCAGAGTGGACGAGCTACCACTGTGGTTTCAATTTAACTAAATTTATGAAAAAATCTACTAAATATGCTTTGCGATTAAACTTGTTTACAATCAAATAAATCCGCAAACTTTAAAATATTGTAAATAGACTTAATTACTGAAATTACCATTTCCTATCCATAAATTCACACAACATCATTCCATTATTTATTTAGCACCATAACTTATATTGGATCCCTTTTTTAAGTTCATTCACCATTTGCTTATACTATTTTATCCTTCAAAGTCAATTAAATTAAGCTTTCTATCCATTTTAATAGATCGTTGTGCATAATTTGTAATTATGAATACTAAGAATCTTATCATTTCGTTTTAACTTTGCAGTACAAAGTACTTTTTATGGAAAAAAATGAACTACTTCAGGATATAAGCTCCATTCGAAAACTGATGGAAAGGTCCTCACGATTCATATCATTAAGTGGGCTGTCAGGTATCATTCCAGGAATATTGGCTTTGATAACGGTTGGTGCAATCTATTATAAGGTCTGGCCATCGGAGGAGAAGGCACTCAGTCATAAATTAAATGTATATAGATATATAACTTTTGATGGTGAATTGTTAAATTATGTAGCTGGGTTATTAGGATGCTTATTTATTTGTTCTATTATTTCAGGAATCTATTTTACAGCTCGAAGAACAAAACAAATGAATCTAACGATTTGGGATCATACTTCAAAACAATTATTGATCAGTTTGATGATACCAATTGGGGTTGGGTGTTTATTTTGTTTGGCTTTATTCATGAATGGCCTGTGGGGTCTGGTATTACCGGCTTCACTCCTGTTCTATGGATTGGCACTCTTAAATGCAAGTAAATACACATTAGTTGACATTCAATACCTGGCCTATAGCGAATTGGTTCTGGGATTAATAGCTTGTTATTTTTATGGATATAGTTTAGTTTTTTGGGGCGTCGGATTTGGATTATTGCACATCATTTATGGTGCTGTCATGTATTATAAATATGAAAAGTAAGGATGAAAAAATTTATTCATAAAATCAATAAAGCTTTTGAAAATAGAGTTCGATTAAGCATAATGGCGTTGCTCATGATTCATGAAGAACTTAGTTTTAATCAATTGAAGGAATGGCTAGAAGTGAGTGATGGAAATTTAGCCAGCCATATTCAGGCATTAGAGAAAGCAGAATACCTTATAGTGCTCAAACAATTTATTGATAAAAAGCCAAACACGTCGTATAAGGTTACGAAAAAAGGGAAAAAAGAGTTCAAGGAACATATCGATGCTATTGAACAATTAATCAAGGATATATGATACCAATATGATGAATATTTAGGTTCAAAATGATTTGGTATCTTTTTTTACTTAACAACTTTGCAATACAAAGTACTTTTAATTTATTTATTATGAAAATAGAAATGGTCAGCAGTCAGCAATTCAATTCAAGAACAAATCTTATGGTAAAATCCATTATCATTTTTTTTCTTGTCATTATTCTTTTCGCGTTAACCAATGCGATAAGTGGTTTAGTTTATGAACGTTCTCAAAATAAAAATAAAATAGGCAATGAAATAGCTTCCAGTTGGGGCCAGGAACAAACCATCACAGGTCCCATTATTGCGATACCATATCATAAAATGGATCAAAAGGGAATTAATTCGATAAATGGATTTTTATACATTATGCCGGATCAGTTGAATATTAGTGGACAGATGGATCCTGAAATTCGTTCCAGAGGAATTTATCAAGCCTTACTTTATAAGAGTTCTTTAAATTTCAAATCTACTTTTAACATTAAAAACAAAATAGAATCTAAAGTCAGTTCTGAGATATTAGACTATAATAAAGCTACCGTCATCATAGGTATATCTGATTTAACTGGGATTCGAAATCCCATCATGCTTCATTGTAATGAATCTCAGATTAGTTTAGTTTCCGGAACATCGGGTAGCGATGTGTTATCAAGCGGCGTCTCAGGATATCTTCCATCATTAGATCAAAAGGATAGCATTGACATTCATTTTTCCATTGACCTTAACGGTTATCAATCCCTTTCATGCATTCCGGTTGGTAAAAACACAAACATTAATCTAAAATCTTCGTGGTCCTCTCCAAGCTTTTATGGTCAATTTTTGCCACAGAAAAGAGAGATCAGTGATAAAGGATTTAATGCTGATTGGCAAGTTTTAGAACAAAATAGAATATTTAATTCAGTATTTTATGATTTCGAATCTAAGATTGGATCTAGTGGCATTGGTGTGCGATTAATTGAACCTGTAGATAGCTATTTGAAAAACGAACGCAATATAAAATATGCTTTACTCATTATTTGCCTTTGCTTTATGTGTTATTTTTTTATTGAAATATTTTTCAAAATCAGAATTCATCCGATTCAATATTTTTTAATTGGAGCTGCATTGACAATATTTTATTTGCTTATTTTATCCATGTCTGAACATATTGGTTTTAACTTATCTTATTTTATTTCCAGTGCAGTCACGATTTTTATCATTGTTTATTATTCTCATTCGTTTCTTAAGCGCATAAGAATAGCTTTGATCATTTCTGGAATATTAAGTTTATTATTTGGTTATATTTTTATTATTTTACAATTGGAAGATTATGCATTAATTGCAGGCAGTATAGGATTATTCATAATATTGGCAATCATCATGATGGTAACCAGAAAGATAAATTATTATGATTATGAAGCAGAAAAAATATCTAATGAGATCAAAGAGATATGATGAAGTAAAATTATTTTTGATTTGTCAATCGGAATTTTTGAAACTCCAAATCTGTTTTTTTAACCGCATCTATAACATGTTGTGTTGGAATCATATCACTATCTTGTAATATATTATGTAGTCGTGTGAAAATTCCAATAAATTGGTTTAACTGATTTTCTTTAGCAGATTCGAGTTTGCCTTGGTTTAATATATCATGACAAGTTATAGTATTATGGTAGCAGATCAAACTAAGGTCATGTTGTTTTTGTAAATCCTTTAGTGAAGTTTTAACTCGTGGATCCATTACAACTTGTATTTTTTGAGTAAGTATTTTACCATCAGTGGTTAATCGGATAGTATATTCTCCGGGCATGACCCAGGGTGAAGTTTCGTCTGGTGCCGTATTATTATAAATAGCAGCAATGGGAAATGATGGACTTACATTTCGAGGTTGATAGTGCATGTCCCATAGGAATCGATGTGCACCAGACTTACCTGATAATATATGTTGTGGCCGAATCCAATATAATGGAATATTGACTTTTGGAATCTTATATAATGTATCTTGATTTGAATAATGACGAATGACTTCAGATTGTTGATTTAAAATATCCAATTGAATAAGTTGTGCGGGATGTTCTAAATAATAATCAATAATGGCGCCATCTGGTGGATTCTGACCACCTGGTTCTTCTTGTGGAAGAGGTGTGTCCGTATTCATATTCCATCTGACTCGGTAAGCTTTTTGTGGTTTAAATAAAATATTATGATCCAAGGTCATATCAAGTTTAAATTGTCTAAGTCTTGTAATATCATCTAAGATCCAAAAACTTCGTCCATGTGTGCCAATGACTAGATCATCATCCTTAATGACCAAGTCCCGTATAGAAGTAGCTGGCATATTGAGTCTTAATGTTTGCCAATGTTCCCCGTCATCAAATGAAACAGAAACATTTGTTTCGCTACCTGCAAATAATAAGCCTTTTCTTTTCGGATCTTCTTTGACTACATTGATAGGTTGATTGGGTAATCCATTTACGATTTCTTTCCAGGTAACACCACCATCTGTTGTTTTATAAATATGTGGTCGCATATCATCGAGACGAATGCCATTTATTGCAGCATATGCTGTATTGACATCAGTATGACTTGCATCCATCAATGATACCTTGCTCCAACTTGAAATCATAGGTGGTGTAACATTGATCCAAGTTTTTCCGCCATCATTCGTTTTATGTATAAGTCCATCATCAGTTCCGCACCAAATGGTTTTGGAATCAACATATGATGGGGCAATCGTGTAGATTACACCACGTTGGGGCATTTTTTTAATGTCTTCAGTGGAATAAATACCAATACATGAGGGTATATCATACGTTTTTCTGGTTAAATCAGGACTGATAACATCCCAATGGTTACCCCCATCTATAGTTTTGAATAAAACATTTCCGGCAAAATAGAGTGTCTTATTGTCGATAGGATTAAATATTATAGGCGCAGTTCTAATATATCTATAAGCACCTTCTTTGGGCGATATGGGAGTAATATTTTGTGTTTGTCCGGTTCTTTTATCATGCTTAGAAATTTTTCCTCCATATACAATGTTTGGATCCTTGGGATCCGCTACCACATAACCATATTCTTCTGCACCAACAGGATGCCAATCTCTGAAAGTGATTTGACCATCATGACCCCTTGAAGAAATACAGACCGAACCGCTTTCTTGTTGGCCGCTATATACATTATATGGAAAACTATTATCAGCACTAACGTGATAGAATTGTGCAGTGGGTTGGTTGTACCAACTTGAAAAAGTCTCCCCGCCATTTACTGTGATGATAGCGCCTTGATCACTGGCTAACAAAATAATATTTGGTTGCTCGGGATTGATCCATATCCTATGATAATCATCTCCACCTGGTGCGCCTCGAAAGCCTTGCCAATGAAGTCCCCCATCTGTGCTTTTCCAAACCACCACATTAGCAGAATAAACGATATCTTCATTTTTAGGATCCACTTTGATTTCTGCAAAATCACTTCCACGACTCCACAATCTGGCATCTGAATCTAATAATCGCCAAGTTTCACCAGCATCGTCGCTCCTGTAGATTCCTCCGAGCTGACCAGCGTCAACTGTTGCATATAAGCGGTTAGAGTTAGAAGGAGCAATACAAAATCCAATCCTGCCAAGGCCTTGTTCTGTAGTTGGTAAGCCATTGATTAATTTTTTCCAAGTATTTCCGCCATCAATAGATTTATACAAACCACTTCCTTGGCCACTCCACATGCCATTCTCCCACGGTGCTAATCTAGCAGCCCACATGTCTGCGTAAATAATATTTGAATGAACCGGATCAATGGTTACTTGTATGGCACCGGTATTGTCATCTATATAAAATACTTTTTCCCAGCTTAGACCTCCATTCAAAGTACGATAAACGCCCCTTTCCGAATTGGCGCCATAGGGATGGCCAAGTACAGCAGCAAAAACCCGGTTTTCATCTTTAGGATCTATTGCCATTCCTCCAATTTGGTGACCTTCCTTTAAGCCAGTATTTATCCATGTTTTACCAGCGTCAATGGATTTGTAAACACCATTTCCTACTGATAAATCAGGGCGTTGTAATCCTTCACCAGTGCCCACATATATAGTATTGGGATTTGATGGTGCTACCACAATATCACCAATTGATCCGGTCGATTGTTCATCAAAAATGGGGACCCAGGATCTTCCATAGTCTGTGGTTTTCCAAACCCCACCGTTATTTACACCTATGTAAAATACATTGTGTTGAGATGGTAAACCTACTGCACCTACAGTTCTACCGCCTCGATGTGGTCCAATCATTCGCCATTGCATGCCTTCAAAATATTTAGGTGCGATCGATTGACTTTCGCCATTGGTGATAACCATTAAAGCGTATATTAGGAACAATATATAATTTGGTTTTTGAAAAAAAGGATAGACCTTATTAATCAAAAATGTTAATCTATTCATGCTTGTAATTATTTTATTTGTAACTGTAAATTTAAGAATCAAAATAACAAATAAGCGATATCTTACACAATTATAAATGATAGGGTATGAAACACAAAATTATAGCTACAATATTCATTGTTATATTAACAATGAGTTGCAAACAATTGTACAAACAACCTTACATTCATATCGAACCGCAATTTGCAGAAGTCCATTTTGAAAGACCCATGTCGAGAATTCAGTTAGAACAATTACGGAATGATTTAGCAGCCATACAAATTCAAATCAACTATACTGATATAAAGTATGATGGTGAACTTTTAAATTTTTTGGCTTTTACTTTGGATTATAAAGGACAACAGGCAGAGGGAAGTACACATTTTGTACATAAGGTCAGACCTTATGGGTTTATAGTAGATGACCGGAATAATGGAACACTCCGATATGTAGTAGGTGAATTAGCGCCATAAACCTTGATTCACTTGTATTGATAAACATATGACTTTGTGATTCTATGAATGTTCAAATTAGAGATTTAAGTTCCATTAGTATTTCAGAATTAGTGCAAGTTTTTAATCATGCTTTTGCAGATTATGCCATTCCAATTTCGCTCACAGTAGAATTAATGGAATTAAAGATTGTTCAGGAACATATACAATTGAATTTATCTGTTGGTATTTTTGATGAAGATAAAATTGTAGGATTTATTCTTACTGGTGTTCTATGGTTGGATGGATATCTTAATGTTTATAATGCCGGAACAGGAGTCATTCCTCAATATAGAGGGCAAGAATGGACAATGAAAATGTATGCATTTCTAGATCAAAAACTTAAGACAGTTCAAGTAAAACAGCATCAACTCGAAGTACTAACAACTAATAAAAAAGCAATTCATTTATATACATCATTGGGCTTCAAAATTTCAAGAACCTTATCCTGTTATAAAGGATTTATCGCTAGACATGAAATCAATCCTAAAATCAAAATTATAGAAGAAGCGAACATAGAACAGCACGTTTTAAAAACGTTTTGGACCATTGAGCCTGCTTGGCAGTATTCCTTTGCATCATTGGAAGAGGGAAAATTATCTAATACGTTATTATGTGCATATTTAGAAGGAATATGTGTTGGTTACGCAGTTATTAATTTAAAAAAATCAAGAATTTTACATATTGCAGTTGATCAAAAATATAGAAGACAAGGAATAGGTAGCACATTAATGACCAATATCCTAAATCAATTCAATTCAAAAGAAGTCACTATCATTAATGTTGATAAAAGTGAAATAGGAATCCATGCATTTTTTGAATATTGTGGAATGAAGATTTTTATTGAACAATATGAAATGAAGCGATCGATACAATATGAAATTTAATTTTTATTTCAATCGTTCGTAACAACCTAAATCTGGTTTAACTGGATCTCGTAATACATTTTCTAAATCATTAAAAATATTATTTATTGGAATGCCTTTTCCATCTGCAATGGACAGCGTATCCAATCTATAATTGTCTTTAGAAATATCAATAAATAATGGATCAAGAGAACCGCTGATGATACAATTTTGAGTATAATCTTGAACGAATTTTGGAAATTGATTTTGATCCGTTAGTTTTCGAATTTTGAGAAGACAATGATCAAATAATAGATTAAACCGAACGGTAGGATCTGCTACTGGCTTTAAACTTAGCTCATCATCGTCCGATCCGGTAACAATGCAATTGGTCATTTTTGCATCCAGTGGAAAAGTATAAGGATGTGGACAGTCGATAGGATCTTCACAATAAAAATTACTCCACACTATTCCTGAATAAGAATTTCCTAAATTAGCAAAAGTGCAATAGGTAAAATCATATTTTCCACCATTAATTGCAGAAAATGAAGCTTGCCCTTGATTGTAAAACAAACTATTATTCATGGTAATTTCTGCTGCATATCCATATAATCCTCCGACAGAATTGTTTGCAAATATGGTATTTGAGATTTTGCATTGAGCAGCTGAATCTACATATATTCCAATTTGATTATTTTTAATAGTGGTGTAATTAATTGTATTTCCTTGAGAAAACTTATCTATGACAATCCCCGACCATTGACCTGAAACTTCCTGATATTCGGGTTCAAGTCTAACACCTTGTATGATAACCGGTTTTTCATGAGTACCCTCTATTTGTATATTCGCATCAGAACCTATAAAAATTCGACCATCATTATAAAAAAACGTATTTCCCTGGCTGTCTGATCCCTTAGTTATCCCCCCAAATACGTGAATTCTCGTCCCGGCTTTTATAGACAGGCTGCCATGATCGAAATATACTATTCCATAAATAATATATGGTTTGGGATCATCCCATACTAAGGTCTGACCTTGTAAATCTATAATACTAGCCTGACCTTTATTTAATTTTTCAGGAAAATAGTTTGCGTTTTGACCTCGAGCCTCAAGAATTACCCTTTGTTTGGCCCCATTAGTTTCAAATACGATGGAATCTGTAATGATAAAAGGACTGACTTCTAAGGGATCATTTGGATTGATAGTCACCTCACAAAATACATATACACTATCATGGGGTCTAATTTCTATATCCCTCAAAGACTGACCAGGGTTGCCATCAATATTCATTCTGAACGGTGTTTTCTGGCCGGTTCCTATATATGCTTTTGAAATTTTTAGGAATTCTTTATGTGGATTATAGATTTTGAAAATAAGGGTGGCAGAACCAATAGTAGAAAAAACCGTATCAAATTGAACTGTATCTGTTGAAAAAGTGGGTTGGCTAGAAATGTCCGTGCTAAATACCTCCTTTTGACAGGAATTGGAAATAAACAGTCCAATGACCAGAAATAATATTGACCAAATTGAATATTTGAAGACCATTCTTTTAAGAAACTTGATTGAGGAACGAAGATATAAGAGAAAAATGTACTATTTTTGCTAAAATTTTTCACATGTCTGAAATTAACAAAACGAGGCGAACTGATATTTTGATCTTTTTAGTTTCTACTGTCATTATGTGCGGGCTTTTGTATGCTGCTCCTGCATGGTTTTGGGTTCCATTGCCCTTTGTATTAACTTATCTCACTAAGGCATTTAATGCCATTTAGGTTTAAGATTAAATTGAAATTGATGCACGGTAGGGATGATCGTTGATGTTATTATTCCTGCATTAAACGAAGAAAAGTCAATTTCATATGTCTTGGATGACATACCTGCTGGATTAGTAAGGCATATTTATGTATGTGACAACGGGAGTTCTGACAGAACCGCTGAAGTGGCAAGATTACATGGAGCTATTGTGCTTCAAGAATTCGAAAAAGGATATGGCGCTGCGTGCCTAAAAGCTATTCATTTTATTCATTCACAGCCTAAAGAAGCATTTCCGGATATCATAGTTTTTATTGATGCAGATTATTCAGATTTTCCTGAGGAAATCCCCATATTAATACAACCCATATTGGACCATCAAGTCGATCTAGTTATAGGGTCTCGCGTCTTAGGGAAAGCAGAATCTGGCTCTTTGACCTTTGTACAGCGTTTCGGGAATGCCCTTTCCACACATTTGATTCGTTGGATTTATGGCTATCAATTCACAGATTTAGGGCCATTCCGTGCTATTCGTTTTGATACTTTAATCCAAATGAATATGCAAGACAGAAATTATGGATGGACTGTTGAAATGCAAATACGTGCTGCAAAAATGAAAGTAAGAAGTACAGAAGTTCCAGTAGATTATAAAATCAGGATTGGCAGATCCAAGGTCTCGGGTACTATCAAAGGCAGTGTATTAGCTGGTTATAAAATTCTGTACACAATTTTCAAAATGTGGTAGATGGCATTTGGTCTATCTTCAAAATTTTGATAGTATGCATCTAATTAAAGCTACGATACTAAGATTTAACAACACTTCAATAATTGACCATCATCCTATTTTTTAATGTTATTGACTGGTTGTGATTTAGTTAATTTGCTTTTCGTTTTCATATTAACTATCTTTGATAATATGGTATTTTACGATTAAAATTGATAAATATGAAACTAAATAAATTCACCCCTGGTATTTTAGTTGTTATCTTCCTAAATATATATTTATTTAATAATGTATTTGGACAATGTGGATCTGGTGGGATCATTCTTACACGCCAAGGAGAGATTGATAGTTTTGGATTTAATTATCCAGCCTGCCACAGAATTAAGGGTAATGTCATTATAGAAAATACGAATATTACGAATTTAGATGGTCTTAGTGTCATTGATACTATTGATGAATATTTTAATTTAAGTTCAAATTATCAAGTGCTTAATATTGAAGGTCTTCGAAATGTTCAATCCGTTCAGGATATTTATATTTATGACGACACCTTATTAACAACATTGAATGGTTTTAGAAATTTATTGGATGCTAATAATTCATTATCCATAGTTGGATTGCCTAAAATTTCAAATTTAGAGGGCCTAAATCGATTAAAATTCACAAGACAATTTTATGTTGGAAATTGTAGTCACTTACAGAATTTATCTGGTATCGATAGCCTTACACGCGTTCAATCTTTTAGATTGCTCAATAATGCAAATTTAGATACCCTGCTTGGATTGAATCCTTCACTAACCTATGATTTGAATCCACTAGAAATCAGTGAGTGTTCTAAACTTCGTTCATTGATACCCTTTCCAAAATTAAAATCAATCTGGCAATTTAATATGATGAATAACGAACAGTTGATTAACTTAAATGGAATGGATTCAGTAGAACGCATAACTTATTTGACTATATCGGAGAATAAACATTTGGAAGATATTTCTGCTCTGAGTCAGATAAAGAATATACAGCATTATGCGAGAATCATTAATAACCCGGAATTGAGCGACATAGGAAGCCTTAGAAATATTGATTTGGAAAGAATGGATTCATTAGTTTTGGTAGATAATCCATTGCTCTCCTATTGTCATTATCCAAATATTTGTGATTATTTAAGCAATACCAATAATTATGCTAGAATACAAGGTAATGCCCTTCATTGTGAAGATCGATCGTCTATTTCAGCGCAATGTCAATTATTGCCTTTTAAATTATTAGACTTCACTGCAACACTCGATCAAAGTAAAGTTGCGCTCAATTGGATAACGGTAAATGAAACCAAACTTAGAACAATTTCATTAGAACATCAAGATCCGTCAGGTTCATGGAATATAATTGATTCCATGAGTATAGCCTATCAAAAACTTGCTGGTAAAAATTATTACAGATTCATACATGATGCTTCTCAGCAAGGTGACAATAATTATCAATTGAGATTTGAAGATCTTGCAGGCAATTCTAAGTATTCCCAAGTGTTAACCGTATATTTGAAAACAACAGGTACGGTAGAATATATTAGTAAACAAACCAAAAATTCTTTTTGGCTTGAATCACCTAGTAAAATTAGTTCATTTATATTATTTGATCAAATAGGACGTGTGGTTAAAAGCGGAAATGGGCATTCAACTTTGGTTGAAGTTCAGTGTGCAGATATACCTTCTGGACTGTATTTTCTAAGGCTTGAACTGGAGAACAAAATAAATATTTCTATTAAGTTATTTTTATAGGTATTCAAATTTTGATATCTTTGAAAAACAATTTCGAAAAACAATTTTAGTTACCAAAAAATTTTAAATTATGAATGCTTATTTGGCAATTTTTATTGCAGGTTTGATCCCTATGGTCCTTGGCTATATTTGGTATCATCCCAAAATATTTGGGAATGCATGGATGAAATCTTTAGGTTTTACTGAAGCATCACTCAAGGAAGGAAACATGGCCCTTACTATGGGTTTAGCAACTTTAATCTCATTTGCTCTCGCCTGGAAACTAAATGAATGGTCAACCCATACTCAACCGGGTATGAGTCAATTCGTTCATGGGTTTTATCATGGATCTATGGGCGTTGGACTTACCGCTATTTTGGTATTAATAAGCAATAGTTTATTTCAAAGAAATACATTGACCAATATACTTATTAACGCGGTTTATTGGGTTTTAGCACTTGGGTTAATGGGAGCCTTTCTTTATTCTGTTGCTACCCCAGAAATTACTCCTGCAGCTGGTTAGTTTAAATTACATTAAAACATCAGAATGCGTCTCCATTACTTTGGATACGCATTTTTTTTTATATCATATATCCATTCTAGTTGGCCTTTAAATTCGACATCTAATTTACTCTTTAATACTATCTTTGATTATGGATTAGGCATACAAGTCAATTGATTTTTTTAAAGATTTATCAACAAAAATATTTTAGCAATAAACCCATTAGAATAAAGAAATGGTGACAATATGACCTATCTAAGCCCTTGGGTATTAAATTTTTAGCAAATGTTGTGAATGATATCTTAATCTCGAAATGATTAGGATAAGTTCCTTGTTATTCCACTTACATTTGTAAGGAAATGAATCAACTACAGCTAATCCTCATCGTCGTCTATACTGCTTGTTTGCTCTATATGACCGTATTCTGCTTAATGCAGTTAAATCTTTTGAAAGCATATCGTCGACAAAAGAAAAATAAACAAGCCTTAAAACCTCTTCAAGAAGGAGATCATTTTCCGATGGTAACTGTACAATTACCATTGTTTAATGAACTTTTTGTCGTGGATCGACTATTGGACAACATTACCAGTCTGGTATATCCTAAGGATAAATTGCAGATTCAGGTATTGGACGATTCAACTGATGAAACGATCGCTCATGCCAGTGCCAAGGTAGATTTTTATAAGTCTAAAGGATTTGACATAGAATATATACACCGAACCAATCGTGAGGGATTTAAAGCAGGAGCTTTAAAAGAAGGCATGTTGAAAGCAAAGGGGGAATTTATTGCCATTTTTGATGCAGATTTTTTGCCTGATGCAGATTTTCTATTAAGAGCATTACCTCATTTTACTCACGAAAAAGTAGGTGTCGTCCAAACCCGTTGGGCTCATCTCAATGAAGATTATTCTTTGTTGACTCGTCTCCAAGCTTTTCAATTAAACGTACACTTTACTGTAGAACAAGCTGGAAGATGCGAGGCCGGTCATTTTTTACAATTTAATGGAACTGCCGGAATTTGGAGGAAAGCAACGATTGATGATGCGGGTGGATGGCATTCAGATACATTAACTGAAGATTTGGATCTAAGCTACAGGGCTCAATTAAAAGGGTGGAAAATTAATTTTGTTGAAGATATCACATGTCCAGCAGAATTACCTATAGAAATATATGGTTATAAATCTCAACAGTTCAGATGGATGAAAGGCGGTGCAGAAAATTCAAAAAAATTATTACCTGTAATTTTGAAATCTGACTTACCATTTAAAACTAAATTTTTTGCAGGAAT
The DNA here is from genome assembly GCA_016712225.1 of Candidatus Defluviibacterium haderslevense. NCBI lineage: Bacteria > Pseudomonadati > Bacteroidota > Saprospiria > Saprospirales > Saprospiraceae > Candidatus Defluviibacterium > Candidatus Defluviibacterium haderslevense. The sequence continues at coordinate 654,838 of JADJRL010000003.1, read as the reverse complement.
GCATTTATTGTCCAGCAGTATCTTTTTAGTGATTTTTTGGGTAGCAGCAATTAGTGTACCAGTACTTTATGCAATGGACGATTTAGGCCTTAAAGCAACGTTTTTAGGTTTTTGTTTACTGGGGACCCTCTCTATGTTGGCTGTATTCTATGAAGCCAATGTAATCACTTGTTGGAAGGATCAATCACTTGCTAAACGATTATTAAATTTCGCTATATTGTTTCCGGTTTTTATGGCTGTTTCTATGGGATTAAGTTTTCACAATAGCATAGCTGTAATTCAAGGATTCCGTGGCAAGAAATCGAGCTTTGTTAGAACTCCAAAGTACAGTATTATTAGTTTGAGGGATACATTGAAATCCAATAATTATCTTATTCAAAAAATCGATTGGAAAACCTGGACTGAAGCTCTGATATGTCTATATTTTATTTTTGCGATCGGCTTAGCATTTAGAATAGATTATTATTCTTTTTTAATGTTCCACATCATGCTCATGTTTGGATTTGGGATTAATTTTTTCTATTCTTTGCGACACCTAAGTTTGAAATAGTATTAAAATTGTGATGTAAAGACCTGTTATAGGTTTGTTTAATAGAGGCAGGGAATTGGATGATTTATAAGATACTAATTGGGCTTGTTGGGATTTTAGCACAAACGTATTTATTTTATTTTTCTGATCAGAATCAATTCGACACAATTTGTGTACCCTTTTTTATTGCTTTTTTATTTTATTTACATGTTGTCGTTGAATCCATTGAATCCACAAACAATTTATATTTTTGGATCAAAATAGGATTTCTTATCCGCGTAATAGGATTATTTTCTTTTCCTAATTTATCTGATGATATTTATCGGTATTGGTGGGACGGTCATTTGTTGACTATGGGATTAAATCCGTTCGAATATACACCTTCCGAGCTTATGGCACACGTTTATCTGCCATTTGATAAAGAACAACTAACCATCATATTTCCCTTATTAAATTCGCCGAATTATTATAGTGTATACCCTCCTTTTGCACAGTTTATTTTTAGTCTGGGAGCATTGATTGCGGGTAAGAATGTGTTCCTTTTTAGTTTTGCATTAAAATTTATTCTAATCTGCGTTGACGGAGGGATCATTTATTTCCTTATTCGTTTATTACGCATATTAAGCTTGCCAGCATTTATGGCTATTTGTTATTTTATGCACCCATTGGTTATGACTGAGATCAATGGAAATGTTCATTTAGAATCTTTTGTGGTACTCTTTACTTTGATGGCAGTTTATTTTGTTTTAAAACTAGAATATCTAAAAAGTGGTGTGACTTTGGGATTAGCTGTAATGACTAAACTTGTTCCTATTCTACTAGTTCCACTTTTTTTACACTGGAAACACATTAAATCAAACATTTTATTTTTAATAGGTCTTGGAGTGATCTGTCTAAGTTTTATTCCTTTCTTGTTTACTTTTTATCATCATTTGATGTCAAGTATTAAATTGTTTTTTGTTCAGTTCGAATTCAATTCATCTTTTTATTCTTTGATAGAACATTATTTCATAAGTGAAAAAAATTACGAATGGCAAAAATTAACATCCTTGATATTAATGGTGTGCTTTATTTTGGGTACATTAGTTATTCTAATAAGACATTTTATATTTTTTAGAACTCAAGATTTTAATATAAATGCAGCTTGGATTTTAATATTTATGTATTTGATATGTTCTTCAACAGTACATCCATGGTACTTGATTCCTTTATTAGCTTTAGGTATGTTATCATACCCAATGACAAGTATTGTATGGTCAGTATTGAGCGTGTTGAGTTATATTAAATTTGATCAAACTTTTTTTGATCATTATAGTGCCTTAAAATGGATTGAATACCTTATTACTCTAAGTGTATTTATGTATGAGTTAATTCAACTTAAAAGAAATAAAAAAGGCGCAATGACTATTGCGCCTTGATAATTATCTGTGATATTTTTTCGAAATTAAAATGTAAGCCCTAATTTTCCAAACAATCGTAATCCATTACCACCCATTTGCACCGCATCCCATGGTCCACCTGTCTCATTATTGAATGCCCACCACTTAGCTCCGCTAACAGCGCCTAGGTCCGGATGTATATTAAACAGATTGTCAGCACCAAGATTTAAATTGATATTTTTTGTAATCGAATAGGATAGGTAGATGTCAGTAACCCATTTTCCATTGTATAGATAGGAGTCAGCAACATTCCTACTTTCATCATCAGTTGGTATTGTGGGATTAATACCCAATCCATCTTGTCCATATCCCAGTATTTTGGTCTTTCCAAAATAACTTAAACGAGTTCCAACATTTAATTTTTTGTAACCATATTCAAGGTTGATTCCCATTTTTATAGGAGGTGCTGAGGCAATAATAAAAGCCTGTTCTCGATCACTTAAGAATTGTTTTTGATGTGATTCTGTATCATTGAGTTTATTTGGGACATTAATTTTGTTAATGCTCATTCTTTGAAAGTTAGCGGTTGTTAATAATCGATATCTGCTGGATCCACATTTTTTATTATAATCAATAACGATATCAATACCTCTATTTGTTGTATTAACAGCATTGGCAAAAAATTGAGCCAATCCAACATTTAAATCTTTCAACGCATTGGTTAGTGCAGTGTCTAGGGTGTTATCGGAAGCGTCAAATTGTCCAGATAGTACGACACGATCTTTTATTTTTACCCAATAAAAATCATAAGAAATGTTTAGATTATTATTGAGCTTCCATGAATAACCAATATTAGCATTGATGGATTTTTCTTCTTTGAGTTTAGGAATTCCTGCTGCCTTTGTTATGATATTGTCATTAGGGGCAATTTTAACTTCGGAAATCGTTCCACCTTGAACTGTAGTAAAAGTAGATGAGAAATTAATTTGTTGTAATGACGGAGCTCTAAATCCAGTAGAAAGCGATCCACGAATATTAAAATTCTGATTGGTTTTATAAATAGAGGCAATTTTATAATTATGTGTAAATCCAAAGTCACTGTAATTTTCCAATCGGATGGCTGTGTTTACCAACCAGGCTTTGGTTACATCAAATTCAAGGTCAGTATAAATAGCAGATGCAGATCTTGATGAATTGACTGCATCATTGGGTTGATATCCCGGAAAGCCTTGAGAACCCGTTGCCTTGGCATCATTATAATTTTTATAAGATGCTTCTTCACCCGCATATAGTTTATATTGTTCCATTCTATATTCTGCTCCAGCAGCGAGATTCATCCCATGTAGTATTCCTGAAATTTCTTTGGTGACATTAAAATTACTGGTATTTTGGAAAAATGAAAATCCTCCATCATCAAAGTGATTTTTATTTGGATTACCCAATGATGCATTGAATGTTTGATCCCCATAAAAGTGGAAATCATTCTGGCCAGATACATTGCTTAAATCCCAATTCCATCCACTTTTAAATTCACGTTTAATACCAACTGCGGCTGAAAAGTCTTTTATTTTTGTTTGAATGTGAGGGTTATAATATTGATCCGCATTTGCAGTAGCGGTTGAATCAGAATTTCTAATGATGTCTTTAACGATAATGATTTGATCCATAGAGTCTGTTACAAACCGGTCAGGTCTTGCTGAAAAATTTCGTGTGAATGCATATGAATCAGCATCTTTAAGATTGTAGCCACCAAAACTATAAATTTTTAATTTCTCACTTAATGGATATTCAGCATTTAGAAATCCTCCAATTGAAGTTAACGAACCATCACCATGTGCTCTTCGATAAATGTTGACAGGGAGACCATATTCAGCATCAAAATTTTGATCCAAAGATTGTCTATAGGTTTTTCCACCATCTAAATATTGGAGCGTCAAATTGACAAAACTTCCTTCTTTTCCCAGACCAAATCCGTAATTAACATCTGCTGCAAAGGTTTGTCCATCAAGAGCCTTCTCATAGACATATTGATTAAGTTCTTTTTTGAAATAAGGGTTAAATTTTTTATCATAGTATCCTGAATATCCAGCATTGAAACTAAACTCCCCGGTATTTTTTTTAAGTATCAAATTAATAACACCTGCGATTGCATCTGAACCGTACTGAGCAGATGCTCCATCGCGTAAAATTTCTACACGATCAATTGCAGCTGCTGGAAATGCATTCAAATCAGTGCCGGAATTACCTCTTCCTCGTGTTCCGAAAACTGAAACCAGTGCCGTTTGGTGACGTCGTTTACCATTAATCATAACCAGTGATTGATCAGGACCTAAACCCCTAAGTGTAGCTAATTCAATATGATCAGATCCATCAGATCCTGATTGTTTATTGTAATTCATGGATGGAGCTGCATAATTAAGTATCGATGTCAAATCCATTCTTGCGGTGGAACCGGTTTGTTGTTTGATATTAACGATGTCAACCGGAGATGTACTTTCTATGAGTATCCTGCCTGGCCTCCTAGATCCAACAACAATGACCTGATCCAAATTTGTTTGTTCAGCTACCAAGCTAAAATTATGACTCGTTTCTCCTTGCAATTGATAGGTTTGGGTTACATATCCTAAATAGCTAATAACTAATGTCGATTTATTGGTAGCAGAAATGGAATAATTTCCCGATAAATCTGTTAGTGTACCTTTGACATCATTTAATAAAACTATGTTTGCCCCAACGAGGGGGTCACCAGTTTTTGAATCATAAACTTTGCCGGTGATCATTGTGGTTTGAGCCACACTAAAGAATGGAATAAGCATGAAGATAGATACTGAATAAAGTATTACTTTTTTCATAATGGGTCCGTTTTGTTTGTTTGAAAACAAATATATGCTTAATTTAACATGGATCAATAAAATTGGAATTTTTTATTTTGTTCATTTTTTTACAATATGGATTTCATATTATATAAATATGTTATGTATTATTTGATTTTTAAATGTCGTTGGATTAAAAATTTAACGAAATATTATATTGAATTGTGGCGAATCCGATTATTTTTGCAATAAAAATATAAGCATGTCTGAACAAACAAAAAATCCAAATGAAATTAATATCGAGCTTTCTGAAAAAATTTCAGAAGGTATTTATTCAAATTTAGCCATTATATCACATTCACATTCAGAATTTGTATTGGATTTTATACGATTAATGCCAAACGTACCAAAGGCAAAAGTTAAATCAAGAATTATATTGACACCTCAACATGCTAAAAGGTTGATGAAGGCGATTTCTGAGAATTTAACAAAGTTTGAAAATCAATATGGGATTATCCAAGATCCTGAACCACCGTCTTTTCCGCCAATGTCCTTCAATACCCCTACTGCGCAGGCATAAGTTTATTTTAGTAGCAATTATCAATTTATTCTCGCTGATTATTAATATTGGATTATTATGAAAAATTTCTTTGTATTACTTTTAAGCATGTCCATTGGATTTTATTCCATGGCTCAAAATCAACTTTGTACTGCTGAGACATTATGGAAATTAGGACGTGTAAATCTTGAAGATGTTTCACCTGATGGATCATTAGTAGTTTATTCTGTTACTTATTATAACACAACAGCAAACAAAGGGAATACAGATTTATATCTAACTTCATCGGATGGTGTAGGCTTAGCTAGAAAAATTACAAATTATGAAGGCCATGAAAATAATGCCCGCTTCAGACCTGATGGAAAAAAAATTGCTTTTTTGTTAAATGGTTTATTGTATGAAATGAATGCAGATGGTTCTGATCAAAATAAACTGAGTGACCTTGAAATGAATGGATTTTTGTGGGCACCTTCTGGTAATAGAATAGTATTTATTGCGGATGTAAAATATAGACAAACTACTAAAGAACAATATCCTGATTTACCACTGGCAAACGCAAGAGTTTACAATGATTTGATGTATCGACATTGGAAATCTTGGGATGATCAACATGATAGTAATGTATTTTTTATTGATTATAAAGATGGCGCATTATCGGGTGTACCAATGAATATAGTGAATGAGGCTTTTGAGGCTCCCACTGAGCCCAATGACGGTATTGAACAGATTGCAGTAAGTACTGATGGACGTTACATTGCTTATAGCTGTAGAAAGCTAATTGGTAAAGCATATTCTTTAAGTACCAATTCAGATATTTATCTTTATGATATTCAATCTAAAATAACGAAGAATTTAAGTGTAACTAATTTGGGTTATGATAAGAATCCGGTATTTTCATCAGATGGCAAATTTTTAATCTGGAATAGTATGTATACGCCAGGTTATGAAGCTGATAAAAATAGTATTACATATTATGATCTGAGTAATAATAAAATTCAAAATTTAAGTAAGAATTTTGATAACGATGCCGAAAATGCAGTGTTTTCATTAGATCAAAAAAGTATTTATTTTATAAGTGCAATTAAAGGTTGTAAACAATTAATGATGCAGGAAATTGCATCTGCCAAAGTAAAACAAATCACAAACGGGATACACGATTATAATAGCTTTATTATTTCTAATAAGGGATTAATTGCTACGAAGTGTTCAATGACACAACCTGTTGAAATTTTCAATGTAAATACAGGAACTGGAGAATCCAAACAAATAACGAATGTTAACACGAGCTATTGGAGTCAGATAAAAAAAGCAGATGTACAACAAAAAATGATTAAGACCACGGATGGCAAAGATATGCTGGTGTGGATTATTAAACCACCCGATTTTAATCCTTCAAAAAAATACCCAACCCTATTATATTGTCAAGGAGGACCTCAATCTACAGTGAGCCAATTTTTTTCTTATCGTTGGAATTTGGAATTAATGGCCTCCAATGGATATATAATTGTTGCTCCATGTCGTCGCGGAATGCCAGGCTTTGGCCAAGAATGGAATTTGGCTATCTCCAAAGATTGGGGTGGACAATGTATGAAAGATTATCTTAGTGCCATAGATGATGCATGTAAGGAATCGTATGTAGATAAGGATAAATTAGGAGCAGTTGGTGCAAGTTTTGGAGGATATTCAGTTTATTATTTAGCTGGTCATCATAATAAAAGATTTAAATGTTTTATTTCCCATTGTGGAATGTTCAATATTGAGAGTTGGTATGGCACAACGGAGGAGATGTGGTTCGCAAATTATGATATTGGTGGACCCTATTGGGAACAACAATATAAAAAACAATATGAACAATTCTCTCCACACCGGTTTGTACAAAACTGGGATACTCCATTATTGGTAATGCATGGAGAAAAAGATTTTAGGGTTCCTGTTAGTGAAGGTCTGCAAGCTTATCAAGCTGCTCAGTTAAAAGGTATACCAAGTCGTCTTGTATTGTTTCCTGAAGAGGGCCATTGGATCCAATCACCACAGAATGGTTTGTTGTGGCAAAGAGAGTTTTACAATTGGTTAGATAAGTATTTGAAATAATAGATTTGTAAGAAATAAATCGTAAAAATATTTTGCATTTATTTTTTTATTTAGGCTGTGATGGTATGGATGAAACAAACAAGCTAAATTTATTGACTGATGCTGAAGGTCATTCTTTAAGCCCGGTACTTGCACCAGGAATAAAAAATTACTTGATTGATATTGATGGAACCATCTGTGATGACGTTCCAAATGAGGATCCGGAACGAATGAAAATCGTGTTACCATATGTTGATGCACAACAATACATCAATCGATGGTATAATGAAGGTCATAGAATTTATTTTTTTACCAGTCGCACAGAATCTTTGAGGAAAATCACCGAAGAATGGTTAAATAAACATGATTTTTTATATCATGGTATAGTTATGGGCAAGCCCAGAGGTGGAAATTATCATTGGATCGATAATCATGTCGTCGCTAGTACTTTATTTAAAGGTAAGTTTACACCTTTCAAAAAAGAAATGATTGAATGTGATGTATTTGAAGATTAATTCTTGAATTTAAATAGCAGCGAATGCACGAATTTGATAAGTATCTATTAGTGAATTAGTGGCAAAAAAATATAGAAACTATAGACACGAATACACAAATGGGATAGGTAATTATTCGTGCATTAGTGGCTAAAAATTTTAGGCTATTAAATTGTCACTAAAGTAAAAATAATATATCAAACATCAAAGTATCAGCACTATGGACACACTAATTTATCAAGCTGAAAGTTATCAAATTATAGGTTTATGCATGGAAGTACATAACAACCTTGGAGCTGGATTTTTAGAAATCGTTTACAAAGATGAATTAGAGTATGAGTTTAGAAATGCAGGTATTGAATTTGAGAGAGAAAAGATATATGAAGTTAATTATACAGGAATCATATTAACACATTAATTTTATGCGGATTTCATCGTGAACGGAACTATTATTTTGGAAGTAAAGGGAGTTACAGGTATAGCGGATGAATTTGTTGCACAAGCCATTAATTATTTAAAAGTTTCTCAGAATAAATTAGCATTGATTGTTAATTTTGGTGAACTCAAATTGAAAACTACAAAAGAATTGTGCTTTAAACGCCATATAGTTAATAATGTCAAAAAAGGAAAAAACAAAATTTTATGTCGTTTGGGAAGGAAATAATACCGGAATTTTTACTTCTTGGGCTGATTGTCTCCAGCAAGTTAAAGGTTATCCAAATGCTAAGTATAAGTCTTTTTTAACCAAACAAGAAGCAGAAGACGCCTATTATCTTGGGACTCCCAAACATTCATTACCCAGAACATCATCAAGTAGCGAATTTGAAGATTGGAAACCATTTGTTCCACAAGGAAGTATAGCTGTAGATGCTGCATGTTCAGGGAATCCAGGAGATATGGAATACCAGGGAGTAGATCCATATAATAGGGATGTCCTATTTTTGGTGGGTCCATTAAAAATGGGAACTAATAATATTGGCGAGTTTTTGGCCATCGTTCATGCATTAGCTTTACTAAAAAAACAGAATAATTCTACTGCTACTATTTTTACAGATTCCAAAACAGCAATGAGCTGGGTTAAAAGAAAAAAAGCTAACACTAAATTAGAATTTGTTTCTGCAAATCAGCCTATCAAAGAATTACTCCAAAGAGCTACATTATGGCTCAATCAGAATACTTTTTTAAATCCTATTGTGAAATGGGAAACAGAAAGATGGGGCGAAATTCCTGCCGACTTCGGTCGTAAATAATCAATAAATCAATGACTTTTAATGAATATTATATACAAATTTGATTATCTTTGAAGAGCTGTATCTTTGTAGATTCAATAAATTAATTATAAATCTTGCTTAATTGTAAGTTAAAACAATGTCCGATTATAAACCAAAATTTGTTTCACTTGCATTAAAAAATGCAATAGTTTATATTATATTAATAGTTGTATCATCGGCACTCATTGGGTATTTTTTATATAGAAAAAGTTCTGCAATAATTGTCAATTCATCCATCCAACAATTGGAACATGATCTGGAGGTATTGGATGTAAGATTTATTTCTTATATTGAACAAATCAGACAAGACATTTTGTATTTATCGAGAAGTCCATATTTGAATGATTATCTTATAGCACCAAATAGTGCACAAAGGGAGTTCAATAAAGTTAAATTATCTAATGATTACTTTTCTTTTTTATCCACTAAACCAGATTATGGTCAGTTGAGATTTATTGCCAATGATTCTTTAGGATTGGAGAAAATTCGAACGGATCGTTTGAAAGGACATATTTTTATTGTTCCGTCAGATGCATTACAAAGAAAAGGTTCAAGTGCTTATTTTAGAGAAACCATATTACTGCCTAAGGATTCAGTGTATTTTTCAGAAATAGATTTGAATAAAGAGTATGGTAAAATAAGTTACCCCATTATGCCAACCTTAAGAGCGGCATGTCCATTGTACGTAAATGGAAGAGTGGAAGGAATCATCATCCTGAATACGATATTAAATAATTTTTTCGAACATTTTAAAAAGAGCGTTCACTCGAATTCGGAATTATACCTTTTTAATGATATTGGTCATTTCATAATTCATCCCGATTCTACTAAAGAGTTTGGATTTGAATATGCAAAATTGCCTTATGCACCTTTGGAATTTAAATTACCATTAGATTTTTTAACTACAATAGGTAATGAAATAAAGTCCGTTGATACAAAAACACATATTTATTATTTTAAAAAAATTAATTATCCTCGGAGTAATTATTCATTATATATCTGTCTTGGTGCAGCTAAGGATGTGATCTTATCACCATTTTATGATTGGCAATGGTCCGTCTTTGTAATCACACTAATTATTATTTTATTGTTGGTTTTTTTAGCATTGTTTTGGATGCGCAAACAAACAAATGGGTTAGAGTCAATTACTAAATCCATGATTAGTTTTCCGAACAGTTTATCGGTTTCGGATCTCCCCTTGAATCGAAATGATGAAATTGGTTTGTTAGCCAATACCTTCCAAGCCATGTCTTCGACCTTACAACAGAATATTCAATCGTTGGCCGATGCAAAGGCATCAGCAGAAAGTGCCAATAAGTCTAAGGAATTATTTTTGGAAAATATGAGTCATGAGATCAGAAATCCACTGCATTCTATTGTTGGTATGACGCGATTGCTTGAAGATAATAATCCTAGAACTAATCAGTTGCCATTTATCGAAACATTAAAATTTAGCACGCACAATTTACTATCTTTAGTAAATGATATATTGGATTTTTCTAAATTAAAGGAAGGTAAAATTCAATTGCAGAATGAGCCTCTTCAATTTTATGACTTAATAAATAAAATTTATAAAAGTTATATTTTTGAAGCGGTATCCAAAAAAATTAGTTTTAAGTTAATTTGTGATGAGTCACTAAAAAATTTATGGGTAAACTTGGACGCCTTGCGTTTTAGTCAAGTATTGTCCAACTTAATTTCTAATGCCATTAAATTCACACCTGAATATGGACATGTTGAGCTTAATATCAAAAATGAAATCAAAAACGATCATAGTGTCTTTTTATTGATTCAGGTAAAAGATAGTGGTATTGGAATTCGGCTTGAGAATTATAAATTAATATTGGAGCGGTTTCAAAAGGAGAACAGGCAAGATTATTTAAAAAACGAGTCGGGTGCTGGTTTAGGATTGCCGATCGTGGTCCAGCTTTTGGAATTATTTGGTAGCACATTGAAGTTGGATTCTACTTTTGGAGAAGGTTCGATATTCTCTTTTGAAATAACACTAGAATCTATTAATAATCCGGATTCAAATACAATTTCAAAAGAAGCCCAAGTTTCTTTTTTTGAAATCCCAAGATCCATTTTAATTATTGAAGATGATCCTCAATTAAGAATGCTTTATCAACGAATATTTGAAAATGGACATAACACAATAAAACAATTATCAAAATCTCTTGAAATTGGTGAATTGGCGGTTGATCAAAAGTATGACTTAATTATTACAGATTTCTGGTTGGAAAATGTTTCCCTCTTTGATTTATTTGAACAGATATTCAGTTATAAAAAACAAGATGGACTCTTTATTGCAGTAACGGGACATCATGATATAGATGCCGTTTTAAAGTCAAGCCATTATCTTTTGGATATGGTGATACAAAAGCCGATCAGCCCGGATAAAATGATTTCTGAAATTGAGTATGCATTTACTCACATGGGATTTCAGATACCAACTTTAGAAGTATTATATAAGGATTATGATTATGATCCTGCCTTGATTTTATCGGCACTAAAATTATTAATCAATGAATGGAAGGATGCGCGCGAGCAATTGTCTAAAGCCATTTTATCACGAGATATAGGAATGAAAGATGCTGTGGTGCATAAGTTGGCAAATAGTCTTCGCCGATTTAATTTGATTAAGTTGGAAAATCAATTGATTATGATTAAGTTTGAGCCATTTGTAAATTCTAAACAGCTTGAATCAACTAATAGTGACATCCAAGTTAAAATGCACCAATGTGAAATGTTTTTTGAAAATGAATTGAAGAAATGGTTATAGATGTTATGTTCTGTTAATGTATTCCATAACCTCTTTTCGATAAGTTTGACCTATAGGTATAGTTGTTTTATTGATGATTAATTCATCAGTTGTTAACACTTCAATTTTATTTAAGTTAACAATATATGAACGATGAACTTTTAAGAAATGATTGGGTAATTTTGATTCTAACTCCTTTAATGTGATCAAACTCAGAGTGGTTTTTTCTGCAGTTACAAATGCTACATAATTTTCTTCAGATTTTAAGAATAATAAACTTGAGAAATGTATCCTGACCCATTTATTGCCATCCTTTACAAACAGGGCTTCTTTAGTGTTTTTTAAGTTCTGTTTTATTTGACTATCCAATTTTCCAAGGGCTTTATTTATGCCCTTTTGAAAACGGTCAAATGAAATAGGTTTAACTAAATAGTCTATGATATCATGGTATTCGTAAGATTTAGTTGCAAAGTCAGTCTCAGAAGTAACCATTATCACTGGCAGGGCGTTTTGTTTTAATTCAAGTAAGCCCTGACCTTTCATATCGGGTAGATTATAATCCAGGAAAACCAAATCAATTGCTTGTGAAGATAATAATTCTAAACCATCTCTCCCCGTACCAGCTGAAATACAATATTCAATTTCTTTTATTTTAGTGCAAAAATATTTGACAAGATCACATATCATAGGATCATCATCAATAATCAAGCATTTTAGTCCCATAAAAAGGATTTAATACATACAGTATCACAAATTATGCCATTATTGGATTTCATTTCGTCAATCATTTTACTGGATTCATCAATAATATGCCTTTCTTCATGTATTCATAAATGGATAGATTATAGCGCAACATATCTTTGTAAGGTCAAAAGACAAGAATTTGGTTTGATAAATAAAAATTTACTTTCATGATATAAAGGAGGGATGGGAACCCTCCTTTGTTATTTAGGGAATTTAAAAACAATTATTAAAATTATATACTTAAACCACTTAAAATGAAAAAACTATGTATTAAAATTGGTGTTATGCTTTTTGTTGCCACTTATAGCATTTACGCTACTCCCGTTTCTAATTTAGTTGCCGATCCTAAAAATTCAATAGCTTATAAATGGCTTGACATAGCATTGGAAGTAACTGCGAATGATGTTGATAGGGTTGGTGCAAAGCCGACAGTTCAATCCCGACAGTTGGGAATTGTTGTTAATACCATATATGATGCCTGGGCAGCATACGATGCTAAAGCTATTGGAACCCAATTTGGTGGCAAACTAAGAAGACCGGCAGCTGAGAGAACCCAAAAAAATAAGGAAATAGCCATTAGTTATGCTATTTATCGAGTTTTAATGGATCAGTATAAGGATGATGCTAAATACATCACTGCAGAATTTGTTAAAATGGGTTATAAACCAGAAAATAAAACGTTGGACCGCACAAAACCCGAAGGTATTGGTAATTTAGTTGCTAAATCCATAATTGAATTTAGACATAATGATGGTTCGAATCAGCTTGGAAATGAACCGGGAGGAAATGGAGAACCATTTTCTGATTACACTTTTTATAATGCTATAAATACTTACAAGAAAGTGGTTGATCCAGATCGCTGGCACCCACTGCCATTTGTAAAATCGAATGGGGACACTTTTTTAGTGAATTTTTTAACCCCTTTTTGGTATAGAGTAAAGCCTTTTGGTTTAAAAAGTTCTTCTCAATTCAGAGCTCCTGCTCCTCCAAAAGTTGGATCCGAACAGATGAAAAATGAAGTAGATGAAGTCATGGCAATTAATGCCAATTTGGATCATAATCGAAAAGCAACCATTGAATTTATGCGTGACGGTCCAAGATCTACAGGTCAGGCAGGACATTGGTTGAGATTCGCACAAATGGTTTCGATCAGAGATCATAATGATTTAGATAAAGATGTAAAATTATTTTTTGCTGTTGGAGTAACTGCAATGGATGCATTTATTGCTTGTTGGGAATCAAAGCGATTTTATGATAGCTCAAGACCTTGGACACTAGTTAGATATTACTATAAAGGCCAACAAATTCAAGGTTGGGGAGGTCCAGATAAAGGTACTGTTACTGAAGCAGCTGAGAGTTGGCATCCCTATTCACCTGCTAATTTTGTTTCTCCACCATTTCCAGCTTATGTTTCTGGACATAGCACGGTAAGTGGAGCCTGTGCCAAGATGTTAGAATTATTTACAGGTAGTGACAAATTTGGGATTGTAGAGAATCGCATATGTGGTATAATAACGGAGACTCCAGGAGATCCTGTTTCACTTCCTTTGCCAACTTTTAGTGGAACTGCTGATATGGCAGGAATATCAAGGGTTATGGGAGGATATCATATACAAGCAGATAATGTAGCAGGCCTCAAAATGGGCCGAGATATAGCAGGGTATTTATGGAACGATGTCATTCAGGGATATTTTAATGGAACATTGAAGAAATAATGTAATAGGTTTTAATTAGTATATTTTTTTATAAATTAAACATATTGAAATGAAACAATTTTATGGGTTATTAACTGTGCTTTTTATGAGCCTAAATGGGGTTTTAGCACAAACTGCAAATGACGCTTTTATGATGAAGAAAGGTGAAATTTGTATTGCAGTACCTTATCAGTATAGTTCTTGGGATTATTATTGGGAAGGAACTTTATATAGGGATAACCCAAATCTTGGTACCGTATCTTCACATATGGTTGCTCCAATGTTTGCATTGGGATTGCATTCCAGATTGAATTTAATTGCCGGACTTCCATGGATGAAAACGAAAGCATCTGCAGGCACTTTAAGAGGTGAATCAGGATTTCAGGACTTGTCTCTATGGCTTAAAGGCAAAGTAATTAATTTTGAAATTAATCCTAAGCATCGATTAGAAGTAATGGCAAGTGTTGGTTTAATTTTGCCGGTTGGATCTTATTATGCTGACTATTTGCCTTTGTCTTTAGGCTTAGGATGTAAAGCTTTTGGAAGTCGTTTAATGGCCAATTGGTTTTCTGATTTTGGATTGTTTGCAAGTGCAAATGTTGGATATGATGCTCGAAGCAATGTCAAAGGTGATAGAACCAATTATTACACTGACCAAGGTTATCAAACCAACGAATACAAAATGCCAAATCTATTAACTGGTGGATTGACTTTAGGATATTTTAAAAATACAACCAGAGTTGAACTTCAATATAACGTGATAAATACCCAAGGAGGTGTTGACATTCGTAGAAATGACGCACCTTTTTTAACATCTAATATGGATCAAACTCAAATTGGGGCAATGATTCAACAAAGAATGCCATTTCATAAAAATTTGGGAATCATATTAATGGCAGCACACACATTAAGCGGCAGAAATGTTGGAAAATCAAATTCTTTTGGAATTGGATTATTATATCAATTCAAACTATTTAACAAAACAAAATCTGAAGTAGCAAAATAAATTTTTATGAAAACTAAAGTAGGACTTTTAATTGGAATTTGTATTATCATAGCTTTAATAGCGTGTGAAAAAGAATTGGATATACAAAAAAATGCATCTGCATATACGTATTCTAATGTAGACGAAAAAGCTGGACAATGGAAACCGGTATTCTTAACTAATGTAACCGATATTACCGTTTCAACGCCTGCACAAACAAATAGCGCTGAATATCTAGCTTCATTGGCAGCTTTGAAATCTCTTTCATCATCCGTAACAGCAGATCAAAAAACTGCAATTGAATTTTGGGGTGCTAATTCTATTGCCAGTTGGAATCAAATTGCAAGAACATTAGCTGCAAAATATAATTTACCACCGGCAGCAAATGCAGATGGAACCTATCCTGTTCCAAATGCTGCAGAACCCGGAAAATATCCATATTTCCCATTTGCTAATCCACCCTATGCAAGTCGTGCTTTCGCCTATTTGGGTGCTGCACAATTTGATGCACTTATTGTAGCATGGAAATACAAATATGATTTCAATCGTCCTGCACCATATCAAGTTGATAACACTATAATTCCTGCTTTGCCAAAACAAACCTTGCCTTCTTACCCATCAGAAGACGCAGTTATTGCTGAAGTTTCACTTGGAATATTACGCGTTATGTTTCCTAATGATACGACTTATTTAAAAGAAAAAGCAGCAGAATTAAAGAATACAAGACTATGGGCTGGAATGAATACACAAGATGATATTGATGCTGGTACAGCTATTGGAAAACAGGTTGCCGCCAAATTTATTAATGATCGTGCTAAAAAAGATAATATGGGTAAAGCAATAAGTACCATTGCTGTTACAGATTCATTGGCAACTTTAGCAGAATTGAAATATGGCTGGCGTTGGAGAAGTTTAGAGTCACCAGTTAGACCAGGAATGTTGCCAAAATTTGGAGATGTAAAACCTTGGTGTATCCCAGATGTTGCAACCGTGCGACCTGGACCACCACCAGCACCTGGAACTCCTGAATTCATTGCAGATGTCAACGAGATTAAAGATTTTACAGAAAATCCAACTTCTGAAACCCGAAGAATAGCTAATTTTTGGGCAGATGGACCAAGTACATCGACACCTCCTGGACATTGGAATGCAATTGCTTCAGATTTAATTTTAAAATATCAAATGAATCCAATTAGAAGTGCGAGAACAATGGCTTATATGAATATGGCAATTCAAGATGCAGGAATCAGTTGTTGGGATACTAAATATTATTACAATGGTTTAAGACCAAGTAATGCCATATCAGATTTTAGAACACTGATAGGTGTTCCGAATTTTCCAGGATATATTTCTGGGCACTCTACTTTTTCTGCAGCAGGTGCCGAAGTTTTAGCTTACATTTTTCCAAATGAGACAGCATCCATAAATCAATTTGCGCAAGATGCATCCAATAGTAGAATATATGGCGGCATTCATTTTAGAGTGGATTGTAAAGTTGGATTGGAGACCGGTAAAAAAGTTGCAGGATATGCAATTAATATAGCTAGAGCAGATGGTTCTGAATAATTGTTTTTTATAATAAGTGGCGGGCATGTTTTCGTAATGAAAGCATGCCCTTTTTAAATTTACATCCTAATTGAAAATGAAATAAATTGTTTATCTTGCAAAAAAAATATTTATGAAATATCAATTATTATTTTTTATAGGTTATATATTTTTAACCAGTTGCTCAAAAAAAATCAATGAGAATGATTTGAATAGAGATGCTGAACAATTGGCTATGGACCTATGTCATACACAATGGGTAGAGACTAAGTTAAAGCAGGTGGAACAAAAAATTATTAGACTACAAGATTCATTAAACTTAGATTTAGCAGACAGTTTGAAAGCTGATTTAACTTTTAAATTGAGAAAGGCTAAAGATGGTCTTGAATATTATACTGAACAAAAAAGTGGTTATGTAAAAAACAATCTTGAAGAACAAAATAAATATACTTCAGGCTTATATTCAGATCCAAAAAATTATCAATTGCTGAAAGATAAAGCTAACGAATTACTGAGCAAAATGCCGAGTTGTGTTTCAAAAGAATATTAATGTTATCATTTGTTGTAGAGTAAAGCTTCGTTGGATTTTAGCAGATTGATTTTAGAAATTATATTTCCTACATTAAAACCTATTCGTAACCCTTCCTCACAATCATTTCTATAATGAACTCCCATAGAGATACGTGAAAAGGCATTTTCTTTCGCCATATCATAAAAAGAATTGAATGATCTGGGATTTCCATTAAATTCTCTTCGGTCTGCATGACTGAAGTCAGTAAAAGCAAATTCATTACCGTATAATTGACTTAAAACCTGTGCAGCTGAAGCCCCAAATGCTGAGTGTCCTGAAGGATATGTGGGAAAGGGTGGACTATCGTGATAAGATTCCCAACGGCTATTAATAACACGATTGATATATTCTATTGGCCTTTCACGTTTATATTTATACTTGGTTTTCCAAACTATAATACCAGCATCACAAAGTGCAAGACCTACTTTTAAGTAAGATTCTAATTGTTTCCCTATATTTGGTTTTGTTAATTTGATCACTTGATTTGTAATAGATACCCATCTGGTTGAAGGGGTAAAAGTTAAACCATGATGATCATCACTCCAAAATTCAGAGATCCACTTGTTTTCTTCACTGAGTGGTTGAGACATTGAATACACTTCAATAGCCTCCTTGTACATTTGAGAAGATTTATCTATGGAATAATCCATAGGTGGATTTACTTTAAACATGCTTGGATCAATGACAAACGGTCGCACTTCACCCCAATGGGGTAATATGGGTAATGACGGGTGAAGTTTAGGCGACCGCCAAATACCGGGTTTGTCCTCCATTTTATAACATGAATCGTATAAATGAAAATCCGCTCGATCACCTCTTAGATCCTGTGAAGACCAGAAAATGATAGCATCAGTTAACCTATTCGCATAAATCACGGAAGAATCGCTGTAATTAATGGATGCATGTTTTGAACTCGAAGTATTAAAGTATTTTTCTAACTGGGTTATTTTGTCAATTTCTTCAATTGGCGCAGAACTAAAAAAATACCTAAAACTTTTAGCATAAGAGGCATTTAAAGCGTCAACTAAATTATAATTAACAGGACTTTGTATGGCTGTTAGGTTCAGTCCATTTAGCAGACCTGACATAGATCTATATTGATCAATAGTTGGAATCGCCGTTTCATATGCAATCAGTGAAATGTATGCAAAACTTCGGGCAGCTAAGGGCGGTCGGTAATTAGGCGTATTTCGATCCAAATCCAAAAATAAGTTGTTCCATTTTTGGATAATTTGAGTTACTTGGGCGTCTGAATCAAAGGATGGCATCTTTTCTTTCGAACATGACAATGCCCATAACAATCCTATAGAAATTATAGAAATGAATTGTATTCTCATTTTATTTCTTAGGAAATAAATCACATTTGGCTTTATTATGGTTTCGAACAAAAGTATGGGTTAAGTGTTTAATAGAAATAATAATTTCATTAGAATTACATTAGAAAAGTACCAGTTAGATTTGTTTTTTTCTAATTATTAGTTCGATTCTTTAATAGTTGTCAACGCTTTTGGTCATATTAAATCTGTTCAAGTTATCAAATTTTTCTTAATCTTCTGACGACTTATTAAAGGTAATGATAAAAGAGGTTCCTTGATGCTCTTGGGTTTCTACTGTCAATACTGCATGATGTATTTTGACAATACTTTTTACTAAAGACAATCCAATTCCTGATCCTTTAATGGTGTTGGTTTTTGAGCTTCTATAAAAAGGTTCAAAAATGAGTTGTCGCTCTTCATCAGAAATTCCTGGGCCATGATCCTGAACCACTACATATAAATGATTATTTTTATTAAAACCTAGGAAAACGTGTACCGTGTGATCCGGAGAAAATTTACAACCATTGTCCATTAAGTTAATAAGTGCTGTTCTTAGCAAATTGGCACTTCCCATGATTTGCATTTTTTCCGGATTATCTGGAAAATCATTGGTTTGAAATAAAACTTTATAGTCCGAATGATTTTTCATAACCTGCTCTCGGGCTTGCCAAATCACATCATCCACTCTTAATTCATCAAAAATTATTTCATTACTATTGGATGAGAGCCGAGCTAATTGCATCAATTGATCGGATACTATATTTAATGCTTTGACATCTTCTAAAACTGATGCTAAAGTTTGATGATAGGCTTCTGCATTTCTATCTTTAGAAAGGATGACTTCAATCTGTGATGTAATAACAGTTAATGGATTTTTAAGTTCGTGTGAAATATTAGATAAGAAACTTTTTTGAATTTTAAATGCTTCTTGGATTCGATCCAACAATTGATTAAAAGTCATACTAAGCCTAGATAATTCATCTTTGTTTTTTGATTCTACAAGTCGTTGACTCAGATCCGATGGTAAAATTCGGTCAATTTGATTCATAATGTTTGCAACAGGTTGCATGGCTCTACCTGCAAAAAACCACCCGAAAAGTGATACAAATAAAAGGATAATTAAAAAATCTATGATTAATATCGTTTTTAAGTTATTTAAATTATGTAAATCAATAATACCTTCAGATATAATGATGAATTGTTTGTTGTATTTATTGGGATAGTAGATTCCTAATGCGTTTAATGGGCCATGTTTAAATCTCAATTCACCTTTTGAAATAATTTGCTGAAGTGTATGTTCAGGTACATTATCCCCATGCTGGGGGCTAAAGGAATAAACTTTTTCGAGCCTCTGGTTATAGATGATAAAATTCTCACGAACTGGCATCTGAATAATTTCTGACTCATCAGAATGGCGAATGATTGGAGCTAATTCTTTATCATTATTGATCACCATTTCAGCAGTCATAAAGGCTTTTGATTTTAAACCAGTATAAAACTCATCTTCAGTATAATCTTTGAATTTATAGTAGATAAAATACAAGGAGGCCTGTAGTAAAAATGCAACCAATAAAATAAACCACAGCGTGAGTTTAGTACGAATTTGCATAAGTTGATTAATTCAATTTGAGTATATATCCTACCCCAAATTTATTGTGAATTAATTTATGGTTGAATCCTTTATCAATTTTATTTCGAAGGTAGTTGACATATACCTCTACAACGTTTGTGCCAGTTTCAAAATTAATATCCCACACGTGTTCAAAGATTTCCGCTTTAGAAACTACTTTTTCCTTATTGCGCATAAAGTACTCGAGTAGGGCAAATTCTTTTGCAGTCAATTCAATGGTTTTGTCTTCCCGGGTTACTTTTTTGGTATGGAGATTGAGTTCCAATGTCGCATAATTCAAACGGTTCGATACAGAAGTCAATTCGCTTCCTCTGCGACTTATAGCTTTAATTCGAGCCAACAGCTCTCTGAATTCAAAAGGCTTAACAACGTAATCATCTGCTCCGGCCTCTAAACCAATAATTTTATCTTCTAAAGTATCAAGGGCAGAGAGCATTATGATTGGAGTGATCAACCCTTTTTGCCTAAAAAGTCTACACAATTCAACGCCATTCGTATGCGGAATAATAATATCAGTAACAATGATGTCATAAGTATTTCTTTCTGCAAGTAATTTGCCGGTATAGCCATCATATGCAAAATCAACTTCCATTTGATTTTCTTCAAAGCCTTGTTTTAAGCTTTGTACGGTCTTTGGTTCGTCCTCAATGAGTAAGATTCGCATTATTTTTAGAGATAAGTAACAAATATAGGCTTTAAAGTAAAGATATAGGAATATGGCTCAAATTCTAATGAGATTCTAATACCATTCTAAAGGGTTTTTAAGAGGGAATGGGCTTTGTTTCTACTAGTTTTGTGCCGAATTAAGATCAAATTTATTTCATTATTTAACTTTTAATAATATGTTTAAAACTACAAAAATTTTTGCATTACTTACCGTAGTCATCATGGGGTTTTTATTTTCTTGTAATCCAGATGATAATAAAACCTCCACTACTAATGGAAATTTGGTAAAAGATACCAAGGATCATGATGTAATCAACCGTTGGAATACAGTCATGTTGGATTTGGATAAAACTGCTGCAGGTTTCCGTCCATGCCCAATTGCTCGTGTAGCGGGTTATATTGGATTTGCAACCTATGAGACAGCAGTTTCAGGAATGCCGGGATACAAATCCCTTGCAAAAAATTATTCAGGATATAATGTGCCTGCGTTTGATGCTTCAAAAACCATTAATTATCCACTGGCAATAAATGCAGCAACTGCCTACATGTATAAGCAATTTTTTCCAAATGATGTTCCGAGTAAAATTTTACCTACAGAAGAAGATCTTAGAAGTAAATATGGAAAAGGAGTAAATCAGGATGTAATTGATAATTCAATTGCATGGGGAACAGCTGTAGCTAAGGCTACTTATGATTGGGCAAAATCAGATGTAAGTGTACATAATTCTAATGTAGACGCAACACAAGGAGGTTATCAAGTTCTTCCTGGAAATGGGATTTATCACACAGAAACTAATTTTCCATTAGTAACAACAGCAGCATGGTTTCCTAAATATGGTCAAGGAAGAGTATTTGCTATCAATGGAGCTGATCGCATTATCCCTCCACCGATTGCTTATAGCGAGGATCCAAAATCACCATATTATGGTCAAGCCATTGAAGTTTATACTTTAGTAAAACAAGGTACTTTTGACGATAAATGGTTGGGTGAGTTTTGGAGTGATGATTTGTTGGGATTAACGTTCAGCCCTCCGGCAAGATGGTTTGCTGTTGCCAATCAAGTTTATGACATTGATAATTCAAATTTAGAGAAAGCTTTATTTACCAATGCTAAAATAGGTATGGCTCTAAATGATGTGGTGGTTGCTTGTTGGGACAATAAATACAAATATCAAATTGAGCGCCCGGTAGCTTATATTCGTAAATTTATCGATCCTGATTTTAAATCAATTCTAGGCGGAGATAAAGGAATTACACCTCCATTTCCTGCTTATCCTTCTGGGCACTCCACTATGGGTGGTGCTGCAGCAGAAGTGTTAACAGCTGATTTCGGAATTGAATTTCCAATGTACGATCGTTGCCATGAAGGTAGAACAGAATTCATCGGTCGTCCAAGATTTTACCCCAACTTTTATTTAATGGCTGAAGAAAATGCTTACTCTCGTATTCCACTAGGTGTTCACTGGAGAATGGATTGTAAAGCTGGGATTGACCTAGGTTATGTTATTGGTAGAAAAGTCAATAAATTACCGTTCAAGTAGTTCATCATTTTGAAACATTTATAGATTCTAGAGGTCTTTGATTATTTCAAAGGCCTCTTTTTTTTATCATCTTTTCAGTTGAGGCATTTTAAATTATTACTTAAAATTACATTCCAATATTTGCTTAATTATGAATCTAATTCATGTTTAATACAGAGTATTAAATCGATACAATTATGAGCGAAATTCGGCTAGCTATAAAAATGACTTCTAGTTATTTGATTCATTTCAATAAAAATTAAAAGATTAAAATATTGATACGAAATTTATTGATCTAAATATTCATAAATCATTGAATTGGTTGAACATTTCTAATGATTTTTAATTGGTTATGATAGTAATATGACCATACGATTTCATTAATTTGAATAAAAATAAGTAGGGTCTAAATGACAATATTATTCGGTAACTAAATTTACTTAGCAAACAAGAAAGATTAACATGAAAAAATTTATTTTAACATCAGTAATTATTTATTTTTCATCAGTAATATTTGGACAAAATGATAAAGATACCATTAAATCTTATATCCTTGAACCCGTTATTTTAGATGCAATAAGAATCAATCAGGACATACAGCGTTTGGAGCCAATACAGGGTACTTACATTTATTCAGGAAAAAAAACTGAAGTCATAGATTTAACTCAAAAAAATGTGGCGCTAACTGAGAAATACGGACGGCAAATTTTTGCTAAAATTCCAGGAGTGTTTGTTTACGATATGGATGGAACCGGTAATCAAATGAATATTTCGACCCGAGGGTTAGATCCACATCGTGGATGGGAATTTAATATTCGCAAAGATGGTATAGTTACCAATTCAGATATGTATGGATATCCGGCTAGTCATTATAATATTCCCATGGAAGCTGTAGAACGGATTGAGATGGTTAGGGGTACAGGTTCTTTACAATATGGAGCACAATTTGGTGGAATGTTGAATTATATCAGTAAGAAACCCAATAATCAAAAAATAATTAACTTGGAAAGTATTAATACAGTAGGTTCTTATGGTTTAGTGAGTACTTACAACAATATTTCCGGTGGTAAGGGTAAAATCAGATATTCAGCCTGGGCTAATAAAAAGTGGATTACAGGATATCGAGACAATAGTGATGCAGCCTATAATGCAGAAGCCATATCCTTATATTATGATGCGTCGAAGAATCTTAATTTCAAATTGGAATGGACCCACTCCAATTATGTTACCCATCTTGCAGGTCCACTAACAGATAGCATGTTTGCGATTGATCCTAAAATGTCCACCCGGGCTAGAAATTATTATAATCCTAACATCCATGTTCCTTCCTTTGTCATGGATTGGAAGCTCAATCTAAAAACTCAATTGAAGTTTACAAGTTCAGCAGTCATTGGTTCAAGAAATAGCGTACTTTTTGATAAACCAGCCACGACACCAGATAATATTGTTCCAGCCACATTACAATACAATAATAGACAAGTGGATATTGATCATTTTAATAGTTATACCAATGAACTCAGGTTGTTACATTCTTATAAGATGATGCACCAGTCCAGTACATTCACAATTGGAGTGCAATTCATGAATAACAATTTACATCGCCAGCAACAAGGAAAGGGGACTACTGGAAGCGATTTTGATTTAAGTTTAGTAACTCCGGGATGGGGTAGAGACTTAAATTACAAAACCAGCAATGTAGCTGCTTTTGTAGAAAACAGGTGGATGTTTACTAAAAAGTTTTCAGTGAATGCTGGAGCTAGATTGGAAATTGGTAAAACTGATTTCACTGGTGTTATCGTGTATTATGCCGATACTGCCTTGCCGAATACTATTGAACATCAGTTTCCTTTGTTTGGTCTAGGAAGTCAATATGACTTTACTAAAGACATTAATATTTACGCTGGCTGGTCCCAGGCTTATCGACCGGTTATTTTTAAGGATATCATTCCGGCATCGATCTACGAAATCTCGGACAAAAATCTAAAAGATGCTTATGGTTATAATCTAGAACTTGGATTCAGAGGCAAGTGGAATCACATAAAATGGGATGTCAACGCATTTAATTTGCAATACAACAATCGCTTAGGAACTTTAGCTCAATCAGACAGTTCAGGTAATTTAATTATCTTCAGAACCAATATAGGGGATTCTAGAACTTCAGGTCTGGAGATGTTTCTGCAAGGTGATATTTCTGTAAGCAAAAATTGCATGTTGTCTTTATTTACGTCTACGTCTTTTATGGATGCTAAGTATCATAATGCCACCCTTAGATCCGGAAACGCTAATGTAAGTATTGAAGGAAACAAGGTAGAAAGTGTACCGGCATGGATTTCCAGAAATGGATTGACATTCACTTACTCTGATTATAGCCTATCTG
Organism: Candidatus Defluviibacterium haderslevense; assembly: GCA_016712225.1. Taxonomy (NCBI): domain Bacteria; kingdom Pseudomonadati; phylum Bacteroidota; class Saprospiria; order Saprospirales; family Saprospiraceae; genus Candidatus Defluviibacterium; species Candidatus Defluviibacterium haderslevense. The sequence goes on along the minus strand of JADJRL010000003.1, from coordinate 629,914 downwards.
TACTATATAGTTATACATCAGATAGTTATGCTGATGCACTAAATGCAGTATTACCATCTTCTACGGGTGCTACTGGATTGGTACCGTCCTACCAGTTAGTGGATCTGAACTTGGCATTTAAAATATCCAATTCGATCAAATTGCAGATTAATGTAAACAATCTGTTTGACATACATTATTTTACCAAGCGTCCTCAATTTTACCCGGGACCTGGAATATGGCCTTCTGATGGAAGAACATTTTCCGGAACGGTATCGATAAAGATATAATAACATAAATGCACTTAAATACTATCAAATTGGCTTTGACAACAGCCTTAGGTGTGAATTTGGTAGCCTGAAAATCAATGTGCCCAATACTCTAAACGCTTAAAAGTATGGCGTTGATGTCTTGGTATGTATATATTTTATATATAAATTATTTTTTGATTTTTTAACTAAACTATTGATATACATATATTTAAAAGTTGTTTGAAATATTTTTAATAAGATATTAGGCATATTTAGCTTAATGTATTACCTTCGCATTGAACCTATAATATGTTCAATTTCAGGAGTATCAGAAATGTTCTGATTTATTGAATTTGAAATATATTAGAATCAAATTGGCAAATAAAGTTTTGTAATTAGAATATTGGAATATTAAGTCGGCTTATTAAAGGCTAATAAATATTACAGTATTTGTTAATATTAAAAATACCTTTTACCAAGTATATATTTGATATTAAAGCCTAACTACTTTTGCCTTCGGTTCTGTAGAGACATTGTTGTTCATTAAACCAAACTCATTTACTTCATAGGAATGAATTTGTTTTTCTGACACGATGGACAGATAACCAAGCCAATCCTTAGAGTAAATGATATAAACGTCTATCATTATTTTATTCAGATTGCGGTTATCTTCCCCAGAGACTTTTATTAGATTATAATTTTTAAAACCAAAATCATGAATAGTATGTTTAAAATTCTAGCTTTTCTACTGCTTTTATGCTTAAACCTAGGCGTAAATGCTCAAACTCGACCTGCTACTGTAACAGCAGACGGTCTTATTATTCTGGATGCTACAGCAAATGATGTTGCTCCTGAATATGTTGCGGATATCTCAAGATTCGGTCTTGCGTCATATCAGCAAGCAATCAATTATTTCCAAAAGTATATCAATGTTACTTCTACTAGAGGTATCACTTATACTTTCGATTTGAATGCTAACGAAATGCACATTTTCGTTAATACAACAAATCAATTCCTTGTACCTTTGTCAAACGTACCTTTAACTGTGAATAACTTTAACGAGGCTCTTCGCCAAGTTCACGAAGGACTTCTTAATTAATAAAATCTTAAAAAAAACCAAATCATGAAAAAACTATTATCAATCATACTTACTGTTATCGTATCAGTGAACTTAGTGTTAGCTGGCGGCGGAGGTGGTGGATCTATATTCCCTATCACAACTGGAATGAACGGATCAAAACCTGCTAAATATCCTTGTGCTGATCCAGGATGGAAAACTGCAAACTTAGTTGGAAACGTAGGTGTTCCTTTGACAACTGGTGCTTCAGCTTGCCCAACAGGTGGATGTACTAACCCAGGTTACTTTGCTCCATATTATGAAACATTCGCTTTCAAAAATACTTTATTGACTCCTCAGTGTATTAAAGTGGTTTGGACAGCAGCAGCAGCAGCTGGATGTAACATTACTTTTACATATATGGGTACTGGTCCAGTTTTGTTATGGACTGCAACTGGTGCTCCTTGTTATACTGATAACATGGGTTCTCCTGGTCCTGTATGTATGGGTACTAACGTTTCTTATGGTGTTGAAGTACCAGCTTGTTCTGACTTCACAGTATTCTTAGGAAACAATAACGGTGCAAGAAATACATTCAATCTTGACATTCAAAACGCTACTGGTGGAAAAGCTAGTATCGGTTGTGTTGGTGCTGAATGTTTGAAAGTACTTACTTTAGGTGGTACTCCAGTTCCAACTATGACTCAATGGGGATTATTCTTATTCGGATTAATCTTAATCACATTGGGAGTTGTTACTGTTTACAACATGTCTCGCAGAAATGCTAATGAGACTTCCGTTCGTTAAGCAAGTTTACGACAAAGCATTCTGGATATCTTGCTTCTTAGCAATCCTAGGGTGGATAATGATCTACTTAATCTGGGGTGAATATACTACAGCAGATATTATTGGAATGATAGTTACTGTCCCAATCTTAGCTTATCTCATTCATGTTCTCATGATTTTTAATAAAAATTAAGATAAGTTAGTATTATTAAAACATATAAAGGTCGATGTATTTTTGCATCGGCCTTTTTTTATTTAATCTAGTTTTAATCAATTATGTCTGCATTATTAGAAAGATGGAAATCAACTCAACCTGTGTATCGTTTTTTAATAGGGTTCATTGGAATGATGTTGGTTTTTTATATGGTTTACAAATCATCCCTTTATGAGACTTATATCATGACACCCCTGTTAAGTGGACAAGCCTTTTTAGCTAATGCGTTTTTGAACCTACTCGGATTCAAGACTCAAGCGATGGGAGATGGAATATTAGGGGAACAATTTCGAGTGAGTATTAAAGATGGTTGCGATGGCATGGAAGCTACAGCCATTTATGTTTTTGCGATTCTGGCATTTCCAATGGTAGCCTTAAAGGATAAGTGGAAAGGATTGATTACCGGTGTACTCATACTTGGCGTATTGAATATTATGAGGATAGCGGGTCTTTATCTTGCTGGCATATATTGGCCACAGGGATTTGAGTTTTTGCATTTGCACGGAGGTGTTGTTATTTTTATTATCATTGCTGTGTGCTTATGGTTAATTTGGGTTAATCAGATTTCATCAAAAACATAATCATTTGATATGGTAGCAATAGTTCGGTTCGTGATTATTTTTATCGTTTTATATGCGCTTTTAACTTTTTTGTCGGGACAAAAACCTGTAGCAAATACCATTTATCCGGCATTAAAATCGCTGACCACCTGGATCATAGAAATCTCACTCCCTTCTTCATTTATAGAATCTCAGGATGTGGTAAATGAACAAACTAAAAAACCTGAACCCGATAAAATGTATTTGGTATATGGCAATCCTATATTGATCAACAAAGCCATCGAAGAAGCAAAGCTTACCCACAATCAGTATGCTAAAATCCCAAGTTATTCTACTCAGTTTTTTCTGTTTGAAATGTTTATTGTACCACTGATTTTTGTTATTGCGTTATTTATAGGAAGTCCAATTCCAAATCATAGGAAATGGAAGGGATTGGGTATTTCATTGGCGATATTAATTTTATTTGTATTAACTAAAATCATCATTTTGACCTTATTTACGATCTCTAATTCTCAAATTGGGATTTATGAATTATCGGATAATATGATGAACTTTTTAAGCCGATTTATTTCGTTTTTAAGCTTGGGTTTAAGTATTTTTATAGGGTTTATGCTCTGGTTGATATTTGGTTTTAGATATAGTACCTTTACAAATGTATTCGAGTCGTTATTTAAAAGTAAATCCCTATAAATATCTGAGTTCTCAGTTGTTCCTATTTTTGTATCATTTAATCCAATTCACCTTCTAAACAACTAGTATTATTATGAAATCTAAGTATATGAAATTTTTAGTTTTTTTGATCATGATGTCCTTGAGTTTATCGTTTTGTAAAGTCAGCCATCAAATGACCCAACTTACAGAAAAGAAGTGTGGACAATATACCTATGGTAGAATTGAATTTAAGCGTAGCATTTCAACTGAAGAAAAAAATCAATTGGCCTTACAAGGATTATTGATTCAAGATTTTATTTTTGAAAATATTTATTTAGGACTATGGTATAAATCATGGGACAAAAAAAATTTAAATAAGACTGCAATCCGAACTTTAATTCCATTTTCGCCGGATGATAAATTGGCCGGAGGTCTTTTAGTAAGAGATATTAAGGCAGATGATAATAGCAATTGTCTTATTCTTATTCAAACTATTGGCCCTTTGTCCAAGGATGAATTAAATGATTATGGATTAATCATCTCAAGTAATGATGATTTTTATAAAATGGAAGTTCAAAAGAGAAATATATTACCTTTATTGGACCATCCTTGTATAAAGATGGTCAGTTTAGTTAAGGAGGACTATATTCATGACGCTAAAACCAATTAATATGCAGTTTTTAAAATTCATTTCTTGTGTGCTAATCTTTGTGGTTTATCATTCCATAAATGCTCAAAGATTATCCAATCCCTTTGAACAACCATTTGTACAAGCAAATGCAACAGATCAAGTCGATCATCAATATTATAGAATGGTTCAGTTTAAACACCTATTGTCACAAGAAGAGAAATTGGATTTGAGCCGCGAAGGTATATGGGTTGACGCTTATATTAGTGGTACAACATACTTATGTACGATACAACAAACTATTCAAAATCGGTCTACAAATAAATTAATGATTTCATCCTATGCGGTGGATCCGAAACAGAAAATGTCTGATGAATTTTCAAATGGTGTAGGATGTACAAATAATCCAAATTATGGTACCTACATCATTAAATATATGCCTCATATTAGTGATGCATTGTTAAGTTCCTTGTGTGATCAATCAGGTCTTCAATTGATTAAACAATCAAACCTGGATAGAATCTTTTATACGGATTATGATCCTAAAAAAGTTGCTGATTTAGCGAACTTACCTTGGATCGAATATATAGCCTGCAAACCTGCACCGGGTCAACCGGAAGATCGCGAAGGACGTTCGCTTCATAGGGTAAATCAAATTAGTGCTAATTTTAAAGAGAATTTATTTCTAGATGGGGAAGGTGTGTCCATTTGCGTTAGGGATGATGGCTTTGTTGGGCCTCATATTGACTTTAAAGGAAGAATCACCAATGATGTATATGGTCAGGATGGAACACATGGTGATATGACAAGTGGTATAGCTTGTGGTGCAGGAAATATTGATCCTTTAATTTCTGGTATGGCTCCTGCAGCTAAATTATTTGTGATTAATTATCAGGATGATTTCTTAGACCAAACATTAAATCTCCATCAAAAACAAGGTGTAGTTATAACTAATAATTCATACAGTAATGGGTGTAATGCTGGATATACGGCCATCACACAAATCGTGGATAAACAACTGTATGATAACCCCAATCTACTTCATGTTTTTTCTGCAGGAAATGCTAATGGATCTGATTGCGGATATGGTGCTGGAACACAATGGGGAAATATAACCGGAGGACATAAAATCGGTAAGAATGTAATCACTGTGGCTAACGTCATGATAGGTGGAACGATAGATCCAACTTCAAGCAGGGGACCGACAAAAGATGGCCGATTAAAGCCAGATGTATCGGCCAGGGGTAATGGAGAATTGTCCACCTTAAATGGTAATGCATATCAAGTAGGAGGTGGTACCTCCGCGGCATGTCCAGGTGTAGCAGGTACTTCAGCATTACTTTATCAGGCTTATAAAAAATTCAATGGACAAAATCCGGAAGCTGCTTTAATTAAAGCTACTTTAATGAATACGGCAACAGATATTGGTCCGATAGGGCCTGATTTTACTTTTGGTTATGGTATGATTGACGCATATAGAGCCTACAAATTGTTAGAAGAAAAACGATACCAAAAACTGAATATAAATCAACAAGAAATCAAAGAAATTGAAATCCAAGTTCCCCCTGGGATTGCAAAAGCTAAATTCATGATTTATTGGGCAGAAAAAGAGTCATCACTATTAGCTAAAAAGGTGCTCATTAATGATATCGATATGGAGGTTATTAATCCTACGGGAACCACAATATTGCCCCTAATAAGCAATCCTACGTCTGATCCAAATACCTTAGGTTTGGATGCACAACCTGGTATCGATACCTTAAATAATTTTGAGCAAGTAAGTATTTCTTTTCCCGTTTCAGGAACTTATAAAATTCGTATTAAAGGAAAGTTTTTACCGGATAATCAGGTACCCTTTTATTTATTGTATGAATTAGAAGACAAAGCACTCAGACTTACTTCCCCAATAGGTGGAGAAAAATTCACCTCGTTAGAATCTACGAACCTTTATTTTACAGCTTATGGAAGCGATAGTATAAAAGTGCGTTTTTCATCCAATGGCGGTAGAACCTGGTCCAATATAAAAAATTATTTGTCGGGTGTAAGGTTGGGAACTTGGACCGTACCACTTGGAATTAATTCTGATTCTTGTTTAATGGAAGTCATACAAGGTAATGAAATAGATCGAAGTGGATTTTTTACCATTACCAATGCGGTGACTGGAGTAAAAGCGAAGAAATATTGTCCGAATGAATTAATTCTAACTTGGAATAGAACCAAGAAAGATAGTTTTATTGTATATGCTATAGGTGAACAATTTATGTATCCATTTATGAAAGTCACCGATACATTCGCCATTATACCTATAGATGATCCAAGAAAAGATTGGTGGTTCTCAGTAGCAGGATATACTGGATCTGCATTGAGTAGAAGAACCAAAGCAATTAAAATTCCGGATACATTAATAGCTTGTACTATAACTGATGATATTTCAATAAGACCTACAAATGAATCGTTTGATAATACCTATGTCAGCTGTGGAAATCAAACTATAATTTATCCTAAGGTAACTATTCAAAATAGATACCGACATACGATTTCAAATTTTTCGATACAATATTATGATCAGAATAATTTAATATCAGAGCCTGTGACAAGTGTGTTGGATTATAATGATTCTGTTACAATCACGCTGAATAATGGTATACATCTTGATTTTAATGGCAAGAAAAATATTCCAATCTGGATACAATTAGCTACTGATCAAAACCCATATAATGATACAACTTCAATTACTGTTGATAATCGTTTGATCAATGATCCAATTGGCGTTTATCCTATGCTAGAAAATTTTGATCAGGTATCATTTCCTGCTACTTGGGAAGTGGTCAATGCAATACCAGCTTCTGCATGGCAAGTTAAGAGTCAGAAAAATAAATCAGGACAACCCAGTAATGTTATTCAATTTAATAATTCGGTATTTAATTATTTAGGATTTAATGTTGATTTTTATACGAATACTATAGATTTATCAACAGCAATAAATCCATATCTCTATTTTGATTATGCTTATCATAAACAATTAGAATATACGACCTACCATGACTCATTGTATGTAGAGGTACAAACCGTGTGTGAAGGTAAAACCTTGACTCAAAGAATTTTTGCATCAGGAGGCCCAAGTCTATATACAGTGGATACCAGTAGCAGATTCAATTGGGTTCCATTTGCTGCTTCGAACTGGCGAACTGTTGCCTATGATTTGAGTTCTTTCAAAGGTAAAAAAATCACAGTGAAATTTAAATATTTGAGAGGGTTAGAAGGCAATATGTTTATAGATAATATCCATGTAAAAGAAAAAACAAATGAAACTGAAGTTGTCCAATTAGGAAGAAATCTTAATGAAGTATGTACCAGTAAAGAAATCCTTTACAATACCGTTCAATTGCCAAGTGCAACTTATGCATGGGACTTTGGTGAGTATGCAATTCCTAGAACATCAACAGTTGCAGGACCAAATAGTGTACAATATAGTTTACCGGGAAAAAAGACCATTACTTTATCTGTGAAATATTTGAGTTTCACTTATGTTGATGTTAGACAGATTGAAGTATTTGGTAATTCTAATGCCAATTTTTCTTTTATTAAAGAGTTGAATAATGGTGTACGTTTTCAAAACAACTCAACTTACATCAAAGATGTATTGTGGGAATTTGGAGATAACAGCAGTAGTACTGAAATAAATCCAACTCATCAATTCCCTGCCGCGCAGAAATATCAGGTTAAATTGAGTAATACCAATGCTTGTGGTGCGTCTTTCAAGACACAAGAAGTGGACTTAACTCCTGTGTCCAATCAGGATGAATCCAAAACAAGTGTGCTGATCTATCCCAATCCAACACAACATCAGATGATGGTTAAAAGTAATGAGTATATTCATTATATTAAGATTAGTTCGATTACCGGAAAGACGATACGCACCATACATTTTAATAAACCTGAATATCAGATAGAACTCGATACTAAAATGCTAGCCAATGGTATGTATATATTGGAAATGAATAGTGGAATTTCCAGACAGACCGTGAAATTTGAGAAGACGGAATAGGGTAAATATAAAGTTAGTTTTTTTTTAAAGTAAAGTGAAACTAAAGAGGTGTTGCATCTTTAGAAACTTTATAATTTAAATTTAGGAAATTTAATTCAAGCAGCGTTTAATTTTTTATGACGTTTGTATAATTAATATTCCTAAGTTATGTTCAAGAATATAATATTTATTTTTATTTTAACATTTCAATTGTTTCTTGTCGAGGCTCAACCAAATATCAATTCAATACAAGTAAATAAATTGCGTCAAAATGGAACACCTAATATTGGGAATGATACCAATGACAAACCTTTTTTACAACTTGTTCAAAGTAATGGGAGCATCGTAAGTTTGATTAAAAAGTTTGATTTTTATATTTGTGTGCAAGATGCAAGAGGTGTTTTTTACAATACGCTTGATCCATTATACACCCATCCAGGGCCATTGTATGATAAACTTGATCCTTTTGATTCACTAGAGGCAAAGCATTTTAACAAATCTTGGCAAGTTTTTGATAGCGAAATTCAAAACCATAAAAAAGATTATTGGGATAATTCAATAATTGATAATCGGATTAATTCAATTTATTCTTGGCCTGGTAAAGGAAATCCATATTTTGAAAAGTATAATGGATTTAAATTAAAAAAACAAGATTATAATTTAGCACCTTTTTTTGATTATAACGGAGATGATATTTATAATCCTGATGATGGAGACTACCCAAATCATAATCGAATTCACATTAATGACATTAATATTAATCCAACAGTAATTTCTTGGTCCGTTTTTCATTTTTTACCGCCCAAAATTCCTTATAGTTTGGCTATAGAGTTTAATTTACTTACTTGTGCCTATCAATGTAGTGAAAATGATATTTTTGATCACACTATTTTTAATTCATTGTGGATTACAAATAGAGGTGATGAAGAATTATTTGATTTTAATCTATCGTTTTTAACAGATTTTGCATTAGGTTGTGAAGATGATGATTACATTGGATGTTCTCCTTCTACAAATTCATTTTACGGATACAATTCCAATAAAGTGGATGCTACAACTTCTATGTCATGTGATTTTGATCCTTTAAATTATTTTTTAAATGGATCTATAAGTTGTGTGTTTTTTACAGATCTTATGAGTACTTTTATGTATTATCCTGAATCGCCAACAAAAACAACTTTTCCATTTGGAATGAGCGGCCCTGAGTTAACAAATGAATATCATTATTATTCATTCGGATATTGGCGTGACGGGTCTAATTTGACTAATTTTGGGAATGGATATAATCCAGGGTCTACTTTATATTCACATTTTGCTTTTTCAGGAAATCCCAAATTATCAAATCAATGGAGTATGTATAAAGAAAAAATGCCATTGGAAAATTACAAAACGATTTCAAGTATACATGTTGAATATTTGTTCCCTGAACAAACAAAACAAATACATTATGCTTTCGTATATTCTCAACATCCTGGGGCAAATCATTTGGAAAACGTTGAAATTGCTAAGTGGGACGCTACTTTTTTACGCAGCATTTATGGTGTTTTTGATGGGTTTCAAGTAAAATGTAGTTCCGAGAAATGTTCAGATGATTGTCTTTGGAATGGGGATACAAATCGTGATGGAATTGTAAATCAAGAAGACTTGTACAATATTGCTGTTGGCTATAAATTATCAATAGGAAAAATAAGAGAGTATATTGATTCTTGGATTCCAAACGAATCTGAAAATTGGAATGTACATTTATTTGATTCAACGGATTTAAAACATGTTGACGCTGATGGAAATGGAACAATAGCATTTGATGACGTTAATATCATTAAAAGGTTTTTTGGATTTAAAAATTCAAATTTTAATGAAAACAGTTTGTGCAATCAATCCAACGAGCTTATTAAAATTAAATCGAAGTTAGAATCAGATACATTGCCCTCCATGAGATCAACTGATCTTTTATATATAGATTGGAGCTTTAGACATGACAGCATCATAGGTGTCAGTTTTGAAGTAAGTTATGATAATAAATTTGTTGAAGTTCTTTTGCCTGAGACATCCATTGAATATGGGATTAATAATTATGCTTTATATTTTAACGAAATTAGGAATAATAGGTTTGAAAAAAGAAATTATTTTTCTATGGCCATAACGAATAAAGACAGCAGTATTAATGAATTAATTAATACTAAAATCAAAATTCAATATTTGGGAAATAATACGGATGCGATACAATTCACAAAATTAAAACTAGACCAAATTAAAATATTAACCGCAGATGGTCAAGTTCATTGTTTAGGTAATGTTGAGAAATTATTTAGGTTAGAAAAATCAGTTGCTACAAAGGTTGACGAGCTAATTGGACATAACCCATTTATTTTTTATCCTAATCCAACACTAGGAATACTGAATTATAAATCGTTTGAAACTCATTATTCAAGGTGTTTGATATTTAACGCTATTGGACAATTAATAAAAGAAGAAAATATGTTGGATAGGGATAATATTGATATTACTGATCTAAATCCGGGAATCTATTTTATAGAAGTTGTTGCCGGAAACCTAAAAAGGGTATTTACTGTGATCAAAAGCGAATGAGGGTATCCAAGCCCAATTTTGAGTAATTTATCAGAAATATTATAAATGCAAATCTCCCTTTCGCTTAAGGAGTACCTCTTGTGATTCCTTTCTATCAGGATCCGGAACACAACAATCTACCGGACAAACAGCAGCGCACTGAGGTTCTTCATGAAATCCAACACACTCAGTACATTTATCAGGTACAATAAAATAGTAATCGTTGGAAACAGGGGTGTTTTTTTTATGAACATCTAAAGATTCACCGGAAGAGAGTTGGTAGAATCCTTGTAAGGTATTTCCTTCGGACATAGCCCATTCCATACCACCTTCATAAATGGCATTATTTGGGCATTCAGGTTCACATGCGCCACAATTAATACATTCGTCGGTAATTATGATTGCCATAGTTAGATTGCTTTATAAAGGCTTAAAAATGGTTATTTACTCAATTACTGGGTAAACATAATACTTGACTAAAGGTTAGGAATTTCGAAGATTTTTTAGAAGAAATATTAACTCTAGTCACTTTTGAAATCATAATGGAACAGATTTTTTAGGTTTTAACTTCAGATAAGCAATAAAAATATATTTATAAATTATTGAAAATTAATTCTTTAAAATTATTTTTTGATATTTTTTAAAATATTATATTAAATATATTTTGATATATAAAAAATCATTATATTTGCGCTGTATTTAACCCCCCAAAATAAGTAAAGTCGTTTAGACCAGATTGTCATTTAGCGTTTTAGATTATTCACAAACGCAGATTTATGACTTGTTCTAGACTTATTACACACATTACATGGATTTTATTTGTATTTGCATCTATTTTAAATGATTCAAATACCCTTCATGCACAATGTAATCAAGATGTTACTCCGCCTACCGTATTAACTTGCCCTTCCGATTTCGAAGTTTCGATAGATCAGGGAAGATGTACACCTTCATTATATTGGCCTATTCCGACTGCTACAGACGCCTGTCAAACTATTACCAATGGATTTACTAATTCTGTTGCATTCGGCAATTGGTCTTCAGCATCCAATGGAACAGGTGCCTTATTTACCAGTTTTGCTCCTGATTCCATAAGAATTAAGGGAACGAACACAGGTATTGGTTCCACCTATGCAGATTTTTGTATCCGTCCTCTTTGTAATGGTTCATTTAGTTTCCATTGGGCAGCTAGAAAGACAGGTTTTTCTACATCATTTGCTGGGGATCATGCCTTTTACTTGCTTAATGGTACGCCACATCAATTGACACCCAATAATAATGTTATTAATGCTTCAGGTGACGTCAAGGTTAATTTCGTATTGGGTGATGTATTCTGCTTTCGTGTTCTATCCAATAACCTGGGAGCACAAACTTTATTAACGATTAGTAATTTCGTATATGATGATTTATTGATCCAACAAATATTAGGCCCTACACCAGAAACATCTCCGGGTGCAGACAATGGGACACCCGTCCTAGCGGGGACTTATCCCGTTTCTTATTCCATAAAGGATTGCTCAGGGAATGAAAGCTTTTGCAATTTTACAGTTATATTAACGGATGCCCCACCAACCATAACTTGCCCTCCAAGTGTGGATATATTGTTAGATACCATGGATTGTAACCGGGTATTTTGTTACAATGTAGAGGGAAATGATAATTGTATTAATACAGGTTTAAATTTACCGGGTCTTCAGTTTATCGGAGAATATAATGGAAATACATATTATATATCTGATCCGGCCACTGCAAATCATGTACATTGGTTGACAGCTAATCTGCTAGCAGCTCAGGCGGGTGGTCATCTGGTCACCATTCAGGATGCAGCTGAAAATTCTTTTTTAACTAATAACATTCCTTTTGCTAATCCATTATTACCCGGGAATGGTATTGGATCCAATCAATATTGGTTAGGTATGCGATATTCACCAAGTCAAGGACAGTATAAATGGACTACAGGTGAGCCTGTCAATTATACCAATTGGGGATTGTTTCAACCTGGAGTAGTCCCAGGGGATTTCATATGGTTTTTAGATTTATTTAATTCAGGAACATGGTGGGATTCACCCTCATTGTTATTCAGAAGGTATATTGTAGAAATTGAAGGGGGTGTCCAAACTAAATTAGTATCTGGTATCCCTTCAGGGAATCCTTTTCCACCCGGAGTAACCACTAACGTGTATATGGTAACCGATGCCATTGGTCAAACATCGACGTGTAGTTTTGACGTAAATGTTATTGGTTCTACTAGTATTTCTTGTAAAAATATAAATGTATCCTTAGATCAAGATTGTCAGGTAAGGATAACACCTCAGATGTTATTGACCGGGCCTTATAATTGTTACGATGTGTTTGAAGTTAATTTAACACATTACGGAAAACCCATTCCTAACCCAATTGATTCGCATTACTTAGGTCAACATATCATAGCAACAGTAAGAGATCAGACAACAGGTAATTCATGTTGGAGTGATGTAATTATTGAAGACAAACTATCCCCTGAGATTATTTGTCGCAATGATACCATGAGTTGTTTTGAACTTGAAACAAGTGTTAATCCTGCTACAGTAGAAGATTGCAGCAGATATACAGTTACATTGCTTGATGAGCTGGTCCAGAATATAAGTTGTGATACTTATTACATCAAACGAGTCATTCGTAAATGGGTGTCTACAGATGCACAAGGTAACGTAAGCGATACCTGCAGTCAAAATATATTGGTAAGACGGCCAAATATTGATGCTATCGTTTTTCCAGAACAAAATATTATTTTGTATTGTCAGGACTCACTAAGAGTGGATGAAAATGGTAATCCTAGTCCATATATTACGGATATTCCTTATTTGGATAAAGTTGGGATTTGGCCAACAGTCAATTTTAATTGTAATCTCTATGTAGATTATACAGACCAGGATTTGGGAGAGATCGCATGTACACATAAGATCATGCGAACATGGCGAGTCAGAGAATGGTGGTGTAATCAGGAACTGATCAGAACCTTCCAACAATTTATACAAATCAAGGATATAGAGGGACCTATTATTACTCATGCGCCTTATGATTTTCATGCGACGACGAGTCATAAGTCATGTTATGCAGATATCGAATTACCACCAGTAGATGCTTATGATGCATGTCATAAAGTATTGCGAACAGATGTAGAATATCCAGGAGGAATATTGGTTAATAAAAATGGTGGACGAGTGTTATTGCCAGTAGGAGTGGATACTATAGTTTATCGAATCTATGATAATTGTTACAATGTGACGATAGATACTTTATTGGTAACCGTGAAGGACGAAACAGAACCTGTAGCGATCTGCGAAAGACGCACAGTAGTATCGTTGAATGATGCGGGAGTCAATTGGGTGCCTGCAGAAGTATTTGATGATGGAAGTTTTGATGAATGTCATTTGCATCATTTCGAAGTGCGAAGAATGGATGACAACAGATGTGGCATAGTTGGAGCAGATGATTGGGGTCCGGAAGTTGGATTTTGTTGTGAGGATGTAGGAGCATCATGGATGGTAGCGTTTAGAGCTATAGATGCGAGTGGAAACGCTAGTGTATGTATGGTGAGTGTGGAAGTTCAGGACAAAGATGTACCTACGATTAGTTGCCCACCAGATGTGTATGTGGATTGTCGATATGATATAGATATGGACCACTTGGATGCATCTTTTGGAAAGGTAGTAACGCGTCAGGAAGATCGGGAAAAATAATAATAGATCCAATTTATTGGAGTGAAATACATGGACATCCGGAAGATGGATTGGCTCATGATAATTGTGATCCTGTGGTACGGGAATTTATTGATTCATCATCCATCAATCAATGTGGAATAGGAACGATCATCAGATTATTTACAGTAACAGATCGTCAGGGCAATAGTGCATCATGTACCCAACATATTTCGATCACGAATCACCATCGTGATGGAAGAATAGGAATTATATGGCCAGAGAATTTTGACACATCGGGAATTTGTAATCCGGATTTGTTGATTCCAGAGCGATTGGCAGCACCATATAATTTACCAACATTCACGGATGATGAATGTAGTTTAGTAGGAATCAGTTATCACGATCATGTATTTTCACAAACGGTACCCGGGGATCCATGTTTTAAAATATTTAGGGTATGGAAGGTGATCGATTGGTGTTATCGGAATGATGCGGGAGATATCCAATTTTATATTGATACGCAAATCATAAAAATAAGTAATTTAGTGGATCCGGTTATTACGAAGCTATGTAGAGATACTACAATATGTACGTATGATGTAGAATGCAGACCGATCCCGATCCGATTAAGTATTGATGCCACAGATGATTGTACGGAAGCAACAGATTTATTATATCGATATAAAGTAGATTTGAATAGCGATGGAATTATAGATATCGTTAATGCATCCATAGGAGGAAATGTAGCGACAGGAACATGGCCATTGGGCAGACACATATTGAAGTGGGAAGTTGAAGATCGATGTGGGAATACAGCAATATGTCAATCTGTAGTGAATTTAATTAATTGTAAAGCACCAACAGCATATTGTCATCGAGATATCTCAGTCGGTTTAGTACCTATGGATTTAGATGGAGATGGGACAGCAGATACAAAGATGGTACAAGTGTGGGCTAGTGATATAGATGCGGGCTCAAGCCATAACTGCGGATATAAAGTAAACTTAAGTTTTAGCAAAGACACAGCAGACAAGTCAAGAATATTTACATGTAATGAAGTCGGACCACAAAATGTGGAATTATGGGTAACAGATATCAATGGAAATACATCTGTGTGTAAGACCGTGATCATTGTGTGGGATAATCCGGAGAATTTGCCAAAGTGTAATACAAACTTACAAGATGTTACAGTAAGCGGATTGATTAAGACAGAAGATGGAAAGAAAGTAGAATATGTAGAGGTAGAATTAGCACAAGCTGCCATTGGAAAAGTGAATACCAATTTTGAAGGAGAGTATGCGTTTGGTCCGATACCAACTGGAGGAGCGCATGAAGTAGTAGCGAATAAGAATGATGATTGGTTGAATGGAGTAAGTACGGCAGATATCGTTAAAATACAACGCCATATCTTAGGAATCGAAGTCATTAAAACGCCATACAGAATGATAGCTGCGGATGTGAATAAATCGAAGTCAGTAACAGCGAAAGATATCTCAGATCTCAGAAAATTAATCTTAGGAGTTACGAATGCGATACCTGGGAATACAAGTTGGAGATTTGTAGATGAGAATTTTACATTTAGAAATGTGAGTGAAGCGTTGAATGAAAACTTTCCTGAAAATTATCCGATCAATGTATTGAGCAGTAATATGAATGTAAATTTCATCGGAGTAAAAGTGGGAGATGTGAATCAATCAGCGAAGACTCGAGGAGTAAGTAATACCGTGATCAGAAGTAGCCAGGTATTGGATTTGAATTTTGAAAATCAAAGTGTGAAAGAAAATGATATCATAGAAATACCATTTTCATCAAACAATATATCAGAATTTGGAGGTTTCCAAATGACCTTAGAGGTGAGACCAGAGGCGATGGAAATAATAGATGTAGAAGGAAACAAATCCATACGATTTGGGGATGACAATTACTCGATGTATCATGAAGGATTAGGAAAGATAACGATCAGTTGGAATGGTCAGGCCGTGAATAACGAAAGATTGTTTACGCTTAAGTTAAGAGCAAGAACAAATGTTAAGTTGAGTGATGTGATCAGTATCAATTCATCAATCACACCAATGTTGGGATTTGATAAAGAATTGGAAGATAGCAGAATCCAATTGCGATCCAGTACAGGAGTAGCAACTGAATTTGTATTGTTACAAAACGAACCGAATCCATGGTCAACGACAACATCAATAGGCATGTTGTTGCCACACAAAGGTGAAGTGATGTTGACGATCTATGATGCGACAGGAAAAATATATTACAAAGAAGAGAAGACATTCAATAAAGGATATAATGAATGGATGATTGAAAAGACGCAAATAGAATCCAATGGTGTATATTATTATCAAGTAGATTTTGATACCAATACGCAAACCAGGAAAATGGTGATATTGAAATAGGTTAAATAAAAAAATGTTTCAAAAGCGATCTCTAGCGGGGATCGCTTTTTTTAATAATTAATTGTAGTTATTAAAAGTTAAGTTTGAAATATAAATATGGTAGTTTATAGAATGTTTATAAATACTAATTAGGCCTAAAGACTAAATGAACTAAGAAATAAATGCAAATAGTTAATAGGTTTGATACAACATTAAAAATATTTTACATTATAATTATCACATTTACAGTTATATATATATTATGTATAAAAATATATTATAATTTAATATAATATATAAAATAATTGCTATATTTGCATTGTATTTACACCTCCCAAAAGGTATAATTTCTAGGTTCATTACGTCATTTAGCGTTTAAAGGAAGATTATTCACAAACGCTTTTGTTATGACATATACTAGACTTATTGCTCACACTACAAGATTATTACGATTTTTTAGATTAATGCTGATTAGCATTTACAATTTAAAAGATGGTGTAATTCATTCCATTCAATTCAAACAAAGAAGGTATGCAACATCGTTTGCATTAGCCTCAGTATTTTTACTGATCCAATCTGGATTGAATCCTTTAACAGCAGGAATTGTATTTGATGGAACACTTGGAATTAATGCACCTCCAGCAACCATTGGAGGTTATCAAATGACTCCGTTTCCATTAGATGACAGACCATTATTTAATTTGGAAATAGATGTTATTGCACCTTCTGTTTGTCCAAAGACGATTGATTTTTCTATTGCAGGGGATCATCGAAGAATTGGTAATGGGTGGGCGACCTGGTCCCATGGCTATGCTGGTGATATTTATTTTATTAATGACCAAACAATAACCATCACGTTACCAACTAAGACAAATGCTTTTTATTGCTATGTTGAGCCAAACAATTTTGCAGTGTATACTGTAGAAGCGCTTGCGAATGATGGCACTTCTTCTGGTCTTATCAATGTAGATGGTGCAGGTGGTGCAACAGGGTTCGCTTTTTATACCTTGGGTAATTGTAATTTAACTTCAATTACAATTACAGTCGATGCAGGCGCAAATGGATTCGGACTTGGTGAATTTGGTATTAATTTGGATACCGATAATGGTGCGCTTTCTTGTAAGAATGTAAACATTTCATTGGATCAGAATTGCGAAGCTTTTATAACACCACAAATGTTATTAACCGGACCTTATAATTGTTATGAAGCATTTGATGTAAGTTTGTCTCATTATGGTAAACTTATACCGAATCCAATTGATTCACATTATCTAGGAGATCAAATCATTGCAACAGTTCTTGATAGAATATCAGGTAATTCTTGTTGGTCATACCTTAAAATCGAAGATAAACTGGCTCCAGAAATAATCTGTAGGGATGAAATTGTAAGTTGTTTGCAATTTGAGCATCAGATCAATCCTGCTGTTTCAGAAGATTGCAGCCGTTATACCGTTCAATTGCTTGATGAAATAGTTGAAAAAATTGAATGTGATGAATTGTATATTAAAGAAGTCATACGTAAATGGGTATCTACAGATGCACAAGGAAACGTCAGCGATACTTGCAGTCAAAGTATTTTGGTAAGACGGCCGGATATTAATGCTGTCGTTTATCCGGAACAAAATATTATTTTGTATTGCCAAGAAATTATAAGAGAAGATGAGAATGGTAATCCACATCCTTATGTAACTGGAATTCCTACTTTAGAAGGGGATAGCATTTGGCCAAGTGTCAATTTTGTTTGTAATCTTTATGTAGATTATACAGACCAGGATTTGGGAGAGATCGCATGTACACATAAGATCATGCGAACATGGAGAGTCAGAGAATGGTGGTGTAATCAAGAACTCACTAGAACCTTCCAACAATTTATACAAATCAAAGATGTCGAGGGACCTATTATTACCCATGCGCCGTATGATTTTCATGCGACGACGAGTCATAAATCATGTTATGCAGATATCGAATTACCACCAGTAGATGCCTATGATGCATGTCATAAAGTATTGCGAACAGATGTAGAATATCCAGGAGGAATATTAATTAATAAAAATGGCGGACGAGTGTTATTGCCAGTAGGAGTGGACACTATAGTTTATCGAATCTATGATAATTGTTACAATGTAACAATAGATACTTTATTGGTGACTGTGAGGGATGAAACAGAACCTGTAGCGATCTGCGAAAGACGCACAGTAGTATCATTGAATGATGCAGGAGTCAATTGGGTGCCTGCAGAAGTATTTGATGATGGAAGTTTTGATGAATGTCATTTACATCATTTCGAAGTGCGAAGAATGGATGACAACAGATGTGGGATAGTAGGAGCAGATGATTGGGGTCCAGAAGTAGGATTTTGTTGCGAGGATGTAGGGGCATCATGGATGGTAGCGTTTAGAGCTATAGATGCGAGTGGAAACGCAAGTGTATGTATGGTGAGTGTGGAAGTTCAGGACAAAGATGTACCTACGATTAGTTGCCCACCAGATGTGTATGTGGATTGTCGATATGATATAGATATGGACCACTTGGATGCATCTTTTGGAAAGGTAGTAACGCGTCAGGAAGATCGGGAAAAAATAATAATAGATCCAATTTATTGGAGTGAAATACATGGACATCCGGAAGATGGATTGGCTCATGATAATTGTGATCCTGTGGTACGGGAATTTATTGATTCATCATCCATCAATCAATGTGGAATAGGAACGATCATCAGATTATTTACAGTAACAGATCGTCAGGGCAATAGTGCATCATGTACCCAACATATTTCGATCACGAATCACCATCGAGGAGGAAGAATAGGAATTATATGGCCAGAGAATTTTGACACATCGGGAATTTGTAATCCGGATTTATTGATACCAGAGCGATTGGCAGCACCATATAATTTACCAACATTCACGGATGATGAATGTAGTTTAATAGGAATCAGTTATAAAGATCATGTATTTTCACAAACGGTACCCGGGGATCCATGTTTTAAAATATTTAGGGTATGGAAGGTGATCGATTGGTGTTATCGGAATGATGCGGGAGATATCCAATTTTATATAGATACGCAAATCATAAAAATAAGTAATTTAGTGGATCCGGTTATTACGAAGCTATGTAGAGATACGACAATATGTACGTATGATGTAGAATGCAGACCGATCCCTATCCGATTAAGTATTGATGCCACAGATGATTGTACGGAAGCAACAGATTTATTATATCGATATAAAGTAGATTTGAATAGCGATGGAATTATAGATATCGTTAATGCATCCATCGGAGGAAATGTAGCGACAGGAACATGGCCATTGGGCAGACACATATTGAAGTGGGAAGTTGAAGATCGATGCGGAAACACAGCAATATGTCAATCGGAGGTGAATTTAATCAATTGCAAAGCGCCAACAGCATATTGTCATCGAGATATCTCAGTCGGATTAGTACCTATGGATTTAGATGGAGATGGGACAGCAGATACGAAGATGGTACAAGTGTGGGCAAGTGATATAGATGCGGGCTCAAGCCATAACTGCGGATATAAAGTAAACTTAAGTTTTAGCAAAGACACAGCAGACAAGTCTAGAATATTTACATGTAATGAAGTCGGACCACAAAATGTGGAATTATGGGTAACAGATATCAATGGAAATACATCCGTGTGTAAGACCGTGATCATAGTGTGGGATAATCCGGAAAATTTACCAAAATGTAATACAAACTTACAAGACGTAACCGTAAGTGGATTGATCAAGACAGAAGATGGAAAGAAAGTAGAATATGTAGAGGTAGAATTAGCACAAGCTGCCATCGGAAAAGTGAATACCAATTTTGAAGGAGAGTATGCGTTTGGTCCGATACCAACTGGAGGAGCGCATGAAGTAGTAGCGAATAAGAATGATGATTGGTTGAATGGAGTAAGTACAGCAGATATCGTTAAAATACAACGCCATATCTTAGGAGTAGAAGTCATCAAGACGCCATATAGAATGATAGCAGCAGATGTGAATAAATCGAAGTCAGTAACGGCGAAAGATATATCGGATCTGAGAAAATTAATCTTAGGAGTTACGAATGCGATACCTGGGAATACAAGTTGGAGATTTGTAGATGAGAACTTCACATTTAGAAATGTGAGTGAAGCATTGAATGAAAACTTTCCTGAAAATTATCCGATCAATGTATTGAGCAGTAATATGAATGTCAATTTCATCGGAGTAAAAGTGGGAGATGTGAATCAATCAGCGAAGACTCGAGGAGTAAGTAATACCGTGATCAGAAGTAGCCAGGTATTGGATTTGAATTTTGAAAATCAAAGTGTGAAGGAGAATGAGATCATAGAAATACCATTTTCGTCAAACAATATATCAGAATTCGGAGGTTTCCAAATGACTTTAGAAGTGAGACCAGAGGCGATGGAAATCATGGATTTAGAAGGAAACAAATCGATACGATTCGGGGATGACAATTACTCGATGTATCATGAAGGATTAGGAAAGATAACGATCAGTTGGAATGGACAGGCGACGAATAACGAAAGATTGTTTACACTTAAGTTAAGAGCAAGAACGGATGTTAAATTGAGTGATGTGATCAGTATCAATTCATCGATCACGCCGATGTTGGGATTTGATAAAGCATTGGAAGATAGCAGAATCCAATTGCGATCTAGCGCTGGAGTAGCAACAGAATTTGTGTTATTACAAAACGAACCGAATCCATGGTCGACGACAACATCAATAGGAATGTTGTTGCCACATAAAGGAGAAGTGATGTTGACGATCTATGATGCGACAGGAAAAATATATTACAAAGAAGAGAAGACATTCAATAAAGGATATAATGAATGGATGATCGAGAAGACGCAAATAGAATCCAATGGAGTATATTATTATCAAGTAGATTTTGATACCAATACACAAACCAGGAAGATGGTGATATTGAAATAAGGTGGATTGATTTAAAGTGAATAATACAAAAGGGGGTTACTGGAAACAGTAACTCCCTTTTTGAATTTATGGATATTTTTTATTGATGTATTAATAGAGTGTATGAATCTTGAGTATTTAGAAACACCCAGAATGAAACTACGAATATTGACTCCTGATGTTTATGATTTCGTTTTTAATCATTATTCGAATCAGGAGATCATGCATTTTTTTGGTTTAGAAAATGGACAATTAATGCAAGAAGAGAAAAGAAAGTATAGTCTTGGTTTCGCTACATTTAATAAGACTTTTGTCAACTTTCAACTCATCAATAAGAAAACTGAATCTATAATAGGTGCGTGTGGATTTCATACGTATTATATTGAACATGGTCGTGCAGAAATAGGTTACCATTTATTTTCTGAGCGAGATAAAAATAAGGGATTGATGACCGAGGCTCTTCAGAAAATAATTCATTATGGTTTTGAAGTAATGCATCTTAATAGAATAGAAGCTTTCGTGAGTCCCCAAAATGAAGTATCCATTAAGTTGCTCAAAAAATTTAATTTTGTGGAAGAAGGATTATTGAGAAAGCACTACTTTAAAAATAATATTATGGAAGATTCACTGGTATGTTCATTACTTCGAAGTGAATACATCTTAAAATAAATGATCAATCTTGATTGGTTGAATGCTTTATTTTTTACGTTCGCTCCATCTTTGGATCATTAGGTTAACTTTAAATTATTTAAGAAGAGGTTCAAAATGTTTATAAATTTTTTCTTATCGTCAAAACTTGAAATAGAAACTATCCTATGTAAGGGTATAAAATAAAACAACCCATATAGGAATATTAATTATATAATTAATTATTAATAAGTGTATTATATATAAAATAAAATAAATATATAAATAAATTATTATATTAAATTATTTCATAATATGTTTGCATCAAGAATTGACTCCAAGTAGTTTATTCTTTTTTACCCAAAGTATTTCTTTAGCACCAGTTGCATTCTGCATCAAGACGGTTTAGTAAAAATTTAATGTTTTACTAAAATTGTAATTTATGACTAGGATGTCGAACCCTCATTTTTGTGCTATTACAAAGTTCAAAGTCAATAGAACTTCATCTTCCTTTTTTAAAACCAAGAAGTCTGTACTTTTATTTGAAAAAATAAGATTACATGTATTTACTTTAGTTCTATTCTTTGGAATCAATCCATATAATTATGCACAGGTCACAAATGTTAATACCGGAAATAATTATGCAACGATTCAAGCTGCCATTGATGACCCATTGACTTTGGATGGACACGTCATTACCATAGCCGCAGGAACTTATCCAGAATTGGTAACTGTATATAAACAATTAACATTTAATGGACCTCAGGCCAATACAAATGCGAATACACGTTTTGCATTATTTACAAATGGTGTCGATGGCCCTAAA
The DNA here is from genome assembly GCA_016712225.1 of Candidatus Defluviibacterium haderslevense. Taxonomy (NCBI): domain Bacteria; kingdom Pseudomonadati; phylum Bacteroidota; class Saprospiria; order Saprospirales; family Saprospiraceae; genus Candidatus Defluviibacterium; species Candidatus Defluviibacterium haderslevense. The sequence goes on along the minus strand of JADJRL010000003.1, from coordinate 606,751 downwards.
GCAGATCCGACAACTGAAGCCATCATAACACCTCCTACAAGCAATCCACTAGGAGGAAATCCGGGAGCGAATGATTTATTTAGAATATTGGTTGATCAGGTAACCCTTAATGGTATAGTAATTGATGGAAATAATCCTGCAATTGTTGGTCCCAGTATTTTACAAACGGGAACCATTGATATTGATGCAAGACGAGGTGTTACCAATAGAGATAACAGTGATGTATCAAATCCTTTAAATAATTTTACAATTGAATATTGTATCATTCAAAATATTGCACAACGAGGAATAAGTTTATCGAATGATGGGCCAGTTTCAAGTGGCAACATTATTAATGAAAATATTATCCGAAATTTTGGATCAGACCCAGTCAATGGTGGTCAAGCAGTGATTTTATTTACCAATGCATATGCGGATATTACAAATAATACCATTGAAGTTAGCACGAATAATATTGGAATCCATTTACAAAATTTCTTCAGCAATGGTAGCATGACTTGGAGCGGTAATAATGTGACTGTAGGCCAAGATGCAATAGGTATACATACAAATTTATTCTATGCCCCAAATGCTTTAGTGACCATAAGTAATAATACAATCAATGCAGCATCTGGAGTAACAGGAACTTCAGATTTTACCTGGGGTATTAATCTTTGGTCTGTTCAATTAGGGTCTACGGTTTTATTGTCTAATAATATCGTTGGAGACAACGGAGGAGAATTTGGACGCGGTATTAATTTATGGAATTTGCCTACATCAAATGTTATCACGATATATGGTGGTTCAGTTGGTAATTCCCTAATTGGAATTAATGCAGATAATGTAGATCCGTACTTTGGAGGTGGCGGAAATTGTGAAATTTATATGAGTAATGTTTTAATTAACGCAATTCAAGTTGGTATTCGCGCAAGAGTAGACACATTACTAAATCCACCTTTGTTTGCTCCAAATACAGTATTAGGATTTGTAGCTTTATTTTTAGATCAGGTTTCTGTAATCGGTGGTTTATCTGGAATCGAAGTAATATCACCATCAAGTTCAAGTCCATACAGTGCATCTATAATCATTGAAAACAATTCAGAATTAAATAATACAGGACAGACAGGAATAGGCCTTGTAGTAATGGGATCAGAAGCGTCAGCATCCATTTCAGGAAATCTTTCATCCATAAATGGGTATGCTATTGGTATTGATGTTAATGGTGGTTTTGCAAATGTTGATAATAATCATATTTACGACAATGGCATTGGTGTACGATTCATAAATTCCGGATACGGAAGTGTGACCGGAAATATATTCAATGATGTCATTGATAATGGCACAGATGTACTCTTGATGGCAGATGCTGGTAATGTTACTGCTACACCCGGTAACTGGTTTGCCGGTGATCAATTTGGAGTTAATAATTTAAGTCCAAATATAGTGGATGCAACCATTAATTATTGGGATGATCCATCCGGTCCAACAACTCCTAATGGAGGATCCGGAGCTGCCGTTTCAGATTTAGTCATTTATTGTCCATGGCTTGAAGGAGCACCTCCTGCAGCTCCTGTTGGAGCAGTGCCAACGGCTTCTTTCACATATAATACGAATGGTGGGCCAGCAATTCTGGTGTCAAGTAATAATGATGGAAATCAAGATCCATCTGAAGTTGCCACGATAAATATTTGTAATGGAACATTCTATACTTGGAATGCAGTTACCACCAATGCTTCTCATGCTTATATTGCACAAACAGCCTCGAATGGTAATATTAATGGTTTGGTAGCAAGCCCGCCGCCTGCGGAGATTGAACAATTTGATAATACAGTGGGTGTATTAAATTCAACCATATTTAATGGAACGAATTATAGTTTGACTTTAGTTGATCCAACTATGGTTGGAACTGCAACACAAAAAATTATTTTTTATTCCGATGTAGATTTTGATAATAATTTTGATCCGTTGATTGATTGTTTTGGTGATTCAATAACAATAAATTATATCATTAATCCTAAGCCAAGATTACAAGCTGAAGTAAACAATGTTTTAGTCATTAATAATTTTGATGGTATTACAGATACAGGTAGGGTTACCGTTTGTGATGGTATCACAAATAATGTTTTTATTTCTGATGCATTTCAGGAATTGACGGGTGCTTCTGAACCCAATGTGTTTCAATCCTTCATTACAAATGGTACTAATTTTGTTCCATGGTGCAATAATTGTGCTACCTCCATTGGAAATTTTACGCCACCAAATTTTGCTACAGCCAGTTTGGTGAATCCATTAATTGGAGGAACAGTCACTGTTACTTTTTTAGTATGGCAAGATGAATCAGATGATCAGATCATAGATCCAGACGAATGTACAGGTGATACCTTAAGGTATGTCATTACCGTATTACCAAAACCAACCATACAAGCTAATATCAATGGAGTACAGCTAACAAATAACAATGATGGCATTCCAGATACAGCAAGATTTTCTGTTTGTAATGCCACACCTAATAATGTTTTTATTAGTAGTCCGTTTTTAGAATTAACTGGTTCGGCAAATGTTAGAATTTATCAAACGATTTCTAATTCGGGTACTTTGTTTGCACCTTGGTGTAATGCATGTTCTGCACCTGTTTCCAGTTTTATTCCTGTTAATCCTGCTACCGCCGGTTTAGTTAATCCTGCAGTTGGAGGAATTGTAACTATCACTTTATTGCCATGGTCAGATACGAATAATAATACGGCCATAGATCCCGGTGAATGTCTTGGAGATACCATCAGATATTTAATTACTGTAAATCCTGTGCCTTCTTTACAAACGACTATAAATGGAATTCAATTAACCAATAATCATAACGGTGTTGATGAGTCCGGTACTTTCAATGTTTGCGGTACAACGCCGAATAATATTACATTTACACAGTTTATAGATCAAACTAATGTTTCACTCAGTGCACAGGTAAAAGTCATTCAGCAATTCACACGCACAAATGTAAATTTTGCACCTGCAGATGGTACATTTCCAATTGCAGCATTTGCTGGAACACCTTATTCTAGAAGTGTATCATTGGTTGATCCACTTATACCTGGCACACTTGTAATGAACTTTAGAATATTTTTTGATGCAGATAATGATAATCTTTTAGATCCGGATGAATGTGCAAATGACCTGGTTGTTTATACTGTAACAGTTTATGGACCTCCTGTAATTCAATGTCCAAATCATTTAACGGTTTCATGTTCTTCAGAAGTTCCTGTAGCAAATATCAATTCAGTACAAATACTTGGAAATCCTTGTCCTGGTGGTGCGTTAAATGTTGTGTTGCAAAGTGAAGTAGAATCTGGCAGAACTTGTGCACATAAATTTACTTTGACAAGGACTTATAGAGTTACTAATAATTGTTGTCCATTTGTAGAATGTGTTCAAGTTATTACTGTGAATGATACCACTAGACCTGTGGTCAATTGCCCTGCAAATCAAACTGTAACTTGTGCATCCAATGTCCCTGCATCTAATGTAGGCTTAATAACTTCATCTGATAATTGTTCTGGAATTGTGACTAACAGTTTTCTGAATGATGTAATAGAAGGACAGACCTGTTTAAATAAATTTACGGTAAGAAGAACTTATGCTGCGGTTGATGCATGTGGGAATCAAGGAACCTGTGTTCAACTTATTACAGTGAATGATGATATCAATCCGCGACTTACATGCCCACCGAATTTGAATTTAATTTGTCCAAATGAAGTTCCGCCAATTGATCCGGCTACTGTGAATAGTATTGATAATTGTGCAGGAGCTGTTGTGAATTCTCATGTGTCTGATGTTAAAAGTAATCAATCGTTTCCAAGTAAATTTACTTTAACGAGAACTTATAAAGCAACAGATGTGTGTGGTAATATGAGTACTTGTGCACAGATCATTAATGTAAATGATACCATAGCACCAACCATAACTTGCCCTGCAGATATGACTTTATTATTGGATAGTATGGAGTGTAATAGAGTATTGTGTTATAATGTGGAAGCCAATGATAATTGTTTTGATACTACAGCAGTATTTCCTGGATTATCCTATTTGGGATCATATAATGGCAACACATATTATATATCCAATGCAGGACTTCCAAATCATAAAATCTGGACCGATGCTAACTTGACTGCGGCACAATTAGGCGGACATTTAGTAACCATTGATAATGCCAATGAAAATAATTTTCTTCAAACTAAAATTCAAACCATTATCGGATTATTGGACAATCAATACTGGATTGGTTTAAGATATTTTCCTTCACTTAATGGTTTTAAATGGACTACAGGAGAACCATTCAATTATGCCAATTGGGGATTAGGTCAACCCGGAGTAATTCCTGGAGATTTTGTTTGGTTCTGGGATCCAACCGGTAGATGGTTTGATAGTCCATCTTTATTATCCCGCAGATATATAGTCGAATTTGAAGGAGGTTTGCAGAATAAACTTATTGCCGGAATTCCAAGTGGTAATCCATTTCCTCCGGGCGTAACTACTAATGTTTATGAAGTTACAGATGGCGGTGGAAATAAGGCAACATGTAGTTTTGAAATTAATATTTTGGGATCTACAAGTATTTCATGTAAGAATATTAATCTGGCTTTAGATAGTTCTTGTCAAACCTACATTACCGCTAAATCCTTATTAACGAATGATTTTAATTGCTACGATATTTTTATTGTTGATTTGAGTTTCCATGGAAAACCAATTCCAAACCCAATTACTGCAGAATGGCTTGGTGAGACAATAATAGCTACTGTAACAGATCCAACTACTGGTAATTCTTGTTGGTCTTATGTTAAGATTGAAGATAAATTAGCTCCGGAAATATTATGTCTTAATGACACGGTTAGTTGTAGGGTATTTAATAATATGGAACGACCTGCTGTTGCTACCGATTGTAGTCAATATGAGGTAACCTTATTAGATGAATTTGTTGAACCGATTTATTGTGATCCTCGTTTTATTAAGCGGGTAACACGTAAATATGTTTCAACCGATTTATTAGGAAATGTTAGTGATACTTGTTCACAATTGTTAATTGTGGAGCGTCCAAATTTAGATAGCATTATTTTTCCACCAGAAAAAGTTGAATTATTCTGTGGAAGAATTGATCGATTAGATGCTGAAGGACATCCACATCCATATGTTACTGGATTACCTACTCTAGAAGGTGATAGTATATGGCCCAATGTAAATGTGATTTGCAATTTAGTAGCAGATTATTCAGATATTGATCTTGGTGAAATCAATTGCGTTCGTAAAATCATGCGTACTTGGAGAGTTCGTGAATGGTGGTGCAGTGGAGAAATAACCCGAACAAGTTTACAAATTTTTGAAATTAAAGATATTGATGGTCCGGTGGTTAGTTTCTTAGGAAATGATTTCCACGCTACGACAACCAATAAATCATGTTATGCACAAGTAGTATTGCCTCCAATTTATGCGGAAGATGCATGTCATGGAATTAGAACCATCGATGTAGTCTATCCGGGAGGAATATTAAAAAACAAGAATGGAGGTTCTGTTGAATTACCAGTAGGTTTAGACACGATCGTATATCGCTTATATGATTCATGTTATAATTTGACAACAGATACACTTATTGTTACGGTTCGTGATGCCACAGAACCAGTGGCCATTTGTCAGCGTAGAACTGTTGTATCTTTAAATGGGGCTGGCGTCAATTGGATTCCTGCTGCTGTATTTGATGATGGAAGTTTTGATGAATGTCATGTGGATCATTTCGAAGTTCGACGAATGGATAATTTGAGCTGTGATACATCTGCAAGTGTTTGGGGTCCAGAAGTGGGATTGTGTTGTGATGATGTTGGGAAAGAAATTATGATTGGATTTAAAGTAATAGATCAAAGTGGTAATGAAGGCATATGTATGGTGTTAGTTGAAGTTCAGGACAAAGATAAACCAAGAATCACTTGTCCTCCTGATATTGCAATTGATTGTAGATTTGATATTGATTTTAGTCAATTGGATTATACATTTGGAAAAGTAGTTTTATCACAATTAGATCGGGATACAATCATCATTGATCCAATTTATGAACATGATGTTTATGGTTATCCTTTAGATGGAATAGCGCTTGATAATTGTCCACCTACAATATTGGAGGAGACGGATACCAGCCACTTAGATCAATGTGGAAAAGGATTTATATATCGAAAATTTATTGCCATAGATCAGTTTGGTAATCAGGATAGTTGTACTCAAGGAATTCACATTATCAATTACAAACCATTAAATGATTTAAGTATTGTGTGGCCACTGGATTTAGATACCACCGGAATTTGTGATCCAAGTGTATTGATACCAGAACATTTGCCTGCGATTAATGGACTTCCAACATTTAAAGATGATGAATGTAGTCAGGTGGGAATCAGTTATGACGACCTTAAGTTTTCACCAACTATACCAGGAGATCCATGTTTTAAAATATTTAGAGTGTGGAAAATTATAGATTGGTGCGAACGCGATTTCAAAAATAATATCATAATCTATACCGATACACAAATAATAAAAGTAATCAATAGTGTAGATCCTCGAATAGTTGACGTTTGTCCTGATACTATAATTTGCAATTATGGAGCGGATTGTTCACCATTTGAAATCGACCTCAGGATAAAAGCTGTGGATGATTGTACGGATCCGGATGATATGATTTATAGATATAAAATCGATTTTAATAGTGATGGTACTATCGACTATTCCTTCCGCGATATTGGTAAAATACGAACCAGAAATCTTTGGCCTAAGGGAATACATATCATTTATTGGGAAGTAGAAGATCTATGTGGAAATGTAGCTAAATGTCATAATCAGGTTGAGATAAGATTCTGTAAGGCGCCAACTGCATATTGCATTAAAGGATTAGCTATTGGTTTGGTGCCAGTAGATGTCAATGGAAATGGAATTTACGAACCATACCCTATCGATAATGAAGAAGCCATGATTCGTGCATCAGATATTAATGTTGCAAGTTCCGGGGCATGTGGTGCAGCCATTAAATTTAGTTTTACTTCTGATACCAATGATGTATCACGAACTTTTGGTTGTGGTGATATTGGACGTGTTGATTTAGATTTGTATGTTACTGATGAAAATGGTAATCAATCAGTATGTAAAACATTTATTATCGTTCAAGACAGCAATCTAGTTGACATTTGTCCGAATACTTTGACGAATGTTGTTGTCGAAGGATTGATTACCTCTGAAAGGAATAAACAAGTAGAGTATGCTTCAGTTAATTTGGATCAAAGTAACATGAATGCAACACTAACTAATTTCGAGGGGCAATATAAATTTGAACAAGTTCCAACAAGAAATGATTACGTGATCAAACCTGAGAAAAATGATGATTGGTTGAATGGGGTTACGACTGCAGATATTGTGAAAATTCAAAAACATATATTGGGTCAAGAAAAAATAATCTCGCCTTATAAACTGATCGCAGCTGATGTGAATAAATCTGGTTCCATAACAGCCAAAGATATTTCTGATATCAGGAAATTGATTTTGGGTGTTACTGCTGATATTCCGGGTAATACAAGCTGGAGATTTGTGGATCAATCCTATTCATTTAATGATCCACTGAATGCCATGAATGAGACTTTTCCAGAGTCTTATATCATCAAACCATTAATGAGTGATATGAAAGTTAATTTCATTGGAATAAAGATTGGAGACATCAATGAAAGTGCTAAAACAAGAGGTTTAAATCAAAATGTTGTGATTCGTTCTCAGCATCCTTTAGAGCTAGGTTTAGAAAACCAAAAAATAGAAGCAGGACAGATTTATGATGCCATTATTACTTTGAAGAATTGCAGTGAATTTTTAGGATTCCAATCAACATTTGATTTTAATCCTAAGGCTATTCAAATATTGGATGTCATTGGTTTTGAATCAACAGGATTTACAGAGGCGAATGCTAACTTATCAAAAACTGCTCAAGGTTTAATGAGTGTTTGTTGGAATGGTAAGCTTGAGGATAATACACCATTATTTAGAATTAAATTCTTGGCAAAAGATTATGGTCAGCTAGCTCAATACTTAAAACTTAGTTCAGCAGTAACTCCTTCACTGGCCATTAATATCAATGATGATCAGGAAGAACAAGTGTCCTTGATTTATAATCAATGGACTAAATCTCCTGATTTTAATGTGATGCAAAATGAGCCAAATCCAATGGTCAATGAATCAACGATCGATGTCTTTATTCCTAGTCAGGGCGAAGCAAAATTGTCGATTTATGATGCTACTGGAAAGGTTTATTACCAAGAAGCCAAACTCATGCAAAAGGGTATCAATCGATTTACGGTAAGTAGAAATGTATTGTCAGTGTCAGGCGTTTACTACTATCAAGTAGATTATGCCAATCAAACCATCACGAAAAAGATGGTAGTTCAAAATTGAAATATGTATAACAAACGATAATTAGTGATTGAGGAACATTACCTTCATTGGTGATGTTCCTTTTTTTGTAAAGCTATTTTTTTATCCTAATACCGCAGAGTATTTTTTATCTTTGTAACTTATATTGAAATGAACATTTTGTATTTAAAGTTAAGGATTTTATTTGTGGCAATGATTTTTATAAATTATTGCGCAATAGGACAATTTACTTTGGAACATATATTGCCAAATCTTTCGGATCAGAAATTAAACGTACAAGACCTATCAACAATTCGCATTTCATCACAATATGCAGATCCCACTACTGGTTTTAAACATGTTTATTTAGAACAACAATATAAGGGAATACCCATTTATCCCATACAAATGTCTCTTCATTTCGATGCACATAATCAACTTATGCATAAAAGTGGATTTTTAGTATCAGATATTGATTCAAAAATTCAAACATCACGTTCACGATATTCAACAATAGAATGTGTTCAAGTAGTGATTAAAAGTAAACAAAATGTTGGAACCATTTCACCTAAAGTATCTCGTTCAGCACAAAAGGATCAATGGGAAACTTATTTAATTACAGAATTTAATCAGGATGAAATTAAATCCAGACCATCATTTTATGTTCAGGAGCAATTAATCAAACAAGCAGTTCAAATATTTTGGAAAAGAAAAAACAGTGCCGAATGGTGGAATGTATTTGTAGATCCTGTTAATGGTTCAATATTGGAGGAACACAATCAAATGTTGTCCTGCGATTTAAGCCACAGGAGTTTTGAACAAAAAAGTTTATTTTCCAAAGATGAATCTTCACAAACTACAGCTTTAAGTAACTCTTGTTATAGGGTCTATTCCATTCCGGTAGAAAGTCCCAATCACGGATCACGCAGTTTAGTCATGACTCCTTGGGTTAAGGCTCCTAACGCCAGTCCTTTTGGCTGGCATAGTGATGGACAGTTCAATTACAGGTCCAGTCAGGGAAATAATGTGGATGCCTATGAGGACATGGATAATAATGATATGCCTACAGGTGGTGATGCAGCACGTGCTGTAGGTGGTAGTGCATTAAATTTTGATTTTACTTACAATCCTGCCAATGCTCCTGCACAAAATAAAAATGCTGCGATTACCAATTTGTTTTATTGGAATAATGTGATGCATGATGTTTGGTATCAATACGGATTTATTGAAGCTGCCGGAAATTTTCAATACAATAATGTGAATCGTGGAGGTCAGGATTTGGATAATGTTATTGCTGAAGGAATAGACTATATTGATGGGGCAAGAAATAATGCCAATTTTGGAACACCGGTGGACGGGTATCCGCCACAGATGCAAATGTATGTCTGGCAGACGCCTACGTTCGATACTGCGATTATTGAATCTCCTTCAAATATTGCTGGTAAAATAATGTTTGTTCCTGCTGCAATAGGTCCGGTGATCAAGGCGCCTATTTCAAGTGATCTTATATTAGCCAATGATGGTTCTTCCAATCCAAGTCTGGGGTGTAACAATTATGTAAATGCCAGTGCTGTGAATGGAAAGATTGCTTTAGTGGACCGTGGTATTTGTTCTTATGTCAGCAAAATTAGTAAGGCACAAAGTGCAGGTGCTATAGCACTGGTCATCTGCAATAACGATCCAACAGAACCATTCGTCATTGGCGGATTTAGTAGTGGCGTTAATATTCCTGTGGTCATGATTCGTGAGTCTGATTGTGTTAAAATAAAAATGGAATTGTCCCGTGGTGTAAAATTGACATTATTGCCTTCCTCATCTTATAAATTTGTTGTTAATAATACCTCCTATATTTTTTCAAGGGCTGGTTTTGGTCCACAAATTCCTACTTATTTGAAAGCTTCTAATGTATTGGCTTATGATGCTGTAGGAAATTTCAATGATGTCTGTCAGCCGATAGTGAATGGAAGTGCCATTAATGGTAAGATTGCATTTGTGGATGATGGCAACTGTGATATCAGTTTTAAAGCTTATAAGGCACAATTAGAGGGTGCAGTGGCCACAGCGGTATGTAAAACAACGGCGGGTTATCCGGACCCTATACCAACCGGAGGTTATGGTCAATTGGTTACTATACCTGTGATCGAATTAAGTCAATCGGATTGTCAAAAAATAAAAAATGGTTTGCCATCTTTCGGTGAATTATCCAATACTTTTCCTGCGTTAGCAGATGGAAATTTTGATGGTGGTATTATATCACATGAATATGGTCATGGCATATCGAATAGACTAACCGGGGGACCGAATAATGTAAATTGTTTATCCAATGCAGAACAAGCGGGTGAGGGATGGAGTGATTATTTTGGTTTAGCTATGACCATGAAAATTACTGATTACGCTTATCAGAATCGCGGATTGGCTACTTGGTCTTCAGGTCATGCACCTTCAGGAATGGGTATCAGAAATACACCATACAATGTAGATCTGAATATTAATCCAGCAAATTACAATCAGATGCCCGATGTATACCACATAACACAGCCCCATGGGATCGGATATATCTGGTGTTCTATGATTTGGGATATGACCTGGGCATTAATAACGCAGTATGGGATGGAGCCTGATATTTATAAAAGTAATTCTTCTGCAGGAAATATAAAGGCATTTAAATTGGTCATGGAAGGACTCAAACTACAAGTTTGTTCGCCAGGATTTGTAGACTCCAGAAATGCAATATTAAAGGCCGACACCTTGCTTTATGGGGGAGCTAATAGTTGTATTATTTGGAATGTTTTCGCTCGTCGTGGATTGGGATATTCAGCTAATCAAGGCAGTAGTTTCAGGCGGGATGATGGCGTATCGGCTTCTAATCTACCGCCAGGATGTCTTCAAATGTCAGAATTTCAATTATTTGGTTTAAGACCATTAGGATTAAATGATGTAGTACTTTTTGCAGACCCACAAACAGATCACATTGGGTTAAGTTGGAATGTTGAATCTGCTGTTGAAATGCAATCCATGCGTTTACTTAAAAGATATAAATCCTTAGATCGAGAAGCTATCGACACCATTGCATTGAATGTGCAGTCCAATCCATTGCAATATCTGGACTATGCTATAGTACCAAATCAGGACTATCATTATAAATTACAAATCATAGATTCTAATCAAGAATTACTCACCAGTAATTGGGCTACTGCAAAAATAGGTTCTGCTAAACATTCAGATTGGACTTTGTATCCCAATCCTGTTTCCAATGAATTAAAAATAGTTTCTAATCTTCGGGACATCCAATCCATATCTATCCAATTGTACAATCTTCAAAAACAGCAGTTGGATGAGAACCATTTTGTCGTTCATCCACATGATGTGATTCGATTGAATACCTCTTTGTTGATTCCCGGAATATATTTCGTAGCCATCAGATCCGGAGAGCGTGTTGAGTATTTGAAATTTGTGAAGGGATAGGTGCGAATTGTTGCCACGAATGCACGAATGAAGATTTAAATTAAATAGGCTTAAATGGTTTTTTTAAATCACTGAGAATTTGATTTAAAAATGATATTTGATCTTTTAGAAAATTATTTTCAGAAATCAAATGATTGATATATTCATTCTGAGAATGTTCGAATTTTTCAGAAATAGTATTTAATTTTTCAGAAATTTCTTTGTTGTGATCTGTATGATAAGTGTTAGTAGCAATGTTTGTGCTGTTTTCCATATAATTATTTTGACTGAAATAAGTATCATAATTATTTAAAACTTCTTCAGCGATTTCTAATTTTGATAATATTTTGGATAGTTGTTCAGATTGAATCTTTCCTTGACCATTTTCTAATTCGCGATACCACCGTTCTGTGATATTTAGTTCTTTTGCCATTTCTTGAACTTCGATTCCTTTTATTTGTCTAAATTTTTTAATTTTTAATCCGATTGGCATTTCCTTCATAATAGTTATTTATAGTGCTAAGATAAGCAATTAAATTAACCTAATAGTAAATTAGGAATTTTTTATTCCCTTTTGACTACAAAAAAGGAAGTAAAATGGAATTAAAATATTTTAATTGTAAATTTTTTTAATTATACCTTTGATAGTCACATGAGATATTTTCGAGAATATACCTATTTTAAACCTTAAAATTCTATACTATGAAACTAAAACACGAGTAATTTCTTTAACTCAATTCAATAAATCAATTTTATTTATTTAATTAAGGATTAATGGTCATAAAGATCATTTGATTCAATTTTAACTTAATGCTGTTTGTATTCAGGAAAGCAGCATGGTATCTTATTTATAAATTTAAAATTTCAAATCATGAAAAAATTAATTTCTATAGTAATATTATTAAGTGTATGGGCTGAAATAGGTCTATCACAGTGCAATTTTTTTCCAAGTTTTAGTCCAGATCCTAGACCACAATACAATAGTTTTTCATCAGAAGCAGGTTGTGAAGTTATTAAGTTTACAGTAACACCTTGGTTTGATGATCAAGGTCAATATCCACTGGTGGGTGAGGCAATGATTTATATAGAATCTAACAAGCCAATGACTGTTGTTAATTTAGGCAAATTTACGCAACAAAATTATTATCAGAATGGTAAATTAATGGGAGTTCTATATAAATATACCTTTTCATTAAATCAATTTGATCCTTTCTTACCGGAATCTTTTGAACTAAGTGATGATATTGGTATTCCATTTTGCCATGTGTATTACTATTATAAATGTCCAAATCAAGCTAATTATACTACTAATGCAAATTTAACATACGCTAGTAGTACAGGGCCTGTCGTTAATGGCTCATTAAACCAATTAATTACCAATGGTGTATTGACTCTTGCCTCAACTTCATGTCAAGGTCCTACAAAATTTACTGTTAATGGTAATTTAGATATAGATGTGCCCAATTATTGTGGAATTGGCCAAGGGACATATTTAGCTGGAGCTGCACATATTAGAATGACTGCTGGTTCGTCAATAACTGTTAAGTCTGGAAACACGTTTAATCTCAAAGATAATTATATCATAGCATGCGATGGGCAAAGATGGAATAGTATTATTGTTGAGCCTGGTGCCACATTAAATGTCATTAATACAACTTTTGATAATGGTCATTTTGAAATCAATGCTTTGGCTGGATCTAGAGTAACATGTCAAGGATCAACTTTCAAAGATGGAGCAATCGGAATTAATGCAGAGAATGGGGCGATTATTAACTCAGACGATTGTGATTTTGTATTTACAGGCGCATTTAAATCTTTCTATCCGAATGAACCACCAATAGTTGGAAACAGAACCTTTGCTGGTATTAAAGCTGATTTCGCCCATATTAAAGTTTCAAATGGTTCGACTTTCTCAAACCTTTTAAATGGAATTTGGGGGGACAATTCAAATATTGATGATTATGGATCTACTTATTCGAATTTTTGGGACTATGGTACAAATAATTACAGTACAGGTTCTGGGGCAGTATTTAATGGGAATGGAATTCATTCCATCTCAGCCGTTGGTAATAAATTGAGTGTAGAAGGATCAACTTTCAATGTTGGGAATACAGGAATATATACAAAAGGAGTAAACTGCACCGATATAAAGCAAAATACTATGCCTTATGTTTTAACTGGAATGTATTTTGACCAAAGCCCGGGAAGGAATTTCAATATAATGCAAAATACCATAAACGCTACTAGCAGAGGAATGATATTCGGATGGACAGGAGTAGTGAATAGCATTGTGGTGAATGATCAGAACAATATAAATCTAATTGGTGAAAATAGTGTTGGTATAGACCTATTCGAAGTAGGCGGTCCAAATAAATACATTCATAATAATAATATATCAATTGGTCCAGGATATATTGGAATTAATCATAACAATAGTCAAAATACCTGGATGTATAACAATTCAATTTTTTCGAATGGTGCAGGATCTCAGAAGACATTTGGAATATCCATACTGGGTAAAGAAAATGCATTAACTGCTTGCAATCTATTATCTTCGAGTATGAATTGTCAGAATGTTGGACTATTTGTATCTCAGAGTTCGAATAATGCAGATCTTGGGAATTATGCCACTGGTTGGTATTATGACTATCAATTCTTAGGAACTTCTCTAGGTACGTTTTTTTCTTCGAATCGAATGGGGAATGCCAATCATGGTCTAATTCTAGGATATCAAGAACCTGGTAATACCAATAGTGCCAGAATCGGACCACAAGTACACTTAGCTAACCGTTGGACGGGAAATCATACAAGAGGAGCTTATCATTATGGTAATGTTCAAGATAGAATTGCTTCAAAATTCACAGTCAATGATCAAGATCCTAATAATCCAGATCTCAAGCCAAATAATGTAGATGAGTTAGTAAGTATTCAGTTGTTCGCAAAGGATAATAATCCAATTGCTCTCAATTTCTCTTGTTTGGGAATAGGTTCCGGAAATCCTAATCCATTCACTAGGGCCTTTCCTAGATCTGATGATTACTTTATTGTAAATAATGATTTCGATAATAATAATGATTGGGGTTCAAGAATATGGACAGATCGCAGACAATTATATAGGGAATTATTGAATAAGTATGAACAGGGGAATGGAAATTCTATTCCACAGAGTTTCAATACTTTTTTCAATCAATATACTAATACAACTGTGGGTCAATTTGAATTGGTTGAACATGATCTTTCCAGTTTATTTCAGAATCAATCCATGAATCAAATAATTATTAATTCCAATGTTGAAAGTATTGTTTCACTTGAGGAAGAAATAAATGACTTGTTGATTGAGATAAGAGATCATCCTGAGAATATTGATATTCCTGCCACACATTTATTGATTGATAATTTGACAAATCAAAGGAATGCAATAAACATTTCAAAAAATAATTTAGCATCAATAAATAATACTAGTATTCTAAGTGGATTAAATCAATTATTAGCTACAAATAATTCAATTCAAGTATCTGAAATCTATGAACAAAACCAGAAGTCAGTTAATACAATTATGTTAGATAAAATGATCTCTGGATTGTGGAGTTTTAATGAGTCAGAGAAAGCTCAAATAGAATCCATTGCTGTTCAATGTCCATATATTGGAGGAGAAGGGGTATATCGTGCTCGAGCTCTAGCAGCTAATTACTGTGTAAACCGTTATAATGATGAAATAACTTGTACAAGCGCACTGCCAGTTGAAAAATTAGATTCAAGAATAAAAGATACTAGCAATGAAATAGTTATATTTCCAAATCCTGTCAATGATGAACTTACCATTATGAATAATAAGCAACTTATTACTAAAATAGCAATAAGTAGTTTGGAAGGAAAAGTAGTTAGTTCAAATGAAGTTCAGGAAGGAGTAAATCAAATTAATATTCATACCGATGGATTTAATTCAGGTATTTATCTTGCTGAAATAAGTCTAATGGATGGAAGTATAGTTTTCAAAAAATTTTATAAAAAATAGTTAAACTTTAATGAGCGTAATTCTGGAAATAAGAATTGCGCTCATTATTTATTAAAGCATGAAAAAGACATTATTGTTTTTATTACTTCCTCTACTATTGTCAGGTCAAGGAAAAAGAGATTATGTTTGGTTGCTAGGTGGTTCAAATTCCTTTATTGATGACACCAATTTCTATCGATTCACTTTAGACTTTAATAAATACCCTGTTGGAATTAGCAGAGTAAAAAAAGACTATCGCATTCATCAAAACAATGCCAGTATAGCTGATAGGAATGGCAATTTATTAATGTACACTACTGGATGTAATGTTTCAGATCGATTATTTCGGCCTATGCCAAATGGAAAGATTAATGAGGGCTTTGTGGCGAATTTTTATTGCAAAACTGAAGATTATCCCCTTTTTAATGCTTGCTTATTCATTCCTTCAACTATTGAAGAAAATCAATATTTTTTGTTTCATAAATTTGAAGAATTCGATCCTGATACTGCATTACCAGGAGCAACTGTCTCTAAATTGCTTTATTCTAAAATAGATCTCAATTCTAATAATGGATTTGGCGATATAGTAGATAAAAATATTGTAGCAATAAATAAGTATTTATCAGGAGGTGACCTAACTGCAGCTAAAAATATCAATAATAGCGATTGGTGGATAGTTGTTCCTGGTCGAGGTAATAATTCTTATTATTCATTACTATTTAATAGTATTAGTATTCAAGAAACAGTTGAATCTAAGGTTGGATTAACAATGGGCATTCAAGATGATGGTGGATCGCAGTCTTGTTTCTCTCCTGATGGTACTAAATATGCAAGAATGGTTCCAAGCGATGGCTTATATGTTATGGATTTTAATAGAGCAACTGGTGTATTATCCAATTATATGAATATAAAGACAGGCAAGGAAACAAACGAATATACTGTTGGAGTTGCTTTTTCACCTAATTCAAGGTTTATTTATATAACCACACAAGTTGATTTATTCCAAATAGATACCTGGGCATCCGATATTCCTGCTAGTCTTACTTTAATAGATACCTGGGATGGATATGTAGATGAACAAATCTGGGCAGCTCAATTCGGACAAATGATGCTAGCTCCTGACTGTAAGATCTATATGATAACACGAACGAGTAATCGGGTTATGCATGTGATTCATAGTCCCAATGAAAAAGGTAAAGCATGCAATTTCGAACAACATGGCATTCATCTGCCAGCCTGGAATCATGCTAGTATTCCCAACTTTGTGAATTATCGTTTGGGTTATGAACCTGTATGTGATAGTACTATGACCATGACTTGGAATCCTTTTCCATCAGAAGAGGCAGTTGTGTGTTATCCCAATCCGGTTCAGGATAAAATATTTGTTGAGTTATTGAATAGGGATAAATTGATTCAATCGATTGAAGTATTAGATATAACCGGACAGCTTATAATTTACAAATCTTTTCAAGGCATTAATTTTAAAGAGTTATTAGATTTGGGAAATCTTGAGTCTGGAATTTATTTGATTAAAGTTAGAGATAAAGTTGGGATAGAAATAATTGAGAAAGTTATTAAGAAATAATAATGGGTGCAATTTTTAAGATTTAAAATAGCATAAGAGTTGATCCTATTTTCACTATAGAATAAGGTTGCCACGAATGAACGAATAGAGATTTATACTTTAAGAATTAATGGCTATTCAGGATTAAACTTGATTTTACAATAAGATCTATCTCGTCTCGTTATCAGAATAGCTAATTCTATCGATCATGATGAAGTGCTTTCTCCAATGCTTATTTTTTATTTTTTGTATTGGTATTATTAGATCCCAGGATATAGAATGGGTGAAATTAAATGGGCTCAAAGGGATAACTTTATTGGATGGTATATATCTAGAAAAGACCCAAGAGCTTATGATCCTGACCGGCAGTTTTCAAGTATACAAAAGCAAAGATTTTGGTGAGCATTGGGAGCATATTGAAATGAATTTTGATAGTAAACATAGTTATTACAATAATGCTACAGATGTTTATTCTAGTTACTTCCAACAAGAAAGAAATTTTAAGTTTCTTTACAGAATGCCTAATGACTCTATTTATTTTTTGTTGGACCATGGCTTGTATTGTTTCAATCAAATGAATCAATTAATATTGATAGATAGTTTGTGTGGTCAATATAATAGTTATATTGGTGATGATGGGTATATATTTCGTTGGGATAGAAATGAATTGTTCTATTCCAATGACTTTACTAGAACTTATTATAAGATCAATAATAAAGTTTTTCCAGGTGATAATATACTATTTAATGATAGTTCCATTTTATATAGTATGTATGATAATGAATGTTTGGTTAAAAAATTACCTAACTTTCAGAATCAAGAAATTAATATTCCAATTGATGAAAACAATAATGAGCATATCTTTGAAAGTAATTTCCGGCACTCCAAACAATTGAATTCAAAATTAAGAATATATTATCGAAATTACAGCAAATTAAAATATTCAGATGACAATGGTGAGCATTGGAATTCATTAGAAAATGAGATAGAATACGGATCTTTTCCAGATTTATTTGAAATCAATGGTCATTCATTATTCATAAGCAAGGGCCAATATTCTTTCAAATTAATTAATGATCAAAATTGGAGTCATTACAAATCAAAAGAAAATTGTTCTAACGCACTAAATGTTCAATTTATCAATAAAATAGGGTGGATAATTTTTTCGAGTGGAGGAATTGTTATAATTAATAATAATCATATAGAAAAACGAATTTCAATTCCAAATAATGAACCAAAGATTAATCAATTTATAAGTTATTCTAAAGGACATATTTTGGCAAAAGTAGACAATAGATGGCAACTTACTAATAATAATGGCATAACTTGGAAATATATTGAACCTGATTTTTTAAATGGTAATTATGTAAACATATCATGTAGAAAATTAAATTCAGAAATTTCTTATTTTTCGAATTGTTATCCCTATACTAATGTTATAAGTATTTACGATAATGACTTTAATATTTTATTTAATATTGCTAAACCTGACACACTTAAAAATTTAGCAAATGTTTTTTTATCAGAAAGTAAATCACAAACTATTTCCTTGATAAGTAATGATGAAATGTGGTATACTACAGATGAGGCTAAGTCATGGACAAAGTTTTCTACCCCACATTTAACAATGGATGGTTTGTTAATTAATGATCAAGACATCATATTTGTATATGGGGATAGCTCTATTTACTATTCAAAAAATTTTGGTAAAACTTGGAGTCAATTTTTATCAACGAGGAATCAACTTTCTGACAAAATATTTTGTTTTGAAAAAGGTTATTTATATTGGACAGAAATTACAAATATTAGTCTGCAATATAATACCTACTTATACGCCTCACCTGATTATGGAAAGACTAAGATATTAGTAGATTCAGGGATTAATTCTGAAGTGTGTTTCAAAGGCTACTATTATATTGATCACAAAGATGATTTATTTCTGTATGACTCTGATTCCATTTATTTAAAAGCCATTCAAAAGGGAGTCATAACAGATCAATTGGCTATCATGCACAATTCATTTTATCATACTCCTAATTGGGTGACCATGGGAGATAATGGATATTTGTATTATACTAGCCCAAATTGTGTTCTGCAACGTTCTAAGTATCATTATAAAGTGAATGAGAAAGGAAAGATTATAGCTTATGAATGATGGCATTGATGGGTTCTAATAAGTCAATCATAGTTAAATAAGACTGGCATATTAGACTTTATAAAGACAAAATTTGTTGAAATCATAGGCTTTGAAGAATAATCATCTATAATCTTCCTATAATCAGAATAATTGTATAAAATAATATATAGGGTAAGATACAATTTAAATGAAATGTCACTAGATTTGTAGTAAAATCATTTTATATGAAACTCCTTTATTCACTTTGTTTGGTTGTTTTGATAACAAACCATCTACTCGCTCAGGACATTATTGCTCCTTCTGTTAAGAACGATGCCGCCGACGTTACATTGAAGAACATGTTTACTAAGTATGAAATTGTATCAATCGATGTACCCGCCATTCAAAAATTATTAAGCTCCAAAGGGGTATACCACAAAGTGAACATTCAATTGGGAAACAATAAAAAATGGACCTTAGACTTGTTTGAATATGACTTATTGAAACCCAATTATTATTTACAATTGGCTCAAAAGAATAATAATAGAAGAGTCCCAAAAGATGATAGAATTAAGACTTATCATTGTTCATTAAATGCATCACATGATGCTATGAGCAGTATAACCATTGCAGATCATTTCTTTTACGGCTATATAGTAGATCATGGTATTGAATATTTTTTTGAACCGCTGAGCGGACTTGTAGAAAATGCGCCCAAAGACCAATTGATCTTCTATCAATCCAATGATGCAATCAACAATCCTAATGTAAAAAGTGCTGTAGTAGATGCTCATGAAAATAGATCTATAATCTTGAGTCAAAAAAACAATTCAAAGAGATCGGTACCAGCTTGCTATGGTTTTGATATTGCTATTGCAAATGACTATACCGTTTACCAAAAAAGAGGAACGGGTACGGAAGCATGGTGCGTAGGTGTATTAGCAAATGCGGCTACTTTATTTGACAATGAATTTCTAGTAGGAATTGAATTAAATTTATCGACTGTTTTTATTGCTACTGATACTGCTACAGATCCATGGGATGGGGTCAACAATATTAATACACATTTGGATGTACATAAAGCTTGGGGAAATGCGGGTGGATATGGTAGTGCGGATTATGCTATGGCTGTAGCTTGGAGCACCAAATATACTGCAGGTGCTGTCGGTTTGACTTGGATAGGTGCATTATGTAACGAAAATAAATATATGGTGTTGAGTGATTTTGGAGGAGGTCCAAGTGTTCTTCGGAATTTACAGGCACATCATACAGGTCATGTTTGTAATGCACAAAATGATGCCGGATCAACCACTATTATGGGAACTTGTGTTGTTTGCGAAACATGGTCTAATCAATCTATTAATGTAATTAGTGCCTTTGTAGAAAACGCTTCTTGTGCTATAGGTTGTAGCACATTAGGAAATCCACCTGTAGCTTCATTTAAAGCTTCGAATACAACACTATGCATATCCAATTCAAATACCGTACAATTTACAGATCAATCAACAGAAAATCCATATCAATGGGAGTGGTCGTTTCCTGGAGGAACGCCTTCAGCTTCTAATTTAAAAAATCCATCTGTTGTATATAAAACTCGGGGAGTCTATGATGTAACACTAAAAGTGACCAATGTTGCGGGTACTGATATAGTTACAATAAATCAAATGATTGACGTTGAAGCACCTCCTGTTTCTGCCTTCGATGTTCAAATTATTGAATCTGACATTACCACTAAAAACAACTCAAAGTATGGCAGTACTTATATTTGGAAATTTGGAGATGGTGAAATTTCTTCAGATTTTGAACCCATTCATACTTATAAAAAGGAAGGTGTCTATAATCTTACTTTAGAAGTTATTAATCGATGCGGTTCTACAAAGAAGACTTTTAAAGTAACTATTGCTGCACAAAATATTGCAAACTTTTCTGCCAATACTCAAAGGGCCTGTGCTCCATATAAAGTACAATACAAAAATCTATCAGCGCCAACCGCTACAGATTATTTATGGGAATTCCCAGGAGGAATACCTTCAAGTTCTAAAGACAAGAATCCACCAGAAATTGAATATACCATTCCGGGTACTTATGATGTTAAATTAACTGCTTGTAATGCTACAACAACCATGACTAAAGTCAATAAAAATTATATTAGCATAGATGCAATGCCTTCACCTTCTTTTTCAACTAGCATTACAGGCATTCAAGTTTTCTTTACGAACACCAGTCAATATGGAAATATCTATGAATGGAATTTTGGTGATGACTCTACAAGTACAGAAGCTTCGCCCATTCATCAATATAGTAAAGAAGGCGAATACAATGTAAGGCTCAAAGTACACAACTCATGTGGTACAGTAGAACTCCTTGAAACCGTCACGGTACTTCTCATTCCTAAGATAGATTTCACGGTTGAAAAAAATGAGGTCTGTGCTGGTGATGCAATTAAATTATTTGATGCATCTTCCAAAGATGTCAAATCATGGTTCTGGCAATTTGAAGGCACTAATAAAGATACTTCTTCGGTTCAATATCCTACTATTGTTTATCATAAACAAGGTACTTATAGTGTCAAACTAGAAGTAAAAAATTCCAATGGCACAAATCAATTGGAAAAACAACAATTTATTAAAGTGGTTTCACCAGTGCAGTGTCCGGATAGAACTAAGAAGAAAATAAAATTAGAAAAAGGAAGGGAGTAATAAACAAAAAAATATTTTTAATCAATTCAGTAAGATATTATTTTCATTAACATACAATATTATTCAGTTAATAGTAATCGCTTTGTTTTTAATAAAATGGTGGGTCACAAGGTTTTTCTTGAGAGCGAGGTATTTTCTAGTACCAATTGATTTCGTGAAACACAGCTTACTAAGCCTTAGAATATCCAGACATTATTTACTAATTAGACTAAAGGTCCGTTGCAGGATCGTTGGTGGCACAGTGTGGCCATAGTGTGGTAATCGGGTTACTTGTCACAGGGTTGTCTCAATGTTGTTCTAATTGAGAATAAGACAACATATTAATAAATATCGAACAAAATCATTAATAATAGGCTTTACTTATGATCAGCCTTCCCAATTATATTGCGCATAATGCCGGTTTTGGCAAAAATAAATGTCTTCTGGTATTAAACGATTAATCCAGAAATATTGTATGCTAGCGTCCTCAAATGTTGTACTCTCAGTGACAAAAAAACTACCAATATTTCAATTAAATTTATGCAATGCCTTTGACAATTCATGTATTTTTTTTAGAACTTCAGTAAATTCATTACAACTTCCCCCTCAACATCGCCTTCACCGAATCCTTCCATTCTTCATCTAAAATACTTAATACGATGCTGTCTCTTCTTCCGCCTTCTGGTGCCGGCATATGACGTCGCAATACACCCTCTACCGTGCATCCGATGCTTTGCATCGCAGCTTTACTTCTGGTATTTCGATTGTCGGCTCGAAGTTCTACGCGTTCGAAACCCATTTGTTCGAAAGCGAAAGTAAATAATAGAAACTTGCAATGTTTATTCAGTCCGGTGCCTTGAAATTTTTTTCCATACCAGGTGTATCCTAATTGTAAAGTGTGATAAGCTAACTGAATATCATAGAAGCGGGTGCTACCGGCATACGATTGATTGATTTTATCATAGACGATGAAGGGATATTCTTTATGCGCTTGTCTGGCTTCCACAGCTTGCGTTATATACTTCTTGAGGCCTTCTTCTCCGGCACCGGAAAGTAAAGAATATTTCCAAATCTCTGGTTCATCCACAGCAAAAGTTAATAGATGGTTGAAATCATTTATTTCCAAAGGTCGCAGCAATACAAAGTCATCTTCCAATATATAGTCTTTTGAAAAATCAAATGGAATGATTGCTGAATTATTTGACATGACGTTATGATTTTATGAGCTTCATTGCAAGAAAAGGAGATATATGGATTCGCCATGGACCTGGAATGATGAGTAATAAATTCAAAAATAAACCTGTCATGTTTTTATACCAGGCACTGTATGACGTGCTATAAAAACCAGATAAATGTTTGAATTCAAATTGTTGTTGAACCGCTGCATTTTTGTAATCCTGAATAGAGACCAGACGCTCTACCCACGTTCCGGTATAGGGATCACAGGTATTAGTTGGATCTGAATGTGGCGTGGGAAGAATTCCAGTCTTAATATAGTTTTCAATTCTTTGTACAATGAGCGCTTCAGTGAAACCACGATTGAGTATGGCTAATCGATTGACTTCATCTGATGAAAGGTCTGGAAAATGTGTTTGAATTAGTGAGCTTCTAATTTTTATGCCGCACTGTGCTTCATTAATGGTGGGATCGTCCATATCCATTCCAGAACCTACAAGTTCATATTGAGCATGTATTTTTTCATGAATTTTCTTTACCATTGGATGGTGCATATTAGCAGAAGTAGTAATAACCACATTGCACGGACTCTTTAAAAAAGAATTCAATGTTTTAAAAAATTCCCGGTAATCCGGAATGTGTTCGATAACATTTCTGGATCCAATACCATCGATATGAATATTGTTTTGTAGAACAAAAGTAGCCAGGGCCTCTGTTCCTCCAAGTACGTATTCATCAGGCGCCAAATTTAATTTCGTGCCTATAGTTTTGATGCCATCCAAATATTCTTCTGATAAATCATGTGATATGCATCGGGCTCCAATTTTTTTTACTAAAAAAGAAAAAAAACCTAAACCAGCTCCATGATCAACAATCGTTATTTCTTGTATGGGTTTATCCAATCCATCCAAAATGTGATGCAAAATAAATGCATTGCATTGAGTGACATATCTAATTTTTGTAAGATCAAACCGATAATAACTTTTGACACTCGAATGCAAGGTTAAAGATTCAAAATCCAAGCCAATAATTTCTTTCTCTAATGCTAAAGCAACTGACATTATTTTCGAAAAAACCATATTCTTTATTTATTGAAATAGAATTTGCCAAAAAAATAATCAAGAGGCATTTACGATTCCATTTATTAATTTGATCACAGATTTATTTGATCTTTATATTCAACTGATCAACCAATTATATTTCAAACCGATTACCTTCTCAACCTGATCACCATCCAAACCCGATCACCACCCAAACCTGATCACCATTCAAACCCGATTACCATCCAAACCTGATCACCATTCAAACCCGATCACCCGATCACCCCTTCTTCCCGAACCATTCCTTATACCCAACAAATCCCATAAATCCAATCAATAACAACGAACAAATCATTGACAATGTAGTCCCCAAATGATATGATCTAGGTTTGAATTCTAAAATAATTTGATGTTTTCCAGATGGAACATTACATGATCGCAAAACATAATTAGCTCGAATCAACGGTGTTTCTTTTCCATCAATACTTGCTGTCCAACCTAAATCAGGACCATACCACACTTCAGAAAAAACCGCAAACTGATCTGTTGCACAATTGCTTTCATATACCAATTTATTAGGTGTGGATGAAATTAAAGATATTGTTCCTTGTGCATCGAATTGAGTTGATTTAATATCTGATTGAAATGAAGAAGCTACTATGGCTGTTTGTTTTAAATTGGGATTGTTTAATGCCTGAATTTCTTCATCAGGAGTTTGTACAGTCTGAATGGTATTGACAAACCATGCATTGCCAAAAGCGGCACGATTGGGTAATGATATTTCTTTGCCGGGTTGACCTAGTATAAAATATTTTGTGTTCAACATATTTAAAACCTCAAGTGATGCCAGTGCATTATTGATGCTGCTATCCGTAGTACTTGTTTGTAATGAACTGGTGAGTTGATTGATTTCCGGATCAATATGTCTATCGATAATATCCTGATATCGCTGCAACTTAGCCGGGTGGTAACCACCTACATTTTTATGAAAGAAAGATGGTTCTGCACTGTTGAACGTATTCACTGTTAAATCCAATACCCGATAATTGGATGGATCTTTCATGATCTCGATATCTACTGGTCGTGCTTTTTGATTGTTTTCTTTTTTTGATTTAGAAACAAAATCATCATAACTTACATATCGCTTCGCAACACCACCTAGATCAAATAAAGTGATTGCACCTAATAAACAAGCTGCTACGATAGATGAAAATTTGTTTTTGAAATAATAAAAAACAATTCCTGCTACTAATAAGATAATGACTAGGCTCCTAATCGAATCAGATGTCATTAAGGATTGTCTATCAGATATAAGCGCTTCTGTACTGAAACCATTTTTAACATAAGATGCATCACTCGCACTTTCGAAACTGAAAAAACTGGAACCCATCAATATAAAAAACAAACATATACCTCCGGTAATGCTGAGACTGTAGATAAGTTTTTTCTTAAAAGATTCCATCGTCATTTCTTTTTTAGAAATTTCTACAAGTGCCAGCATGGCCAGTATTGGAACAAAATAAGATGTCACAGCAAGTACACTACTCGGTGCTCTGAACTTGCTGTACAATGGAAAATAATCAAACATTAATTTATTTAAAAATTCAAAATGGCGACCCATGGAAAGTAATAATCCCAGAAGAACTGCAATAGCTACCCACCACTTTAATGGTCCGCGGACAATAAACAATCCCAGCACAAAAAGGAAACACATAGCTGCTCCAAAATAATAAGGTCCACTTGTAAATGGAAGTGCGCCCCAATAGAGTGGAGCCTTCATATTTTTAGGTGGATTGTATCCTTTTTTTCTTAAATCTTTGATGACCGCGGCATCTTTTCCTAATGGTTCTGACGAGCCACCTCCAGCTGCGCCCGGAATAATACCGGATATCAAATCGATCATTCCATTACTCCAATTCATGGCATAATCCCATTGCAGACCACTTTCATTGACATCTGCCCCTGAAGCATTTGGATTGGAGACCTCCTTAAGGATATGACCTCCACGCATGGTTTGTTTAGCATATTCATAGGTTGGCAAGATGCTGTTTGCCGATGCCAATAATGCCAGAATCGTAATTGCAGCAAGGCTTCCACTTGGAATCAGAAAGGACTTCCAATCTCCTTTTCGCAAATAATAGATAGCATAAGAAATAACCAATGGTGAAATCAACAGAAATGCATAATAACTCATTTGCACGTGGTTGTTTAGGATGTTGATACCCATTCCCAAAGCGAATAATGCAGCACCGGACCACCATCTGCCTCGATAAGATAAGATTAGTCCAGCTACGATAAATCCGATCATAGCCAATACAACTAGTTTAGGTAAGTGACCTGCTTCCCAGAGGATAAAGTTGCCGGTTACCAGTGCTGAAGACAAAGCACCCACACAAGCGAATCCAGAAGACAATCCAAGGACCAAATACAAGCAATAAAAAGAAATCATGAAATAAAATAGTATAGCAACCGGGCCGGTTAAAAACCCCAGAGAAATGACTTTTTGGACATAAATAAAAAAGTTGGATTCCATTGGAGTAGCTATCTGATAGGAAGGCATCCCGCTAAACATACTTTGAGTCCACAATGCCGGATCATGGGGATTGTTTTTGTTGTAAGTCAGGATTTCTTTCGCAGCACCCTCCCATGAGGAAACATCGCCCTGTTGCATCACCTTACCTTGCCAGTGCGGATAGAAAAAATAGGATGAAACAAGTACAAAAATTCCTATCACAGCTATGTGAGGTAACAATTGCTTAAGTATTGGATTTGACATATTTAGTTTTTAACTATACGAAGGTATGATGTTTTTGATCAATAAAAAAACAGGGTGAATCTGAATGAGATGTTCAGCTTTAAAGTATCCTTGAAAAACAATCTACAGCTCGTAAAATAACTCATGCCTAATCTAAGAAACACCTTACTTTTGGATATTTCTAAGCTTTAGTTTATGTCTTCATTATCATTAGCATTGGTTCAAACGTCATTGGTGTGGGAGCATCCCAAAGAGAACAGATTACATTTTGAACTCATGATCCGGGAACAATGCCCACCAGGAACTGACCTCATCATTTTACCGGAGATGTTTACAACCGGATTCACCATGAACAATGTAGTCTTGGCAGAAGAGATGGAAGGCGAAACCATTCAATGGTTAAAAAAAATAGCTCATCAACACCAAGCTGCCATTATGGGAAGTCTGATTATTAGTGAATCAGGTCGATACTTCAACAGACTTGTATTTATACAGCCGGACTCAGACGATATCCAGACTTATGATAAAAGACACCTGTTTACCTTGGCCAAAGAAGATAAGTATTACACAGCCGGAACTCAGAAATTGATGATCGAATACAAGCAATGGAAGATTATGCCGATCATTTGTTATGATTTAAGATTTCCGGTTTGGATGCGCAATACAGAGGCAGTAGATCTCATAATCTGTGTAGCCAATTTCCCTGAACGCAGACGCAAAGCATGGATATCTTTGTTGCCTGCAAGAGCCATCGAAAATGTGTGTTATGTGCTTGGCCTCAATCGGATTGGGCAAGATGGCTTGGACATTCCTTATGCTGGGGATTCCGGAATTTGGGATTATGAAGGAAATCAAATGCTTGATTTGGGGCATCAGGATACTATTGGAATGATGAGCTTAAATAAGGATAAAATGACGGTGTTTAGGCGTGCTTACCCTTTCCTTAATGACCGGGATAAATTTTATATAGAAATATAAAACAAAAAGTTATATATTAGCGTTTTATTTAATGTGTTAAATAATCGATTATGGTTGTTCATACTGGAATATTGCGCTTTATCTTTATTTTAGGCATCGTATGTTGCCTACAATCGTGTTCTTCTACACCTAAATATACCTATTCAAAGACAAAAACTCACTCAGATACGTCCAAGGATGCTAAATTGAGAGAAGTCATTGTGACTTTAGGGCGCGAATTAATCGGAACTCCGTACCGCAAAGGTGGAAAGACTGAAAAAGGATTTGATTGTAGCGGCTTGGTCATCTATGTATGTGGACGGATGGACATAGATTTGGCTTCCTGCGCAGCGGATCAGGCTAAATGCGGTAAAACGGTGTCCTTGGATCATGCGAAGCCCGGGGATCTCATTTATTTTGGACAAAAAGGTCACATTCACCATGTGGGTATTATTTCTGCCAATCAAAAATCAAATCTTTCAATCATACATAGTTCTTCATCCCAAGGGGTTATTGAAGAAAATATTCTAAAATCGGACTATTGGATTAAAAGAATCAAGTTGATTAAAGATCTGTCGAGTTATCCCAGAGATAAAAGAATCAGTCAAAATTAGTACAGAATAGCCTACCATTAAGTCCTATGGACGATAATTTCAATACTAATGGTTCAACATCAAAAAGTATTAAACTGGACTAGACTTCCCAATAAAGCTTCTGTATAAGTATTCGTATATAGCTTGCTATTTTATAAATCAAATCGATATAAAACCCATTAAAAATGCTATCTTTGCGGCTTCAATGACAATTACGGGATCAAATTAGACGGTGACTGTCCTTGGATCTTTTAGATCATTTATTCAAAAAATATGTTTCATTTAATACTCTTTGGCCCTCCAGGTAGTGGTAAGGGCACCCAAGCAGCTAAATTGGTAGAAAAATATAATTTAGTTCATATTTCGACTGGTGATTTGTTTCGTGCAGAGATGTCTCAAAAAACAGAATTGGGATTAAAAGCTTTAGAATTTATGAATCAGGGGATACTAGTTCCTGATGAAATCACAATAGGAATGTTGCGTCACAAGGTAGAATCCATTCAAGGTGTGGCAGGATTTATATACGATGGCTTTCCAAGAACGATTCCGCAAGCTCAGGCTTTAGATGCCATGTTGGCTGAAAAAGGGGAGGCTATTCATCAATTGATTGCACTGGAAGTCTCTGACGATGAAATTGTAAAGCGGATATTAAATCGCGGACAATCTTCAGGTAGGGCGGATGATAATGATGAAGAGATTATACGCAAACGGATGGATGAATACAGGAAAAAAACTTCTGAAGTGTATAATTACTACCAAGGATTTAACAAATCAACGTTAATTAACGGAGAAGGAAGTATAGATGAAATTTTTGATGGATTGTGTTCAGTAATGGATCAATGTTAAGGTGCATTTCATCTTGTTTGTTTTTTAGAGCAACAATAATTTTTATTAATAACGAATCCTAATCAGGTGGCAGAACAAAATTTTGTAGACTATGTAAAAATTTGTTTTCGTTCAGGACACGGAGGAGCGGGATTTGTACATTTTTTTCGAAGCAAACACAATCCAAAAGGTGGACCCGATGGAGGTAATGGTGGTCACGGAGGACACATCATACTCAAGGGTAATGCCCAACTATGGACCTTATTGCATTTAAAATATAGAAAACATATTTATGCTGCTGATGGGGGTAATGGCAGTGACAATAATTGCACCGGTGCTGATGCAGATGACGTCATCGTGGAAGTCCCCTTGGGTACTGTAGCCATTGATGCAGAGACTAAAACAAAAATGTTCGAGATCACTGAGCATGGTCAAACGAAAATATTACTGCATGGTGGTCGAGGTGGAAAAGGAAATATGTTTTTTACCTCTGCAACACAACAAACACCCGATTATGCACAACCTGGACAAGAAGGCATTGAAGCCTGGAAAATATTAGAATTAAAAGTTCTTGCAGATGTAGGATTGGTTGGTTTTCCAAATGCCGGAAAGTCCACATTATTATCAGTCGTTTCTGCTGCGAAACCGGAGATAGCGAATTATCCATTTACCACATTAACCCCTAATCTTGGTATCGTAAAATATCGCGATGACCGTTCGTTTGTAATGGCAGATATTCCAGGGATCATCGAGAATGCGCATTTAGGTAAGGGCCTTGGTACACGTTTTTTACGGCATATAGAACGCAACAGTATGTTGTTGTTTTTAATCCCTTGCGATAGTGAAGATATTGCTAAAGAATATCAAATTCTATTAAACGAATTAGGACAATACAATCCTGAATTACTCGACAAACCAAGACTATTGGCCATTACTAAAATCGATATCGCTGATGCAGAATGGACCAGCCTCATTGAACCTGAATTACCTAAAGATCTGCCACATATATTTATTTCTGCTGCTGCGCACAAGGGCATAGAAGAACTGAAGGATATGATTTGGAAAAAACTTCAGGAATAAGAAATTATTCCGGTACTAGTCCTGTAGGGACGATCAATGTTGCTACGACGGATAAAATCCGTCGTATAAGGAAAATGTAAATTGTTTTTGGCGGCATTTTTGCCTAATTTTTCCAAAAATGATGACAAAAACAGTCAGTTTTTATTTTCACTTGAATGGTTACGAATAAATAATAGCAATTCAGGGATTGCTACCTGAAATTTTGGCAAGCAGCATTTAACTTGTACCAGCGTTACTCTTGTAACCAATCTTCTAATATGCGACTAATAACACGATTAAATTGGGTGTCATTCAATTGTGGTATTCTACTTTTGTTTTCGACTCTAAATGCACAGTATTCCCCTTTATTTCAATCTGCTATTCTTAATAGTAATGAAATTCGTGCCACTATATCAAATGATGGATCACTATTTTGGAATGATGATATGGGACAATTCTTTGCTCCTTATACAGGTTATAATTCTGTGAGAACTATGTATTATGCAGGATTGCAAGTGGCTAGTCGATTTTCAAATGGAAATGTATTTGTAACCTATCCATCATCAAAAAGTGATTATAAACCAGGACCCTTGTACAATTCCTCTTTCATTCCTGATGATTCGCATTATAATAAATTTAATAAAATTTGGATGACGGATTATACTGATATTATTGCACATCAATTAGATTTTACAAAGGATGGTAAAATTGATGTTAAACGTTCAAGTATTTACTCATGGCCAGGAAAGTCTAATCCCTATTTTGAACAATTTAATGG
Organism: Candidatus Defluviibacterium haderslevense; assembly: GCA_016712225.1. Taxonomy (NCBI): domain Bacteria; kingdom Pseudomonadati; phylum Bacteroidota; class Saprospiria; order Saprospirales; family Saprospiraceae; genus Candidatus Defluviibacterium; species Candidatus Defluviibacterium haderslevense. The sequence continues at coordinate 575,378 of JADJRL010000003.1, read as the reverse complement.
ATTCAAAATTGAGGTTGCAGATTATTCTTTAGCGCCCTTTTATGATAATAATCAGGATGGTATTTATAATCCAGACCAAGGTGATTATCCCTGGCATCCATCCCTTGATCATGCTGTAGTGCCTCAACAATTATTTTGGACCATTTTTAGTAATACCAATATTTATTTGAGACTCGAAATTGGACTCACTGCATGGGCGTTTAATTGCACTTCTAATCCAATATTAAACAGAAGTATTTTTTGTTCCTACCAATTAACAAACAAAGATGTTGGACAAAGAGACCTTATTGATTGCCGAATGGGAATCAATGTTGATCCGGAAATTGGATGTTATAATGATGACTATGTAGGTTCCTACCCAGACGGAAATGCCTCCTATTGGTATAATGCGGATGTCAAAGATGGTGATAGTTTAGGAAAATGTCCAAGTATAAGTGCTTCCTACACCTATAAAAATTCACCACCCGTTCAATCCATAGTCTTTTTAAATAGGCCGATGGATGTATTTAATGTTTATTTTGATAACCACTTTTTTAGTGTTCCTACAGAATTAATTGATCCAGCTAATAATAAAGAACATTATAATTATTTTAAAGGACTCAATCGATTAGGTTACCCAATTATCAATCCAATATCTGGAGATATATCCAAACATGTATTTTCTGATAACCCAAATACAGTCAATGGTTGGTCTATGTATCAGAAAAAATTACCGTACTTTGATAATGAAGTAAGAATATTTAATGTTGCTGAATGTGGGGATGTCGCGTATAATGAATCACAAACTTTAGACCTTGCCTTTGTTTTTCACCATAGTCCGGATTCTAATCATTTGGAAAATGTTAATTTGGCCTATCAACAAATAGAACAAGTTCATCAAATATATAATGACCATTTCGTACATTCATGTATGGATCAAAAATGTGTGTCAGATTGCGTATGGACCGCAGATACAGATAATAATGGGCGAGTCGAATATCTTGATGCTATTAATATTTTTAGAGGATATGGGAGTCAAGGACCTCAACGAGATCATGTGTATGAATGGAATGGTCAAAGTGTAACAGACTGGAATCAGCGATTTGTTAATCAGTTGAATTATAAATTTGCAGATGTGAATGGTGATGGAAGTGTTGATTCACTTGACCTGTATCAATTAAGACCTAATAATTACTTTACCCACGATAATCCAGCACCATTGAAGTCTGAATGTATTGATGGCAATGATCTGGTGTGGCAATGGAAAAATGTAGATTCATTATACAAAGGTTTTGATGGATGCAATATGGTCTTCACGCCTCCAATTAATAGATTTGAAGGTTTGTCTTATGAGATTGAATATGAAACAAAGGCTTTAAGTCTAATATTAAGGAGTGGCGCTTTGAATTGGGAAGACTCACTAGTTGGCAATAATAATTTTCAACTGTATAATGAAAATAAAAATACTGGAAAATCTTATATTCAATGTGTATTCATGAATAAAAATAAATCTAATGAATTATCCAAGAGGCAAATGAATTGGAGTTTTACATTTCAAAAAGCACTTGGTATGGATCCAAAACTTGAATACACAGATCTTAGAATTTGCAATGCCCAGCTCTACACTATCGATGGAAATATCATCCCGCTAACATCCAAAATACTTAGAATTTATTTCAAAAAGAAAACAGGAAATCTTGATGCTAAAAGCAATACATTTTCGTTCGAGTTGTATCCCAATCCTGTATCATCAAAGCTATATGTTGAATCCTTATCTGAGCATTTTCAAGTGAGCATTTTCAATGCACAAGGAGTACTAGTTCGGCAATATTATTTTTCAAATACAAAAAATGAAATAAATATTTCTGCATTAAGTAATGGAATTTATTTTATTAAAACAGAAGATGACTATCATTCCCAAATTCAAAAATTGATTATTTTAAAATAGTTATTAATTTTTAGAATGAAATTAATTATAATTATTTGGATCCTATTATTTTTAAGCTGCTTTAGTGTTTTAAGTGCTCAAAATTTTTATAAAAAATTTGACAAGCATCTTGACACTACACTAAAATATAGGTATAACATTTCTATGGTCCCAATGCCTGCAGATAAGTATTTTCTAGATAGTGTTAATATGTTTATTGAAATCTCAAAAACTAATACTAAGCAGTTTGATGAACTTAGATCTGCTATTGAATCAATATTAAAATTGAAAGACATTCGTTATTCAATTGCTTATCCACTATTTAAAATTTATGTAAGTAATTTTCAAGAGAGTGTAAATTATCCTTTATTTGTCTTAAAGCATGCCTTCATTAAAAAAGAATTAACGACAGAAAGATTGGGTGCTGTTGGCTATAAAGAAATTTATTTATATAATGAAATTTTGGAGAATTGTAAAATAAATCAAGCGTTTAAAAATCAAATTCTTAATTCAGATTTCCTAAAAGAAGATTATAAAAAAGTTAACGCAGAATCATACCAGCTCTTTTTTAAAAAGTGTAATGATGGACTATCAATAGATGATATGATTCGTAAAACTGGTTCAAAGAAGAAGAAAAGGGCTCTTAAAGAAATCAAATACATGATTCAAAAAGATAATTTTAATTCTCTAAACCTTAACACAAAACCAATAAAATGAAAAAATTGTTTTTTCCTTTATTTATTTTGTTAATTTGTAAACAACAATCAAAATATGTTAACCCAAATTTGAAGTTTATTAATGACACGTGGGAATCATTAACAAAACAAAAAATTAGCAAGGATAGTCTATTAATTATATTCTCGAATCAAATAAAACGTGATCCATTCCATAGCGAAAGTATTTTATTGATGCAATCTTTTATTGATAAATTGGAAACTAAATCACAAATTAAATTTTATATAGACAATATTTATGTTCCGCTTTACCCTGATTCAAATGAAAAATTAAATCCACCACCAAGGATTCGTAGACCTAACCTAAATAGTTCTTTAGATACTTACTATATGTCTATTTTAGCTAGTAGAAGTTACAATTCTGATTCAGTTATTTCTTATATAATAAATTGAGTAGCTGCGAATTAAAAAAACCTATCATAAGATTTTACGTGAAGCTAATGCGGATATTAAAGAAAAATAATATTACTAGCATTCTCGATTCAGTGAGTACTAAGAATGATTCTTGCTCACATAAAAATGCAGAAAAATTAAAATATTTATTTAAATACATAATATGATGAAATAGATGCTAACTATTTCACGCTTTAAACTATTATGAAATATTTGTTAGATGTGAAATGCATATCTTATATTTTTTTTAAGCACGAGAACATCTAATTATAATTTTTCAAAATGCAAATTGTAATTCATGTCATCACCTAATAATCGTCACATTCCCCTTACTCACCTGACTATTACAATCACGAATTCTGATTTCAATAAAATAGGCATATACTTCCACAGGAGCATCTATGCCTTGCCATCGACCGTCCCAACCTGTGTTTGGGCTATCATTATTGTATATTAATTTACCCCAACGGTTGTATACTTTGAATTGGACGACTTCTACATAATCTTTGTACGCTGGTTTTACGGCGACATTAAAGTAATCGTTTGTTCCATCATTATTTGGGCTAAATACATTCGGGAATTTATAAAATTCAAGGACCTGCTCTATATCAATTTCTTTAGTAATTTTATCCCGACATTGGGTCAGTGAATCACTGACTATTAATTCCACTGATTTTTTTCCGAGGGATTTATAGACTACTTTGGGATCTCGTTCTTTGCTGGTTAAGCCCTCGCCAAAATTCCATTCATAGGTATCTGCGCCTATCGATTTGTTTTTAAATAGGGCTAAGCCTGGACAATAATTCAAAGTATCAATCCATAAAAAGTCTGCAATGATCTCAGGGACTATTACTGCAAGACTATCTATATGTTCGCATCCTGTATCTGTAGATTTAAGTACCAAAAATACAGATTTAGATCCTACTGAATCAAATCGATACCGAACAGGATTTTCACCTTTAATGATTTTTCCATCATTAAAATCCCATTCTATTTGATTAACATCAACCAGATCATTAGCTGAAAAAACAGCTTCTTCTCCTTTGCAAAGAACTAATTTATCAGCACTGATTTTACCTTCAGGTCCAATCAAGGTATAATCTCTACTAATCGTATCCGAACATCCATAAATGGATCTGACGATGAGTTGTATATGGTGTTTGCCTTTGCCAAATGCAAAAGTGGGATTGACTAAATTGTTGGTTGAGCCGTTATCAAAACTCCAGGTGTACCGGACGATACCTTCAGTACTGGAATTGTTTTTCAATTCAAAAATGGCGGGATAACATATAGGATGTATAGAATCTAATGCAGTGGTAAATTGAGCTTCCGGTATTTTTACAATATCCATTTCTATAGAATCCGTACCCATGCAACCGGATCCTTTTTCTTCATAGTTGAGAACTATTTTTTGTTTGCCGCTTTTATCAAATACTATTTTTGGATTTTGTAAGTTGCTGGTTCCAAATTTACCAAAGTTCCACATGAATTGTAACGATGATCCACCACTGGTAAAATCATTGGCATTAAACTGAACGGTTTCTCCTATACAAAGACCAAGTCCTTTCGAGTATTGAATTTTAGAAATGGGTTTATAGATGCTTAATGTTTTTGCTATAGTATCTACACACCCGATGGTATCTTTTACACTTAATATGACTAGTACCGTATCGTCTTTTGTGAATTTTAAATTTGGGTTTTGATCTTTTGATCCGAAATTCCATGACCATGATACCAGTGTAGTATCAGATTTAGTTTTATCGGTAAATTTTAGATTTGCTGGAATACAAAAATTGGTTTTATCCACATCGAAATTGGGGGTTATCGAATACACTGTAGTGCCCGTAGTAATGGAGTCTTTACAACCATTGATATCTTCTACAACCAGACTGACTTCCTGATACCCTGATTTACCAAAACCGTGCATAATGGTATCCTTTCCTACTTCACGTGGTCTGTGATTTGGAAACCGCCATAAAAAACCTTTATTGCAATCGCGATCCACATCTTGTGAAGCACTGGCGTCCAAAGGATAAAGTACATTGTCACAGATCTTCTCCGGGATCAAAAACGCAGCTTTGATTTCTTTGATATGTACGGTTTTAGTATCTACATTTTCAGGACAGCCACTCGATACATCTATAGCACTTAATGTGACTTTGTAGGTACCTCTTTGATCATAGTGATGAATGAGTGAATCGAGTGTTGAAAATTGTCCATCTCCAAAAGACCACTTCAACTGTGTAGCCTGTAGACTTTTGCTGACAAACATGACATCATGAGTTGCAGAACAATTGGTCATAAATGCAATATTGGCTTTCGCCCCTTTTACCGTTATCGTTTTAGTTTCAGCAGCATTAGTAAAACAACCATTGTATTCTGAGACTACCTGCAATTGAAAAGTCCCTGGATTATTTACAAATTGATGTGAAGCATCGTTCGATGTCCAACAATGACTAAATCTTCCATTATCAGAATACACATGCCATGAGTCAATACGTGGATCTGAATTTGTTTTTTTAATATTTATCGTTCCACCTAGGCAAATAGTTGTTTGGTCTATGGTGTATGTAGGTATAATGGGTTCACCAACTTTAATCCAGAATCCTTCGGAAGTGTCAATACATCCTTTGATATTTTCGATGATGAACTTGACATAATATTCTCCAGGTTTGTTATAGTCATGAGATCCTAATTGATCACTGGATTTGTCTTCGATCTGACCATCACCATAGAATAGCTTCCACTTGATAATTTTATCCATGGATTGACTCGCATCGTTGAATTGTACTTTTAATGGTGCACAACCTTCCTTGACGGAAGGAATTAATATAGCATTTGGTCTTCGGTGTATAAAATACTTGTCCTTAAAATCATAACATCCAATAGATGATGTAATGCTTAATGATTGAAATATAGTGTCATTTCTGTGTCTATATAAAGAATCACGTTGTGGAGAATGATAGATGTAATTCAATACATCTTTTCCTTTAATACTATCATTCCAAAGATAGGTATACGAGCCTTTTTGTTTAGCATGCAAAATAATATTAGTATTTTGTAAGCAATCTGGTCCGGTAATGGTGAAGTCTGCATCCACCTGATCAATAAAAACATTAAATGTGGTATCCGTTTTACAACTGCCATTATAGGCTGTTAGCGTTATCGTTTTGATTCCTGATGATTGATAAATAAATTTAGGTTCTTTGAGTTTACTGGTGCTAATATTTGCACCACTACTGAATTGCCATAGAAAAGAATCTGCAACAGTAGTGTTCTTATAAGCACCCATGGTTTGGATACAGAAACTATCTTGACCATCAAGTGTAATAACCGGTGGACCAACAACAACAGATTGACTAATTGTTGATTCACATCCTTTATTATCAATGACTTTTAAGGTGATCTTATACGTTCCGGTAGAATTATACACAATCATTTTTGGATCAAATAGTGTTGAGGTACTTCCATTTCCAAAATCCCATAAATAGGTATTGCCATTTTCATCTTTGGTGAAATTAGCAATTAAAATGGTCGACGGAATTTCACATCCTACCGACTTCGATAGGGTAAAAGCAGCTTTGGTTCCTGTTACTTGAATATATTCCTGAACTAAAAAAGTTTTATCACATTCTGCAATGGACGTATTTACTCTAATGGAAACATTGTATTTTCCCGAATTGGTATAGGTGTGGTTGGGATTCATGAGTGTAGAACTATTACCGTCACCAAAGGACCATAAAATATCTTTGATGGTGATGGCAGGATCATTAGTAATCGAAGATGTAAAAACAACATGGAGTGGACTGCATCCGGATATGGGTGTGCCTGTGAACGTGATTACCGGATCTGCATAAACAGTGATTGGAATGGTGCCGACAAGTCGCCCGTTTTTTCCTTCAAATAAATTAACCTGGAAGGTTCCCGGTTTAGTAAAAATATGATTGGCATTTGAAATGCTTGCATTATTGCCATCGTTGAAGTCCCAATAATAATCTGATAATTGAGGTGCCGTAAAATTTACATTTAAGGGTATGCATCCTTTATTGATATCTGATGTTTGTGCCTGTAAATACTGTAAACTTATACCTAAAAGTATAAAAAAATAAAAAGGTGTTCTCATATTACCATAGATTAATAAAAGAATTAACAATAGTATTTGCCATGACTAAATACTGTTCTCTGGTGAATCCACAATCGCATCCATAATAGCTCATAATATTTCCAATATCAGGTTGATAATATTCACCATTGGCATCTTTACCGGTGAACACAAATTCACATCCTGTAGCATACTTTCCGGGTGGTGAATCCGGTACAAAAGGATCTGAAGGTGTATCACAAATACCATCACCTGCTACATCACAATTGGCCCCATTGACCAGCTCTATGCCATTACCTTCAAAGGTATGTGACAATCCAAACAAATGTCCGAATTCATGGGTAATGGAACCCGGACATGATTTTTTTATGAGTGTTCCAAGGCCTGATAATCCACATACAGATGGTGTTAATATATAATCCACATAGTAGACATTAATGACATTGGGTTTTTGATGTAAGGCCATTAGTTCATTTCTTTTATCCATGTCTTCGATACTGTCAAAGGCATAATTGTGAATGGTATCCACACCGCAAACACTGAAGGATGCACAAATCGGTGCAAAGTGATAATTGGCCCCAGTTATTGTTCCCATAATTGTGGAGACATCGATTCCGGGTTTGCGTAAGGAATCAACCACTATGTGTATCATGAGATTGAAATGCTTGTTGACACAAGGAAGATCTTTAGATTGTATATGCAAATCCTGTGCTTGTGGACGTACTAATAATAGAATCCAAAAAAATATTATTTTTCTCATAAGCTTGTATTAAAATCTAGGACAATAAAATTTGGAAACTACTTTTGGTTTTTTGGGATAACTCAATATTCGGCTGATGCCAACTTCATAAGCTCCATAATAATTATCGAATTGTGATGCTGAAGAAACGGTCATATCATAAGCGAATCCAAACTTCCACTGTTTATATATTCCGCCAACAATAAATTGTATAGCATCTTGAATTCTGTAACCCACACCTAAACTGATTTGGTAGTCTTTAGGTATTTTTATTTTTTGTTTTTTATCAGATTTTTCGAAGAATCGATAATTCCATAATAATTGTACAGAGGTATTATATGCATTACTATATTTTGAAAAATATAAGACCGGGGTAAGACTCATCTCATCAGACAAATCAATTCCATAAGATGCATTTAAATTAATTCTGCGATAAATGGGATTATCAATTTGTCCATCTTTAAACCGAATATTTGGTTGCGCCAGATGCAAGACAGCAAGGCCTGCATCAAAGTTGGAATAACTCGATAATTTATGAGTGAATTTTAAACCAACATTGTAATCCTGGTAATTGTCTTTGTAATCCTGAATAAAATGTAAATCTTTACTTGCTCCCAGACTGCCTTCAAATTGATCTTGAAAAACAGCCCGATTTGGATTTACAGACCTTTGGATGTTTCCAAATTGAAATCCAAGTGCGATCACATTTTTATATTTGGTATCAAGTCCTATATGATAGCTTAGAGATCCCATAATCCCAATATTTTGAACTACAAGATCACCAGCGCGATCCAAAGATAATTGCAGGCCACTTCCAATCCAATGACTTGGTCGAAGACCATTAGACACCGGACTATCCATATAAAATAATACGGTTTGATAGGGTTTGTGGATAAAATTCGAAAATTGTTCCCGATAGATTCCGCCTAGCCTAATGGTACCAGAGAAACTGCCAACTTCTGCAGGATTAAAATAGGGTTTGGCAAAATTATAATTGGTTACATGTAAATCTTGTGCATTGAGTAATTGTATAGATATGCAAATACAAATCAATATCTGTCTATTTAGGTTTATAAGCATAGTGATAACTAAATTTGGTATTACGTGATAAGTAATATCAATATAGATCGATTAAAAGGTCAAAATGATGCCTAGAAAGGTAAATTATTTCAAAAAAATCTTTGTTTGATTTTTTTAAATCACACATTCATTACCCCATTTTATGGACAAAAAGTATAAATAGTTATACTTTTGCAGCCCTTATGAGTTTTCAAGAAGAATTAAACAAAAGACGCACTTTTGGCATCGTATCTCATCCGGATGCCGGAAAAACGACCCTAACTGAAAAGTTGTTGCTATTTGGTGGTGCGATACAAACTGCCGGAGCTGTAAAATCTAATAAGATAAAGAAACATGCGACTTCAGATTTTATGGAGATCGAACGTCAGCGTGGAATTTCGGTAGCCACATCCGTCATGGCTTTTCCTTATCGCGATCTACAGATCAATATTTTGGATACACCCGGCCACAAAGACTTTGCTGAAGATACATTCAGAACCTTAACTGCAGTAGATAGCGTTATTGTAGTTATTGACGTTGCAAAAGGGGTTGAAGAGCAAACTGAAAAACTTGTGGAAGTTTGTCGAATGCGCAAGACGCCGATTATTGTTTTTATCAACAAAATGGATCGTGAGGGTAAAGATCCTTTTGATCTTTTGGATGAAGTGGAAACCAAATTAGGTCTGCATGTTACACCCTTATCTTGGCCTGTTGGGATGGGGCAATCTTTTCAAGGAGTCTACAGTCTTTATGAAAAAAAATTCATCCATTTCAAACCTCATGGAAAACAAGATGGTGAAGAAGTAATTACGATTGAAAATACCAACAGTGAGGATTTCAAATCAATCATTGGGTCAAGAATGCATGGTATTTTTTTAGATGAATTGAATACCATAGAAACGATATATCCAAAATTCAATCGTGAAGATTATTTGAGTGGAAAAATAGCTCCTGTTTTTTATGGTAGTGCCGTTAATAATTTTGGAGTTCGGGAAATGCTCGATTGCTTCGTGGAAATTGCACCAACACCTTTATCCAGAGAAACAGAAGAACGAATTGTCAAACCGGAAGAAGAAGCTTTAAGTGGTTTTATTTTTAAGATACACGCCAATATGGATCCTAAACACCGGGACCGTATTGCATTCTTCAGGATCTGTTCCGGGATATTTAAAAGAAATACCAATTACTTTCATGTTAGATTGAACAGACAATTAAAATTCTCGAATCCAACATCCTTTATGGCGGCAAAAAAAGAAGTCGTTGATGAAGCCTATCCCGGAGATGTTGTCGGCTTATACGACTCCGGCAATTTTAAGATTGGAGATGCATTGACGGAAGGCGAAAAACTTCATTTCAAAGGTATTCCAAGATTTTCTCCTGAGATTTTTCGATATGTCAATAACGCGGATCCTTCTAAGTTTAAACAATTTGCAAAAGGATTAGAACAACTCATGGATGAAGGGGTAGCTCAGATGTTTACTAAAGAAGATACTCAACGCAAAATTATTGGTGTTGTTGGTGCACTGCAGTTTGATGTGATACAATATCGATTGGAACATGAATATAATGCAGCATGTAATTATGATCCGATCAATCTATATAAAGCATGTTGGGTTAATGCCAAGGATCCTAAGAAATTAGAAGAATTTATTCAACGCCGTAAGAAGGATATAGCTCGTGACAAGGATCTTAAAGTCGTATTTCTTGCTGAATCTTCATGGACTTTAAAATTAGTTCAAGATAATTTTCCTGATGTTGATTTCTATATGACCAGTGAATTTTAATCACGACCAATAATCAGATCCAATTTTTGTTTGAATTCCTGTAATGCATGAAGATCATGAGTTCCAGTGTATTTTAAGAAATCAAATTCTTGCATTAGATTTGTAATTGGAAGTTTCAAATTCATGTCAGGTTCCACGGCAAGGTATTGCTTGATTTCCTGAAGATTTTGTTGATGTGTATTTAATTTGGTATTGATGACACTAATGAATAATTGTTCTAAATCATGGATGTTCGTAATACCTTGTGAATCTGTTTTATGGTATTGATTGTTTTGTGTTGATTTTTTTTGATTCCATATTTTTTTTATGGAGTCAATGTCTAAAGTTTTAAATATAAATCCTAGTAAAACAGGAAGGGATAAGAATACCCAAATGAACCATTTATTCCACAATAATCCATCTGAAGTTGACATAGATTCTTTACTATAAATATCTCTGATCTCATTAGTATTTCTTGCTTGCACATTTTTTACAATTTGTGAGTTGATTTGTACATTAAAGCTATCACGAACAATTTCATATGTTCCTGTATACGGATTAAAAAAAATAAACTCAGGCTTTAGTGTATAGGCACCCGGTTTTTTTGGCGTTAATAGATAATCGTAGTACCGAGATTGAATCAGTTTTTGTGTTGGAGCGGCTTTTTGAATATCGCTTACGCGAGATTCTGTAAATTCAAAACTGGTATCTTGATTAAATATATTGGGTTTAATTTGATTTAGATTTCCATCGCCTTCCAGATACATACTTATATTAATCGCATCACTTAAATTGTATTGTTGGTTGACGCCTTTGAAATCAATCTTGTACTGACCTACTGCCCCGGAAAATTGTTGTGGGATGGGTTTGGGCAATGGCAGCACTTTTAAACTCAGTTCATTGGATAATACCGTTTCCATCTGTTGCCTAAAAATACTGGACATATTAAATCCCCACGGATCATCTTCTCCAATACTAACCCGATATACAACAGGACTAATGGTTAAATGACCTGCCTTTAATGGAAATAGAAAAATTTTTCCCAAGACTTTAGTCGTGTATTGTTGGCCATTGATAATTTCTCGTAATACACCATTTTTATCATTCTCTGCTTCCACTTTATAGAAATCATCAAACGATGAACCCGTCACGACTTCAATATTCTGGATACTAACTTGCGTATAAAGTTTATAACTTAAGGTAATCTGTTGTCCTACATATGCTGTCGTAGTATCAAGTGTTGCTTTGATAAAGAACTGTTTAGATTCTGCTTTTATATTTGAAGATTTAAGAAATTCAATTTGAATTGGTTTTGTCTTCAATATATTTCTACCAACTCGGATAGTCGCAGACCCGATGGTAAATGTTCCAAGTCTGGTCGAAGTCAATACGTAAACATACGATAATGATGAACTCATGCTTCCATTAATAATAGAAGTCTGCATAGACTGACTTGGTCCTTGTACTATTTGTAGACCTCCAAAGTCCGGAGCTGTAAATGAACCACCCTCTGCATTGTGTAAAGTAAACTGTACCTGAAAAGTACTCCCGGTTAATACTTGTTTAGCATCTGATGTAGCTTCAAAACTAACTTGGGATTTCAATGATATTGAAATGCTCAGGAATAAAAAAAGTAGTTGTAATATGCGCATTATATTTTATAAACTTTTTTCTTATTCTTTTGAGGGACAGTTGGTGGTGTGATAATTAATGGGTCATCCATTTCGTAAGTCCGACTCGGATTTTGCCTTATATTATTTGGATTGGACGCAACAAAAATTTTGAGTTGTGGTGTTTTTAATTCACCATCATTGGTTTTAAGTATAGCAGGATCAATGATATAATCTCCTTCGAGTTCAGGTTTTAAATAATACACATAACTTGAACTTTGGTTAATGGTACCATTGATATAAGAATAACTCGAAGCCCGATTAGGCCCTGCAATTATTTTTAAACCGGGAAATTGAGGTGCAATAAATTCACCATCTACATTTTGAAGAATGAACTTAACTTCAAAATAATTACCCAATAATATGGTATCTGAGCTAACCTCGACTTTGAGTGCTTCATTTTGTGCGCTCAGCTTGTAGAAGGAAAAACAGCAAATTAATAAAATGAGTTTTTTCATATTGAATAGATTAAGTTAATGTATTTTATTTATTACCAATCTTTGTCTTTGGGAACACGTTTGCGATTCTGTTGTTGTAAACGTTCCTTAACTTTTTTATCCTTGTCTTCCACCATTTTTAGTAATTGATTGGCTTCTTCTTTGGTTAATTTTTTTTCTTCAGTTCCACCTTGATCTTCTTTTTTCTCTTTAGGATCATCCTGTGAATTATCTATCTTTTTTTGATCTGCATTTTTTTCGTTTTGCTGTTGGTTTTTTTGTTCTTGTTGATTTTGGTCTTTTTGATCCTGTTGTTTTTGTTCTTGTTGTTTATTTTGCTGCTGTTGCTCCTGCTGTTGGACTTTCATTCTTTTCGCCTGAGCTAAATTTATTTTTGCTGCAGCATCTTTTGGATTTAACTTCAATGATTCTTTATAAGCTTCAATGCTTTTATCATAGGCTTTATTATGAAAATTCGTGTTGCCTAAATTGTAATATGCTGATGATAATTGTTGAGGTGTAGTGGATGAATTCGAAATACTTTTTTCATAAGCAGATTGTGCCTCTTTAATTCTTCCTTGTTGGTAAAGACTGTTGGCTAAGTTGTACTGAAAATTAAAACTTGGGTTTTCTGCATTAGCTTTCCGATAAGCTTCTTCTGCTCCAACATAATTGGAATCTCTATACATGCGATCACCTTTTTGAGCATAGGGATTAAGTGCTTGACCTGACGCCATACTACTGAGCAATAAGAAATGGAATACCAATAATATCCTAAACATGTCTCTTCTTATAAATTAAATAACAGTCTATGATTAATAAAAGAATCGCAATACCAAGCGGCCATTGAAAATAAGATTGATACTCATTAAATGATTGAAAAGTTACATCTTTTTTTGCCATCAATTGAACCCGTTTTGTCAACTGTTCAAATAATGCATCTCCCTGATCAATTTCTAATGATGTCCCGGAACTTATATCTGCTATCTCAGATAACAGTTTCCTGTTTGGAATGGTTTTGACTAAATTGCCTTTATTATCTCGTTTAAAAGATTCACCAGTTGATTCTTGGTTTGGAATATAGGATCCTTCTTCGGTACCTATAGGAATGGTAACGATACTAATACCTTCTTTTGCAGCTAATTTAGCTTGCTCTATAGCTTCACCTTCATGATCTTCCCCATCAGTAATTAAGATGAGCATTTTATGAAATCCTTCTTTATCAGGAAATGATTTCCTAGCTAGTTCTATGGCAGCTGAAAGTGAGGTGCCTGGTGTGCTGGCCATATGGGTTTCAATCATATTAGACAATAATTGAATGGTAGCCATGTCTGTGGTCAAAGGTGATTGTAGATAAGCTTCTCCGGCAAATGTAATTAAACCAATACGATCACTTCGGAAATGTTCTAGCAATTGTTTAATTAACAATTTACTTCGCAATAAGCGATTGGGTTTAATATCAGAACCCATCATACTTTGTGAGATATCCAGAGCAATGAATATTTCTGTATTTTGGGTTTTTACTTTTTCTTTTTTTAAACCAAACTGTGGATTAGCTAGTGCAATGATTAATAAAAAAAGTATACTCAAAAAAAGTATGAATTTGGTTCGTTGTAATGCCGTATTCGATTGCCAGGATTTTTTGAGTTGATTACTTATTCCTAATCGAGACCACAGTTGAACGGCATTCAACTTTATAAAATAATAAACCCCATATATCACAGGAATGATCAACAATAAAGTAAGATATGCTATGGAATCTATCTTAAACATATTATGGCATGAGTCTATTAAAGGTGATACGAATGATCCACGCAAGGACAATTAAGATTAATCCAATCAATAAGAAAAATCTATATTCTTCAGAAAAACGTTTAAATACTTTTACTTCTATTTTTGTCTTTTCAAGGCGATCTATTTCCTGATAGATTTGTTGCAACTCGTTTTGATTGGTTGCCCGATAATAAATTCCTCCGGTTTCGGAAGTTATCTTTCGGAGTAGGTTTTCATCAATATTGACAGGAGCCATACCAAATACAAATTCACCATTAGCCTGTCTTCCTACAGGGGAGTAGGCTTCACCAGTTGATCCTACGCCAATGGCATAAATTTTAATATTAAAGACTTTGGACATTTCAGCTGCCAGATCTGGCGATATTTCACCCGCATTGTTGACCCCATCCGTTAATAATATAATGACTTTGCTGTGGGTCAAACTATCATCTTTCAAACGATTAATCGCTGTAGATAATCCTAGGCCGATTGCAGTGCCATCATTTAAATAACCACATTCTAATTGACTTAACAGATTAGTCAGAATTTGATGATCTACGGTTAATGGACATTGCGTAAAGCCTTCACCTGAGAAACCCACAAGACCAATTCTATCATATGATCTTTTCTTTACAAAATCTATGGCAACCAATTTACTTATTTCTAATCGATTGGGGTTGAAATCTTGCGACAACATACTTGATGACAAATCCATAACCAGGAATATATCAATTCCTTCAGCATCAATTTTTTCTTCTCGCAATACCCATTGCGGTCTTGCCAATGCAATAATTAGAAATACTAATGCCAGATATTTTAAATAAGGAATACTTTGATATAATTTTAATTTCCAACTTACTTGTGGCTTAAAGGCATCAAATGATGGATAAATTAAACTGGCTGAATGTTTGGACGCTTGTTTAACTTCCCGATACAGCAAAAAAGGTATGATTCCTAATAGGATTAACATGTATGGACTATACCATTCGATCTGATTAAACCACTGGCTCATGATAATTTATTTTGATTTACCATTAATTTATTATGTTTACTCAAAACAAAAATTCCTCTTGAAAATATCGCTTCTTTTTTCATTAAGGCGATGATCATTAGAAAAGGAAGAAATAAAGTGAGGAGCGGTATTAAAACAATCATCAGAAGTACGTTAACCCATTGCTGATTATTTTGCATCATAAGATTATAATGCCATCTAGACAATTGACCTAATTTCGATTGATGCAAAGCTACCCAAGTAGCAGGCAGTTGAAATTGATTTTTTACAACCATGGAAGAAATTAAGCTTAGTGTTTCTAAGGTATCATCACGCTTAAGTTGTAACAAAATATCTGGAGGAATTTCATTTGGATTTTCAAATTGTTTGGCAAGTTCAGTTCCTAATAGTTGATTCCAATGCACGATGTTAATGGCCATTATTTCTTCTGAAAGGGACTTGTTAGATGCTACAAATTTATGAGCTTGTTTCATCAAGTCGGAATGGGTATGAATATCCGGAGTCAAATTTGCGAATTTAACCAGGTCAGAAATTTTAATATTCTGTTTCAATAAATCCAATTGATTGAATTGAATATTTTTTTCTTCTATGTTTTGGATAATTTCTTTAGAAGTTAATTCTAAGGCATTTATTTTAAATCCTTCTGCCAGATAGGATCTCAGTATTTCATTGAGTTTATCATAATATACTTTCAATTGGTCTTGTTGCCAATATTTTTTTTGTTCTAGTTTGTTTAATTCCGAGAGCGCTTTTTCATAAGGAGACATGACTTCCTGATAAATAATTTTACCTGGTTTCAGTTTATCAGCTTTGAAAAAATAATAAAGGATGATCAGCATGAATATAATAAAGCAGAATATTATAACAGCATACATCAAAATCGGACTAGGTCCTTTGGTTTCTTGGATATCTTTTATTGGAAGGAGTTGTTGGCTATCATCTGGCAAATAATTAACCGTTATTCCAATTGGATTGGTTTTAAATGTATCTTGATTTAATGAGATCTGAAAAATAGGTATTTCAAAATAACCACTATCAAAAACAGTAAATTTTACATCTCTGATAAAGCTTCCATCCTCCTGTTTGGTCCATGAACCTCGATCCAATATTTCCATCCATGACAAGGTATCCAATACATTTATGGGATCATCAGCAATTTGATTGCTTGCAGACCTCTGATGGAGGTATTGTTGATCACCAATCCACATATGTGTAGAATCTACAGATTGACTAAAATGCGATTGTGCAAATACTTGTGTATCAAAAAAAGAAGTAATAATTAATATGATCAACAAGCGCATATTACTTTCTGCTTTTAAAAAATTTAATGAGTGTCTTAATATAATTATTTTGAATATCCATACTTAAAAAATCTGCATTCGATTTTGAAAAAATAGATTTAATGCGGTTATTATTTTGTAAGTGGTGTTGGGATATTATTTGATTCATATTGGGATCAGAACTATCAATGATCATCTCATGACCAGTTTCAGAATCTGTTAATGCTATTAGGCCAACATTTGGAATTTCCTGTTCCAATGGATCTAATATTTGCAATCCAATCAGATCATGTTTTTTTGCAACAATTCTTATAGTCGTTTCAGGTATGGGGCATTGAAAATCAGAACAAACAAAACAGATGCTTTTTTTATTGAGGACACTGTTTAAATATTTTAATGGAATGTCAAGATTGGTTCCTTTAGCGTCATTCCGACTCACGAGTATTTCCCGAATAATGCGAAGTATATGTTGTTTTCCTTTTTTTGGCGGAATGAATAAATGTATTTTATCACTAAATAATAATAATCCAACTTTATCTTGGTTTTGTGTGGCAGAAAATGCCAGTACAGCAGCCATTTCAGCAATCCATTCCGCTTTTGACTGAGTTGTCGAACCAAAATAAGTAGAAGGACTAATATCAATTAATAACATTAATGTTAATTCGCGTTCTTCTTCAAAAACTTTCATGTAGGTTTGGCCTGCACGTGCAGTTACATTCCAATCAATGTGTCTGATATCGTCACCAATACTATATTCCCGAATCTCTGAAAAAGACATCCCGCGACCTTTAAATACACTGTGATAGGCTCCAGAAAAAAGGTGATGACTTAATCCTTTAGTCTTGATTTCTATCTTTCTTACTTGGTTTAATAATTCTTGGGTCTCCATGATATTATAATACACGTTTTAAAGGTCCATTCTTTCGTATTTGATTTTTTAAAAGTTTATAGGGTATTAATAGGTGTTGGGTTCCCCAAATGGTATTGACTTCAGATGAAAAACAAATCCCTTGAGGCCACAATGTCCAATGTTTAAATTCATCATTCATGATGAAGTGTTTATATCCCTTTGTCCCTGATGCAGCCAATTTTGTTTTTTGATCATGAATCAAAGGATCAATTAATAGTTTTATGTCAACTTCTTTTTCAAATAAATCCGCTATATCGAGATTTTCATTTTGTCTAAAACTATAATTGAAAGAAGATTTTTTAGTTTTATTATTACTTTCTGTGATGAGAATATATCCACTAATCCAATAATCACTAATCCATGCCACGTCCATGGTTAAAAATGATTTTTGTAAATGGGCACTATCTGTACCTGTTTGCTCAAAAGCTAATTTTTGATTGTATTGGATAATGTAATCATTAATCCATTTTATATAAGCTTTGTCATCAAGATGAAGATATTGAGCAGACAAAAAACTGGAATTAAATGTATTTGTTTTGCATGCAAAGGGATAGTTTTTTGCAATTTTAAGATTTAATGAATCAAATACTCTTGTTAGTTTAGATAAATGTATGTTTGAGTTTTTGACATCGATTTGAATTTGTCCCAGTTTTATATTATTGAGATTGTATACATTTACAACAGAACGATTACATGATTCATTGACACAATTTCCTCTTAATATATAGGTAATGGTATCAATCCAATTCTCTAATCTTCCCATGATTATTCCATCTCCGTTATTTTGGATAAAAATCCGATACTTCATCGAATCCATTTTACTGCTGAAATAATTCAATTGTGGTGGACAGTCTAGTAGTTTAGATTGTATTCGAGGTATTTGTTTGAGTTGAATGAGACTTCCTTGTTTTTTATAATTATAAAGAATACGGGCAGTTAAAAAACTATCTTGAAAACTTCCAAGCAAAGTACCAAGTATAGTTCCAGTGGAATCTGTAATGATGCATTTTAAAGTATCTGGAATATATGTTCCTTCAATAAAAGTGATGGTTCTAGTACTTAAATTTTGTATGATTCCTTTGTAATCTTTTTGGTCATTTCCTAAGCTTAGAATGATTTGATCCTGTTCCGAATTAGAACCTGTAAAATGATTGATCCAAATCCCATGATGGTGGTCCTCAAATAAATCTACAACATCTTGTGTTTTAAGATTGATTTGTGCAGTTAAATCATATACAATTAGATTTAAAAATAAGAGTCCCATCCAAATCCATTTCAAAGGGAAAGGAGGTATAAAAGAAAAATAATTATCGTGTCGATTGAGTTGCATTTATGGAACTTCTACTTTCGATAATATAGTTGAAATGATTTGGTCTTGTGTTATATTTTCAGCTTCGGCTTCATAGCTTAGTCCAATTCTATGTCGGAAAATGTCTTTGACAATACTGGTTACATCTTCAGGAATTACAAAGCCTCTATGGTTAATAAATGCATTTGCTTTAGCTGCTTGTGCTAAAAAAATACTTGCTCTTGGAGATGCACCATAATTAATGAGCAATTGTATTTCTTTTAGTTTAAAAAGTTCAGGATTCCGTGTTGCAAATACTAAATTGAGTATATATTTTTCAATCCGTTCATCCATATAAATTTTAGATACTGCTTTACGGGCTTTAAGAATATCTTCAGGATGTATAACCGGAGTTATTTGAGTTAGTATGTCTCCGGACAAATTTTTTCGCATAATATCAAGTTCTTCTTCCATTGTAGGATAAGTGACATTGACTTTCATCATAAATCGATCCACCTGTGCTTCAGGTAATGGATAAGTTCCTTCTTGTTCGATGGGATTCTGTGTTGCCAAAACGAGAAAGGGCTCTTCAAGTTTAAATGTTTCTTTCCCTAGTGTGACTTGCCTCTCCTGCATAGCTTCCAGAAGTGCTGATTGAACTTTAGCAGGAGCTCTATTAATCTCGTCAGCTAAAATGAAATGGGCAAATATTGGACCTTTGCGTACAGAAAATTGGTGATCTCCGGGATTATATATTAGGGTTCCAATGATATCAGCAGGAAGTAGATCAGGTGTAAACTGTATCCGATTAAAAGTGGCATCTATGGAATTAGCTAAGGTTTTAATAGCTAAAGTTTTGGCTAAGCCCGGTAAGCCTTCTAATAAGATATGGCCTCTGGTCAACAAACCCAACAACATTCGATTCATAATGTGTTTTTGTCCAACGATGATCCTGCTGTGTGCTTCCTGAAGTCGATCTACAAAGGCACTTTCTATTCCAATTTGTTGATTAATAGCTTCTATATCAATGTATTGTGACATAAGAATTAATTTTTATATTAAATCGTAAATGAATTTATGAAATTTGCATTGTTAAAATTTCCAAATGCAATGCTTATGAACGTAAAAATAGTTGGTGAACGGTATATCTTGTTCTTACTTTTGATCCATTTTAACATTTTATTAATTGAGCCTATGAATGGTCAAAATAGGAGTAAAAGCAATGCAGATTTAGCTCTTGATGATGATTTGCTGGAGTCTATGGACAATAAGTCTTGGAATGCATTGGAACATTTAAAAGACGGCCAGCTATTGGTTCGTTTAAAAAGTGAGTCCAAAAAAATATCAGCATTAAATAAAGACTTAGATCGTGCTGTAATTTGCTCTGCACGGGAAAAACAATTAATTCAAGACATAGTAAAGATTACAAATCGGCGTGATTCATTTAATTTGGCATTCATTCAGGCTATGCGGCTTCAATTTAAGTTTTGTCCGATTTATTTTTATTATGATAAACGACATGCTGAATTAAAAAAGAGCCACTTCTTTGGAGCTATTTTCTTGGATAGTTTATTACATGAAGTTGTAGAAAATAGAATTGGAAATAGTAACATCGTCATTTTGAAACATGATGAAACCCCTAATCAACATTTAGAAGCTTTTTTGTTTGTGGATACTTTGGGTATAAATTATTCAAGTCCGTTTCCAAAATATCAACGAGTTAATACATTATCAACTTGGATCAATAGTATCGATGATCCTAAATCAAAATACACTCAAAATGCAAATCTCTATGCCAGAAAATTAAATATTAAGTTGTTTAAAGCAAGTAGAAAATTATTGAGGTAATTGAATAAGTTTTAGAATAAAATTTAAATAGGATTTGGGATGAATCCATCCTAACTCATTATTTAGTTTTTGATGATGTATGTTTTTTTACCTTGCCTTTTATTTCATTTTCATCAACCAGCTGTCCGAATGGCAACGCGATTTTCAATAATACATATGTATTTTATTTATGTATAATTAATTAAAAAACAAATTGATACGTTAAAGTATTGGTAAATAAATGGCATTATTTAGAAAATTAATGCAAATTTGAATCATTCGCCTTATTTTGAGGTCAAAATAGAACATTCATGGAGTCTAGACCGTGGCTAAAACATTATCCTGCAGGAGTTCCAGCTAATATTAATCCAGATGCCTATTCTTCTTTGATTGCATTTGCTTCAGAAATGTTCAAGAAGTTTGAATCCAAGACTGCATTTATTTGTATGGGTGCAAAGCTTACTTATAAGCAATTGGATGAGTACTCTGAACAATTTGGTGCTTATTTGCATTCCAGAGGACTTAAACCAGGCGATCGGATAGCTTTAATGATGCCTAATTTATTTCAATATCCGATAGCAATATTTGGTGCTCTTCGTGCGGGTCTGATTATTGTCAATTCAAATCCACTCTATACGCCTCGTGAAATGGAATATCAGTTTTGTGATTCCGGTGCTAAGGCCATTGTAATCGCAGAAAATTTTGCAGCTAATTTAGAAAAAATTATTGCTAAAACAAAAATTGAAATTGTGATCACTACCTCGATTGGAGAATTAGTGGGTGGTGTAAAAGGTAAGTTCATAGATTTCATGGTCAAATATGTGAAATGTCTGGTTCCAAAATTTAATATCCCGAACGCAATTGATTTTACTACAGCTTTGGATCATGGCAAGAAATATAAAATAGTACCTTTCGAATCGAATCGGGAAGACGTTATTTTATTGCAATACACAGGAGGAACTACAGGTGTAAGTAAAGGAACCATGTTGACGAATCGGAATTTAGTTGCTAATGTTGAGCAAATAAAAGCTGTTATTTGCTACTACCTTGAAGAAGGAAAAGAAGTTACTTTGTCACCCTTACCTATGTATCACATATTCGCATTTGCTGTAAATATTTTGGCGATGATGTCCATAGGTGCTACTACGGTACTTATCGTAAATGCAAGAGACATTGGTAGCATAGTTGCTGCATTTAAAAAATATCCCATTAGTTTGATGACCGGAGTGAATACATTGTATAATGCTTTATTAAATTATCCTGGATTTGAAAAAATTAATTTTAGTCATTTAAAAGCTTCAGTAGGAGGTGGAATGGCCGTTCAAAAATCAATTGCTACTGAATGGCAGAAAGTGACCGGCTGTTATCTTGCAGAAGGATTTGGAATGACAGAGACATCACCCGTAGTAAGTCTTAATCCCTTGGATGGGACAGGTAGGTTGGGTTATATCGGAATTCCAGTTCCTTCTACAGATATTCGACTCGTGGACAAATCAGGCCATGTATGTGGAATTAATGAGGAGGGCGAAATTCAGGTTAAAGGCCCACAGGTTATGAAGGGATATTACAACCAACCGGATGAAACGAATCTAACCATTAAAGATGGATGGTTGTGTACCGGTGATGTAGGTATTATGGATGAACATGGTTTTTTCAAAATTGTAGACCGGATTAAGGACATGATTTTGGTATCAGGTTTTAATGTCTATCCAAACGAAATTGAAGAAGTATTGGTGGCTCATCCTAAAATATTAGAAGCAGCTGCTATTGGAGTTCCTGATGAAAAATCCGGTGAAAGTGTGAAAGTTTTTATTGTTAAAAAAGATAGTTCTTTAACTGAAGAAGAAGTCATGGATTATTGCAAACAAAATTTAACCAATTATAAATTACCTCGCAACATTGAATTTAGAGTTTCATTGCCGAAAACAAATATTGGAAAAATATTACGTCGTGAATTAAGAATTTTAAAGTAATCATAAGGTATCATTTAAATTAGTTTTCGAATGAATTACGATAGTTGATTGAGAAACAACTAAAATACCATTTCTATCATTACAAATAAAGATGTTAATCTTGTGAAAAAAAATATATTAATTATTGGGTCAGGTGGAAGAGAGCATGCCCTGGCATGGAAAATTAAACAAAGCGGTTTAGTGAATGAGTTATACAGTATTCCCGGAAATCCTGGAATTAATAGTCTGTGTATCCATTTAGATATAGAATTAGCTGATATTGATGGTTTGAAACAAGCCATTATTCAAAATGATATCAACATTGTATTGTGTGGCCCCGAAGGCCCCTTAGCTGATGGTATTATGGATCAGCTTCAAGATTTAGTCCAATCACATAAACTGATTTTAATAGGACCTAATCAACAAGGAGCTCAGTTGGAATCAAGTAAGTCATTTGCAAAGGAGTTTATGTCGCGCCATCAAATTCCAACAGCAGCATATAGAACCTTTAATCATCAAGAAATAGAAGCCGGTTGTTTATTTATGGATTCCATGAATCTACCCATTGTTTTAAAAGCAAATGGATTAGCAGCAGGAAAAGGGGTGTTGATTTGTGAAACATTGGATGATGCAAAGACTGAATTCAGATCTATGTTGGAAGGTAAATTTGGGGATGCATCTTCACAAGTCGTAATTGAAGAATTTCTGCAGGGTATAGAATTTTCTGTTTTTGTTTTAACGAATGGCGAACAATATGTCATCCTGCCTGAAGCTAAAGATTACAAGCGAATTGGTGAAGGTGACACAGGTCTTAATACGGGTGGAATGGGTGCGATCTCTCCGGTCTCTTTTTTTGATGAAGACATGATAGAGAAAGTGATGCATCAAATCATTGCGCCCACCATTAATGGATTACAAGCAGACCAAATTCCATATCAGGGATTTATATTTTTTGGCTTGATTAAAGTGGGTGAAGATCCATATGTTATCGAATATAATTGTAGACTTGGAGATCCAGAAACAGAAGCCATTATGCCAAGATTAAATACGGACCTCATCCAACTCTTTATTGCGTGTCAGGAACATACGCTTTCACAATCTATGATATCTATAAAGACGGACACAGCCGCAACTGTATGTCTGGTAAGCGGAGGATATCCCGGAGCATTTGAAAAAGGGAAAGTCATTTCAGGCCATGAACAGATTTCGCAAAGTCACGTTTTCTATTCGGGTACTAAATTAGTAAATGGACAATTGGTCACCGATGGCGGACGTGTATTTGCCATTACTTCTTTAGGAAAAAGCAGGCAATCTTCTGTTAATAAAAGTCTTAAGACCTGCGATAAAATTCAATTCGAAGGAAAAAATTATAGAAAGGATATTGGATTTGATTTAAAATGACACCCATAAGTATTGCAGAAATAATTGATATTATAGGAGCTGATGTCATACAAGAATCAGAAGATGATATATGTATTTCGAAAATTGAAACGGATAGCAGACATATTCTATTCCCAGAGAAAACTATTTTTTTTGCGCTGGATGGTCAGTATACCCAGGGACATCATTTTATTCCGGCATTGTCAAAAAAAGGGGTTCGGGTTTTTGTAACACATGCAGATGCTATTCCGAAAGTTTCCGGATATGTGCTTAAAGTAAAAAATACTGTGCATGCGCTTCAGATTTTGGCCATCCATTATCGTAGAAAATTTTCTATCCCTGTTATAGGAATAACAGGAAGTAATGGAAAAACCATCGTTAAGGAATGGCTCGCTCAATTACTTCAAGGAGATCTTCAGGTTTGCAAAAGTCCTAAAAGTTATAATTCTCAATTAGGTGTGGCACTTTCTGTTTTGGAGCTCAATAATACGGATGAGTTCGGAATTTTTGAAGCAGGGATTTCAACCTATGAAGAAATTGAAGTATTGGAACAAATGATCCATCCAACATTTGGTATCATAACGAATATTGGTGATGCACATCATTCTGGATTTAATTCGATAGAAGATAAAGTTGCAGAAAAAATTAAATTATTCAAGCATGTTGATAAAATCTTGTACTGCAGTGATTATCCAGAAATACATGAAGTATTGAAAGTGAATTCCAGCGCTATTGGTTGGGGATTTAATAAGGATGCTGAAATTTATGTTGTAAAAACTATAGATCAATTAAATCATACCAAGGTAGAGTTTCTTTTTAACCATCAACCTTATCATTTCCAAATACCATTTGTTGATGATGCTTCTATTGAGAATTGCTTGCATTGCATTATAGCATCCATTTACTTTGAGATTGAATCTGCAGATATTCAAAAAAGAATCTTGTTGTTACACGGATTAAGTATGCGTCTGGAACAAAAAGAAGGGCTTCATGGCTGTATATTAATTAATGATAGTTATAGTCTTGATCTAAAATCCTTAGAGCTAGCATGTCGGTTTGTAGAACAACAAAATGTGGAATTAAACAGAACATTAATTATTTCTGATTTTGGAGATCACAGGCCTTTTTCTGAATGGAGTCAGGAACTGATTGCATTGATTCAGAAGTATCGATTTAGTAAGTTAATTGCTATTGGCTATCAAATCACAGAAATACAACATTTACTTCCTAAATCTATTTTATTTTATTCTTTTATTAATACAGAGGATTTCATTGCGGAACATGAATCATTGAATTTGCGAAATGAACTGATATTAATTAAAGGTGCACGAAAATTTAAATTGGAACAATTTTTTAATGAATATTCACTTTCCAAACATGATACCATATTAGAAATCAATTTAAAATCCATAGCTCATAATATTTCTATTTATAAAAAGCATTTAAATGCTAAAACAAAAATTATGGCGGTGGTTAAAGCTGCTGCCTACGGAAGCGGGCATTATGAAGTAGCCAGATATTTGGATCATAAGGGAATTGATTATTTGGCAGTAGCCTATGCCGACGAAGGAATTATACTTAGACAAAAGGGAATTCAATGTCCGATTTTAGTCATGAATACCGGGACAACAGATTTCAAAAATTTATTTGAAAACCAACTTGAACCGGAAATTTTTTCCATGGTTCAATTGTATAGGTTGATACAGGAAATGGGCACTTCCATGTCCTTAGAAATACATATTAAATTAGATACAGGCATGCATCGCCTTGGCTTTTTAGAACAAGAAATTCCTGAATTGATCCAAGTATTGCGACACCAAAAACAAATTAAAGTAGTAAGTATTTTTAGTCACCTTGCAGCAAGTGATCAAGTTGATTTTGATGAATTTACTTTACTTCAAAAGTCCCGGTTCGATGCCATGACACACCAGTTAATTCAATCCCTTGGATATAAACCCATGCTTCATTTAATCAATAGTTCTGGTATCAGCAGACATCCACATTTACAATACGATATGGTGCGGCTTGGTATCGGCCTTTATGGTATTGATTCAGATCCACACATGTTTAGCATGCTAGAAAAAGTGCATACATTAAAAACAAGAATTAGTCAAATTAATGAAATCAATGAAGGGGAAACAGTCAGTTATAATCGTTCAGGTAAAGTAAATAGGAATTCAAAAATAGCAGTTCTAAGTCTAGGGTATGCTGATGGATTGCCACGAAATATTTCAAAAAATAATTATTGTGTAGCCATTCAAAAACATAAAGCTCCTATTATAGGTGTTGTGTGTATGGATATGACCATGGTAGATGTTAGTCATATTGAAGGTGTTAAAGTTGGAGATGAAGTTGAAATATTTGGCATTACCAATACAATAGAACAGTTAGCCAAAGCTGCGGAAACCATTCCGTATGAAATTTTATGCAGAATTTCTCCAAGAGTTAAACGTTTGTTTCTGCAAGATTAATAACTCGACCTAATGTTAGTTTTGTCAATAGTAAAGAGCATTTTTCAAAAACGAGTGTTCCCATTATATTTATTTCTATTAGGTTTTATTTTAAAATTTAGCATATATATAAAAAAAAAGTGCCCATGAATAATATGGGCACTTATAGCTAGAGATTTGCTACGAAAAACAAAAAAATTAAATCAGATATTCATAACTATTTAGAATTCTGACAAATAGTTATCAACAGTGATTTTTACATCCTTACATGTGATGATCCAAATCTATGTACGTAACTAACATTAATGGAATAATCAGCAAATGCTGCATCACCGTGAGCCTTTCCTGTTGGATCTGATAAATCATAAACACTCTTTGTGCGATTGCGGTACAGAGAAATCGGAATTGAAAAATTAATTCGATCAGATCCAAAATCATAGTTAATTGCAGGTTCTGCAGTAACTGTGTACCCTGGTCTTCTGCGACCGTTGCTTCCTCCAATAGCATCATGTGACGGAACTCCTTCCAGACGACCACCTAGGCTTATTGTTAGTGGATATTTGTTACTTAAGGGTTGTGCACTTACACCTACTCGAGCCAAAAACTGATCTGTTATGGACAGATAGTTTTGTATAGTATCTGTTTCTGATAACGCAGTATTTCTAAGTACATTGCTGGTTTCTTGTGGTTGGAATAAATAATAGCCTGATGCATACAGGTTCAACTTAGGAGCAATGCTATAATTGATTTGAGATTCAAGGCTGACACCAAATCCTGCATCACCGGGTTGGATAGCCTGATCCACAATTTTAAAATAAGTGCTGTCTTTACCTTTTGAACTCAAGGCATGGAATACATCAATCTGACTAGGATCTCCGGTAGGTAATTTTACACCTAAACCTCCAAGTAAGGATAATTTCTTCTCAGGTTTAGGAGCTAAAATCCAATAGTATCCCGTAGCTCTGATGTCACCTAATCCTCTGCCTTGTACGCTAAATCTTTTAGCTACACCCGCTTTGTCTGTATAATGATTATTAGATCGGTTATTGATAACAAAAGGTACGGAGAAATTAACAAAAAATCGGTCAGATAAGCCATAATTGAACCCAAAGTCATAAGCAAAGGACTTAATTCTAACTTCAGTATGAAGCTCTTCTCGTTCTTTTTGTTCGACATCTCCAACAAAATGTCGGTGTGATTCAAAATAGCGGAAATTAGTGCTGAATTCCAATTGGTTTTTTAAAAGCGTAGAACTGTTTGTGGTTCCTGAACAGCCGGTAGCTCTAACAGCTACACAACCTTGGGCATTCATGTTATTTTCAAAGATGAAGGCTCCTAAAACCAAAAGAAGCCATTTCAATTTAATTAAATTTTTCATGATTAGTTTTTTTATTTTGTTTATATTAAGGATGCAAAGATCATGATCAGAGTTTGACGCACCTTAAAAATGGTATCAAATAGCCTCAATAATTGATGAATGGGTTCAAATTCTTGACCAAGCTTAATTTAATCACAGAAATAAAAGCTTTTTATTAATATATGATCTATCACTTAAGATTTGCTTTTCAGACAAATGTTGGATGAATCAACATCTGAAAATGATAAATGTGACGAACATCAAAATTCAATCGAAGTTATGGATTTGAAGTGAACACCCATCATTTAAAGCTGATACGATATTAAAAATTAAACTGCAGGACAAACTGTTTACTAATCAACATTATACAATAATCGGAAATATTGGCAGATAAATAACTGGTTATTAAGAACTAATGTCTCAAATTAGCTATTAATTTATGACAAATTTTCATATTATGTAATTTGGTGAGTATTTTGATATCAATTCAATAAAAGATACAAAATGACATATGAAAATTTTACCATAAAAGCTCAGGATGCCATCCTAAAAGCGCAAGAGATTGCAGCTAATCTGAGTCAACAAGTTGTTGAAGCCGTCCATCTTTGTAAAGGGGTCATAGAAACAGATGAAAAGTTAGCGGAGTTCTTGTTTCAAAAGATGGGTGCGAATACTCAAAAGATTAAGTTTGAATTGGACACTGCCATTCGAACCACTCCAAAAATCCAAGGCTCCGACAAGCAATATCTTTCAGGAGAAGCAAATCAGGTATTAATCACTGCCAAAAGACTGATGGAAGAATTCGGTGATGAGTTTATAACACTCGAATTAATCTTAATGGCATTTTTGAAAAACAACGATGCTGTAGCAAAAATATTAAAGGCGAATCAAATAACATTAGAAGGATTAAAATCCGCTGTAATGGAATTGAGAAAGGGGAAGAAAGTAACCGAAGCCAGTGGAGATGAGCAATTTAATGCTTTAAATAAATATGCAATAGATTTCACCGCTGCTGCAGAAAGTGGTAAGATGGATCCGATTATAGGTCGCGATGAAGAGATTCGAAGAATTTTACATATTCTTTCAAGACGAAAAAAGAACAATCCGATACTCATTGGCGAAGCTGGTGTTGGAAAGACTGCCATCATAGAAGGTATAGCCTGGAGAATAGTTAAAAAAGATATTCCTGAAAATTTACAGGACAAACGAATATTTAATTTAGATATTTCTGCATTAATAGCCGGAGCAAAATATAAGGGAGAGTTCGAGGAAAGACTTAAAGCTGTAGTAAAAGAAGTGACGGAATCAAATGGCAAAATCATATTGTTCATTGATGAAATTCATACTTTGATTGGTGCAGGTGGTGGAAGTGGAGCCATGGATGCAGCTAACATTTTAAAGCCGGCATTAGCCCGTGGTGATATGCATACTATAGGTGCAACAACATTAGATGAGTACCAAAAATATTTTGAGAACGATAAAGCGTTAGTAAGAAGATTTCAGCCTGTTATCATTGAAGAACCTTCGGTAGAAGATACCATTTCTATACTTCGCGGTGTGCAAGACAAATATGAAGTATATCATAAAGTAGCCATACTAGATGAAGCCTTAGTCGCTGCTGCAGAATTATCGCATCGCTATATTGCTGACCGACAATTACCGGATAAAGCCATTGACCTTATCGATGAAGCATCTGCAAAACTTCGTTTGGAATTAGATAGTGTTCCCGAAGAAGTTGATGAAATGGATCGAAGAGTGCGACAATTAGAGATCGAACGCGAAGCGGTAAAACGTGAAAAAGAAAGCACCAAAATTAAATTTATTGAAGAGCAATTGGCCAATGCTAAAGAAAAATTAGACTCCATCCGTGCACGATGGAAATCTGAAAAAGAAATTGTAGATTCCATTCAGACGATTAAGAAAACTATGGATTCCATGAATAGTACAGCTGATAAAGCGGAGCGGGAATCAGATTTCGGAATGGTGGCCAAAATTCGATATGGAGATCTTAAAGAGCAAGAAAGATTATTGAAAGAAGCGGAAGATAAATTGCATTTATTGCCTGAGGAAGAGCGATTTTCTTCGGATACCGTAACAGCAAATGATATTGCTGCAGTAGTTAGTAAATGGACTGGTATTCCATTACAAAAAATGTTGCAATCTGATAGAGAACGTTTGATTCACATGGAAGGTGAATTGGGTAAACGGGTGATCGGACAATTGGAAGCAGTTAGAGCTGTCTCTGATGCCATTAGAAGAAGCCGTGCAGGGCTTCAAGATCCCAATAGACCAATAGGATCATTTATTTTCTTAGGGCCAACAGGTGTAGGGAAGACGGAATTAGCTAAGGCCTTGGCAGAAGTTTTGTTTGATGATGAAAAAGCATTGACTCGTATTGACATGAGTGAATTTATGGAGGCACATGCAGTAGCTCGATTAGTTGGGGCGCCTCCTGGATATGTAGGTTATGATGAAGGTGGTCAACTTACAGAAGCAGTCAGAAATAAACCTTACTCAATCATACTTTTAGATGAGATTGAAAAAGCACATCCTGATACATTTAATATTTTGTTGCAAGTCTTGGATGATGGTAGGCTTACAGATAATAAGGGTCGTGTTGCTAATTTCAAAAACACGATTATCATCATGACTTCCAATATAGCTTCAGATATTATTCTTGAAAATTTCGAAGACCTTGAAGCGGTTGGAGATAAACACAAAATGGAAATTATTGAAACGACGCGCATCGAGGTTTTTGAAAAACTAAAAGAAAGTGTGCGTCCGGAATTTCTGAATCGTATCGATGATAAAATCATGTTTCTTCCATTAAGCAAAGAGGAAATTAAAAAGATAGCAAGTATTCAAATCAAGAGTCTTACTAAAAATTTGAAATTGCAGGGTTTGTCATTAGAAGTGAGCGAAAGTGCTTTAAGTTTATTAGCTGATCTTGGGTACGAACCACAGTTCGGTGCGCGTCCATTAAAGCGTGTAATCCAGAAAGAAATCGTCAATGAGTTAGCAAAATTGCTGCTTGGTGGCGAACTGGTGAAAGATGGAACTATTCTGTTGGACACCGATGCCAAAGGATTTTTATTCAATGGAAAATCTACCGGTATTGTAAGCGAAACACAAAGCGATCGTAAGAAACGTTTGGATGACTTGACTAAAGCTGCGAAGGATGTTGAAGATGCGGCGAAAGATGTTGAGAAAAAGTAATGAAATGAAACCAGAGGTTGAGATTGTTACATTAAATTTTTGAAATTGGTGTTCAGTTATTTTTATTTCAAATAACTGAACATTAAATCTCTGGTCCCATGTTTTGTAATTAATTTCGTCACATACATTCCACTTGGATAATTTGATAAATCAAAAATAGCAGTCTGTTCATCAATGGATTTATAGTATTCTTTTGAAATGATTTTTCCATGGATATCTGCAAAGAGCAATTGAGCATCTGATGTTTCTTCTAATTGTATGTTTAACTCTAAGTTGGAATGGATTACTGGATTCGATTTTATGGTTAAACTATTTTGACTTAAGGCTATACTATTATTAGTTTCGATAATATATCCTGGAAAAATTTTCAATCTACATACTGGTTGAGGGTTGCCAGGAATGCTTGCTAGCCATAGACCTTTATCTTTTAGATAAACAGGAGTATTAAACGGTATAGTTTCAAAAGCATTCAAAGAAGATAAATCTGCTGCGTGTTCAATACTAAATGTTCCTGGAATTTCTAAATGATGATCTACTAAAATAAAATATCTCGTATTAGGTTCTAAGTCTATTTTCTTTTCATTAATATCGGTCACTGGAACAAAAATATCTTCAAAATTGGCTTCCCCATTACAGGTATAATCTCCTAAACCGATAAATTCAAGAGAGCCACTGAAATCACCAAAATCTCTATCTAATGCAAAATTGCTAAAGTCAGCATTAACTGTATCTTTTACTTTTAAGATATATACGATAACTTGGTATCCATCTAACCTTCCTGCTGAGCCAGAACTTGGTGTTGATGTTAATTGGACTAGAACATTTTCTATTTCAAAATCATACCGCTTATCTAGACAATCAGGAGTTCTATATTGAGCACCAATCAAATAATTACCCGGAAAGCGCAGACTACCATTTGCTTTTGTTTCTTTAGCAAAGATGGATTCATCATCTACGGTTATTTCGAAATTTGCATGGATTATATTATCCTCAGGAATAGCATCTATTGATGTTAATGAATAAATTTTCCATATGATTTTATATATTCCTTCCTCGTGTGGAAGATTTTTAATCTTAAATGTATTCGATAAGGTAATTATTGAATCTTTTGTGTTAGCTTTTAATTCAGGTATGATGATACTATCTGAAAAAAAAGTTAAACCCATATTATTTTCGACATAACAAGCAAAGACCACATCACGTTGTGTTTTACTTCCGTGATTAGAAATTGCAGCTTTAAAAATAAGACTGTCCTGGCAAGTTTGGGAAATAGGTATTGCATAACTACTTGGTGAATAATAAGGATGAGTTATAGCTAAATCATGATCTGGCCTATTTACTAAATAAACATCATCAATAATCCAGAAGTAAAATGCATTGGACCATTTAAATCTAAATTGTACTTCTGGATATCCAGCAGCAGCAGAAGTAATATCCACCAGCAATCTATTATTAACATGGTTATTTGCAGCGGGCGATTCAATATTAATAGGGAATTCTTGCCAATTCACGCCACCATCATGTGTTACTTCAATACTTGTTTTGCCATAAAATTTATAGTATAATTGAAAGAACCAAACGGCCACTGTACTTTGTGATGAACAGTCTATCTTAGGACTTGTCAATACTCCGGATTGAATTCCAAATTTATTATCAGGAAAATACATTTTTGACAATGCAGGGGCAGGACCTTTATCAGTTCCAAGGTTTGAAAAGACTCCTCTGGTATCTAAATATGCTGAATTAAAAACTGCGGCTCCATTCGCATTAGATAATGAATGAATTGGAACATTTGCAGAAGGAGTCCCGCCTCCAAAAACAAAAGGTCGAGCATCCGATGTTTTAGAATATGTCCAAACAGCATTTATAGCAGAATCCGGGATTGATGATGCTAAACCTGTTGTTGTCCATCCATTAAGTCCGCCATCGAATTCAGAATCTTTGTTGCCCGGTCCACCCCAAAATATTGGGTATTGAGCCTGAACACCATTCATTATTAAAATACAAAATAAAATCGAGTGTGCCCAATAACTATTCATTATTTTAAAAGTTAAAATAATATTTATGAATAAAAATTAAAGCTAACGAATATATTATAAATGATAAAAATTTTAACATAAAAAAAGCCCCGCAAAACATTGCGAGGCTTTTCAAAATATTATTTTATATTACTTTATTTAGCAACATTAAATTGTAAAGCACGTATACCGTCTTTGGTAGAAAGTTTTACAAAATAGTTTCCAGCTTTGCAAGATGAAACATCTAAACTCATATCTTTAGTTTGAACAGATTGAAGATCAGTTGAAGAAATAACTTTTCCCTGAAGATCCATAATCATTAAGTTCGCATCAGATGTTTTGTCTAAATTGATCGTCAAATCCAATGTTTTATTAACCACAGGGTTTGTTTTGATCTTTAATGAATTTACATCTAATTGTTTGATATCTTTATTAGCAACAAATAAATTCTCAATTTCTAAACGTACAACAGGTTGAGGATTACCGGTGAATCCAGTGAACCATCGTCCTTGAGCTTCAACATAAACTGGAGTATTGAAAGTTGCCATTCCAAAATCTTTAAAGCTTGTTAGATTAGCTGCATGGCGAACCACATCGGCACCAGTCAACTCAGCAGGATGGTCGACTACAACAAAATATCTTGTAGCAGGATCAAGTCTTAATTTTTTACCATCAAAATCCAATAATGGAACATTGATATCGTCAAAATCTGCTTCACCTGTACAAGTATAATCTCCTAGTCCAACGATCTCTAATGATCCATCGGCTGCGTTAATGTCTTTAGTTGTTTCAAAATTACTAAAATCACTTAATACATCATCTTTCACTTTTAAAACGTATACTACTACTTGATAACCGTCTAATGTACCAGCCCCACCAGAAGATGAAGTTGATGTTAACTGAATGGTAGCCTGTGTGGCATAGAAATCATCTTTTGGATTCCAACAATTAGAAGTACGGAATTGATTTCCATATAAATAGTGCCCACCAGCACGAACGTCATCATCAGCAATAGGCTCTTTAGCAAAAGTAGTCTCTGTTACTTCGAATTTAGCACTCATGGAATTATCTGCAGTTGTAGCATCAGTTGCACCTGGCGTATATGTTCTCCAGGTAATCTTATATTCTCCAACAGGAAGATCTTTTGGATCGAATCGGCCATTGGTTACAACAGTATCAGAAGTACCAGGAGCCAAATCATCGATTACGATACTGTCAGCAAAATATAATTGTCCCGAAACATCGGTCACATAACCTGCAAGTACTAGATTTTGTTGAGTTTTTCCTCCTTTATTGGATACCGTTGCTTGAATTACAAAAGTATCACCACAGATTTGAGAAAGCGGAGTAGCGTAACTACCTGGGGTATAAAATGGTTGACTCAATGCTAAATCATTATCAGGCAAATTCGCCAAATATACATCGTCTATGACCCAGAAATACAATCCACCAGACCATTTAAATCTGAATTGTACGTTTGCAAAACCAGCAGCAGCAGAAGTAATATCTACAAGCAATCTATTATTGACATTCCCATTAACCGCAGGAGAAACCTCATTAATTGGGAATTCTTGCCAAGTGGTTCCACCATCATGAGTCACCTCAATGCTAGTTGTACCATTGAATTTGTAATACAATTGGTAAAACCATACACCTACTGTAGTTTGAGCCGAACAATCAATAATTGGGCTGGTTAAGACCCCGATTTGAGTTGCCGTGGTTCCACTAGTTATACCCGTTGATCCTTTAGGATAACATGGAGCAGGTCCTTTACCTGTACCAATATTTGCAAAAACACCTCTGGTCTCTAAATATGCAGAGTTGAAAACCGCTGCACCATTAGCCTTGGATTTTGAATTTACTGCGACATTGGCACTAGGTGTTCCTCCGCCAAAGATAAATGGTGCAGCATTAGCTGTTTTGGAATGCGTCCACACTGCATTTTTAGCAGAATCCTTTACGGCAGATGCCAAACCTTCAGTGGTCCAAGCGTTTAGGCCACCATTGAATTCTGAATCTTTATTGCCTGGTCCGCCCCAAAATATAGTTTGAGCAGACATTTGGCTGATCATCAGAACACTTAAAATAATTGTAGAAATAATTTTTTGCATATTTAATTGTTTAGAAATTTAGGAATAAAGTTACATATATTGTAAGTCTTGTCATAAAATATTAAAGAATATTAATTTGATTAAAATATAATATTAAGTAAAATAACTATTTATATATTAATTAATTGTTTAATTAACTAATGAACTGCTTGATTAAGTATTGTAAATCAGGATCAGAGAAAGGGACTTCTGAAGGATACAACGAATGTACATAGAATTGTGCTGCTTGGTTAGCACATTATTTTAATTATATTTTATATAATTACCAACTTATCTGAATGTTGTTGTTCCAATTATGATCATACCCCAATTAAAGACCCATTAAAAAATAACAATTGATCTAAAAGAATGAGTTTATTTTGCACCTATTCGGTATGGATGCAAATACCCTATTTTGCCAAACCTCGGTATTGGAGTTTTTAAAATAGGATTCCTTTGTGATCTGGGTTAAATGTACCTTTGATTAAAGAATAAAATCCACTAGATTACGTTTGTTATTTCAACAATAGCCATCTAAATTTATGTTTAAATATTTTTTCTTAATTTTTTGCCTCCCATTAATTTTAATTTCCCAATCTGATCTTCCAATAGGATCTTGGACCACTCACTTGCCCTATAATGCAGGAATTCAAGTCACCCAATCTGATGAATTTGTTTATTATTCAACAGGATTTTCCATATTGCAGATTAATAAAAATGATTACTCCTTTCAAAAAATATCTCGCACAGAAGGATTATCCGGAAATCAAATCAACTGTATCTATTTTCATAAGGCCACTAAAACTTTAGTCATTGCCTATTCAGATGGATTGATTGATTTGTTAACAGAACATGGTGTTATTGCTATCCCGGATATCCAAATTTACAATAATGTACCTATCAATAAAACCATCAGGAGTATAACTTTTGAAGACGATATTCATGTTTTTATCAATGCAGATTATGGATTAAGTTCGTTAGATCTTGTTACTCACAGAATGGCTTTTACTTCATTTACCAATAATTTAATCATTAATAGTACTTTAAATTTTGAAGGGAAAGTCTATTCAGGATCTAACAAAGGACTATATGTATTTGATCCTTCTACCAAAAATCTGATTGAGGATTTTAATAGTTGGAACCTGATTGGAGGCCCAATGGGATTGGATCCTACTGTAAATTATCCATCATTGACAGTTTTTAATAATCAACTATTCACTTCAGACAATACAACGGTATACCAATTAAATCAAAATTTATTTGAGCCCGTTTTTACAGAATCCAATTATTCTGTTCAATTTCTTACATCTGAAGGACCTGACCTCCTGATCGGTTTAACCTGTGATAATTCATGTGGAAATAAGATTTCAATTATAAAAAAAGATGAATCAAAAACCGAATTCACAGGTGATTGTGTAACTGAAAATTTGTCGACCATTCAAGACTCGAAAGGTGTATTATGGATGGCAGATTATAGATGGGGATTCCGAAGAGCAATTTCTATTCATGATCCATGCCAGTCCATCTTCGTCAATGGCCCGTTTTCAAACAATCTTTATGAAATCACCCCAACTTCAGATGGTGTTTTCGTCGCTAGTGGAGGGATTGATGCGAAGTATACCTACGTCTATAGAGCAGATGGTGTATTGAGTTATAAAAATAAACAATGGGATGTTATGAATGGAGGAAATGTTCCTGTATTTAGTCAAAATGACATTCGGGATATCCTGAGAGTAGTCGAACATCCCGATGGCAATAAATTATATTTTGCAAGTTTTGGTGCTGGTGTAATAGAATATGATAAAGTGACTCAAGTCTATACTTTATTTAATGCATCAAATACAAATGGGATTCTCGGAGTAGCTATTGGTGACGAAACGAGGGTTAGGATTTCAGGATTGGCTTTTAATAAAATAGATAAGTCTTTATGGATAGCTGATTTTTTAGCTGGCAAGGCCCTGGTTTCTTACAGTAATGATAAGGTTTGGCGGTCTTATAAGCTGAATGAGATTTCCACTGAAGTGATTGATGTAAAAGTGGATAATAACGGATATAAATGGATCATCCCAAGGGAATCCACAGGAGTGTTGGTTTTCGATGAACAGGATCCAAATAATCCGAATGATGATCGTTCTATCTTGTTGAATAATTCGAATACCAATATGGTTAGTAATCGCGTCAATACGGTTGAAGTTGATTTAGAAGGCGATGTTTGGGTTGGAACAGATCAGGGGGCTATCGTCTTTGAATGTGGTTCATCTATATTCGAAGGAACTTGTAAAGGTTCACGACGCAAGGTGGATCAAGATGGCATTATTGCCTATTTATTAGAGACGGAAAGTGTTATAAGTATTGGAATTGACGGCGCCAACCGTAAATGGTTTGGTACCAGAAATGGGTTGTATGTACAATCTTCGAATGGCGAAGAACAAGTATTGTCTTTTAATACTAAGAATAGTCCCCTCATGGGTAATGTGATCTATGATGTTGTCCCGGATCAAAAAACAGGTGATGTTTGGATAGGTACCGAGGGAGGTATTCAAATATATCGCAGTGATGCAGTTGCAGCTAGAAATGTTTTCTCTTCTTCTATTTATGCATTCCCTAATCCTGTCAATGCCAATTATTCGGGACCAATAGCAATTACTGGATTGTCTCGGGACGCCAGAGTTAAAATAACTGATATCTCAGGTCGATTGGTGTATGAAACTATAGCCAATGGAGGTCAGGCTATCTGGGACGGTAAAGATTATCTTGGCAGAAAAGCAGCTTCAGGTATTTATTTAGTTTTTGCTAATAGTACCAGAGACCTTGATGCAAGTGAGGGTATCGTTACACAAATACTGATTACGCGATAAGGCTAAATATTAGTTAGGTCTTATTTGTTTTAATTAAGATTGATTTTATCCTCTTGGATCAAACATCAAACATTAAATTTTACCCAGTGCTTTATCCAACTCTACTTTAGTTACAATTAAATTGTATTGAGCATCTAATATGTTAGCTTGAGCTTGATAAAGGTCTCGTTCTGCGGTGGTGATTTCTAAAGAAGAACCAACACCTTCCTTAAATTTTATTTTACTGGTGTTGTAAATTTTTTCAGCCAATACAAGGGATTTTTTCCTAGAATCTAAACTTGTTAAGGCATTGATGTATTGCGTTTTTGCATTTTCAAATTCTAATTGAACGCCACGTTCAAATTCAGATCTTTGAAGTTCTGTTCTAAAAAGAACCGTTTTTGCCTTACTTATTTTTGCCTTACGATCGAAGCCATCAAAAATGGGAACATTTAAGTTTAAACCAACAACAGTAGTAGGAAACCAACTGTTATCTTTGGAATCAAATAATTTAGTACGCTGTAAACTTTCTTGATGTGATGCAAATCCAAACAAACTGGGTAAGTAGGAACCTTTATATCTCTTGATATTAATTTGAGATAATTTGATAGCCTGATCTATTACAGCATATTCAGGTCTTGCTTGTGGATTTAGACGAATAGCTGGATCCATTATTTCTACATAAGATGATTTTAAAATATCATCTAAAGTTTGGCTTTGGATCAGTGGTTGATCCAATGGAAAATTCATTTGGAATTTAAGCAAGTTTTCTGTTATTCCTGCAATGCGATCTAATTTTTCTTTTTCAGAATCTAATTGTTGTAAGGATAATTCAATCCGTTCAACATCTAATTTTTCTACAAATCCAGCTTTAAAGATTTCATTTAACTCCTTGTATACATTTTGCAAATTGGAACGATT
Source organism: Candidatus Defluviibacterium haderslevense (assembly GCA_016712225.1). NCBI lineage: Bacteria > Pseudomonadati > Bacteroidota > Saprospiria > Saprospirales > Saprospiraceae > Candidatus Defluviibacterium > Candidatus Defluviibacterium haderslevense. The sequence continues at coordinate 536,264 of JADJRL010000003.1, read as the reverse complement.
CTTTTCTAATACTTGCAAATTTTCTTTAACTACTAATGAAGCTAAATAGGCTTTAGTAACTTGATAGCGAACATCAGCCTCTGATTGAGCAATTTGTTTTGTAATGAGTTCTTTATAAAGTTTTTGAGCCTTTAGCCCTACAAAAAAACTCCCATCAAATATTAAAGTACTTAATTCTAAACTTGCATTCAAATTATTTTTTGTTCCAAATTGCACCGGAACGCCTCCACCAAATGATGCATTATTGGTTGGGAGTAACTTTTCTTTGACCAAGATATCATAAATAGCAGGAGAAATAAAATCTGGCAAAATACTCGTAGGTACATTGATAAAATAACTGTATCCGACCTTTGCACCTAATTTAGGATACCCTATAGCATAATATTCAGCGATTTGATCTTTGGCATCCTGAACGTCAAGTTTTTGAATCTTAAGTCGTGTACTATGTTCTTGACTGTATTTAATGGCTTGTTCTAAGTTAAAGCTTTCTTGTCCAACAATGACGGATTGAACCAAAAAGCAACTAAAAAGTAAACCTAAAAATTTTAATGTAAAATTCATTCTAAAATCTATTTATTTGAAAAACTAGGCTATGCTTGAATTCGATATTGAATTAGTGAATAGCACAAATTAAACTTTTATAAGCCAAAAAAGTTCTTATTGCGAGCTTATTTAATGAATTTTGTGCCCGATGAAAGAAAAATTTGGAATAGTTGGTTTGATTTTGCCTTTTTTTTGGCTTTTAAGCTGTCAAAATAGTCCAAATGATGGATCTAAATTACAAAATGGTAAGACTTTATTTAAGCAATATTGTGTCACTTGTCATGGAATAAATGGCGATTTGAAGACTAATGGAGCTATAGATTTAAAACATTCTGTCCTGACATTGGATGAAAGGATACTTGTCATTACTAAAGGACGCAATATCATGACCTCTTTTGAAAACAAGTTAACCACTCAACAGATTAGGTCTGTAGCTGAATATAGTATCCAATTAAAAGATACAAGTCATTTGGATGCTAAATAAATTAATACTGGTAACCGGGGCAAACGGTTTTTTAGGTCAATATGTACTTAGCCAACTCCTTCGTAGTGGTTATACCAATATTTTCGGAACTTATCATAATCAGTTGCCAAACAATACATTGATAACATGGCGACAAATGGATCTCAATGATCCTGTTAGTGTAGAAGATGCACTTGATGGAATTCACACGGTCATTCACTTAGCGGCAAAAGTGAGTTATGCTGCAACAGACAAAAAAGCCTTGGATCGAATCAATTATTTAGGAACCAGAAACCTGGTTAATGCAAGTTTGGTAACTGGTGTCAAGGAAATCATCTATGTAAGTTCATCTTCTACCTTAGCTAAATCCATTTCACCTTATTTTATCAGTGAACATGAACTTGGCGATCCGGTTTTTCACTCTAATTATGCTAAATCCAAGTACAAGGGTGAACTTGAAATTTTTAGGGGAGAAGCTGAAGGATTAAGGGTTTGTATAGTACATCCATGTCTCATTTTGGGCGTTGGGGATTGGTCAAAAGGGTCGATCAGTATATTTAGTAGAGTAAATAGGAAATTATCTTTTTACCCTTCCGGTACAGTAGGATTGGTCTATGCAGGGGACGTAGCTTTAGCCATCGAGAAAATCTTACAGAAAAAAAATTGGATGACAAGATATCTCATACATGCTGAGACTTGGACTTATAAAAAGCTTTTATCCGAAATCTCAAATGGCCTTGGCAAAAGTCCTCCATGGATAAAAGTGAGTTCATTTGTCGGACATATTGTTGCAAAGTTGGATACTATCAGATCTCGCGTATTAGGTGAGCAAGCCGTTATTACTTCTGAAACAGTGGTGATATCTTCGTTTAAATTTGAGTATAATAACGAATTGACTAATAATGAATTAGGTCTTAAATACAAACCCCTTTCCACTATAATAGATTCACTTTGTAAGAAATACGTAACAGATATTGATGATATATAAGTAATTGACATCTTAGTAGTTAAAGAATAATATTACTTTTCAGGATCGGTATAAGCCCATATTATAATAACATGCAAACCGTGGAGGATGAGCCCTTATGCAACAAAAAATGAACATCAGATGTTAAATTTGTTTAAATTAATCTAATTATTCCTAAATTTGCCAATATCATTTTAATAAAAATAAAAACCACAACATGAAAAAAATTTTTACAAGTTTACTGTTTTTTAGTTTCGTTTGGCTTGTCGACGCTCAATTTAAGGTCGTGCAGCCACTTAAAAGCGAAAGTGCAGTCTTTAACAAAGTTGCTAAAACTGGTTTTGAGCCTGCTAAGAATACCGGAGTTTCAAGTCCTAAGTTAAAGACCCGTTATCCTTATGATCGTTCAGGTATAACTACTTATGATTTACAATCTAATGGACCAATTCCAAATCATTTGGCATTTGATGCTAGTGGTAATTTGGTTACTGCCTGGACGATGAGTTTATTAGCAGATGGAGCATGGGATGATAGAGGTACTGGATATAACAAATTTACCGCAGGTGCGTGGGATGCTGAACCAACTAAGCGAGTAGAAAATGTTCGTGTAGGATGGGGAAACATAGCTGTAGATGCAGAAGGTACTGAGATTATTGTATCGCATAGTTTTGCTGCAAACAATTATTTTTTAAATATTGCTCGAAAAAAAGTTGGTGGATCTTGGGTTAATACCAAAATGCCAACTGCAACGCCAAAAGGTGTTTTATGGCCAAGAGCTACCATTGGTGGGGTCGATAATAAAACTTTACATGTGATAGGTGTTACTACACCTACAGGAACTACAACAAATGGAGTAGTATATCATGGTGTTGATGGTCATGTGTTATATTTCCGTTCACCCGATGGTGGAGTGACTTGGGATATCAAGGACTTGATTATTCCAGGATTGGATAGTGTTGATTTTGCAAGAATGGACAGTGATTCTTATAGTTTATATGCGAAGGGAAATACAGTTGCTATATTAATGCAAACCCAATGGAATGATATGTCGGTTTATAAATCATCAGACAACGGTACTACATGGACTAAAACTGTAATTCATAAGTTCCCTATATCTCGTTATATTTATGACACAGAATACAGTATTGATGATATCGGTGGGGTGGATACTTCTGGTCCTGGTGGTGCAGTAGGTGCAGATGATGCTGCAATGAAATCCATTTATACTAATGATGGCTCAGGTAATTTGACTATAGACAATAATGGCAAAATTCACGCTTTTTGGGGTGAAATGTATGTAACAGATGTAACTCCTGGTGATGGAACATCAAGTTATTATCCAGGTAGAAATGGAATCGATTATTGGAATGAAGATATGGGAGCTAATAGTTATGTTAAAGGAATTGCTGGATGTCTTGACGAGAATAGTGATGGTACTTTAAATATTACTGGATCTGATGCCATAGCTTTATATTATACTTCATTGTCTTCTCAACCATCAGCTACAGTAGATAATGACAATAATTTATATCTTGCATATTCTGCATTGAGTGAAAGCAATATTTCTTCTGGTGCACAGAATTACAGACACATCATATTGACTAAATCTAAAGATGGCGGCGCTACATGGCCGGAGTTTGTAGATGTAATAAATGATCAATTATTTAAAGATGATCCTACATTCTATACTTTCGCAGAAGCAGTTTTTCCAAGTGTTATTATCAATGGAAATGACTTACATCTTACATTTATGATGGATTATGAACCAGGATTAACTGTCAATGGCGATTTAGATCCTTCTTCTGAAAATGAAATGGCTCATTTAATATTCGATAAAAACACGCTAACGCTTACAGAAAAAGTGAACAAACCTTCTTTCTTTGCAATGACGCTTACTCCGAATGTAGTGAATGAATCTACACGCGTAAATTTTGAAGTTGCAAAAGGTGGACAGGCACAGTTGGAAGTGTATTCTTTAACTGGTCAATTGATGCAAACTAAATCATTAGGCCAAATTGGAGCCGGTGTTTACAATGAAGAAATCAATCTACAAAACATTACATCTGGAAATTATATCATCAAATTAAAAGTTGGTGTTAATTCAGCAGCAGTAAAATTGGTAAAAATTTAATTATTATAAAATAAATTTTAAAAAAGGCTGTTCCATTTCGGAGCAGCCTTTTTTTTTTTACTGATAAATTAAGGCTATAAATATTATCGAAGAGAACTTCAACTTGTATATATAAAAATTAGATTGTAATCGATTTTTAGTTCTCTATATCATGTCCTATCATGTCTGTATGGTTCAACAACTGTATGATTCCAATAGAATATTTAATAATATCAAAAAAGATAATGGAAATCAAACTAAGCTAAATGCTTCTACATCAAATTAAACTTTGAAAGTGTCTTTTGCTTTCTACAATAATATTACAATAATTAGAATTTGGCACCCAGTTATAAATGAAACTCTAACGAAATTCTCATTAAATTCTTATGGAATTCTAATATCTACTATAATCATGAGAGGTAGTTTTGCCACACCATATATTTAATAGTAATTTATATTAAATGTTTTGGTAGGGATGCATCCATTTATCTAGATACTACGACAATTTATATTCTATGACTATTGGTTTTATAAATTTAACATATGTATAAGTCAAAAGACTTTATTTATGATAAAGTGGATCTATTTAACAGGTTAGCTTTATGCATTATATTTTATTGGTTTGGCATATTAAAATTACTTTCATTATCACCTGCAGAACCTCTGGTGAGAGATCTCTATTTAAAGACAATACATTCCTTGGTTCCGTTCGATTATTTTCTAATTTTTCTGGGACTTTTAGAATGCATTATTGGTATCCTTTTTTTGTGTCCACGATATACAAAAATTGCTTTTACTGTTTTTTCTATTCAAATTGTTACTACACTACTACCTTTGTTTGTCCTGCCTCAAGAGGTGTGGCATAATGGAATAGCACCAACACTAACAGGTCAATATATTATAAAAAATGTTGTACTCATGGGATGTGCACTTTCCATATTAAAATATTGGAATTCAAATCTTAAAAATCAAATAAATTATTCAACGAAAAACTAAAATTTCTATCATGAATAAATCATTAAAAAAGTTTACAAGAATTCTATTGTTTATTGGGTGTTATATGCTCAACTTTGATCGAATACACTCACAAGATTCCATTGCTATAGAGAAAACAAACACGCAAATTGTTGCAGGATATCATTTTGGGGTGGTTCAAATTGTAGGCGCTGTAAATAAAGGGGAATTTACTTTTTTAGATAAATATAATTTTTATACCATTGGTTTTCCATTTGGAGTCACATTCAAGACGCCATGTAGAATGTTAGTTGATCTCGAGTTTGTACCAGTCATTAAGCCATATGTCTCAACTGACATTCCTTATCGTGTTCATTTATTATACCATCCAGGTGTACTCTTTCCACTTAAAAAAGGCTGGACATTTGGATTGAGATTAGCTTTTGAATCTGGTGAAGGTCAATTCGGTTTTACGCCCTTGCTTAATAAATCCTTTAAATTTAAAAACAACGGAGCATTTTTTGTAGAATTGGTTGCTCCAGGGAGATTTGGACCTGCTAAAGATTCTGGGTATACCCAACTTGGGGGATTGCATTTAGGTATTGGATTTTAATAATTTGTGGTATGTTTTTGTCAACATTTTTTTCAAAAATTAGACAAAAATACACTGTTGATACGAACGGCACAAGCTGCCAAAAAAAATTATTCATTTACTTTAAACGATGGATATTATCCGAAGCAAAAAAGATTACCGCATCAATTGCGCTTAGAACTGAATGGTTGCCATTTATTATAATTTAAATTTAACCGGAAGGGTAAAATTTACAGGAACCTCTTTATTTTTATATTTTCCTGGTTTCCAATCTGGCATGGATTGAATCACTCGAAGAGCTTCTTCATCGCATCCATAGCCTATACCTCTTGTTAAAGTTACGTTGATGATTTTGCCTTCCTTGGTAACAACAAATTGAATTACAACCGTGCCCGCTACTTTATGCAATTTTGCTTCTTCAGGGTAACGCATATTATCGTTGATGAATTTTGTCATTGCAGCAGGTCCACCGGGGAATTCTGGTAATTGTTCAACAAAATTAAATGTTTCATCTTCTTTTACACTTTGATCTTTTAAATCTTCAGTGTTTTTCTTGCAAGACAACAATAATACTAGGGATAGTATTATCAAACTGGTATTAAAAGTTAATTGTTTCATAGGGTTAATTGTTTATTAAATGTAAATATAAACTATTATTTAATTGATGAATAGATCTTAAATAGAAAGAAAGAAAATGCGTCTGGTTTTTTAGTATATTATTAATTTGAAAATGCCAGTGTCACCATTTGAATTTTTAATTCTAACGGTGTACATACCCGGGATATAGTTTAAATTTTCAATTTCAATGATTCGTTCATTAGTCTTCTTAGAAAAGATTTCAGTACCATTCATGTTGATCAATTTCACTTCCTTAATTCCGGAAATATATTCCAGCGGTAATATTAATTGGGTTCTATTGTTAAATGGATTTGGAACAGCCCTAATATAGGTTATTTTTTTAGTTTCATGAGATGTAGATACAGGTTCCTGTACTTCCAAAGTGACTTCATTAGTCAAAACCGGATCGTTAAAATCAAAATAAATGTAAGCTTTGTTTTTTATTTTATTGCCAATTTTGATTTGTGGCTTTTGTTCTATAGAGTAAATAACAAATCCATGAGAAGCTATTTCATTAGCATTGCTATCAGGAAGATATATTTCTGGAAAATCAAATCTCAATATCCTATTTTCCGTCAATGAATAATTTGCAGGATGGCTAGAAGCTATAAATTTAAAAGTACTCCAATCAAGATTACTATCTAAGGTGTCTTTTATGAAAACATTAAAGGCAGTATCGTTACCGGTATTTTGGAAACGAATCTGATAAGTAATCAGATTATTGGGTGGAACAAAACTATTCAATTCTTTTCCGTTCACAAGTGCTGTTTTGTCATTTGGATCAAATGCACCACGAATGATCGCACAAGTTGTTTTAACATTATTTGAATCTTTATGAAGTTTGCAAGGATCTTTAAATAACACTTCACCTGTAATGCATAAGGATTCTCCCAATTTTGCCTTACAATCCAATTTATGTACGATGCTGATTAGAATGCTTTCACCACTAGGAATAAGATCCAGATCAATAGTCATTTCATTCCCAATAATGGAAAAATTATTAGCGGAACATGAAATGACTTTTAATAATGGACCCAAATTAATTTTTAATTTAATATTGCTTGCATCTATTGTTCCTAAATTATTTACATTCACATAAATAATATTATTATCAAAACAAGGCCTCATGTTTTGTGTGCTTATATTAAAATCAATAGATACGCAGTTTTCTTTTGACTTAATCAATATATCCTTGTAAGTGTAATTAGAATCTTTTACAATTTGGATATTAGACAGATCATCACAAAGTTCCCATATATTTAAAGGATCTTCTATGGTTAGGGAATAATTACCAATCTCAGGATAAACTACAATATCTCCTTTAGGTTCGGTATTTATTCCATAACTGTTTATTGTATTCGAAAATTTCATTTCACCAATCCAGGGTTTAGTTTCTAGAGGGTCATTAATACAATTTTGGTTTAGATCTTTAATCGTTTTTGAGGTGAATAAACCTGTTATAAAATTAAAAGTATCCTTCGATTTATAAATTACTTCGCCTAATTTTCCAACATATAAATGATTATTAATTCCTTTGGAAATTTTAAAATAATTGTCATTGTTAAAATCAAAAAATTCATCAATTGGATAACTGCGTAATTTAGTATCAAATTTATACATATCTATAGTTTTATGTTCAAAATTTTGGGTATAGATAATGTCATTTTCATCAATAATTGAATAATCGGTAATGTTTTTTAAAGTATCAAAATTTTTACCTAAATCTTTTGAGTATAAAACGTAATTTGTAAATAAATTAAAATCATAAAGTAAAATATAAATATTTTTATTTTTAGAAATGGTAACATTATTTATTAAAGTAGTTTGTTTAAATATAAGCGAATCCCATTGTTGGCCTAGATCATTGGATAAAAATACTTTATTGGTCAATTCATAAATGATCAACATTGAATCACTAATATTAAATCTGGTACCTAATATGTTTGAACTAGGATTTTTGATTGGGTAACTCAACCATGTTGTACATTGATCATTTGATATATATACGCTATCAATACCAAGAACATGTATGTTTTCATTGAAATCGAAAAAAGGTTCACTAGAAGTTTTTATATTCCATCGATTGGGCGTAATACTCCAAGAATTACCATTGTCTTTACTTATTACCACATCTTGTTGTTTTGTCCCTATCAAAGTTCCATCTGAAAGTGGTTGAATTTGATAAGCTAATCTAAGCTCTGAATTATTAGGATCTCTACCTATTTCTTTCCAGGTTATACCATCATCTAAAGATAAATAATGAATCGGAATTTGACCTGTACCAGGAATACGAACTAATATATTCGATTGGCCATATTGCTTAATATAAGTATAATCAGTGTAATAGTTAAATGTTGGCTCATTTAATTTATTCCAATATTGTTGTGCTTTGACATTATGGACCATTAATAGGGCAAAAAAGGAAATTATAAAAGATTTGTTTTTCAGTCTAAAAAATGGGATTCCAGAATAGAAATTTGAGATTAGTGTTTTCATGGTTAAAAATGGTTGGTTCTAGAGGACAAGTTAAGATTTATCTATTAATTTTTTGTCCATATGTAAAATTATTTTTCAAACTTATTTAATATTATAGTTAGGGAGTATTAGTAAGACATTAAAATCGGAAGTGGACTATGAATCGTTATTCAAAAAAGTAATTAGTTCCCATTGGGATTAGCGATCCATTTGTTCTTTGTGGTAATGGTTACTTAATGTGCTCAATATCCACCTTGTATTTCTAGATAGACAGAATTTGGGATTTAGAAATATACGTGGTAAAGACCACCGCAAGCATACATTTATATGATCAATCTTCTTGTAGTTTTATCTATCATGAAGTTACTCACAAGTATATGGACAGCTATGAATACTTTGGGGGTAGGTTTGATATTCTCCATATATGACCTGCCTTAGCATGGACGAGATGGAGGAGATGGACAAGAAAAACATGATTGTATAAGTAGAATTAAAAACTTCAATCTATGAATCATAGAATACTGTATTGGACTCAATCATAAATTATACATTATAAGAAAGCTCTTGGCCGAGAAGGGCCTAAATTATCTTTCTATGTCTGGAATTTTAATTGCAACCAATTCCAAAGTATCAGCTGAATCAAAAATTAGTAATTGATTAGCTTAGTCAAATCAATACTTATAATAAGTTACAGGTATCGTATTATCTATAACTTTAAGTACATCACCAATTAACGATACAATGAAATATTTTTCAATTTCAACACCATTTTTTTGGATGCTGATATTGATGCAATCCGGGCCTACCCATTTGTTAACTACATTGCCATTTCTTCCTATATAATCGCCATTAGCCAGAAATTCGATATCAGAATCTAAAATAGGCTTACCTGCATTATCGTGTTGGATCCATTTACCAAGAAAGTTACAAGCGGGATTATTATTTACAGGTTCATCTTTAGAACAAGATGGATTTAAAAATAAGCAGACAAAAAGAAGTAGACAGAATTGGAGTGTTTGTTTCATGATATTATTTATTTAATGATAAAAGTAAATTTGATGTTATAATTTGATATCTGGGGAATCTCTTTTAACAAGGTTCAAAATGTCAATACAAATATAATATTTAAATGGATCATTTGATATACATGAACCACTAAATTTTATTAAAGTTGTAGGATTGGATTTTACTTTAATTTATTCGAGGCACATGTTTTCTCAGTTCATTACCAGAATGGGTCGGAATCTGCCCTTTGCGTGAAGGATAGAAATGGAAATAGGATCCACCCAAAGGGGGATACTATTGTAATGGATAGCCTGACCCGAAGGGGCACGCCCACATCCTATGGAATTCGATTTAATTTCACTATAAAATTGAATATAATACCCTAATTTTGCGGTCCAAATAAAAGACTTTGAATCCAACAGACATAAAAAATCCAGAATACTTCCACAAAGTTGTGGATTGTCAGTATGCCTGTCCGGCACATACCCCTGTTCCGGAATACATCAGACTCATAGCTGCCGGCAAATACACCGAGGCTTATATGGTGAACTGGGTGTCCAATGTATTCCCTGGGATCTTGGGTAGGACTTGTGACAGACCTTGTGAACCTGCTTGTAGAAGAGTGCGTGTGGAGGAGGAGCCAGTGGCCATCTGCCGATTAAAGCGCGTTGCTGCTGATTTTAAAGGGGATGTCAAATCATTAATACCAGGCATACCAACGATTAAAAACGGCAAAAAAATAGCGCTCATTGGAGGCGGGCCGGCTTCTTTAACAGTGGCCAGGGATCTTGCACCGCTGGGATACGAAATACATTTGTTCGATGAACAACCTGCTGGAGGAGGTATGATGCGCAGTCAGATTCCTTCATTTAGACTACCGGAAGACGTCTTAAACGAAGAGGTCAATTATATCCTTGATATGGGCATCCATACCCAATTCAAAACATATGTAGCCTCATTAAAAGAAGTGTTGGCCAAAGATTATGATGCGGTATTTATCGGAACAGGAGCGCCACGAGGTAAGGATCTTGCCAATCTTCCCGGTAGAGAAGAAGCTAAGGCTAATATTCATATTGGCATAGAGTGGTTGGCTAGTGTTGCTTTTGAGCATACTGAGAAAATAGGAAAAAACGTCATTGTTATAGGTGGTGGTAATACTGCTATGGATTGCTGCCGGACTTCTAGAAGGTTGGGTGGCGATAATGTTCGTGTCGTGGTGCGAAGCCCATTTAATGAAATGAAAGCCTCGCCTTGGGAGATAGAAGATGCTCAGCATGAAGATATCCCATTCTACAATCTTCATTCACCAAAACGATTCGTTCTGGAGGGTGGTAAGCTAGTAGGCATGGAGTTTGAAAAAGTAGAAGCTCAATATGACAATGGTAAACGCAATCTGGTCAATACCGGAGAAATCGTATACATGGAAGCGGATGATGTGCTGATGGCCATTGGACAAGAGAATAGCTTCCCATGGATAGAACGAGATTTGGGTCTGGAATTTGACGAGTGGAACATGCCTGTAGTGGATAAAACGACCTTTCAATCCACCAATCCCAAAGTTTTTTTTGGTGGGGATTCCGCATTTGGTCCAAAGAATGTAATTACAGCAGTTGCTCATGGACACCAAGCCGCAATATCCATAGATTTATATTGCAACAATAAAGACGTTCATCACAGACCGGATCCAATGACCAATCTGACCCGTCAAAAAATGGGGATACATGAGTGGTCGTATAACAACCAAACGGCAGACGATCTAAGGTATAAAGTGCCCCATGCTGATAAAACGAAAACCTTGAAAGATCGTCTTATGGAAGTGGAATTGGGATATAATGAACAATTAGCTTTCAAGGAAGCGCAACGATGCTTAAACTGCGATGTTCAGACTATATTTACGACAAATAAATGTATAGAATGTGATGCCTGTGTTGATATTTGTCCGACCACATGTATTACCTTTGAAATGAATGGTGAAGAGCATGATTTAAGACAGCGTCTCAATGCACCTTCTACTAATTTAAGTCAGGATTTATACATTTCAGAAACATTACCTACCGGACGCATTATGATCAAAGATGAAGACATGTGTCTTCACTGTGGACTCTGTGCAGAACGATGCCCAACTGCAGCTTGGGATATGCAAAAATATTTATATAATGCTGCCAAAGCGTGTACTTTATGAGCAACGAAATATTAATCAATGACTTAGTCGTTCGATTCGCTAATGTCAATGGAACAGGATCTGCCAGCGCAAATAATATGTTTGCCAAATCTGTTTTTAGAATGGGTATTCCCGTATCACCAAAAAATATTTTTCCATCCAATATCCAAGGACTACCTACTTGGTATGAAGTTCGGGTTAGTGAAAAGGGCTACCTCGGTCGTAGAGAAGGTGTCGATATCATGGTGGCGATCAATGCCCAAAGTATGGCTAAGGATGTTCAGGAAGTGAAGTCTGGTGGATATCTCATTTATGATTCTACCAAATTGCTTGCTGAAGAATTGTTTCGAGAAGACATCCATTATATAGGTATTCCAATGATCCAATTGTGTATGGATCATTATCCTGAATCAAGTCAACATATGTTGTTGAAAAATGTGATTTATGTTGGGGCTTTAGCAGCATTAGTTAATATTGAAGTAGAAATTCTGGAGCAGCTTATTAAAGAACAATTTAAGAAAAAAGAAAAATTAATACCGGGCAATATTCAAGCCCTTCATTTAGGAATTAAATATGCATCTGAACATTTTGTATGTCCACTTCCCCTTCATCTTGAAAAACGTGATTTGGTTGGAGATCGGATACTTGTAGAAGGAAATAATGCATGTGGTCTTGGTGCATTATTCGCAGGTGCAACTGTAGGATCTTGGTATCCCATAACTCCATCAACGAGCGTAATGAATGCATTCGAAAAATGGTGTAATAAATACCGAGTAGATCCGGACACTGGAAAGAAAAATTTTGCCATAGTACAAGCAGAAGATGAACTTGCTGCTATAGGCATGGTGCTTGGAGCTACCTGGAATGGGGCTCGGGCTTTTACGGCTACTAGTGGTCCGGGTGTTTCACTTATGAGTGAATTTTTGGGCTTGTCCTATTTTGCAGAAATACCAGCGGTGCTTATCGATGTACAACGGAGTGGGCCTTCCACAGGAATGCCAACCAGAACCCAACAATCGGATGTGCTAGCTGCAGCTTTTGCTTCACATGGTGACACCAAACATATATTATTATTTCCTGCCAATCCTACGGAATGTTTTGACTTTACTGTAATCGCATTCGATCTGGCAGAGCGATTCCAAACAGCGGTTATTATGCTTACTGATCTTGATCTTGGTATGAATGATCATCTCTGCAAGCCATTTGCATGGGATGAAGAGAAGAAATATGATCGAGGAAAAGTATTATCAGCTAAAGATCTCGATGAAATGAGTTTTGGTCGATATCTTGATGTAGATGGAGACGGAATTCCATACAGAACCATTCCAGGAACTCATCCTACTAAAGGTTCCTTTTTTACCAGAGGATCTTCAAGAGATGAGTATGCTAAATATACGGAAGACGGTGATGTGTATGCCAAAAATATGGATCGCCTAGTTAAAAAATGGAACACTGCTAAAACACAGGTTCCAGCTCCTGAAATTACCATTCATAATCCAAATGCCAAGATTGGTATTATTTATTTTGGAACATCGAGTTATGCTGCTCAAGAGACCGTAGATTTATTAAAAGAAAAAAATATACTGGTCAATGAAATGCGTATGCTTTCTTTTCCATTCTCAAATGAAGTGAAGCAATTTATTGATCAGCACGAACAAATATTTGTTATCGAACAAAACCGCGATGCACAATTCAGATCGTTACTCATGATCGAATTGGATATCAATCCGAATAAATTATTGAAAGTGTTGCAATACAATGGAATGCCTATTACGGCAGCATTTATTTATCAGAGTATGATGTCTCAAATTAAATGAGCCATAAATTATTAATTCTAATAAACTTAAGTCAATCAGATGACATACGTTAAACCCAGTTTCAGACATCCGAAGTTGCCAGTGAATAAAATTGGTTTTGCCCGAAGAGAATATGAAGGAGCCATATCAACTTTATGTGCAGGATGTGGGCATGATTCCATAAGTGGAGCTATTGTTCAGGCATGTTTTGAAATGGCCATTGAGCCTCATCGTTTAGCCAAATTATCTGGGATAGGGTGCTCATCCAAGACACCTACATACTTCTTAGGGAATTCGCATGGATTTAATTCAGTACATGGCAGGATGCCTTCTGTGGCGACAGGTGCTATATTAGCTAATAAAGATTTAATTTATCTTGGTGTGAGCGGTGATGGAGATTCAGCTTCAATAGGGATGGGCCAATTCGTACATGCCATTCGAAGAAATCTAAACATGTTATATATCGTCATGAATAATGGCTGTTATGGATTAACTAAAGGTCAGGATTCAGCAACAGCTGATGAAGGATCGATCAATAAATCTGGTGCCGAGAATATGTTTCAAGGAATAGACTTGGTATCACTCAGTATAGAATTAGGAGCGACATTCGCAGCACGTAGTTTCTCCGGAGACAAGCATCAATTAATTCCATTAATCAAAGCGGGATTATCGCATCCAGGATTCGCTTTCATTGACGTCATCTCACCTTGTGTTACATTCAACAATAATGTCGGTTCCACGAAATCATATGACTATACCCGAGAACACATGGAAGCTACTTCAGCCATAGATTTGGTTCCAGTTAAAACTGAAATAACTAATTCCCAGGAAGAAGGTACTACTCAACAAATCCAACTACATGATGAATCCTATATCCAGATTCACAAGCTAGCATCAAATTGGGATCCAACAGATAAATTATCCACCATCACCAAGATATTTGAAGCCAAATCGAGAGGTGAAATTCCAACCGGACTCATGTATTTCAATACAGAAAGCAAAGATTTACATACGGTGCTCAATACTACAGACACACCATTGAATTTGCTTCAAAAAGAAGTCTTGTGTCCTGGTAATGCGAAGTTGAGCGGGATTAATGCGAGTTTTAGATAGGGGATTTTTATCAATTTGTGTTTTTGGTTTCTGAAAAGGCGTTTGTAAGCCAGAAAACCAGTGTTCTATCTATTAAGTAGTTAACCTTAACCATTAACCATTAACCATTATCCATTATCCATTAGCCATAGTTAAAAGGGTTCTGCCTTTTGAGAAGGTATGGATTGAACCAATCGAAAAATCTGTTCTACATTACCTTCATCTGTCAATCGCATTTTGCCATCTTCGGCTTGCAGTTTCAACTGGTTACAATTTGTAACCGTTTCATTTCCTTCTTTCAAAAGCCTGCTTTTTAGCACCTTCCAATAGTTTCTGGCTCGATCCACTGTTGGCTGGTCGGTTAAAATGCCTACAATATCTACATTACTGCAATACCACATTTCCTGTTCCTGATCGTATTTGCTGCGTACTTTTTTATTTTCAAATATTTTTATATTGTCCATTTTATTAATCCTTTTACATATTGTATTAAATTATTATTTTAAATCAATAGAAAATAAATCTTAGCATTCTTGGAAGAAATTCAAATCAATTAATGTAAATTTGAAATATTAAAATAAATTGCATCAGAACTATTTCTACACTTTTTTGGATTAGCTGTATTTTTACATACGAAATTAACATAGCTCAAGGGTACTTGGTAGAGATATGCGATAATGCTATTGACGATGATGGCGATGGACTGATAGATATCCAAGATGCTGATTGCATATGCAATGGTCTAGTGGATTCAATTTTTAATATTAATTCATTAATCCCTAATCCCTCTTTTGAAAAATTTTCAATGTGTCCAACTAATGTTAGTCAAATGGACCGCTGTATTGATTGGATTCAGGCCTCAACGGCTACTCCTGATTACTATAATTTATGTGGATTTAAAAATTCTCCTCAAAATCTTATATATCCCCCACAACCGCTACCAGCAGGAAGAGGTTATGTTGGAATAATTGACCAAAAGCTAATTAATGATTTAAATGATACTTTTATTTATAAAGAATATATTGGAGCTTGTTTAAATAGTCCAATAAAAGCAGGAAAGGAATATGTTTTAAATTTTTGGCTAGGGTTTGCAGATGGTCTAAGATATCCTTCAAGTCCAAAGTTTAATATCGGGATTTTTGCAACTAAGAACTGTTTTGATCTTCCGTTTGGCAATTCACTTATAAATACAAATTGCCCTTTACAAAATCCCAATTGGTTAGAATTGAGCACTGCTACAATTTCTGGCAAAAATGAATGGAAAAGAGTAAAAATTAGATTTAAGTCATCATTTGATGTCACAGCAATTGCCATTGGTCCATCGTGCGCAGAAGCAGATAGTTTCCATTATTACTGGCTTGATGATTTTGTTCTAGAGGAGTCTGTAAAGTTTGAGTTTTTGGATATTAACATCACTGGAAATCCTTGTCTAGATACAGTTCAGTTGAATCCAAATAATTTGTCAAATTATCCCGTAAAGTACCAATGGTATAAAAATGGCATTGCTATTTTAAAAGAAACACAAGTTAATTTGAGAATCCCCAAAGGAAATAAAGGTTTATATGTATTGAGAATAAGTTATAATAACAATTGCCAATTTAGCAAACCATTTCTGTATGAAGAACAGCAATTACTCACAACAATAAAAAAAGAAATTTGCAATGGTGATTCAGTTTTTGTTGCTGGAAAAAAATACAATACAACAGGAATATACTTTGATACCCTTTTAACTAAACAAGGATGTGATAGCATTTTGGATATTCAACTTGTTGTAAATTCAAATTTCATAGAATCTAGAAAGTTAAATATTTGCATGGGTGATTCAATTGACTTTTATGGGAAGATATTAAAAAAGCCAGGAATTTATTCTTACAATTTCTCAAGTATTTCGAGCTGTGACAGTATTATTCAACTTGAAATTGAATATAATTCTAGAGATACTACTAAATTATTATTTAACAAATGCAGCGGAGACTCTTTGCGAATTGGTGTTAAATCTTACAGTCAAGCTGGGCTTTATGAAGAGGTTTATACGAATGTCAATAATTGTGATAGTATGGTACAAATTAGTATTATTGATCATCCTAAGAATATTATTAAAATAGATACTCAAATCTGCGAAGGAACATTTTTCAAGGTTGGCAATGCCAATTACACAACTTCAGGAATCTATAGAGATACATTTCAGAATAGATTCACATGTGATAGTGTGGTTATCTTGGATCTTAAAGTAAATTCACATAGATCAGTGATTATAGATAGTTCTATTTGTGATGGCAACTATGTAGAAGTATTAAATACAAAGTACTACTTAAGTGGGCAGTATCATTTAAAAACTACAAATAGCTCCAATTGTGATAGTAACATTGTATTAAATTTGAAAACAAATAATATTTATTCTGGAACAATTAGAGATACAATTTGTGAGGGGGCATTCTATCAAATTGGAAGTCAAAGATTCTCAAGTGCTGGTCAATATTTAGTCCTTCTGAAAAGTGTGCATAATTGTGATAGTATAATAAATCTGGATTTAAATATTCGCAGTACTAAAACAACCAAAATTGATACAAGCATATGTTTTGGACAATTGCTTAATCTTGGAAACAGAACTTTTACTGAATCTGGAAATTATATTTATACTGAAAAATCTACTAATTTATGTGATTCTATGATTCTAATTCATCTTGTAATTGAACCAGAGATTACATTTGTTGATTCAATTAATCAAAATAAATGCATTGGGGATAAGAACGCTTCAATAAAACTTAGTATTCAAGGAGGCAAAGAACCTTATTTATATTATTGGAATACTCAAGATACAACGAAGGATATATCAAATCTGATTTCTAACTCATACGAGCTTCAACTTATAGATGCGGGAGGGTGTATTACAAAGCACAAAGTCGTAATTCCGGAACCAGCATGTTTTTGTTTTGATCTAAAAACAGTGGATGGTTCATGTTATGATTCACTGAAGGGAAGGATATTAATCCAACAAATTAGTGGAGCTCATGCAAAACAGTATTTTTTGAATGAAAAGGAAGTTGGTTTGACTCAAAATCAAATTAGTGGCCTAAAAAATGGAGATTATAAATTGCAAATTATAGATTCCAATGGATGTAAATTTGTTCAGAATGTAAAAATCAACTTTGATGATTCTTACATCCAAGACTATGGTGTAGATAGTCTTTTTGTTAATGTTGGAGATCCAATCCAATTATCGACAAATTTTAACAACAATAATAAATATGCAATTCATTCATGGACTGGACCAGGAAGAATCGAGTGTGATACATGCAAAAAAGCACACACAATCGCATTGGCCGGTGTATCTAAGTATAATTACGAAGGACAGGATGAAATTGGTTGCTTCCATAAATATTTAATAGTTATAGTAGCTTCTCAAGTATTCAATGTTCCTAATGTTTTCTCGCCAAATGGAGATAATATCAATGACTATTTTAATTTAATCTCTGATAATAGTATTGCTCAAGTTGACTTGCTTCAAATCTATGATCGATGGGGCAATAGAGTTTTTGAAAGTAAAGGAGGAATTCCAAATTCACTTATTGGAGCTTGGGATGGTACAGCATATGGCAGAAAAGTTAATCCAAGTGTATTTATTTATTTGATAAGATTTAAAGACGTAACAGGTAAAGAATTTCAGATAACTGGGGAGGTAAGTCTATTAAAATAAAAAAGACTAATTTACTTGTTCTAAATTCTACAATGATTATTTGTTAAATTTCCAAATTCACCTTCCCTATGTTAATTTAGTGCGGTGTAATTCAAAAGGATCCACATCAATCGCATACATGTGACCTCAAGGAGACAAATATTTAAGCATCTCCTGGCTATATTAACCATAACTAAGTGTAGCATCTAAATCTACTTATCCAGGACAATATTCAGAAAGTTTATTATTTCATTGATGCAGACTGGAATAGTCGCCCCACAATCTTTAATCCCACTTGGATGATACAAACGATCAGGCTAGTATGAAAATTGCAGAATAAAGAAAAGATAATTAAAAAACCGAAATGTGAAAAAAAACAAATCTAATCCTTCGACACTGGGAGAAAAAATACTCTTTTTAAATACTTAGCTTCAATATTGGCTTATGCCTTATTTAATAGTATATTATTTTTTGTGAGAGCTTATTTCATTTCGTTTAACTTTCGTCTATATAATAGATTTTATAAAATTTTCTTCCGTCGTTCTCAACCCCCTGTTCAATCAATTCTCGGTTGCCATGAATATAGATGTGAAAATTCTTGTCCAATTTTAAAACACTTTTGAAAACTCTTGCTTGCTTTTTTACTGCTTGCTGTGAAATGTCAAAGCTGTCTGAAAGTTCAATATCATTTTCCTCTCTGTAATTTGAATCAAAATTTTGGAATGATTTTATAATTCCTGAATCTTGAAAAACATCTTTCTCAAATTCTTTTTTATCAAAACTTTCATGTGTCTTGAAATAGTCAACAGAACGATTTAATAAATCAATCTTGTCTGCCTTACTCACGTCAAATTCTTCTGAAAGATGTAGGGTTACAAAATTTTTTGCGATGCCTAAAAATTGATTTGTCTGATGGAATTCATTTGCAATTGGACGGACTCCTAGGAATTCATCTTTCCAATATTGGGCTTCATTTCCCTTATTAGTATTGTCAACAATAGATATAACATATCCGCTTTCTTTTTCAGTATTAAAAATCAAGCAACCTTTGTCTAATTTATTGATGTTGATACCTTGTCGGCTTTCTATATCAAAACCATCCATTACTTGCTCAACCTCTAAAAAAGTCTCTTTGTTTTCTGATTTGAATAAGCCAACAGCATCAAGGGTTTTGCCATTTAAAATGCAGCATTTAAAATAAACAATATAAAACTCTCCGCCTTTAATTTTAGGATGAATACTTTGATTATATAAATGCTTAGCAAGGTTTACAGATTGTTCATGCAAAGACTTTGGATTACCAAAAATATCTTTAACAAATGTGTGAGCCTCATTTAAAGAAAGATTGGCATCATGATGAAAGTGATACAATTCTTCGGATTTAAAGGAAGATAGAAAGTAATGACTAAGTAATGTTTTTAGACTTTCATCAAAGACAATACTTTTCTTTGAAATAAAATATTGTTCATCTGCAATTTTATTTCCCACCCTATGGACAAAGGAATTTTCAATAACAGCTTCTATAAAATTAAAAGTCATATTCATTTATTTTTTTGCTTATATTCTAAGAAGTTGTTATAGACAATTGATTTCTGTTTATCTATTTCTGAAAGCAATTGTGATTTGAGAAGATTCCTTGTTCTTGCATCAATTGACTTTGATGGTGATAATGTGGAAATGTGCAATTCAAATTCTGAATTTTCGCCTTTTGAAGTATAATCTGGGAAACCAAAATTTACAGCAAACAACCCTTTCTCACCCTTGAAATTATAAGAAAAAGAAGAATCAATACTCCATAAAATTAAATGTTTATGAAACTTGTTGTCCTTTATAAAATCCTTTTTATCCAGTGATTTTCCAGAAAGCAAAATCTTGTTTAGTTCTTCCATCCATTTTATTTCATCCGGCAAGACTTCGTCTTCTGGTTTTATTGATACATCTTTTATGTTCTGACAGTTAAAATAGTCACTCTTTAAATGGTTGGTCAAGCGGAAGAAAAAAACAAATCTTTCCTCATTGCTGAAATCTTTAAAAATTATTTTTCTCAGTTCTTCCTTAAGTGCAATAACGCCTCTCTTTTTATATTCTTCTACTTGTTTTTTTACTACATATTCTGCAAGCTCCTTAGTTTCAGCTGCTGTATATGAAATGATAATTCTTCCTTTCCCGTTATTATCATTAATGAGTTCAATAGTTGAGTCAAAAATATTTGTCTGCTCATACCATGATTTGTTTATATCATTTCTTTTCAAGGAAATATCTGCTTTCAAATGGTTTAGGTTATTGTCAACTGGAACAAAACGAATCGGCTTTTCCAAGTGGCAAGTTGGCAGTTTTTGTTTAATAAAATCATTAACATCAACGCTTAATATATCAGGAACTAATAATTGAGTATTATTTTCCCAAGTAATATCACTTGAAGTCGCCTTTTTATTATCCTCTCTTGTTGAAAATGAATCTCTTACTTTATCAAATTCCTTAGGTGATAACAGCAATGTTTGAAGTAATGGAACTGTATAATCCTTATCAGAACTTAGTGAGAAAATTCCTCTTTCGCGCAATATTCTATTGAGTTCAGAAGATGTAATATATTTTTGATTAGCAAAACCTCTTAGCTGCTCTCCGTATGGAAGTATCCTTTGTATGTCTTTATGTTCTGTGTTCATTACGCAAATGTACTTATGGGGTTAAGAAAATTTATTACAGATACACTCTTGGTAAATTCATTTGCCTGGAATTTTTGTTTAGTTAGAGCAACTATTTGACTATGGACTAGGTCGTCATAATCAGGAAAAGCAATTATTATTTGACCTACTAATTCTGTTGTAATGTCTTTCGCTAACCCAATTAGTCTAAGTAAATCTTCTTCTTCAAAATTGTCTAATGTGGCAAGCAATAAACATATTTCTTTAGGATTATCTTTATTAACAAGTCGAATAGGAAGGATTGTAGAATTTAGATATTCAACTGGAAGTGATTTTCCTACATTTTCTCTATTTACTGGATTGATGTTTTGCCCTGTGTTTGGGTAATAAAAAAAGTAATCAAACTTTTCACTCTTCGTTTTCACAAACTTCATTATTTCAAGAATAAAAACAACTCGTTTATTGTCCATAATGAAAATGGCATTATTACATTGAGTGTCTAAAACCCTTGAAGAGGCAACAATGCTTATCAAATCATCATTGCTGTCTGCATTATTGTTTAACCAAAATAAAACACCAACATCATTCATAGATGAAAATTGATATGCTGAAGAAGTGTTGTTCTTAATTTCTGAAAAATTATAACACTCAATGGTGGTTATTAAATCTTCCATAAAATCCTTAAACAATTTTGTTGGGCTGTTAGGATATTTTTCTGTTTTATATTTAGAAGAAATCAATACATTATTTAGCTGCCCTGAAACAAGAGGATTCATGTATGAGTAAAGAAAATCAATGCCGTGAGTTTCTTTAGGATTTCCTTTATCGTTTAAGTGTTTGTCAGTGTTCATACATGTCAGAGTTACACCTGTCGCCAAGCTATTCCAGCCAATCACAGAAAAAAATGTTTTTACAACATTCTCTCCGTAGTCACCAATTTATTTTGACCATTCTCCCATCTTTATTTTTTTAAAATTTACAATCCCCCTATAAACGCCTTGTCCAACAAGGCGGGCATCAATTCAATCAATTCTTTTTCGGTTTCAGTATGTTGTTCTTTGAGTGCATTTACTTTATGCAACAGTTCTACAAATTCCTTTTGTAAAGTAATATCAGGAATCGGTACTTTTATTTTCATCAGTTTATCCAAGCCCAAAGTTTTGTTTCTTCCTGCTCCTCCTGGACTGCAAGCGTTTATATCTTCCAAACCTTTTGGAGAAAGAAAATGAAAACATAAGAATTCTTCCAATGCCCTTTCTTTATCTGCCACACAAGAAATAAAACGGTGTGAACCGTAACGGTCATTGTCTTCTTCTTTGGCTACTGCAATTCCACCTTCCCATGCAAACACATTACTAAAAACTAAATCATCTTGTTTGATTTGAAATATTTTTTTGGTTGCAACTTCTAAACCTGTCAATGCTGGTTTGTGAAATGTTCCTTTACCGAAACATCTAATTCCTAATTCGGGGTAAAGTGCTTCGTCATTTAATTTTACTTCTCGTCTAATGATTGGTGCAACTTCTTTCATTGGCAACCATTCAGCAACTTCAATCAAGTCGATGTATTTGCTATAAAGCAAATTCTTGATGTCTTTGGTTTGTTCTGCTCTTAATTTTTCTATTTGCTCAATGCGTTGTTTTACACTTTCAATTTTTGAAATTATGCGTTGCTGTTCGGGCAATGATGGGAGTGGGATTTCATAATTCAAAACATGGTAAGGTCTTATTGCTGCATAGTTCGTTGTGCCTTTTGCTTCAACTTGCGAAAGAAACCAATGTTGCTTCATACAATACTCCAAATATTTTCTTTCAATCATTGTGTCATTCACATCATAGAGAAAATAATGACTGCTTACAATTGAGTTGTTTAATTCTTCGGGAATAATTCCATAACCGCCAAACCTTGCATCCATTTCAGCAAATATCAAATCACCGCTTTTGCAAACCTGTTGTTCTTTTGTCTTTATTTCTAAACCTTCTTTTTCTTCTCTCAAAACAACTCCTAATGCTTTGGTTTGAACACGACAAAGTTTGTATCGCTGAAAGTCATCAATGCTGATGAATTCGCTCCGATGAGTTATTACTTCACCTAATTTTATTTTGGTCAAACTATGCTTCATTGTTTACTGATACTTGAATTCTATTTTCAATTTCTTTCATCAACTGCATTACCTTTTTTTCTTTCTCCATTATTGAACTCATCAACTCTGTTGGCTCACGATATTCAAATTCACTTTTCTTATTCGGATTTTTTATATCAAGATTTACATTCAGCAATTTTCCTTCATCATCAGTAAGCAAAATGTCTTTGACTTTAACTTTCCATGCGTTATCATTTGCCTTTCTTTTGCTCCACCATTTTTTTATTTCGTCAAATTCTTCAAACTGTATCGGTCTTGTCTTGCTGTATTTTTTTCTGTCCTCTGGTGGGAATATTTCATAATACCATATTTCCTTTGTGGTTTCACCTGCTTCAAAAAATAAAAGGTTGCAAGCAATGTCTGTATAAGGTGCAAATATGCCTTCGCCTAAACGCACTACTGTATGCAAGTTAAATTCATCAATCAACTGTTTCTTTACTCTTGCTGCAATTCCTGGGGTAAACAAAGTTCCGTGAGGAACTACAATTGCTGCTCTTCCACCTTCTTGATTTGGTTTTTTCTTTTTCAGTTTTCGCATGATGAGTTGCAGAAAAAGCAAAGCGGTTTCTGCTGTCTTTTTATCATCAGGAAAATTATTTAATATTCCTTTTTCTTCTTCGCCACCGAAAGGTGGATTAGTTAAAATAATCTCTACCCGTTCGCTGTCGCCAATATCACGAAGCGGTTTTCGCAAACTGTTTCCGCTGTCAATGTTCGGATAGTTCAAACCATGCAACAACAAATTCATTTGGCAAAGCAAGTAGGGAAGTGGTTTTGCTTCGCCTCCAATGATTGATTTGCTTTGCAAAATTTCTTGTTGCTCAACTGTCTTTGCTTGCTTCTTTAAATGTTCAAATGCAGAGACTAAAAAACCTCCTGTTCCGCTTGCAGGGTCAAGAACTGTTTCGCCAATTTGTGGGTCAAGCATTTCCACCATAAATTTTACAACTGGTCGTGGCGTATAAAATTCTCCTGCGTCTCCGCTTGCATCCCTCATTTCTTTCAAAATGCTTTCATACAAATGGGAGAGTGTGTTAGTTTCTTCGTTGTTGGTAAAATGTATTTCATCAATCTTGTTCACTACATCACGAAGCAAATAACCGTTTATCATTCGGTTTGTAACTCCTTTGAAAACTGTTGCAATTACATCTTTGCGTTCTGTTCCCATTTCGCTTTGTAGCCCTCGTAAATAATAAAGCAAACCTGTTCGTTCTTTTCCATCAGCCAATTTTACTTTCTCGTTGTTGATGAATGAAAGTAAATCATCGCCTGTTAAATTTTTATCCTTTGCCCAATCTCTCCAACGATACGGTTCTGCAATAGCGGCTTTGTATTTTTTATTTTTCAAAGCTGCTTGTGTCTCTTGCAAACTTTCGTTGTCGTCCAAAAATTTTAGAAACATAATCCATGTGAGCATGGGCAAACGGTCTCCGTCACCGTTCATGCCTTTGTCTTTACGCATGGTGTTGCGGCATGATTTGATAATTCCAGACAACCGTTGTGCAGGTGTTTCTTGCTTTACTATTTTTTCTGTTTTCTTTTTTGCCATTTTAATTTTCTATGCTGCCTCTGCATAAAGCAATGTCTGTAATTGTTCAATCGCTTGCTTGTATTTGTCAATGCCGCCAAAAGCATTTACAATTTCTATTTCGTTTCCTTCTCGTCTTATCGGTTCTGCTGAAATAATGTCGGGTCTTATTTGATTCAAACCAAAGTCAACATACTTTTCTAAAATCATTTTCAAAACCTGTTGTGCTTTTTGGCTGTAAAGCAAAAAGAAATCGGGTTTGTTTTTTTGTAATAGGTCTGCTCTTTGTTTTCTTGTTTTCGGTTTCAAATCATAAGCCACATAGCAAAGTAAGTCAAAAGGGTCGGCTTCGCTTTGATTTGTAATGTCCATCAGCTCGTCAATAGAAATTCCACTATTCTCCAATTCATCAATAATGAGTTGGCGTTCTTCGGCTTTGCTCCATTTGCTTCTCAACTCGTTTGCAGAAGGAAACAAAATTGCAATTTGTTCTTTGGCATATTGAGTAAACTGAACGGTTCTTAATTTTCCGTCTGCTCCATGTATTTGCACACTCTCGGCGGCAATGTTTACCGTTCCTTCTGTGATGTAATATTTTTTTCGTGTTCCCCCTTCGCCTGTCGGTGGTGGTGGGTCTGAAATTATTTCATCGTCTGGCAGTGGTGGGACGCTGATGATGGTTTCAGTTCCTGGGATTGTTATTCCACTGCTGTCAATTTCTTCTTCTGTTATCAATGGCGGTTCACCATCAAAGTCAGGGTCTGCAAAATTTCTTGTTGCTGTTCCTGTGTAATCAAGTATGGTAAAAAATAATTTCTCTTTGTCTTCTCTCACTCTTGTTCCTCTGCCAATAATTTGTTTGAACTCTGTCATTAAATTTACCAATCGGAACAAAACAATGTTCTTACATGTAGGCACATCTACACCTGTGCTCATCAATCGTGAAGTAGTAACCACAACTGGAATTGGTTCGTCAATGTCCATGAACTTTCCTAAATGTCCTTTGCCAATTTCTTTTTCATCAGAAACAATTCGCACCGCATAATCAGGATATTGAATTACTAAATCAGAATTTAAGTTGCTGAATTCTCTGCGAAATTGGTCTGCATGTTCTTGATTAACACAAAACACAATCGTCTTATCAAACCTTCCGTTCTTCGCCATGAAATCAGAAAGATGTTTTGCAACTGCTTTTGTTCTCGGCAAATGTGAAAGAGTGTTTTCAAAATCTGGTGTTGAATAAATTTCATCGGGTATCAATTCTCCGTTAGCATCCAACTGTCCTTCCTGTGGTCTGAAACCAACTGCATCAGGTTCGGGAACTATTCTGTGAACAATGTAAGGAGCTAAAAAACCGTCTTCAATTCCTTGCTTTAAACTGTAAGTGTAAAGCGGATTTCCAAAATATAAATAAGTGTCTTTGTTGTCGTCACGCAACGGAGTTGCGGTTAAACCTAACTGAACAGAAGTGTTGAAGTATTCTAAAATTACTCTCCAATTACTTTCATCAGATGAACTTCCACGATGGCACTCGTCAATAACAATCAAGTCAAAAAAATCTCTTGGCAATTTCCTGAATGCTCCTGTCCTGTTTTCGTCTTCCGCCAAAGATTGGTAAGTAGAAAAATAAACTTCTCTGCTGCTTGGTAAACCTTCATCGGGAACTAAACATCTTGCATCGCCAAACACTGAAAAATCTTTTGCATGTGGATCTGTAACTAAAATGCTTCTATCGGCAATGAATAAAATTTTTGGTCTGCGGTGTTCGCCTTTTACATTCCAACGGTTCTGCCAAAGTTTGTAAATGATTTGAAACGCAACGGTTGTTTTTCCTGTGCCTGTTGCTAAAGTTAGCAATACTCTTTTCTTTCCTTCTAAAATAGCTTTTATAGAAGTGTTGATAGCAATACGTTGGTAGTAGCGAATTTCTTTGCCTGCAATGGCAAAGAATGGTTTTAAAAATGTTTCTTGTATTTCTGCTTTTACTGGCTCAACTGAATTTAATCTATTCCACAACTCTGTAGGAGTTGGAAACTTTTTAATTTCATTTTCAAGTCCTGTGAGAAAATCAAATTCTAAAATGTCAGTGCCGTTTGTGCTGTAAGCGAATTTTAAACCTAAGATTGTTGCATACTCTTTTGCTTGTTGGATTCCGTCAGCCGCTTCTTTGTATTTTACTTTGGCTTCAACAATTGCAAGCGGATAGTTTTGAGAGTAGCGAAGCAAATAGTCAAAGCGTTTCGCTTTTTTTCTTTTTGCTTTTCTTCTGAATACAATAATTTTTCCGTCTGTAAAAGTCCGCTGTTCTATGATTTGCTGGTCTGTCCACTGGCTGGCATAGATTTTAGGCAACACATCTTTTCGGCATGTGTCGGCTTCACTTTCATAATCATTTACATTTACTGTCGGCTCAATCATTAATCACAAAGATAGGATTCCAAGATACGAATTTTTATAAAGTCTGTTTTGTGTGGTGGCCATAGAAATTCAAATTATTTTTTTGTGGGTGGTCCCTTTTAATTATTGATTTTTTTGCGGTTGCCAAGTCGTTCAATGCGTTGTTAGTTGTTGTCTTATGTAAATTCAAAACTATTTTTTCAAAGCACTACAATGTCAATTTATAAGGATGCAAATACAACTAATATTCTTTTATATGAAAATCCAATAGGAGTTTTGTGAATATGTTTTGCATTTATTGTCTTTAAAAATTTCATTTTAATTTAAATGGTCTTAATGATTAATTGTTATTGTTTAATAAAAATAGATTACACACTCTACTTAAAATAATAATCCACCTTTTAGGTAAATTTTTGTGTGACAAATATATCCAAACTTATCTGAAAGAATGGGAAATCTTGTAGAATAATATTTTAAATCCAGAATTAGAAAGTAATTTATCTTCTCTATCAAAGCAAATATTGTTATCTAAATAAATTATGGATTGGTACTATATTAATCTATTGGATTGAAAATCAGTCAAGTAGAATAGATTAATTTAAATTCAAGCCTCTAAATTCCAATTTAATCCAAATTCCAATGATCCAAATCCTCCTTGGTTAGTTTAAGAAATTCAACGATTTTGCTTTTGGTGATGGGTTCGTAATTGGATTTTTTGAATTGGCGGCAGGCATTGGAGATGATCTGATGGCAATGGCGGAGGCCTCATCCGGTGAGTGCCGATAGATCTTTGGGGTATACTACTATCCGTGAAATTTAAATCCCTTCTTTTATCAAAATTATATTGGATTACTTTGCTCCGAATAAGTAGGTTACTTTACGCCGGATTTGGTTAGTCAATATGGTTCAGATTATGCAGTCAGTGCGTTGGTAGAAACAGCTCTTATACTTTTGCCTGAGAGGTTGACTTGTGCGATTGGGGCAACCGCCAATGTGCCGTTTGTGGGTTGACATAAATTGAACTAAAAAAAATGTGCGGTGGGGAAAATAAAAATTCTTAAAGTCGGCAATGAATGTTGGTTAATTAGTTATCCGTTTGAAATGTAGTCTGTATGGTGAATTCCTCCTATAAATGTTATGTTGCCTAGCATATTGTCATTCTTTATAGTATTACGCCTAAAAATGTTGGCGTGCAAGTGCTCATTTTCCTTTCTGGGCCTTCGCGCAACTTAGCTCACAAATATTAATAATTGAGCTTGCACACTATTATTGACTGATTGAGTAAATAGTGATTAAAATATCTTATACGGATTTCATTTTGCTTAATGTTTGTCTCTATATAATGGCGCCTATTCTATTGCTATCATTTTTTAAAATACCAAGGCCTAAAAGTTGTAAATCCTTATCTTTGATTGCGTATATTCTATTACTATCATTTTTTAAAATACCAAGGCCTAAAAGTTGTAAATCCTTATCTTTGATTGCGTATATTCTATTACTATCATTTTTTAAAATACCTTGACCTAAAAGTTGTAGATCCTTATCTTCTATTGCAATCATTCTATCCCAATCATTTTTTATCCAACCAAATCCATAGTTTCTTAAATCTTGCTTGGTAAATTTATTCTTGGTTGAAGCTGTCAATGCAATTTTTTGTTTTTGATCAATTTCATATTTTTTTTGATTAATTACATCCCCTCTTGCTTCAAGAGGAGAATTAGTAATACCCTTCTTCAAAAGGGTTTTTAGGCCGTGATATACTAGTAATACACATATTATAAATATTATTGTATTGAATGTTTCTTTAATAAAGTAACTGTCAAAATTTATGATCATTTCACCAAAATCTATATGGGGAGAATAGGATTTTGCCCAGGCAAATATTAGAATACCTAAAATTATTAATATAATGCCTTTTGCTGAAGTATTTGATGTGGATATTTGATTTGGCATAGAAAATAAATTTTATTCCAATTAAATAATTTCATTTGTATAAAAATAATCCAATTGTAACCAACGGATTTGGCATATACGCTGCACCGCCAAACAATTGTAGCCAAAAGTAAAAAATATTTTTTAATTCCAGTAAGAAATTAAAAGAGTATGATTTAAGATACCTGGAGGTGTAGAGTCTATGTCATGTTATCGGCGGGTTTTCTAATTGCTAATTTAAAATATCACTTAGAATAGATTCTGAAGTAGTAATATTTAGATTACTGTTTTTTAGTAAATACATAATATTATTTCGGTGCCATGAATTTGATCGCGGATGAAATACAATTTCAAAAGGGATTTCTTTCATTTTACTAAACTCAAAATGAATCACTTTTAAGTCATGATCCTTATCCCAATTAATCAAATTTTCTTTAAGTAAATGTTCTTCCCCAATTGAATTTCTTTCTTGTATGTTTTCAATTTCCAATAATATACGAAATTCATTTTCATGCTGAAAGCTTTCGTCTTTAATAAAACCTTGAACGAAGTCAACTTTATTTAACTGTTCTTCACTTTCAGCATTACGAAAGATAGTGTACTTGACATTTCCAATTTTTAAAGGTTTTTTAGATGGATAAGAAAGTTGAATTTCACTGGATTGTAATGCTTTAATTAAAGTGTGATAATTTATTCGAACAGAAACACTATTTGGATGTGAAAATAGATTCCACATAGCAACGGACTCGTGTGTACTACAATACCAGCAACTTGCATAATTTGTTTTTTGAAATAATTTTCTTTCATCACTATAATTATTTCTACTGTTTGGATTAATGTTTATATTGGAAAACCAATTTTCAAAATTTGAAAATAACTTATTTCTCAGATTTTCACTTTGATTATTAAGAACTAAATGTTCAAGTTTTGTACCTTCTAATTTGTCTTCGAATAAATCTAGACGAATTAAAGGAAGTCTTTTATTGATAAGAAAATCTAATAATTGGTCAATAGTCATGTATCTATTTAAAGTTGAATTTGTAACGGTTGCAATTTTAGCATCGAGATTTCAACCGCATTATTATTTTTCATAATATACTAATTTTGCTTTTTAAATTTTAACTAATTTTTAGTACGTTCTGATTTACTCTTTGGATTTTATATAACTCGCCGCTAACTTTGTGTTTACGAAACTCCATCGCAGAATTTCGTAAATATGATTTATATGTTATTGAATTTAATGATTTCATTTTCAGCAAATTAAATAGTCTTAGTGAGCCTTTATATTTTTTAATTATAATAAATCACTATTCCAAAGCAAAAGAAAAATATAGCTTTTCTTAATCCATAACACTGCAAGACAAATATATCCAAATTTATTTGAATAAAATGGAAAACAGGCAAAATAAATATTTGTTTAAAAGTGCGGATGGCAATTTAATTTCTGTTATTAAGCGAGTATAGGCCATCCATAGTAAATTAGTAATAAAATCATACTTGCCGATTCACCCAAAATTAGTCTATTGGAATGAATTATCCTGAATTCAACAAACTAATTTTCATTTCAATCCAAATTCCAATGTTCCAAATCCTCCTTGGGTAGTTTAAGAAATTCAGCAATTTCGCGTTTTGTGATGGGTTCGTATTTGGACTTGTTGAATTGGCTTCGGGCATTGGAGATGATCCGTTGGCAATAGCGCAGGCCTCTGCCGGTGAGTTCCGATAGATCTTTCGGGTATACTACTATCCTTGAAATTTTTTTCATAATATTTGGCATTCATGTTTAGTGTCATTTTAAAGATATATGAATATAAATGTGTCTAATGTTGTTTTTAGGATGGCTTAAAGGGTAGCAAAGCCATAAAATATGTTCTCAATTTATATAAACGTTTAAAAAGCTAAATTATTTAATGTATCAATTAAAAAAAAATGCAAGAAATTGATTTTAACATATTTTGAAATTAAATTGTAAGCATGAGTTGCTTAAAAAAGACAATTTTTAGAAATAATTAAGTACAACTCACAAGCAAGTATCTACGGTCGCTCTACCCTCGAGGTACGGTCGAGGTGCCAAGAAACTATTTAGCCTCATTACATTTATAAAATATTTTTTGTGATTTGTTGTAGAACGGGAATAAATCTAAATGTCCAAAACCGACTCAATTGTATTAGAACGAATAGTTTGTATTAGAACGTCTGGAACGTCAAATACTAACATAATTGGATATCATTATTCGTTTTAGTAATGAAAGCAAAATATTTTTGATGCTAGCCAAAAATGTTTGCGAATATTTTTTTAACACTTTAATTTTTTTATTATGGGACGCCAAAGCAGTCTAATTAAGATCACTAGTAAACTAGATGATCTGAGTTTAATAAATTTACAAGGAAATAATATTTGTCCAAAAGGGTTCTTTTGTAATAGTCAAATTTTTCCCATTTAAGTAAACGATATTATTTAGATCTTTCAACTTTATATAATTTGTTAATTAACACACGAATGACATATCTTCTTGAATAAAAATAGGAATTCTTAAATGAATATTTGGTTATTTCATATTCTACATGAGTGTAGAATAGTTGAGAATACGTTTTTCAACTGCAGTGATTTTCTCAATAATAGAGTTAAAGAAATCTAATGTATGATGTCCTGAGCCTTTACCTAAATAGTAGGAGTTTTCTTGAATCGAATTATACCATTGATCTGTATAATGCAATAAAGCTGAGTTTTCCGAAATAATAAAATTGGGGCTATCATAAGTGAGATAGAGTACATTGAAATCATCTGATGAGACTCTGACATGATTGCTAGTATGCATAATTTTGTTGTCGTATAGTTTGTAATTGTTTTGATTGTAAAGTAAGTTTTTAGAATTAGTGATGGCCATCTTTTTACATCTGGAAGTCACCTCTTTTAAAGCTTCAATAATGGAAATGGCGTCACATGTTGTAATGACTCCACAATCAAAGTAGTATAATAATTGCTGAATTGTATTATCCATTACATTGTTGTTCCAGTACTCTTCAGAATTATATTGGGCATAATGATTCCAAATGTTTTTAGTGAGTTGAAATACTTCTGGATCGAAGAGATCCTTAGAATAGCAAGCATCAGCCATTCTGGATATATTCCAAACTGTACGGCCAAAAACAAAAAGTTTAAAGGCAGCTAATGTATCATTTAAAAAATAATAGAAAATAGGTAATTCGCGTGTAGCATAATACAATTTTACATTTTTTGCTTGCTGTACCATTTGAAATGTATTGGCAAGTTGTCCTAAATATTCCTCAATGTTTTTGACAGGTCGAGTTAATTGAGGCATTTTAAAATGTACATGATCTGATCGATCAAAAACCATTTCATCGAGTGATATTCCAAAATGTTTCATAAGAATGATTACTTCATCTAGGGAATAGAATGAATCCATTCTGGCTTTTTTGTAAATGGTATCGGTGCTAACATGCAGGACCTTTGATAATTCATCAGCCCAATTTTTTTTGCATACTATTTTATTGAGTATGACTTCATGAAATTGCACCTTAATCGATTGATTACTCATAAAGGGTGTTCTATTGAGTTAACAAATAAAATTAAGACTTATATAGTGTTAAGTTAATATGACAAAAACTATGCCTAATTGAATTTTGAGATTTATTTTTTTGACATATTAAACAATTAATTATGTATTACTTGAAAAAATGTCCATTTATTGTTTCAACATCGACAATACTTTTGCTTCGATATTTAATTATTAATCATTTAAAATTTATTTTATGAATAACACACTATTTAAATTTTTTCAAAAGTATGATCAACTATTATTGCATTGTGCCTTGCTTATGGTGATCATTATTATCGCTTGTTCTTATACTTATAAGAACACACGAATTACCAATGATCCAGTGATCAGAAAGTTGAGGTATGAGCAAACTTCAATAACTAGTTACGCAGTATCCAATGAGGTCAATATAGAAGGCATGCATCCTTTTGATATTGTGAATACTCATTCTGAAAGTCAAGTTACACATTCCGAAATTCAAATAAGTAGTTCCGGAAAAATTATGTTTACCAATTCATATGAGCCAACAAATCCTCATATTGAACATGGTTATCGGGTTCCAGCAAAAACGGTGAGTGATGAACACGGTACTACTTTATTTAATGAAAGTGGCGAAGCTTATTATTATTCTGCCAATAATGAAGAGACTCCTTTTCCCACATTTGATGGTAACAATGACGAATTATTAAATTTTGGATATATTCAACCCTTAGTCAACCTGACTCCAGAGGATATTAGAAACATTAATGTATCTGGTCAAATGGTGATCATTCAGAATGATCATAGTTTTATAATTAAAGACCATGCTTCAAAAATAACCATTGATATATTAGCCCAAACTATACTTACTGAAGCTTTTGTCAATGATAAAATGACGACTTCTACTCTTGAAAAATTTGCAATTGTTGATGTCAATAAAGCAATAAAGATGTACACAATAGAGAAAACATATTCGACTTTATTGAATGGAGGTTTGTTGGAAAAAACGGTAAGAAGTCAATATGATAATTATGTAATAAATGATATACCTGTTGTAGTTCATGAAGTTCAAAGCAAATTATCAAGTGAAATAGACAAGTTTGCACATCAATCAGCTTATCAATTAAAACAAACTTTTGAAGAACAATCACTCTTAAATGATCAGATGTTAGAAGTGTTTCCGAATCCTACTTATGACATTTTAAATATTGTGATTCAAGAATCAGAACCATCGGAAAAGAACCAATATACCATTTTTAATTTGGATGGAAAAGAAATGGCTTCAGGCCATTTTGGTAAAACTGAGGCAATTAATATTTCAACATTAGCTCCTGGAGTTTACAGAATTGTAGTGGTTAATCCAAAACAAACTTATTACAGTGCATTTTCGAAAATTTAATTTTTTTAATAAAAAAACAATAAAAATCATGAAAAAGTTATCATCTGTTTTTATATTTACAATGCTATATTTAACATCTATGAATTCATTTGCCCAATTACCCGGGGGTGGTTCTTCTAATTTAGGAGGTGGTTTCGGCCAAGGTATTTCTGTTGGAAGCAGATCAAGCCAATCGTTTAATCCAGGATCAGTAAATAATCCATCGGGAAAACCATCAACTGATAAAGAACGAACCGTATTTTGGGTACATGGCCTAAATGGGGATATTGGATCATGGTCAAGGGCAGCTACTGCATCACAACACAATGTTGCTGGTGGATTTCCAGCCAGAAAATTAAAATCACAAACCAACTTTACCTATACCCAATCTGCTTCACTGCTTGAGGCTTCACAACAATTGGGAGAAATTATTGAAAAAGAACGAGGAATAAAAATTGGCTTGGGAGAAGACCCTACCAAAGATTTCTTAATAGCACATAGTCAAGGCGGAATAGTAAGTAGAGGACTTATGCATCTAGAACTTTGTTTGGGTAATAAAGCCCCTAATAATATGGGTTATGGCGGACTTGTAACCTTTTGTAGTCCACATCAAGGAGCTGTGCTATTGAATAATAAAGCTTTATTTGCCGATTTAGGGGGCGAAATGTGTAAATCATTGTTGCTTGGTCCTACTGCAGAATATGTTAATGATGTTGATTTGAAATTTAAATTATTTGGTTTTATTCCAATTAAGATACCAGGATCAAAATTTGTTAAATATGCAGAAACGGGTGTTTCATTAGTATGTAATTCTTTTAAAGATAATATTGTTCCATTTGTAACCAATGCAGAAACCCCTAATATTACTAAAGATTATGAAGTGGGTGCAAAACTTTTGAAACAAATGAATGATTGTCTTGATGGGAATCAGAACCTTGAGAAATTTCCAAAAGTTGCCTATTTTGGTATAGAACCAAAAGAGCATTTAATGCTTAGGACTGTAAAATATTTCTTAGAATCCAGTCAAGCCTATGAGTATTTTGAGGCGAATGATGACAATACCTTAATTGATCTATATCAGAAGAATTATGATAAATTCAGATCTAAATATGAAGAATGGTCTAATAGATATAATGCCTTAGATCATTTGTATAAATCTCAACAATGCTATACTTGGATAAAATACAATACCCTACCTTGTAAGGAGATCAGAAGCAAGAGAGATGCTGCAAAGACGTTATGGCAAGGATATTTAGAAGGAATAAAATTCTTCGAAGCTATGGACGATAAATATAAACTCATTATTGGTGCACTAGAGTTCCAAAAAAATATTAAATATTATTGCGAATGTGAAAATCCTTCTGAATATTCTAAAGTTGAAATAAGTGATCCATCAAAATGTTTATCAAAAAAATTTGGTAAAAATGGTTTAATGCTTTGTCAGGTAGTTAGTGAAGTAACATTCGATCGTTTAGAAAAAGATTCTGACGGCGTTGTGCTTTCAGAGTCTGCTTCGAATCTGCCAGGGGCTACATTCAGCCCACAAAAAATGTTCAATACATCTCATATGCAGGCAAGGAATAATGAAGCATTGAAAGGAGGATTGACCAAATTATATGATGGGGGTACTGATCCATTTTTCAGAACGATTGCAAGATAATAATATAATTATGGAGAGGAAACAGTATGAGTTTCCTCTCCATTTTAAACAATAACTTATGAAAACATTATTTCCTTTTTTATTAATAATCAATTTAGTTACAACATTATTTAGTTCATGTGATGAGCACATGCCTATAGATCCTTGTGAGATTAAACCTTGCGATACGGTGGTAATAAAACCACCCACTAAAGATTCAAATATTGTATGGCAATACAATGCAGATACTATTAATAATAGTTGCGTTTCCATTTTACCCGTACTATATGAGAATACTATCCTATTTACAAATGGTACCAGAAACTTAGGTGAACCCTTTGTCTTTTTTAATAAAAATACGGGAGAAATCATAAATCAAGCTATAGATCCGGAAAATACTGATGGGATTTCTGCTGGAATATACCAATATAAAAATTATACTGTCATAACCGATTGGTATAAAATATATGTTTTTGACCTTAAACAGAATACGCTGTTTAAAACATTTAATTTAAGGGATTTAGGCTATGAAGGATTACCAAGAATTGGTGGACTAGGAGAATATGTGTTTATTCCAGTAGAAAAAATTGGAGCATCAAAGCAAGAGTATGCTAATACTTGGTTGCGATGGAATATTCTCACCGATCAAATGGATAAAATCTTAACCATTGAGGATCAGGGAACTTTTGTTGCCGGATTCGAATCTTTAGCTTTTTGGCTAAAGCCTAATGGTGATACAGTGATGATATTTCAGAATAGACAGTATGATTTTATCAATCGAAATCGTCGAATCGATATGTATGCTTATAATATGACTCAAAAAAAATATGAATGGAAAATTGACTCTTTTACTCGAACGAGAAATACGAGTGTATTTCCAATCTTAGTGAAGGAGGATCGCTTTTATTTTCAAGGAAGTAATGAAGCATTTTGTTTTAGTTGTATAGACGGACATCAGATATGGAATAGATATTTTCCAGGAGAAGGATTCTTTCGCACAAATGCAGTACTCGCTGAAGGAAAATATATTATAAAAGGAGAATCAGATAAGTTGTACGCTTTAGATGAAAGTTCTGGAATAATAGTTTGGGAAAATTCTAAAGCAGGAGCGTCTCAATCCAATATGATTTATAACAAAGGGCGAATATTTTATGAAACAGGACAAGATGGTTTGGGTGTTTTGCGAGGGCTTCGAGTTTCTACGGGTAAAGTAGAATGGACTTATTTCTCCAGTAATTATCCTAAATACAGTAATGTTTCATTTGGACTATCTGGAATAGCCATCGATCCAGTAACAGATTACATTTATGCCAATGATAGAGTATTTCACATGTGTATAAAATTACCGAAATAGTAATTTATATATTGTAACAAATTTATTATCGTTATATATTACAAATTAAATTTTTAATATGATGAGAACTATTATTTATTTATTATTATTTTGTATTGCCATTTTCTCTGAAAATTTGCATGGACAACAAGCTATAATTAATTTTTCAATTAGTAAAAATATAACTGATCTCAAGTGGAAATTGTATCAAAATAAATGGGATGATACAATTTCTAATACTAATCAAAGTAAATCATTTTATTTTGGAAATGCTAGTCAATTGCATAAATATGTATATTTCAAATCTGAAATAGCATTCAATCATTACATAAATAATTTTCACGTAACAAACAAACTTAGTAGTAATTCAAATGAATATTCTTTTGTTTACGGAAGTCTTGAGAATATCGGGGTATCTATGATCTTTGCTCCAGAGATAAGATTTAAAAATAAATATGTTCATTGTTTTGTTAATAGTGGGATCCAACTCAAACAGGATGTATTAAATCATCTAATCGAAGGAACAGGTCTCGATGCCTCAGGATCATTGGATGATTTAAGTAAATTCAATTCCAAAAGAAATTTTTCAACAATCTGGGTCAATACTTTGGGGGCTAGTGTTTATTATCATGGAATTGGGCTTAGCTTAGAGTTAGGATTTTCTATTGCGCCATCTTCTGTTTTTATTGATGACGTATTGTCGTATCGATCAAATGCACATTTTTATAAGTTAGGTATATCTTATTTGATTAAGAAATAAATGCCATTATATTACAATTATTAAAGGAGAAATTATTTTGTAATGATGCTTTTGTTTTCATCGATGGGGCAATGACTACTCTGATAATACATAAATTTATAGATGGCCTTTTAACAATATTGTGATTGATTAGTTACTAATGCTATGATACAAAATACATATCAATTTTACCCTTGTTTTTAGCTTTAATCTTGCCACGATATTCACATGGAATTTTGCCTTTCAATTGGTCATAAGTGGAACCGGAAATATTGATTCTGCCTTCCTCGCCACTGCTTTCCATTCTTGAGGCAATATTAACTGTGTCGCCCCAAATATCATAGGCAAATTTATTGATACCAATGATGCCGGCTACCAGATGACCGGTATTGATACCAATTCTAATTTCAAATTGGTGTTTGTTTTGTTGTGATCTCTTAAGGTTATGTTCTTTCATAAAAGATATTATGGCCTTTGCCGCACTAACGACATCCAGAACATGAGTGTCATTTGGTTTGGGCAATCCTCCAGCGCACATATAAGAATCACCTATGGTTTTGATTTTCTCTAATCCATATTGTTCAATGATATGGTCAAAAGCAGTAAAACAAAAGTTCAGTTCATCAACGAGCTGATCCGGTGTAAGTTGTTCACTAATATTGGTAAAATGTTTGAAATCTGTAAACATCACAGTAGCATTTTCATAATATCGGGCTTTGGCCATTCCATTTTTTTTAAGTTCATCGGCAACTTCTATAGGTAAAATATTTTCCAATAAGCGATCCGATTTATCTCTTTCACTTTTGACTAAGTCGAGCGCTTCTTTTAATAACAAACTAAAAACAAAATTCTTCTTAATCAGATAATATCTAAACACCGCTACAGAATAGGCCGTAATGGATCCAATTAAAATGGGAACAAATTCTTTCAATTTTAAAAATGCAAACAGTGTGTGATTGCACAGAAATTGATACATGACAACACCGGTTAACAATTGGATGCAGATGTTAATCAAATAAAAATAAGGCCGCAATAAGGTCACAAATGCAACCGGGATCAGAAGTGTTATCTGACCATATAAAAATATTTGTTGATTGTTACAATCCGGCCAATAGGCATAATCGATAAACAAACTATAAGCAATAATTAAAAACAGTATCTCATGATTAAACTTGTATATTCTAAAAAAAATATAAGCTATAGCAATAATTAATGAAGGCATTAATCGAAATAGAATCCATAATGTTGGATTCTCAAAAGTAAATTTACTTTCAGCTAAAAGTGCGGATGGGGTTCCAAATATGGCGAACAATGCACCCCAATTGGCGTAAATAGCACCCAAGCGTTTATATTCAGCATTCCATTCTTCAGTTTTTTGTGAGCCCGTTTGGCCTACAGAATACTGAGCCATAAATTTTTTAAATAGTGGATTGCTACTCATAGGCTATGAAGGAAAATGAGGATATACTTCGGTGTCAAATAATTGTTGAATTCTTGTTTTTATTCCGCCGTCTTTTACTTTTTGAATCATGAAGTCATAATCCTCTTTAACATTAAGTACATAGTCGGGCTTGGATACAACCTTAGCTTCCGGAACCCAGGCAGAATGTATGGTAAACCCAAAAGACATTTGAGGATGATTTAATTTACAAACGGGTCCTTTGTTTAATTCATTGGCATCAAATATCCAAACTTCACATTGATAAGTCAACTCATGTTCATTATAAGGTGCTCCTGTAATTACT
Source organism: Candidatus Defluviibacterium haderslevense (assembly GCA_016712225.1). Lineage (NCBI taxonomy): Bacteria > Pseudomonadati > Bacteroidota > Saprospiria > Saprospirales > Saprospiraceae > Candidatus Defluviibacterium > Candidatus Defluviibacterium haderslevense. Next base: position 496,794 of record JADJRL010000003.1, on the reverse strand, counting down.
GTGGTAAGAATATATCCATTTTTACTGTCCGGTATGTTGGGATTCGTTTTATTTTTTGGAACGAATTGTAAAGACCACATAACTTGATCCTTAGCAAATGTGTAATAATCCACAGATGTAAGGGAATCGGTATCTATACATTGGATGACGAAGAGGGCTCCTTTTTTTGTGTATTCCACCATTTGGTCTGCTGAAAAAACCCTGCTTCTTTTATCTGATTCATACAAATTATAAATGTAATCCGTCAGCAGTCCACTGTTCAAGCCATAAGATTGCCAATAAATATGTGTGATGTGATCTACATTTTTTTCTGCACTGATCATGTCTTTATATGTATATAATCCTACACCCCAGGTATGTGCTTTAGATATAACGCCATTTTCTTCACCGGTGAGATAAAGAAATTTTGTTTGAGGTTCTATAAGTGTTCCAGTCTTTGCATCAATAACACATCGTCCGATTTTTCCAATATCCATTTCTCCTACAGCAATCAATCCTAACTTTTGACTATCAATAGGTTCATTAGGTTTGACTTTAAGTTTATCATAAGATCGGATCCATTCTGCAGGGCATGCACTACAATTATGCGCTGTATGTACGGTGACTTCATGATTAGGATTTTGATAATTTACCGAAAAATGCACCGTTTCTACAGGTAAGCGCGTTGAGGTTGCTTTTATTTGTGTTGCATCATCTGTCAAATCAGACCTTTTGATTAGATAAAGCATGCTATAATCATTCATTGCACCACCTAATAATTTTCGAATAAATTCATCGATGATGGGTTCTTTTTGGAATGGAAAATTAAACATGACATCCAAGGTAAACTTGAAATTGGTATCACACAAAACAATATAATCCTTACTAAATCCTATCTGATGCATATTATAACTTATTGGAATGGGCTTGCCTGCCTCATCAACTATTGTCCATTCTTTAAGTTGTTTTTCTCCTTTCCAACGCAACAACATTACTTCATTAACATTGCTAATGTATTTATAGTAGACTTCATTCCATAAGTGTTTGAACCACTTGTTTATTCGATCTATAATAGAAGATCCTTCGATTTTTTTATATAAGTTGGTATGCTTAAAGAAAGTATAGAAGGCATTGTATTTATCTTCAGTAGATTTATGTTCGTCCTCGGCAATTATTTTTTTTAATTCAGTCATGATCCATTGTTCATCATGATTGTAGAATACATCAAAAATGTGTGTAGCAGACAATAATAATTTGTTGTCTTTTGTGAAATTAACAGTAAACAGCTCGTCGGTATCTGGATCAAATACCGGATGAGCTGTAGTCAAAATCATAGCTAAGGGTTGATCAATAAGTGGTGGTAGACCGGAATGCCAAATTTTATTTTCACCAATTGCTGTAATCAGTTTTAAGGTGCTAGGATCAAACTCAAATGGTCTTCCAGCATCAAAGGTTGCTAACAATCTATGTTCGTTGTCTTTTTTAAATTTCACAGGTGTAATGGCCGTGTTGATTTCATTTCTGGAACCTAACTTCATGGATAATCTTGCTAGACCAGTGTTTTTAAATGCCAAATCTTTATAGGGATTATTGGGTGATGTTTGGGTGCTGGTTGCCAGGTCTGCAAAATAACAGGGAGGCTTAAGTAAGCCCGTTTGTAAGTTGACTTTGCCGGCCGTGTTTAAGTCAAATTTTAAAATGAAACCATCTCCATTGATGAGGGGACTTCCATATTCTTCATTTTCACTACCATCCGGATTTAATGGTTGGTAAGGTAAGCCATCTGAATTGATGGTGCCGCAAGCTGTACTGATGAGAACAGCGCCATACATGTCTGTTGGTATAGCCCCTTCACTAACTAATAGATCAATATTAACTTCCGCTCTGGAAGCAGTTGAAAAAGCTCTTTTTTCCATGGAGACCGAATTTGAAAATGGATAATCCCAAAGTTAATTATTTATCGCATTAATGAAAAAAATATTTTTATTTATAAATTCAGAACTCCATGCCGTGAGTAAACTAAATAGGCGATTATAATTTAATTTTGGTAGTTTGACCTTCTCTTTAGGTTTTAAATATTCGTTTCTAGATCAACTTTTTGTTCTTTTTTCATGAAACATGATTGAGTGATCTTGCCTAAGCAAGAAATTTGTGATGCAAGATCACAAATTAACGAATGAACCGAAGCCTGTCTCAGGCTGAGGGAAACCAAAAATTCTAGGCTGTAAAGTCAAAGCCTAAAATGATTCCATGAAACCTAAATTCAAAAAACTCGCCTTGTGACTTCTTTCAGTTGCTTTGCTTCACACTTGCCCAGCTCGCTTTCCATTTCCATTTTTTAGCATTGTGTTGGGCTCATACAGTTTTGAATTTTTAACGGTTTCATTCCATCATTTTTTAACGGCTTAGCCTTTAAGGCCGATTCAAATTTATATGTCTACTCATTTTTTATAATATTTCTTAATTTAATTTAAAAACAAGACCAACAGATGTCCAAATAATCTTGAATAAGGCAAGGAGTTATGAATTCATCTAATTCAAAGAAATATATAAGTTGAAAGTAATTGAAATGCTAAATCAATTGATGATATTACTAGAATTTTTAAAATCAGATTTTAAAATGGAAATAGGATTATTTTTTCTTTGAATCTTTTTCTGGTTCCTCTTTTTTAATATATACTTTGGATCCCGCTTTTAAATCTTTAGATATGGCAGTATAGGGACCGATTACGACTTCATCATTTTCATTAAGACCTTCAATAATTTGGATATAGTTTTGGTCTTGAATACCAGTGATAACATCTTTGCGAGCTACTGTGTCGCCCATTTTGATATAGACCGCCTCTTTGAAATGATTGTTGCTGATTTCTTTTTTTTCTTCTTCTTGCAATTTTACATTTTCTGGTTTGTCTATGGCTTTGGATTTCTTTTTTAATTCAGCTTCCGGATCATATGCTGTAACGGCTTGAATGGGTATACTTAATTTATTGGTTACCGTGTTGGTTTTAATTTCAACAGTCGCAGACATACCAGGTTTAAACGGTGATGAGTTGGTATTTTTGATCAAGTCCGTATATGAAGTTTTATCGATCCGAACTTTTACTACAAACTTAGTAACCTGATCTGTTGAGATACCCGTTAGACTATTTAAGTTAGACGCGCTATTAGATACTTCAGTGACTTGACCTTTGAATTTTTTATTTTGATAGGCGTCTACTTCTATGATGGTTTCATTTCCGACATTGACCCTGACGATATCATTCTCGCTGACTTCTACCTGAACTTCCATGGCATTGAAATCTGCAATTCGCATTAATTCTGTTCCACTCATCTGAATGGTTCCTACTACTCTTTCACCTTTCTCAACATTCAATTTAGAAATGATACCACTTGCTGGTGCTTTGATGGTGGCTCGGCCTAAATTTGTTTTTTGCTCCCTAAATAGCGCTTCGGCATCTTTTACTTGGTAAGAAGCAGATTCAGTTTGTCGTATTGCAGCTTCAATGGATGATTCTGCTGAACGAAGATTTGATTCTAAATTTTTGTATTGGGTCTCTGCTAAATCCAGATCTGATTGAGAGATAATGCCATCTTTAAATAATTGTTTGCTGCGATCTAGATTTTTCTTTGCATTTTGAAATTGTGCATTGACTTGATCTCTTTGAGCTTTAGCGGTATTAATTCCAGTCTTGGATGCACCTGCCTGAGATCTGGCAACATTAACTCCGGCGGCACCTCGTTCTACAGCTGATTTATAAGCGTCAGGATTGACACGAGCTAATACTTGACCAACCCGCACTGAATCACCTTCTTTAACATATAATTCGACGACTTCACCGGAGACATCGGATGAAATTTTTATTTCTGTTTCAGGATATATCTTTCCACTGGCTGAAACCGTTTCGATAATATCTCTGGTGCCTGCTTTTTCTGTTATTACAGCGACACCTTTTGGAGTCATTTTACTTTTATAAATAGCGGCACCAATTAATAATAAAATAAGTCCACTAAGTATCCAAATCCACCAATTTCTTTTTTTCGGAGTTGTCATATTTTAATTTTTAGAACATCTTGTTTATGATGAAATGATGCATTCATTTGCGCAATTGGATTACATATTTTTTCTGAGGCGTTGCAAGAAAGGTGAAGCAAAAATAAATCCCTGGAGTATTTCATTCGTACTGGTTAAAACGTCTTCACTTGTTCCGGTCCATTCTAACTTGCCTTCATGAAGGAAAATAATATTTTCACCAATTTCCATAACACTATTCATATCATGTGTATTAATCACAGTAATAATATTTTTTTCTTTTGTAATGGAAGCAATAAGTTCATCAATTACAATGGAAGTCTTTGGATCAAGACCACTATTCGGTTCATCGCAAAACAAATATTTTGGATTTAAAACTATGGCTCTTGCTATACCAACTCGTTTTTGCATCCCACCCGATAATTCAGATGGATATTTTTTATTATTTCCACTTAAGTTGACTCGTTCAAGGCAATAATCAACTTGCATGTGTTTTTCTTTCAGTGTTTGATGCGTAAACATGTCCAGTGGAAAACGAATATTTTCTTCTACGGTCATCGAATCAAATAATGCAGAACCTTGAAACAACATACCGATTTGCATCCGCAATTGTCTCAATTGTAATTTATTTAATTTATAAAAATTAACATCATCATACCAAACTTCACCTGAACTGGGTTCCACTAAACCTATTAATATTTTTAGCAAAACTGTTTTTCCAGCACCCGATCGTCCAATAATTAAATTGGTTTTTCCTTTTTCAAATACGCAGCTGATGTCTTTTAATACTTCTTGATTATTAAAATTTTTAATGATATGTTTTGCTATAATCATGCGGTCATCAACATTGCAATTACATAATCAGAAAGTAAAATTAATATGTTAGAGTAGACTACAGCTTGTGTGCTGGCATGACCCAATTCAATACTTCCACCTTTTACGAAATATCCCTGATAACAAGACACGGTAGTTAAAATAAAGGAGAATGTCAATGCCTTTACAAACATCATGGTAATATTATAAGGGATAAAAAAACTTCTCAATCCTTGTTCATATTCTTCATGTGAAAACCGTCCAAATGGAACACTTGCTATATATCCTCCACATATACTAATAAATGCACCGATACAAACTAGCATGGGAATAATCGTAAGTGCAGCTAGAATTTTAGGTTGAACCAAAAAAGCAGCTGTATTAACACCCATTATTTCCATAGCGTCAATATGTTCTTTCTGCCGCATTCCACCAATCTCAGAAGCAAGACTGGATCCTACTTTTCCTGCAAGTACCATACAACTAAAGGTAGGAGCTAACTCAATGATGGTCATATCGCGCACGATGTACCCTATATAATATCTTGGTATTAAGGAGTCGCCCATCTGATAAGAAAACTGAACTGCGGTCACAGCACCAATAAAAATAGAAATGATGGCAATAATAACCAAAGATCCAATACCAATACTGTTCATCTGTCGAACGGTCTCACGCCAATACATTTTTAAGTTTTCAGGTTTTTTGAAGACCTGACCCAGCCATAAGACATATCTACCTAAATGATATAATGTTTTCATTGTGCCGTAAAGGTAAAACAAAGGCAGGTAAATTTAATGAGATTTCGATATTTACCAAAGAGGTGAAATATGGACATCTAATACTTCATTTTAGTTCCGAGTTATCTCGTTTTATTGCACCAAAACCTTATCAAAATTCAGGTCAATCATTGATTCTTTATAAATTATTAAAGTGAATAAAATGATTTTAGGTTTGGTCTATTATTCAGTGGATAATAAGTAATTTCATACTAAAAGCGATCTTTCAATTACAAATAGGGCTGATTAAAGAATATTCAAATGAATATCATACTCCATTTATAGATACATGATAAAATATTATAGATACCTGATAAAATATCAAAAGTACAAATAGGTTAATTGAATTTAATACAGACATTCTTTGCTTCCGTAAAAAATCGCATGGCTTCCCAACCACCTTCTCGACCCACTCCACTGTTTTTAACCCCGCCAAATGGTGTTCTCAAATCTCTTAATAACCAGCAATTGACCCAAACGATGCCTGATTGAAGATTTTGGGATAGTCTATGAGCCCGATTTAAATCTCTGGTCCAAATGCTTGCAGCTAGACCATATTCACTTGCGTTTGCTAGTTCTAGGACTTCTGTTTCATCACTGAATGATTGTAAGGTAATTACCGGCCCAAAAATTTCTTCTTGATTGGTTCTGCAATTTGGGCCTAAATGTTCAAATACGGTTGGTTCCAGAAATGCACCATTCTGACACCTGCCTTCAGGATGAATTGTATTTCCACCAAAGAGAAGTGTTCCACCTTCTGATTGTGCTAGATGGATGTAGTTTGTGACCTTATCAAGATGTTGGGCTGAAATTAAAGATCCCATTTGAGTTTTTGAATCCAGGGGATCGCCAATTCGAATTGAGGCAACTTTTTGAATCAGATCGGTTTTGAATTTTTCGTAAATATCTTTATGGATCAGTATTCTAGAACCACAAAGGCAAATTTGGCCTTGATTGGAGAACGCTAATCTGCTCACTTCGGAAAGGGTTTTGTCATAATCACAATCGTTAAAAACGATACATGGATTTTTCCCACCAAGTTCGAGACTCAATTTCTTAAACATTGGTGCAGCAACTGAGCTTATGGTCTGCCCTGTTTTGGTTCCGCCCGTAAAGGATATGGCTTTTATTTTGGGGTGAGCGACCATGGCCATACCAACTTGAGGACCCAAACCATGAAGTATATTGAGAACGCCATCGGGTAATCCTGCTTCTTTAACAATTTTACCAAGTAAATAGGCTGTCGTAGGACTCATCTCTGAAGGTTTTGCAATAACACAATTTCCAGTAGCAAGGGCAGGTGCGATTTTCCAGGTAAACAGATATAGGGGTAGGTTCCAAGGAGAAATGCAACCTACAATACCAATGGGTTGTCTCAAGGTATAATTTATGGAGTCGGGGGCGCCATGAGATTCTGAAGCAAAATGCATCGCTGCGGTAGCAAAAAAACGAAAATTGGCAGCGGCTCTTGGGATATCAATGGTTCTGGAAGCCTGAAGAGGTTTTCCGGTATCACTAGTTTCTGCAAGTGCTAATTCTTCTAAGTGTTCTTCAATGCCATCTGCTATTCGATTTAATATCAAAAAACGGTCATTGGAGGAGCAATTTTGCCATGCAAGTTGGGATTTTGTAGCTGCTTCTACTGCAAGAAATACATCATCTTCCTGACTGGCAGGAATATTGCCGAACACCTCATTGGTAGCTGGATTGACAAGATCTAACCATTGATTTCCAACTGGGTTAGTAAATGAACCGTCAATAAAATTTTGTATTGTTAACATAGGCTTGAAATATTAAAGTATCTAAATATTGAATTTTAGATGGATACCAGTCATAAAATTAAACAATTAAACGAATTCACAATAGGGAAGTCAAATACGGTCTTCGGTCTCTTAATATTGAGTTAATTAGGATTGTTGATAGGATATTGATAAACATTCCATAGATTTTTTAAGTTAATGTAAAATAGGGTAAGGTTTTTGTAGTTATCAAAAACAAAATGAACTAACAATGAATAGGGCAATACCATTTTTAGATTTAGGCGATTTTATTCATGGAGATCAAAGCTTGCGAAACCAGTTTGTAAAGGAATTAGGGCATGCCTTCAGGCACATTGGATTTGTGGGAATCGTCAATCATGGAATACCCAGGGATATGGTTAAAGCGTTTTATGCTCAGGCCAAACAATTTTTTTCATTACCTGTAGAGGAAAAACGCAAATACGAAGTCCCGGGTTTAGCCGGGCAAAGGGGATATACTTCATTTGGAAAAGAGCATGCTAAACAATCCAGAGTAGCTGATCTTAAAGAATTCTACCAAATAGGCCAAGAGGTAGATGATTCAGATCCAATTAAGTCTGAATATCCTGATAATGTGATGACACAGGATTGTCCGGAATTCACAAAAATTGGAAATCAGTTGTATCGATCCTTTGAACGATCTGGAGCTTATTTATTGCAAGCGATTGCATTGGATTTAGGACTTGATGTTGATTATTTTGAAGCTAAAATACATCACGGGAACTCCATTTTAAGGGCCATACATTATCCACCTATAATTCAAGAACCGGATTCTGCCATTAGATCAGAGCAGCATGAAGATATTAATCTCATTACTTTGTTAGTGGGGGCTTCTGCCGGGGGGTTACAAGTATTAACCAAAGATAATCAATGGCTGGATGTAGTCACTGCAGAAGATGAAATAGTTGTAAATGTTGGAGATATGCTTCAACGTCTGACCAATAATGTTTTAAAATCTACAACCCACAGAGTTGTGAATCCTCCTAAGGAATCCTGGCACGTGCCGAGATTGTCTATACCTTTCTTTTTACATCCAAGAAGTACTATGGATTTGTCTTGTTTGGAACATTGCATTACCAAGGATCATCCTAAACAGTATGAACCTATTACTGCTGGGGAATATTTGAGTGAACGTCTTATGGAAATTGGTTTAAAAAAATAGTATCTTTGAACATTAAATATAAAAAATCATGAAATTACTTTTTTTTAGGAAATATTGGTGGCTGGGAAATGGTTGCCGTGGTTTTTGTCGTACTTCTGTTATTTGGAGGTAAGAAAATTCCGGAATTAATGCGTGGACTGGGTTCTGGTATCAGAGAGTTCAACAATGCAAAAAATTCAATTAACAACGAAATCAGGGAAGGAATGCGTGAAGCTGAACGCAAAGAACTTCCAGAAAACAAATAATACTTTTTTATCATTTTTAAATCATTGAATGTGAGGTATCTTGCAATCCTTATATGGATATTTAGTTGTTCGAATTTATCATTTGCCCAAACCCAAAAGATCGGTCATGTTAATTCTCAAAAGTTTTTAGATACCCTTTCTGAAACTAAACAATTAGCTGAACAGCTTGCAAAATATGAGCAATCGCTGACTGCCACTGGAGAACAAATGATCAAGACATTTCAGGAAAATGCCCGTAAATATCAACAAGACGTTAAAACAGGAAATTTGACGCCACTCCAACAGAAAGATATGGAAAGTAGTCTTGAAGTGGAACAGAATGCCATTGGAAAATACCAACAAAGCGCTCAGGAATCGCTCAATAAAAGGCGTCAGGAGTTATTGGCTCCGCTATTAAATCGTATCGATGAGGCTATAAAAGCAATCGGGAAAGAAGCTGGATATCAATTTATTTTTGATAGTTCTGCCGGGCTTATTTTTTATCCAGAATCAGAAGATATAACCCCTTTGATTTTAAAGAAATTGATGACTCCGAAATAATTAAATCTACATAATAAGAGTAGGCGCATTATTTTTGTCCGCTTAAAAATGATGCAGCTAATGGAGTTAAGTTTCCTAAGACGAATTACCAGTTCCGGAAAGTACATCTCTGTTGTTGATGGCTTGAGATTTTTGGCTATTGCCATGGTCATCATTTACCATCTGGATGGTTTTATTTTTCGAGAACTCAATCATACTTATCTTGATGCTAAAACAGTGTATTCCTGGTGGCATGCATTATGTCTAAGAGGGTATTTTGGCGTTGAATTATTTTTTGTGATTAGCGGTTTTATTTTAGCATTACCATTTACAGAATATTATCTCAATCAAGGGTCAAAAATTTCAATTCGAAGCTATTTTGTGAGACGTTTAACGCGTCTTGAACCTCCATACATTATCAGTTTAATCATTATATTTTGGGTTTATGTTTTTGTTATTCAAACTAAATCCTATGATGATCTCGCACCAAGTTTTTTATCTTCATTATTTTATGCACACACCCTGATCTATGACAGAAGTATTCTTCCATTAGTTAGTACGGTTACCTGGAGTTTAGAAATCGAAGTTCAGTTTTATATACTTGCACCTTTGTTGTTTTATGTATACTTTAAAAAGATTAATGATAGAAGAATCAATCTCATTTTCCTAACCTTATTTATTTCCAACTGCTCCAAAATATTGAAGCCAGATTTTTATTCACTGTATGAATATTTTCATTTTTTTCTGCTGGGTATTTTGTTAGCTGATTACTATATTTCCAAGGAGCGAATCAAAATTTTAGAACAATGGATACAATTATCTGGTTCATTCATGGTTGGATTCATCAGTTTTGTCATGATCATATTGACCGATATCACCTATATTGAATCCAAAGTAGGTATACTTAAAATGGGATTGAGCACAGTGCAATTAATGTTTCTTTTTATTTTCTTTTACAATGTATTATTTCGTGCGGGACCTGTTCGGTTTTATTCGAATGCTATCGTGACGAGCATTGGTGGGATGTGCTATTCCATTTATTTGTTTCACAATGAAATTATCAATGGCATAGGTTTTTATTTAATCAAACATCCATTTAGTTCTTATTACATTATGGATTATGTCTTGATATCGATTATACTTAGTGTGAGTATACTTATTCTTTCTACAATATTTTATATTCTGATTGAGCGGCCATGCATGAACAAGAGATGGCCTTCAGAATTATGGACAAAGTTGAGTGCGCCATTTGTAAAAGGGAAATAAGATAAACGATTTTTATTTCTTCTAAGAAATTCTATTAATTGAAAATTAATAAACGTCAATTAAAAATACACTTTATTAAAGTTGGACTTTGATGAATTAAAAAGCTAAACAATAATCGTGATTTTGTATTAGTATATAGTATTAAGCGAACCTTTATTTATACCTAAATTATACCTACTTTTACCTAATCAAATTTCTATCTATGCAAGATGCTTATTTAGTTGCTTACAATCGCAGTGCGGTTACCAAGGCGAAAAAAGGTGGATTCCGATTCATGAGATCCGATGATCTGGCAGTAATGATTATCCAAGGATTGCTAGCTAAAGTACCGGAAGTTAGTGGGTCATTAATAGATGATATCATAGTAGGATGTGCAAATCCAGAGGGAGAGCAGGGCTTGCAGATAGGACGTCAAATTGCATTGAGGGCTGTAGGTATTTCTACTCCTGGTATGACCGTGAATAGATATTGTGCTTCAGGATTGGAGACAATAGCAATTGCAACTGCAAAGATACGCGCTGGCATGGGAGAATGTTTTATTGCCGGAGGAATCGAAAGTATGAGCCAAATACCGATGGAGGGTTATAAGTTAGCATTGAATTACAATGTTGCAGATCAGCATCCGGATTATATTATAGGAATGGGTTTAACAGCAGAGGCGGTTGCAAAGAAATATAACATTTCGAGAGAAGATCAGGATGCGTTTTCATTTCGCTCGCATACACTTGCAAACAAAGCTCAAGAGTTAGGTTATTCTGACACAGAAATTCAAGCTATAGATGTCACTGAAGTTTTGGTGGAACAAAATAAGAGAATCGAGAAAAAATATACCGTAAAAGCGGATGATGGTATTCGGAGGGATACCACTTTAGAAGGATTGTCTACGCTCAAGCCTGTATTCGCATTAGGTGGTTCTGTTACTGCAGGGAATTCATCTCAGACTAGTGATGGAGCAGCGTTTTTTCTAGTGATGAGCGAACGACTTGTTAGATCATTGGGGGTTACACCTATCGGACGATTGGTATCATGTTCAGTAGCAGGTGTGGAGCCCTTATATATGGGAATAGGTCCATGTGAAGCAATTCCATTAGCTTTAAGACAAGCCCAATTGAAACTTGATGATATTTCACTTATCGAATTGAACGAAGCCTTTGCAGCGCAATCATTAGCCGTTATTCGTCAGGCAGGATTGAATCCTGACATCGTGAATGTAAATGGCGGAGCTATTGCCTTAGGACATCCATTAGGTTGTAGTGGAGCGAGACTGAGTATGAGCCTTATGAATGAATTGAATAGACGTAAACAACAGTATGGGATAGTGACTGCTTGTGTAGGGGGAGGTCAAGGAATAGCGGGGGTTATTGAAAGATTTTGAAAATATTAATTACTTACCATTATATCAAAATCACAAATTTTTAGAAGAAGAAATTTATTTTATCGTAGTATTTCTTTGACATCATGACGAACCACATATTTCGCTTTGGTAAAAACTAAATTGGTAAATAGTTTTTTCCATTGGCAAGGGCTGAGTGCATTTTGATTGGCGTTATAGCCCATCATATTATTACTGCCAGATGGCCAATTATTACAAAACCCACTATTGGGTCCGCCACAATCTGAATAGCAAGGATTCTTGTTGCATTCACGAGCTATGTCAAGATCTACATCTTTACATTCGTTGTCACAATAAAAAGAATGACACAAGCCCATAATATGTCCCATCTCATGACAAAATAAACTTGCAAAAGACCACCATCCGAATATACATTGATTTAACGCATTATCGTAAGCATCTTGTAAGACCAGTTCATTACAAAAATCAAGACCACACGCATATCCTTTTAAGTTGCAATCTTTATTCTGGTCATAATCAACTATAAAAATATGTAATACACTATCCCCATAAAGATATTTGCATTGGTCTTTTGATTTCCAATACCATACGCCATGTGTGGAATCTGATGTTTCTGTTGGATCTGAATATAGTTCTACGCGCATACGACTGTCGCCTAGAAATTGTGCTTTGCTGGTAGCGCTGTATTGTAAATCTCGGAGTATGGAATTGATATGATTAATCAATCGCTGAGCCCATATATTGCCATTGGTGACATGATCATCGGAAGGAGGTCCATTATGAAATCCACCATTCGCAGAATGGATATAATGTATGTTCACACGAATGGTATATCTAGGAAGTTTGGCGGTATCTAGATTGTTAATGTTTGTTATAAGATCTAATGAATCTTGTTGAACAGAAATTAAGGAGCTTGATTTTTGTTTTTGTAATCCTGTGGTTTTATGGCAACAATGAATATTTGAAAATAGGATGATTAATATGTTAATGCTGAATATAAATGATTTTAAATAAGGAAAATATTTATTCTTTGCAATAATTCTAGAAATACTTTGATTCATATTTTTTTGAATATATGGTTATTATAATTGTTGTGGTTTTGCGTGAGGGATAGTAGCGAAAATTCATCAATCGCATTTATTTATTGAGACAAAATCTAATGATGAATTGTAGCGGATAGCCCGACCCGAAGGGGCACGCCCAAAATCAAATATGAGATCAAATAATAGCCAATTATAATCAATTAAAATATTCAAATCTCTAAGTCGATTTTTTACGATGCATGTTATCCGTCGTAATAATATTGATCATCCCTAAAGGGCTATGACCTCAACAATATCAAAACATTTATTTTGCCACCACAAATCGTTGTGAGACGAATTTATTATTTGTTGCTAATCTTACGATATAAACCCCATTCGGAATATCCGAAATTTTATGTTTAATAACATGTTGGCCTTGAGGGTAAGATGAGGATTGAATGAGATCCTGAATTTTATTACCGCGTTCATCAAATATGGACATGTTGATCACGGCATCATGACTCAATACAAATCCTACTTTAATTTCATCCTTAACTGGATTGGGAACTATAGGATAAATGCTTGCATCTTCGTATACTATGTTGTCTGCTTTAGGATCTGAAGAACCTAAGAGCACATTCTCATCTCCTGGTAGCGCTATCACAAATGAAATCGGTAAATAAAACATTTCATCAGAAGTACCTTCACCCCAAGTGATGGGTTTTGGAGGATTGTTGGGGTTCACTGGATTATTGACTGTATTATCATAAGTGCAAAACGCATGAATTTCAGTATTGACTGGAAGTACAATGAGTTTGTTAAAATAATATCCCCCTTGCCAGTTGAAATCCCAGTCATTAATTTTTACCAAAGGGATTTTAGTGCCATCAGGAAGTTTTGCGTAGGCTTCCCATTTTTGTCCTAACATGTGACAGTGGGGCCAGATGCCTGTAAGACTCACTTGAAGTGGAATTTTATATACTGCATGAAATTCTTTAACCTGATTGGCAGGAATGATGAAAGGACCATTCACCAAATCCGTAGGCAATAATATTTTATTATAAACATAACGTGTAGCTGGCTTTTTTGCAAAAAATAAATTGACGACAGAGCTGTCTGCTTCATCGACACTCGTTGGAGCATAATGCATTTGGAGCACAAGATCAGATCCTTTGGGGACTTTTTGAGCCATTCCCGCAGTGAATTGGTTGGGTTTCTGTCCTGGAACATAGCCTGGAAGTTGTTCACCAGAAAGAGCACTTGACCCGCCACCTGTATAACCATATTCAGGAGATTTAGCATCTTCAGCACGGGCAGCTCCAGTAGGATCAGCCCAAAATAAGGTGTGGTGTACGGTCTTGGTATTTCCTGGTCGCATTTCGAGTGCAATAAGATCCTTGTCTTCTGTAAGATTGGTTGGTAATACGAAGTAGCGATATTCATCTTTTCCATTTCCTTTATGGATGTATTTTTTTGCAAAGGAAACGACCAGATCAGGAGTACCAATTTGGGATCCTGAAGGGTAATTTGGAAAAGGATAAAATTTAGATGGATCTCCTTCTGGCATTCCGTTGTCCACCCATTTACCTATTTGTACTATTTCATCATTGGTTAGGACGTTCTCGTGTTGAAAATTGCGATAGGATGGATCAGGTTTCCATGGTGGCATATATCTTGATTCCGTCACATACTTTATGGTTCCACCCCAATTACTCACTTCCTGATAGTTGGTTAAAGTAAAGGGACCAATCTCTCCAGGTCTGTGGCAACCACCACAATGCTTGTAAATAATGGGAGCAATGTTTTCATTAAATGATTGAGCATGAGTAAGCCCAGTTGCCATTATGATCAAGGAAAGGGAAAGTATGTATTTCATCATTTCAAAAATTATGTAACAAAATTAGCAAAATAAAACATAGCATCACATTTTTTCTAAAAAGCAACCAACAGCAGTGGTCTTTGGAATGGCTATTGGTATTCCTTTTAAGATACTATTCAGTCCATCACGCAAATCGGTTTGTGTGGCTCGAGACCGACGTTTTCCGATTTTTGCAAACAAATTATCGATCCTTCCCTGATAAACGATCTGATCCAAATTGATATTATAAACAACCACTTCCGGCATGACCTTGATATCAAATTTCTTGGCCCAGAACTGAGTTGAATCCATTTCTATGGGTATGGTTAAGTTATATCGATCAGCGAACGCCTGAGCATCATTCCGATCTGAGGCTGGGCTTGAAAAATAGGCGTGATATTCAAAACGATCATTGGAGAAATCTTTGTGGATGCTATTAATCTCAGGAATGTAGGCTTGGGTTATTTTACATTCTTCCAAAAGAAAAAAACACACTTTGAAATGATCCTGAGCTTGTATAATATCGCTAAAAGTGATGAAAAGGATTAGTAAGAAAAATGTTTTGAAATGCATCGTGCGTTTTAGACTAGGGAAAAAGGACTTGGTTTAATTTAACATCAATAATTAGAATTTAGTTGTTTTAATTTAATACACGAATCATATTAATTTTAATTTGTGATATCTATAACAATATCATATTTATCCAACAAACCAGGTATTCCGAATATAGAAAATTTTGCTTTGGTAAGGTAATTGATTTCCGGATCTATAGAATAATGGATTGCAGTTCTGAAGTCGGCGTGTTCAAGGATGGTTTTTTCGAAGGTGGAACCTGATAAATCGCAATTATCAAAAACAGCATAGGATAAATCGCATGTTGTAAAATCTACCTCATGTAATTGGGTAGATTTGAATTTCGTCTTTCTGATTTTGGTGCCGTAGAAGGATGCATGATTGAGTGTGCAATTCTCAAACTGGAAGGATAGTCCAAATTCATTACAAGATTCGAAGAGTAGGCCTAGCATCTTACAATCAACAAACTTAATATTTCTGAAAGCGGTCTTTGTGAGATTTGCCATACTTAGATTGCAAGCGTTGAATTCGCAATCTGTAAATCTGGTCTCTGAAAGATCGGTATTAGAAAAGTCACAATTTTTAAATAGGCATTGTTCATAGTCTCCTGATACAAGATGGGATAAGGTATAATTGATGTTTTCAAAAGTTATGTTTTCTAGGTAATTGTTTTTCATTGCAATGTCAGTTTTGTATAGTAGCTATGATGTTTAATAAATGAAACAAGATAGAATAAAAGGAATAGTTGAACATGAAAATTCTGGATTCAGATTCATCATTACAAATGTACTCAGATGATTCATAATTGTAAAATTCTATGTGAATTAAAACAAAATACTGAATTTTATTGAAATATTTTTTATTTTATTAGTTTTTAAAACGACTATCCTGTATGGTCGTAGTCGTTATATTACGTTTACTTACGGATCTTAACGAATCTATACGGATAACATACGACTCCCAAAATAGGGCACCCACATCTTTGCATCGACAATGTTGTCAATATCAAATTTTTTGTTTCACGTTTAAATTTTAATTTTATGAACTCTTTAAGAAATTCTGTACAACTCATTGGAAACTTAGGTAAGGATCCAGAAATGACCACCTTAGAAAAAGGTAAAAAAATAACCCGAGCGACGATCGCAACGAATGAATCTTACAAATCAAATAATGGTGATAAAGTTACGGAAACCCAATGGCACAATCTAGTAGCATGGGATGCAAAAGCAGAATTTATGGAAAAATACCTTAAGAAAGGCCATGAGGTAATTATTAAAGGCCGTATTTCGAATCGCAGCTATGAAGATAAATCTGGTGTTACCAAATACATCTCAGAAATCATCGTAAGCGAAATTGTCAAATTAACCAAAGATGCATAGTGTATTAGTTTTTTTAATGCTTTGAGTTGCCCTAATATTCAGGCTTACCGAGATAAGGTAAGCTTGAATTTTTTATTTGTGTTTTATTGGTGGAGATTATTTATATTATATTTGAATAAAAGAGTATACATTTATCTTATAAAAGCTAAAAAGCTTTAAAATATTTTTGTTATGCCTACCATCCTTGGTCACGCCCTATTCGGATTATCCTTGACTCCTTTAAGACCTTTCAGGGGAGAAATACTTAAGACCATGTTATTGGCCATGATGTGTGCTATGATACCCGATATCGATGTCATTGGATTTAGTTTTGGAATAAAGTATGGTTCTATGTGGGGGCATCGTGGATTTACACATTCCATTTTATTTGCAGTATTATTTGCATGGTTGATTGCTTGGGTATTTTATAGAGATTATAAAAATGACAGGGCTGTATTTATTTTTATCATTTATATGTTTTTTATGTGTACCATGAGTCATGGTGTATTTGATGCGATGACTGATGGTGGAAAGGGTGTAGGATTTTTTATTCCATTTTCGAATGAGCGAATCTTTTTTAATTATAGACCTATTCCTGTTTCACCTTTCGGATTTGATGTTTTGTTGACTGAGGCTGGTTGGTATATCCTAAAGGCAGAACTAATCTTTATTGGTGGCATTAGTATATTTACTGGGCTAGCATCTTGGTTGTGGAGATTAAAATCGATCGATAATTTAGATTGATAGAGATAATCTTCAGAACTTTTTGCACTATGCAAATAATAATTAAGTATTAAAAAAGTAATTTTAGTAGTTTAACATTCTCTTGCTGTTATAAATATACGTTCCTAGGATCAATGTTTTGTTCTTTTTTCATGAAAAAAAAGAACCAAAAATTCTAGGCTGTAAGGTCTAAGCCTAAAATGATTCCATGAAACCTAAATTCAAAAATCTCGCCATTTGCCTTTTTTCTTTTGCTTGATTTCACACTTGCTCAGCTCGCATTCATGTTCTTATATATTAGCATTTTGTTGAGCTCAAACAGTTTTGAATTTTTACAATTTGATTGCATTGTAACTTCCTCCATGCCTAAATAATTGGCTTCGAGGACTTCGCCAATTATTTAGGTTCACTTCACCATAAGACATCTCTATGTCTTATGGTTCGTTCATCTTAAGGCCGTTCCAAATTTTTATGACAACCATTAAAATCTCATATTACTTGAATTTAATTTGCAAAATACCTGTGCATGTCCCAACTTTCTTGAACTAGGAAAGGATTTCTGATTTAAAATGAATGCCTTAGTATTCTAACACAATGTGTCAATTCTTCAATAAGGTTTTTATAGTTTCTAGATCAAAATGGCCTATTGGTAATTGATTTTCGTGTTGAAATATGGATAATGAATTTAAAAGGTCATCGGTGATTAAACCATTAATCTCGTTATTATAATATCCAAAATCAGTCAACTTTTGTTGAATGTTGGAGATCATTTTTGGATTCAAATCTTCAGGGCAAAATACTTCCAATTTTTTTAGATAACCACGACTTTCGACGAGGACTGGATTCACTTTCACTATCGTTTGTTTAAAGTCTTTACACTTTAGGGTATCCGTTACAATGTAGAAGTATTTTGCCAAAGGTGGCATTTTTTCACTTCGCCAAATCATGCAATCATTCGGATTTGGGGATTGACAATTTTTATCCAGTTTTTTTACCCAAGCTGAAGATTCCAATGATACAGGGATACTAACTTGCCGAACGAAGACGTCATTTGGGTTTTTCCTGGTATAAATTGGAAAATAAACTTTGGAATATTTATACCGATCAGCCAAAAGGCAATCTTCATAGCATGGATTTGTTGAATTTTTTTGTCTAGAATTATGAGTTATGGAACATCTTTGACTGCAAAACGTAAAAACAACAATGCAAATCAAATAGATTCCATTATTGGTCATGGTTCAAATTTCTTTTTTGCTCCCATAGCCAGGCATCTAACATAATATCATCCATGGTTTTTTTTGGAGACCAAAGTAAATTCGTTTTTGCTTTATTCAAATCGGCATATATAGCGGGCAAATCACCGGGACGTTTTTCGCCTAACTTATAATTTAATTTCATCCCACTAACAAGTTCAAAAGCATGAATGGCTTCCAGTACAGAGACCCCTTCCCCGATACCCAGATTATAGGCATCTACTTTTGATTGTTGTTTTCCTGTGATGAGATATTGTAAAGCTAACACATGCGCCTCAGCTAAATCCATAACATGGATATAATCCCTGATACAAGATCCGTCACGTGTATTGTAATCTGTACCAAATACGGTCATTGCAGATCTTTTACCCATGGCGGTTTCGGTAATTACGGGAACTAAATTTTGTGGAGCATTGATTGGAGATTCGCCAATTAAGTGGCTATGATGCGCTCCTGCAGGATTGAAATAGCGCAATGAAATAGCTTGTTTATTATTCCAAGAAGAGTATGTATCAAGGATAATTTCTTCACACATTTGTTTTGTTTTACCATAAGGTGAAGACGTCTCTTTGAAAGATGCTGATTCATCGACTGGTAATTTTTCAGTTTCACCATAGACGGTACATGATGAAGAGAAGATGAGGTTCGGAATGTTTTTTAATTCAATCCAATGAAGAACATTCATTAGACTTGATACATTATTATGATAATATCTGAGCGGATATTTTACAGAATCTCCTACAGCTTTTAATGCAGCAAAATGGATAATACCCAGAATTTGATCTTCATGTTGAACTAAATAATCTATAGAACTTGAATCTGAAAGATCCAGATTGTAATTTTTAACTTTTACGCCCGTTATTTTTTCAATACTCAATAAAACGGATTCATCAGAATTAATTAAATTATCTACACTGACCACTTCATATCCAGCTTGAATTAATTCAACTATGGTATGACTTCCTATATATCCGCATCCACCAGTAACAATAATTTTATTCATGCATTGTATTTTTTTTATTGGCTACAATCAATATCCATTAAACTATGAATGACAAATATCTCATCAATCATTTATTTAGTGTTTTACTATATGCGAAGCTTTCATAAGGTCTTTTATTACAATTCGGACAATTTATTTTAATAAAAAAAATAAGAAATTTCTAGGCCTTATCAGCAAATTCCAAAATTCCTTTTACCAATTTGTCCAATTCTTTAGTCATTGTATAGACATTAGGTGTAATTCGCACACCATGAATGTTTTCCCAGTCTATGGAAACCGTATGAATTTTATATTGTGTGAAAAGATATTCAGAAAGCTCTTCTGGTTTTTTACCAGTTACACTGACCATACCTAAAGCACCACCCCAGTCAGGTGACATGGGACAATGAATATTAACTTTAGGATGCGTTTTGACTTTATTTACCCAATATTCTTTTAAGTATTGTAAGCGTTTAAATTTTCGTTCGGTACCAATCATATTATAAAAATCAATGGCATGAGCTATAGCTTGTTCTATTGGAAATGATCTCGTTCCAAGACTTTCAAATTTTCTGATGTCGGTACTTTCAGGATCTGCGGATGCTAAGAAAGGGTAGAGGTTTTTGATTTTTTCTTTTTTAACATAAAGCAAACCACTGCCTATGGGTGCACTCATCCATTTATGTAAACTGGTTCCGAAATAATCACAATCCAAATCACTTATTTTGTATGGTATATGTGCAAAAGAGTGAGCCCCATCAACCAGCACCTCAATATCTCTTTTATGAGCTTCTTGTGCGATTTCTTTTGCTGGTAAAAGTTGGCCATTCCAATTGATCATATGGGTGATATGAACTACTTTAGTTTTGGAAGTGAATGCATCAGCAAATTTTGAAACAATTTGTTCTTTGTTTTCTATTGGAAAATCAAAACTAATCCATTTAAGTACCAGCCCATCTCTTTTTTCACGTTGTTTCCACGCATTGATCATATTGGGATAATCTTGTTTGGTTAATACAATTTCATCACCAGCTTTCAATCTCAAACCAAAGATTACGGTTTCAAGCGATTCAGAAGAATTGCGGTTAAATGCTAATTCATCGGGACTGGTTCCGGCGAGATCTGCCATTTTTTGGCGCAGGGGTTCACGCCCGGCATCTAGTATTCGCCACATATAATAGGATGGTGCTTCATTACAAAGACGATTGTAATAATCTACTGCTTCCTGGACTACTCTTGGAGCGGGACTAACACCACCATTATTAAGATTAATCAGGGTAGGTGACACGGAATAAGCCTGTCTTATTTGTTGCCAGAAATCATCATCATCTTTTGCGTGTAACAGGTTCAGATCATCCAGAGCATGTTGGTATTGTTTTGTTGCAGCTTGTAATAAACCGGAAGGGTTTAAGATTCCCAAACTTGATGCTCCAATGGCTGTTAATAAAGATCTTCTTTTCATAAATTTTGATATTAACTTAGGATGAAGGTAGGTTTTTTTATTGCATTAAAAAACAAAAGCCCATTTCATTTTAGCGAAACGGGCTTTCGATATATATATTTTAATTTTTGACTTATTTCAAAATCAATTTGGATGTCAGAATTTTTTGTGATCCAATAGCTTCTATCAGGATTACACCTTTTGCTAAATCCTTTGCAGAACATTTAACTACAGATTGGTTTTGGTGATCTAAGTTAATCGTTTTCAACAATGTACCCGTAGCTGAATGGATATTGATTTTTTGTAATTCAAAATCATTAGGAACAAGAACAGTAAATTCCGATTGAGCCGGATTAGGGTACACCAATAAATCCGCTTCGGTTTTATTTTGGTCCTGAGTGCTAACCACTTTTTTAGAATCAACTAAAGTTCCTTTTCCTGGCAAAGAGACACAGTTATTATCCCCAAGTGCTGATGTGACACAGGCCTGTCCATTATAAAATACAGGGTTAATGGCTTCTAAATTGTCAATACTCCAACCTTTTAATCCTGGATTGGTAGATTCAATAGTTGCATCATTCCCAAATCTGAAACGAACGTAAAGATCTTTATTTGCATGCTTAGTAAGATCGAAAACGGTAGGAATAAATTCTGAAGTAAATCCTGAAAATCCTTTCAATAATGGAATTGCGAAAGTTGAATAATTCAAATTGCTGTTCACTCCATTGAGTAAATAATCAGATTCAGGAAGTAATTCCCAAAACAATCCATCATTCGATAATTCGATAAAACCACCGTCAATGGCTTTTTGTGTATTAAATTTTTGGAAAAATAAGAATGCAGGATTATTTCCGGTTAATTTAATAGGTGTAATATTATTAATATTATAATCGCGTGCTTCTGTACCGCTTGATTCAGCCAACCAACAAGTTGAATTATCTACACCGAATCCAGGGCCTAAAATCCATACACCATTTCCTTTTCTAACACCACTATTATCATATAGATCTTCAACATTTGAAGATTCTAAATTATCATACCAAAGGGTATTTGAAAAATTGGATGATGACGTATTTAATTTGTAAGTAATAGTTTTTGATTCTAATTCTTTCATCGAAGCAAATTCCCAGCGAACTTTGTCTGAACTTACCGATGTAGGTGTTATTGATGCTGATCCATTGACATAGGTACAGCCATTTGGAATTTCATCTTCTAGGACAACATTATTTGCTACGGCATCTCTTAAATTTCTTATTTCTAGCGTGTAGCTAATATTGCTACCAGCTTTGACTAGAAAATCTGCTTTTTTATAAATTTTTAGGTCATTGACGCATATTGGCAAGCTTTCGAAATCTTCAACTTCATCACCTACAAAATTGGATGACCCTTGTTTAGCATAATATCCCAATCCACGTCTGGCGAAAACTTCCCAAATAAGACATGTATTAGCTTTATTATTATTGATAGAATCTGCCTTCAATATGGCATTGCGGCCATCTACAAATCCAGGACTGCATGGTTGAAGTTTCATACCATCCATCACCAATTGAATGCAGATATTATTTCCTGCTGTTTTATTATTGAAGTCCGGATCATAGCCATATTTATCGCACAAAGCCCAATATAAATCCCACAACATTACGGTCCATACTTCTCCAAGATTGTGAGTTTCAGTATCGATATCTTTATAAGTAAACTCATTCACCTTCATATCTGTAGTATATGGACGTCTACGAATACCAATTCCATCGAGAGGACCACTGGTGGCATAATTGCCTATACCTTTAACATCTGTTTTTTTATCACCTGGTTTTGCGGTCAGAATTAATGACATAAAATCACTCCAGCCTTCACCCATTTGTTCTGCATTGCCGAGGCAATTAGATTGTGCTGGTCCTCCGGTTAATCGATTTGAAATGCCATGTCCATATTCATGAGCAATAATTCCATTGTCAAAATCGCCATCCAAAGAATCTGGACCAGCCGTATTATCCACTGGTTTTTGAATGGTGATGGTCAAATTTATTCCGACACTATCCCGGAATTTATCAACAACTGATTTTCTGAGATAATAAACGGGAATCGTAACATTAGCTGCTAGATTTCCGGCACCCGGAGCGATATTTTCTTCGCTAAATCCAAAAATGAGTAAAGCAACTGCACCAGCTTTTTGAGCGAAATAAGCTTTTTCACTGAAATCACAATCTCCTCGATCAACTGCTACGATATTACCTTTGCAATTAGCTGTTTTTTGGGCATCTTTACAGCCTTTTCTAGCGCTGGCAAAAGTTCCATCATCACTCCACACCACTTTTGCAGTAATGGGTGTTGTGGTGGGAGCTACTCCGAAAGAAGCTCTATTGGCAGATAAATAACCTTCTAATGCTTTAGGTGCGACGATCTGTACTTCTGATAAGGAAGCAGTCCATAAATACATTTGCATACGACCACTAGATCCATCAGAAGGTGTTGCAAAATTGGCATTATTTGATCCACTTCCATCTTGAGCTTCAGCTAATACAGCGTCATTTCCAATACCGCCTTTGCCGTAATTGTTGACTTGGAATGATCCAGATTTTTCATTAAATCCAAAACCGTACAATACATCATGGACCATATTATTTACATAAAATAAATTCGTTAATGCTGCTTTCGCATAAGTGTTGGGTTCGTCATTTGTATTAAATGGAAAATCAAAATTCAGTCCAGCACCACCATCTGCAGTAATGGCATCAGGTGTATTATTCGCATCTTTATCGAGATAAGCATACACATTATTTCCTCTAGTTATAGTAAATTCTGCACCTGCCTGTGCATTTACATCATGCCATCCATAGGGCGAAGCAGAAAGTATAGCAGGATCTGAAACCAGTTTTCTGGAACCATGTAGGGGACTTTCTACTGGAAATGGAATAACATTATAAACACTGGCTGATGGTTTAACCAGTAATGTTTTATTGTTTTCTAAAATTGAGCTCGAATGAGACTCACAATCGTGTTTAGCAGTGCTATTTTTTGAATGATTCCCAAAGGAGCACGAAATGGTTAAATTTTGTTGATCTATTACAACCCCAGTCAGCGCATCAACTCTTGTACTCCAGACATCCGGTCGATCTATAAGATCCATGGTTAAATCCCAAGCCAATTTCAAACTTCCATCAGGCATTGGAACATACATTAATTTAACCGGTATGTCTGAATCGGTAAAGTTAGTTTTTTCAAAATAAGTCTTATTTGCATTGGACCTTAATTTAGGATTAGGTAATATAGCATTATTGACTTCATAATGATTGAGTAAAAGGGTCAAAGCCTTTAATGCATCAATTTTAGGTTTGCTCGCGTTGACTTTAGATTTAATATTGGCATAAAATCTTGATGGACTGTCATAAATCTGACCATTGGGAGCAATATGTACAGAGGTTATGGCATTAAAAATTGGGATGCCTTGAAATTGTTGAAGATAATAAATGTGCGTAACGCCATTATGATCATCAGTGTAAATATCAGAAACTGTTAGATCTTTAAGGTCTGAAATGGATAAATTCCAATTCGATTGTTGACCTTGAATAAATCTAAGTCCTTGATCTATAGCTATTTGTGATTGGGAAAAGCCAGATTGGCTCCAAAATAAAGTGCTGATTAGCAATAGGTAAAATATTGATTTTTTCATTAATGTGGTTTTTAATTTGAACTGATAAAGATATTAAATATTTGAAATACATGATGGAACAAAATAATGAATGGCTTATTGGAAAGAACGCTTTAAAGGAAGGAATAGCTGCCGGAAAAAGAATTCAAAAAGTATATCTAAGTGATACTCTTGATAATGAGACACTTAAAGAATTATTAAAGTTGATAAGGGCACAAAAGATTTCCGTTCTGGTGGTCCCTAAATCTAAACTGGATCGATTAAATAGATCCAATCATCAAGGAGTTTTAGCATCCATTAGCCCTATCCAATTCTACAAAACTATGGATCTCGTTACTCATATCTATGAACAAGGTCAACACCCTGCTCTTGCATTACTGGATGGAATTACGGATGTTCATAATTTTGGTGCCATAGCAAGATCTGCTGAAATATTTGGATTAGGCGGTATCATTATTGGAAATAAAAATAGTGCACCCGTAAATTATGAGGCTATTAAAAGTTCTGCGGGTGCTTTATTGCAAATTCCTGTATGCAAAGAAAACAATCTTCTTCATACCATTAAAGAACTAAAAGCTCAAGGATTTGTTGTAATAGGCGCGGATGAAAAAGCTGAACAAACTATTGAACAATTGGATATGACCGAGCCTTGTGTAATGGTTTTTGGTTCTGAAGGAGAAGGCATCTCATATGATATTAAAAATACTTTAGACCAGCATGTTAAAATCCCACAAATTGGAAAAATAAATTCATTAAATGTTTCAGTTTCCGCAGGTATTTTTTTCTATGAATGGATGAAACAGAACAATCAAAAAAAATAATATAATGATCAACAGGATACTTACATTTTTAATCATGTTTCAGTCGTTGTCTACTGCAATTGCACAGAAGACGCTTGAGAATGCTTTACTATGGAAAATTACAGGCACTAAATTGCAGCAGGCTTCCTATCTTTTTGGAACGATGCATTTAATTCCTACTTCAGATTATTTTCTACCAAATGGAACTAAAGAGGCCTTGGCAACTACAAAATCTTTGTATTTGGAAATAGACATGGATGATATGGAAGACATGTCTGCCCTGATGCCAATTATGAATAAATTATTTATGCAAAATGATACTACCCTGTCTGATTTATTATCTAAAGAAGATATGACATTGGTCACAAAACATTTTGAAGAAATGGGATTGCCTATGGTTTTTTTTGAAAAAATGAAACCTATGTTTTTAAATGCAATGTCTTCTCCTATGATGAGCCCAGATGGGTTGGAAGGCGGGCAGATGAAATCCTATGAAATGGAATTTGTAGAAATGGCTAAATCTTTAAAAATACCGACTAAAGGATTGGAATCTATTGAATTTCAAATTTCAATATTTGATAGTATTCCTTATGGTGCGCAGGCAGCGATGTTGGTGGAAGGACTCAAATCAAGCACCGGCGAATCGGATGAATTGAAAATCTTAACCAAAGCTTACACATCGCAAAATATCAATCAGATGATTGAAACCATCAATGACAAAGATCAAAGTTTAAATCCTTATATGGATTTGATGGTCAATAATCGGAACAGTAACTGGATAACTATTATGTCTAAGGTCATGATTGAAGAACCTTGTTTTTTTGCAGTAGGCGCAGGTCATCTGGCGGGTCAGCAAGGGGTAATTCAATTATTGAGAAATGCTGGTTATACGGTAGAACCTGTTTTAAAATAGCAAGATGGCATTGATAAAAACGGTTCGAGGATTTACACCCCAGTTTGGTGAAAATATATACCTGGCAGATAATGCAACAATTATAGGAGATGTTATCATGGGCAATGATTGCAGCGTATGGTTTCAAGCGGTGGTTCGAGGGGATGTCAATTCGATTCGAATTGGGAATCAAGTTAATATTCAGGATGGTGCAATCATTCATTGTACCTATGAAAAATCAATAACAACAATTGGCGATCAAGTTAGTATTGGTCATAAAGCCATCATTCATGGATGTGAAATAAAGTCTCGCGTTCTCATCGGAATGGGTGCTATTATTATGGATCATGCGATCATTGAAGAACATGTAATTGTGGCGGCCGGAGCAATAGTATTAGAACATTCACACCTCGAATCAGGATATATTTATGGGGGCATTCCGGCTAAAAAATTAAAAAAAATAGATCCTGAAAATATTCAATTTTATATCAACAGAACTGCTGCTAATTATCAAATGTACGCATCCTGGTTTCAGGAAAAGTAATTGGGATATTTGGAGTTGTCAATACTTAAAGTGACCTCTACCTCTAATTTCTGGTACTTCTAGTATCAATTCAATTCATTCTAACTTATTAATTCAGGAATTTTAGAAATATCATTATATTTGATAGGTGTTTCATGTTTCATTTAAATGATTTCTAATTCTTTTCTGTAATTTTTGCAAAATGAATTCTTGATTCCATTTAAAGTAAATTAAATAATTATCAATGAAAATAACGGTCTTTTGTGTTTCATTAATATTCAGTATTGTTATTAGTATTCAAGCTCAACAGCAAGAAAAATATTCTAGAATAAAAATTAAGCTTGACCTTAAGGAGCACTCGATCATTGCGCTCGCCCAATTAGGTGTAGCCATAGATCATGGACAATATCAAAAGGATCAGTATTTTATTGGAGAGTTTTCTGAAAGTGAAATCAAGATAATTAAAAATCAGGGATTTCAATTCGATGTCTTAATTGCAGATGCTGCTCAGTTTTATATTCAAAGAAACACGTTTGAGTCCCAATCACCTCCACCTTCGGATAATAAGTGTAAGCCTAACGAATTTGAGAATCCTAAAATTCAAGATCCTAAACATTGGCGTCTTGGAAATTTTGCCGGATTTTTTAAATATCAAGAGATGTTGGATATTTTGGATAGTATGGCTCTATTATATCCTCACTTAATATCCATTAAAAAACCAATTGAATCTTTCCAAAGCATAGAAGGCAGACCCATCTATTGGATTAGAATTTCTAATAAACCAAAAGTAGACCAAGTCGATAAACCTGAAATGTTATATACTGCCGTACATCATGCCAGAGAACCAGGAGGATTATCCATCCTCATTTATTATATGTGGTATTTATTGGAAAATTACAATTCAGATCCGGCCATTCAATATTTGATTAATAATACAGAATTATATTTTATCCCTCTTGTTAATCCGGATGGATATATACATGATCAAACCATTAGTCCAAATGGTGGTGGGTTTTGGAGAAAGAATAGAAGATTAAATGTAGATGGGACTCGTGGAGTTGATTTAAACAGGAATTATGATTACGAATTTGGATATGATAATAATGGTAGCAGTCCCAATCCATCTTCAGAAGTATATCGTGGGACACATGGATTTAGTGAGCCAGAAACTCAGGCAGTTAAATTATTTTGCGAGCAGCACCAATTTCAATTTGCTATAAATTACCATACCTATAGTAATTTATTAATTTATCCATGGGGCTATATTCCATCTTTTCTTACTCCGGATGCTCAAATTTTTATAGAGACTGCAAAACACATGACTGAATTCAATCATTATGATTATGGTACAGCAAATCAAACGGTAGGCTATGTAGTCAATGGAAGTAGTGATGATTGGATGTATGGTCAACAATCGTCTAAGAATATTATATATGCTATGTCACCTGAAGCAGGTACCTCAATTGACGGTTTCTATCCAGCTAAAACGAGAATAACGCCTCTTTGTAATGAAAACGTAATACCTAACTTGAGGTGCGCTCAACAACTTCTAGGTCAAATAAAATTAACCAATACACAAAAAGAATATATCAACACTTTGTCCGGTTACTTTCATTATCATGTAGCTCCTTTAGGTATTCCAAGTGGAAACAACTATACTGTTTCAATACAGTCTTTGGATCTTAAGATTCAAAATATAGGTAATTCTAAGGTTTATAATCAAGTTGGATTGACGAAAGAACGCAATGATAGTATTAGTTATACTTTGAATTCAAAAATAAAAAATGGCGAAACTTTGCGATATTTACTTAAAATAAATAATGGTTTCTATGATTTTGTTGATACCATTTCAATACAATATTTTGATGCTAACACAAATATTTTTATTGATCAATTCAATACCAATACACTCAACGACTGGACTATTCCTCCGGGCACATGGGGTAATTCAAAATCAATTTATTATACACCTCCAGCATCAATAACAGATAGTCCCAATGGATTGTATAAAAATAATGCTGACAATATCATTTCGCTGAACAAAAAAATTGATCTAACAAAAAGTTTTAAAGCCCAATTAAGTTTTTATGCCAGATGGGATTTGGATCAGGATTTTACAGTTATGCAAGTAGCGGAGGAAGGAACGAATCAATGGGTTAATATGTGTGGATTGTACACCCATCCTGGATCTGTTGATCAACAGTTGGATGAACCCCTTTGGGATGGAAGCAATCCTGTCTGGGTTAAGGAAATCATTGACTTGAACGATTTTATAGGAAAGAAAATAAATATAAGATTTAAGTTAGTAAGTAATGCAGAGTTTACAGCGGATGGATTTTATTTTGATGATATGTTGCTTGAAACATTGGATACTTTTAAAGTAGTGAGTGTTAGCGATATCCATTTTTCAAATGAAATGGTAATCATTCCCAATCCTGCGCAAGATGAAATTCGAGTTCAGATGAACATAGAGTGTACGGAGGATATACAATTTGAGATTAAGAATTATTTAGGGTCTATAGTTAAACCGAAATCATTAATTAAATTGAACGAATCCATAGATATTTCAACTTTAAATAAAGGTGTTTATATTATTACAATAAGTAATCAGAATATTAAAGGATCTAAAATTTTTATTAAATAGTAGAAAGTGTTTATATTTTTTATTGAGTAATTTTATTTCGCTTATTTATATATTAAATTAATTTTATGAAAGGGATTATTTTATTTTTTATGATGTTGTGTTTTGGTATTTCGCATAGCCAAAGTCCAAAATTTACATTTGTGTTAGGTCCGGAGTATTTATTACCACGTCATACCTCCAATATTGGTTTTTTTGGAAATGAAACTGATGGAATAATGAATTTTTCTCTTAAAAAAGATGAACTATTCATTAATAAGTTTGATCCGAAAACTTTAGAGCAAACTAAAACGATATCGATAGCTTTACCAGAGCGCACTAGAAATTTTAACCATGAAGGAATATATGATATCGGATTGAACTATTATTGGTTACATAGTGACTGGGATAAAGATAATGAGAAAGAAAGTTTATATGCGGATAAAATCGATTTAAAAACTGGAAAAATATCGATTTTGAATAAAAAATTATTCTCAACCACTAAAGTAGCAGGAGCTTCAATATTAGTAAAAATTATAGGCAAGTACAATTTTAACTTTGATGCAGATAGAAAATATATGTTGGTTAATTACAGATTGGTACCTGAAGAGAAAAATGATAGGAAAAATTTTGATAAAATTGGATTACAAGTATTTGATGCTGACATGAATAAAGTATGGGGTTCTGAATTTCGATTGCCTTATACAGAAGCTGTTATGGATAATAATGATTTTTCAATTGACTCGAAAGGCAATGCCTATCTGTTAGCCAAAGTGTTTGATTCGGAAGACCGGCGAGAGAAAGATAGGGCAACAGGTAAACCAGCATATCATTATGAAGTATTTAAATTTTCAAAGGGCAGAAGTGACTTTTCAAGAACAATCATAGAGGTTGGGGATTATTTTATTCATCAGACAGTAATCATTGAAAGTACAACTCATGATATGATTATAGCTAGTACGTATAGTAAAAAAGCAAAATCTAATACTACAGATGGTGTTTTTCTAGCTATGGTCGATACAGCAGGAAATATTAAAAAGTATAAAAATGGATACTATGAATTTCCTTTAGAAGAAATGACAAAATATGAATCAGCCAGAGCGAAACGAAGAATGGAAAGAAGATCAGATTATGAATTGCCTAATTTAGTTGCAAGAAAGATAATTGTGAATCAAGATGGAAGCCTGTTTTTAGGATTTGAAGAATTCGAAATCAATATAACTGAAAATCCACCATCTAATGTTGGCAGGCGTTATACATATCAATATCGTTATGACAATATTTATGGTGCTAGAATCAATTCCAATGGAAAATTTGACTGGATGCGAAAAATTCCAAAAGCTCAATTAAGTTATGTATCTATGTGGGGATCAATGAGCTATAAATTGATCGCAGATTCCAGTGGGTATTATTTTCTTTATCTAGATCATAAGAAAAATATGAATTTAGATGTGGATGAAAAACCCAAAACACATATTGATATGCATGGAGGGCAGGTTGTTGTATCCAAAATAGATCTTCAGGGAAATGTTACTAAGGATTTACTTTTTGATGTCCGAGATGAAGATATTATATTTTATCCTACATTGTTTAATGCTATCAATTCGAATCAGTTTATTGGGCGTGCTGAAATGAAAGGTGGTGGGTTTAAACCATTATTGATAACCCGGAAAGAATAATATCCATTCAAAATGTAAAGTTTCATTATTCCTGAATTTTATAAAGAAGACATTGGAATACTTTAGACATTGAGTTGTGGACATTCATTATGAGATTAATAATTAGTGAAGATAAAAGATTAGATAGAAACTTTATTTAGATTTAAATAAAAGATTAATATTTCAACTTGTGATTAAGTTATTTGTTTTATAATTATGTAATTGACAAATTAGAAGATCCAAGGCAGTAATTAAATGTTTGTGTAAAATCTTTTCTGGATAAACTAAATTAGGTACGTAATTATTTAACAACTTTTTAGCTTTTAAATGTGTTAGTTAAATAGGTCAGAGGCTTGTTGGAAGCTTCTTTCGTTTAAATGCATAATCTCTTTCACAAGTTAAAATAATATTATGAATAAAGTTATAGTGGTTATAGTATTAATGAGCTGCAATTTGTCTTTCAGCCAAAGTTCTAAATTTTCTTTTAAATTAGGTTCAGAGTATGTCTTACCAAGAAAAACTGAAAATCTTGCATTTTTTGGTAATGAGACGGACGGTATAGTTAATTTGTCTTTGAAGAAAGATGAACTGTTTATGTTTAGATTTGATCCACACACTTTGGTGCAAACCAAAGCCAAAACTATTGAACTTCCAGAATATACAAAGAATTTCAACAGTGAATTGGTAGCTGATCTAGGATTAAATTATTATTGGTTGCACAGTGATTGGGATAAAGATTCTGAAAGAGAAATATTGTACTATGATAAAATCGATGTTTCTTCTGGAAAACTTGTAGTAAGTAATAAAAAGTTGTTTTCTGCAACTAAAATTTCGGGAAATGTAATTAGATATAAAGTTGATTTTAAATATAACTTTAATTTTGATGCTGGTAAGAATTTTTTGTTGGTGAATTACAGATTGGTTCCTGAAGAAAAAAGTGATAAGAAGAATTTTGATAAGATTGGATTACAGGTGTTTGATACAGCAATGAATAAAGTTTGGAGTGGTGAGTTTAAGATGCCTTATACAGAAGCTGTAATGGATAACATAGATTTTTCAATTGACGCCAAGGGAAATGCATATCTGCTGGCTAAGGTTTTTGATTCAGATAGAAGGAAGGAGAAGGACAACGAAACGGGCAAACCTTTATACCATTTTGAAGTCTTAAAATTTTCTAAAGGAAAACGAGATTTGACACATACAGTTGTGAATATTGGGGATTTTTTTATTCAAAAGGCCGCAATTATTGAAAATTCATTACATGAAATGGTTATCGCTTGTACTTATAGTAAAAAAGCAAAATCTAAAACTACAGATGGTGTTTTTCTGGCATTATTGGATACATCGGGTATCATTAATAAGTATAAAAATGGGTATTATGAATTTCCATTGGATGAAATGAAAAAATATGAATCAGGGAGATATAAAAGAAGCATGGAAAGAAAATTAGATTATGAGATACCAAATTTGGAAGTTAGAAATATACTAGTGAACCAAGACGGTAGCCTATTTATGGGATTTGAAGAATTTGAAATTATTGTGAATACCTATGTTGATTCTAAAGGTCTTCCACATACGACCTACCAATATTATTATCAAAATATCTACGGCGCTAGAATTAATTCTAGTGGGAAGTTTGAGTGGATGAGGAAAATTCCAAAATATCAAGTTAGTTACGATAGACCTCAAGGTACCCTAGGTTATAAATTAATTAATGACGCAAAGGGATATTATTTCCTCTATCTGGATCATAAGAAAAATTTAGAATTATCAGAGGATGAAGTTCCAAAAAGATATTTTGATGGTTATGGAGGCCAAATCATATTATCAAAAATTGATCTTCAAGGAAATGTTTCTAAGGATTTACTTTTTGATACTCATGATGAAGATTTAATGATATATCCTGCTCAATTTAATGCTATAAATGGAAATCAATTTATTGGTCGAGCTGACATTAAACGAGGAGGCTATAAGCCATTACTGATAACCATAAAAGATTGAGATGAATTGCGGATGGTGGGATACGATTTTTAGATTGTTTTAATAGATTGGTTATAACGATCCTTTTTAAGTTGATATTTGTATCGATTACATGGTATTTTGGTTTTTTGCCAAATTACACCTATTTGCAACTCATTAAGTGAATTACTATTTATCTTCTAATATTACTTTAGTTATTATAATTTTATTACCAGCCCCATTCTCCAAGGGTGAAATTCAATTTGATACATATTTTGATTATCTATTAATTTTGACAAGTCATAATTAATTGATAAAGCCGTTCTTTTTTTTCCTAATGAAAGACTTAAACCATAATTATTTTGGTTAAGGCCATAATTATCTTTTATCTTAATTTTAATATCTTGATCGTATTGTTGGTACCATCCATATCTTGTTTGTTTTATTCGGAAGCCGAAATAAGTTCCAATGGAAATTCTAGTTTTCTTTACCTTCAATTCTATTCCTAATGGGATGTTGAAATAGTTACCTTTAAGTCTTATTTGATCATAAGATATTGTGTCAAGAGGTGTTGATATTTCATTCCGAATAACATTACTAAAATTATATTTCATCGTAAATTGTCTATTGTCAAAACCCAAGCCATAATATATGTTTAATGGATTATTCGGCTTGCCAAGATGAGTTTTCCAAATAAGAGATAAATCTCCGAATAAATTAAATGATTTCCACATATTGATTTTTATAGGGTGATTGCCTCGTAGTAAAGTCGATTGATTCCAATTATTAAAATACATCCCAAATTGTAAGTGGAGCGTAGTTCGTTTACCAGAATTCATCGTCATGACTTTTCCAGCAATGTTCATTGGAGAAAATGTTCTGGATCGTTGAGGTATTTCCGGGTAAGGTGTTTGAAATGAAGAATCGGATAAGGTATCCATTATTTCTGAACCAGTTGACTCTTGTGTAGGATAGTCTGATTCTATGATCAATGTAGTATCCATCAATTCTTCTATGGGTTTAGGATAATTATCCTGATTAATAGAATCTATGAGTTGATACATCAAATCACTATTGGCAACTATTAAGTTAAATATCTGATTATTAAAATTTTCTTTTTGTGTTAAAAACAGTATAGTATCTATTTTTCCATTGAAATACCATTGGGTATATTGATTCATACTATCTGTCAGAGAAGAAACCAATTTATAATTATCACTAATTTTGTGGGTAATAGATTGTGATCGAATGAAGCTAAATGATAAGATGAAATAGCATATCATCAGGCCAATTGTTCTTATTGTATAAAAGCTAGATTTATTAAACATTTATTATTTTTAAGTTATTCAAATGAGCCAATGAATACAAATATATGCATAATTGAAATTAAATCAAAATGTTATTTGTCGGCTTAAGGATTTTGGATAAAGTAGGTTATAATTATTGATTGAAAGTTATTCTATTTCATGTAAAGCATGGATAGCTTTTCTAACGCTTCCTGATTGTAGTAACAAATGTTTAGCAGCCTCATAATCCATGTTTCTATGATTTAGTATCATTTTAACGCCACGATCAATCAGTTTGTCGTTGGTTAATTGCATATCAACCATTTTATTGTCGACAACTCGACCTAATCCTATCATCGTACAGGTTGTGATCATATTTAAAATTAATTTTTGAGCTGTTCCTGACTTCAGACGGGTACTACCTGTTATAAATTCCGGCCCCACTTCACATTCTATTTTAAAATCTGAATATTCAGTTATCGGACTATTTGGATTACAGGTAATGCATGCAGTGGTAATTTTCTTTTCCTGACACTTTTTTAACCCATGAATAACGTAGGGTGTTGTACCACTTGCAGCTATACCTACTACTGTATCTAATGATTCGATCTGGTATTCTGTTAAATCTTTCCAAGCTTGATCTATATGATCTTCAGCAAATTCTACAGCTTTACGAATAGCCCCATCGCCTCCAGCAATAATTCCGATAATCCAATCATCAGGAATACCAAAAGTAGGAGGACATTCTGAAGCATCGATTACTCCTAATCTTCCGCTGGTGCCTGCTCCTATAAAAAACAATCTGCCACCCAATTTCATTTGTGGAATCAGGTATTGTATGAATGCCTCAATTTGAGGTGTGCATGATCTTATTGCAATGGGGACCTTTTGATCTTCTTCATTCATTAATTGGAGAAGCTCAAGAACTGATTTTTTTTCCAGTTGATGATGTAGTGATTCTGATTCTGTAATTTTTTTAAAACTCACTCAATTCTGATTTTTTGATATTAGCATTAATCCAATGAATGTAATTAATCCATTGAAGGCGACTAATAACGTGCCAAAGGTAAAGCCATTTAACCATTCCTTAGAATGCATATTTACGATATAAGATAATAGAACTGATGCCATACAAATAATAGGAACCCATAAAGCGTAAATTAATTTTCTGTTAGTTCCAATAGCGAAAGCAAATAGTCCTAATATGGGGCCATAGGTATAACCGGCGAACTGAAAAACCTTATTTATGACAGCATCGTCATTGAGCCAATAGAAAATTACAATAACAAAAAATAGGCTGAATGAAAATCCAAGATGCACACAAGTTCGGATGAATTTCTTTTTCTGTTCAGTCCATGTATTTTTTGAAAAATTTAAAAAATCCACACAAAATGATGTAGTCAATGACGCCAATGCAGAATCAGCACTTGCATAATTGGATGCCGTTAGTCCAAGAAGGAACAGTATTGCCCCGGCCCCACTTAAATAATTGAATGCTATCATTGGAAATAACTGATCAGATTTTGGTGGTAACGCAATGCCTTGTTGTTGAACAAATAAATAAAGACCTGCGCCTAAACATAGAAATGCCAGATTGACAAAAAAGAGCAACATCGAAAAACTAAACATATTCAATTGCGCTTCTTTGAGATTTTTGCAAGTCAAATTTTTTTGCATCATATCTTGATCTAAACCGGTCATAACTAATGCTATCAACATACCACCAATGACTTGTTTGAAAAAATTGTTTGGGTCACTCCAGGCAGCATCAAAATAAAAAATCTTACCATAATCAGAGGATAAAACTTTTTCAAAATAACCAAAAATACTAACGTCAAGTTGTTCACTTAAAAAGA
The DNA here is from genome assembly GCA_016712225.1 of Candidatus Defluviibacterium haderslevense. NCBI lineage: Bacteria > Pseudomonadati > Bacteroidota > Saprospiria > Saprospirales > Saprospiraceae > Candidatus Defluviibacterium > Candidatus Defluviibacterium haderslevense. Next base: position 460,398 of record JADJRL010000003.1, on the reverse strand, counting down.
AGATGGTCAAAATTAATGAACCCAACATGCAAATCGTTTGAAAGGCATCCGTGAAAATAATCGTTTTAATGCCACCTCTAAATGTATAAACCCAAATTAAAAAAATTGAAATTAAAACAGTGATCCAAAATGGAATGCCATAATGTGAAAATATAAACTGATGCATTACCAAGGCTACGATATACATTCTAAAAGATGACCCCACTGTTCGTGAAAGGATAAAAAAAGCAGCACCTGTTTTGTAGGAACTTAAGCCAAGTCTCTTATCTAAAAATTCATAAATTGATATTACATTATATCGATAATATATGGGCATCAATACATTTGCAATAATCATATATCCAATGAGATATCCCCACACCATTTGCATGTATGATAAATTTTGATTGGCTCCACCAGCGCCCACTACACCAGGTATACTGATGAATGTCACACCTGATAATGATGAACCAATCATTCCGAAAGCAACCAAGTACCAAGGTGAACTTTTCTTTGCAGTAAAGAAATTTTCATTAGAATTATCTTTTGATGTCAGAAAGGAAATAACAATGAGTAATAAGAAGTACCCAATCATCAACAACAATAACTGTAAAGGCTGTGACATGTAGAATCTTTATGTAAAAGTATAAATTTTGAGTTAAGTGACAAGTTAAATGCTGAATCTATTTAAACCATCGGATTAAATGAGCGTTAATTCCACATTATTCTGACGGATCTTTTCTTTATGTTAGCTTCAGTATTACATCTTTATAAGAATGCCTTTACAGGATTGAATCCTTCTGTTTGGTTGCTCTCGTTGGTACAATTAATTAATAGAAGTGGGACTATGGTGGTTCCATTTATGACCATGTACATGACTCAAAGCCAGGGTGTGAGTATAACACAAGCAGGATTTGTATTGACCTGTTTTGGTGTAGGATCGATTTTAGGAGCTCTTGCAGGTGGAAAACTCACAGATAAGTTCGGATATTATCCTGTGATGTTGGGTACATTAACCTTTGGTGGGTTTTCGTTTTTTGTTTTAGGCTTATTGCATGATTATACTTGGATTTGTGTGATGACCTTTGTTTTGGCAATGATCAATGAAGCTTTTCGACCTGCCGGGATGACTGCGATTGGTGCATTTAGCAATGCTGAAACTCGAACCCGAAGTTCTTCATTGGTGCGACTTTCTGTAAATTTAGGTTGGGCTATTGGCGCAAGTATAGGAGGATTGATAGCGTCCTTTAATTATCAATATTTATTTTGGGTTGATGGTTGGACGAATTTATTTGCTGCTTTTATTGTATTGTTTTTTTTAAAGAACAGACCAATTGTAAAGGAACTGCCAAAGACCCAAACGACTTTATTTGTTTCAGCATACAAGGATAAAGCTTACATGATTTTTATTTTTTTAAGTTTGCTTTTTGCAATTTGTTTTTTTCAAGTGTTTACGACCTTGCCGTTATATCTTAAAAGAGAATTATTGCTATCAGAGAGACAGATTGGATTAACCATGGCACTGAATGGATTGCTTATTGCCTTATTTGAAATGGTTATTATTACAAAAATTTCTAAAAAAACCAACGAACTCAATTACATTATATTGGGTACTCTAATAGTGGGTTTTTCATATATTCTATTTAATTTGTTTCCCATTAATCCTTTTCTGATTGCAGTTATTGCATCAATCATTATTACAATAGGAGAAATATTATCAATGCCATTTATGATGAGTTTTTGGCTTAATAGATCCAATGAATCGAATAGAGGACAATATGCCGCTCTTTACACGGTTTCATACAGTGCAGCGCATATTCTGGGGCCAAGTTTTGGTGGATTAATTGCAGATCATTATGGGTTTCACATACTTTGGTGGGTTATTTTTATAATGAGTATATTCACAGCTTTAGGTTATTATTATTTAAAGCAAAACGAGTCCAGAATTGATCTTAAATCACTGGTTTAAGTCCACATTGAAGAGGTTAAATGTGGAAGCATATTTTTCTGAGATTCAATGTTTCTTGGAATTGCTTATTTCTAAAAAGTGGAAAAAAGTGATGCAGATGCCAATACAAAACATCTTCATTAAAATATTGATACTGAACATGTAATGCTCTAATAACTGCATCTTACTTTAAACTAGAAAGTGCCACTTTGACCCTTGATTCATTTTTACTAAATATTGTAATTTAAATGTTTCTTAGAAAGCGCATTTAAAAAATGTTCAATGATTTTTGTAAATATTTGATTTTAAATAAATTATACATTTACAAATTTTATTTTATGTTTATTGGCATGAATTAATTGGTTAAGATCATTGAAAAGTGCCATTGAGTACGATTTTTTGTAGTATCTTCGCGCCGCAAAAATTATTTCTTAACCTATAAAAATTGCCAAAATGTTGGACGAAAAAGATTTAACACCAGATTTAACACCAGATTTAACACCAGAAGATGATCTTATAACAGACCTTCCAGGTGAAATTGAGATCCTCGAATCCCCGGACATCCCTGTAGTAATCGATAAAGAAGAAGAAGTTGGCGTATTACTTGAAGAGGAAATTGCTTTAGAAACTTTGGTTGAAGCCGATGATTATTCCGGCCCACATGATGAATTTGATTGGACTATAACAAATAGAAATGCAGTTAATTATTCACCTGAAGAGACTAAGCGCTTATTGGCTGAATATGACAGTACCTTTAATTCTATACATGAAGGTCAGGTATTACAAGGAAAAGTTGCAAGTATTGTTGGAAGTGATGTAGTATTTGATATTCGATTTAAATCTGATGGTTTAATTCCATTATCTGAGTTTAGAGATTTGGATTTGAAACCAGGCGATTTGGTTGAGATTTATGTTGAACGCACAGAAGATGAGCAAGGACATTTAGTTTTATCACGTAAGAAAGCTAAGCTATTAAGAGCTTGGGAGATATTAGTAGATTCTTATAAAAATGGTACCATTATAAAAGGTAACGTTATTAGTAAAACTAAAGGTGGTTTGATTGTGGACTGTAACGGTTTGGAAACATTCTTACCTGGTTCACAAATTGATATAAAACCAATTGTAGATTATGATGCATACGTTGGAAAGACGATGGAATTTAAGGTGGTTAAAATCAATGAAACCATTAAGAATGCTGTTGTTTCCCATAAAGCATTGATTGAAGGCGATTTACAAGAACAAAGAGAACAAATTATTTCTGGATTAGAGAAAGGTCAAGTATTAGAAGGAACTGTTAAGAATATTACGGATTTCGGTGCATTCTTAGACTTAGGAGGTGTAGATGGTTTATTATATATCACTGATATTTCATGGGGTAGAATTAGTCATCCTTCAGAAGTTTTAGAGAAAAATCAAAAAATCAATGTCGTTGTATTGGATTTTGATGAAAACAAAAAACGTATTTCATTGGGTTTAAAGCAACTTCAACCTCATCCTTGGGATGTCATCCCAGCTGATATCGTTGAAGGATCCACGGTCAAAGGAAAGATTGTTAACATTGAAGACTACGGAGCTTTCTTGGAGATTTATCCGGGCGTAGAAGGATTAATTCACGTGTCTGAAGTAAACTGGAACAGTCAACCAATTAATGCAAAAGATTTCTTCTTCTTAGGTCAAGAGTTTGAAGCTAAGGTTGGAACAATAGATCGTGAGGAACGAAAGATGTCTTTAAGTTTGAAACAATTGGTTGAAGATCCTTGGACACATGTTCAGCAGAATTTCTCTGTCGGAACTCGTCATACCGGAGTTGTTAAAAATCTTACTCCTTATGGTGTATTTGTTGAATTAAGTGAAGGCATTGGTGGAATGGTACACATTTCTGATTTGTCTTGGACAAAACGATATAATCATCCATCTGAATATACGAAAGTAGGCCAGAATTTGGATGTATTAATTACTGATATAGATCTTGAAAATCGTAAGTTGTCCTTAGGACATAAGCAATTGGAAGAAAATCCATGGGATACCTTTGAGAGTATATTCCCTGAAGGCTCTTACCATGAAGCTACTGTGTTAAGAAAAGATGACAGAGGATTCACTGTTCAATTACCATATGGATTGGAAGCTTATGCTCCTGTAAAATTCATGAAAAAGGAAAACAATCTGAATGCTTCAGTTGATGAAACACTTACAGTAAAGGTTATCGAATTCAACAGAGAGGAGAAGAAAATTATCGTTTCCCACACCAGATATCTTGAAGATATCCGTAAAGAAGCAGATGATAATGTTAAAAAAGAGAAAGATGTAGAACGTCAGGTTACTAAGAAAGCTGTTGAAAAAATTCAAACTAAAGTTGAGATGAGTACTTTAGGAGAAATTGAAGGTTTTAGTCAATTAAAAGAGCAACTTCAGGAATCAGCTAAAGCCAAATTAGATGCTAAAGCAGAGGCTAAAGCTAACGCAGCACCTGCGGAAATTAAAGTTGAAGCGACAGAAAAAACTCCAAAAAATGAACTTTTTGAGACATCTGAATCGGAAGCTGAAGTAAAACCTAAAGCAAAAGCGAAAGCTAAGTCAACTACTGGAGATGATCTAAAAATTATTGAAGGTATTGGGCCAAAAATCGCAGAATTATTGAATGCTGATGGAATTAACACATTTGAAGAATTAGCAAATGCTGAAATATCTAAGATTCAAACCGTTTTGGATAATGCTGGCTCAAGATATAGAATGCATGATCCTAGCACTTGGCCACAACAAGCAAGATTGGCTTTTGAAGGTAAAATGGATGAATTAAAAGTATTACAAGATTCATTAAAAGGCGGAAAAGCTTAGAACTCTTTTTAGCTAAAAATCATATGAAGGCTCTTGGTTAATTCCAAGGGCCTTTTTTGTTTAGTCTTTTTTATAAAAGGTTAAACAAAATAATTTTACCTGTGTTTTGTTTCTGAATGAATAGTTCTAACCGTAAAATTGGAATCATAGGATCCGGCATTGCAGGTATGGCAGCAGCTATTGAATTGGCGCATGCTGGATTTCACGTTGAAATATTTGAAAAAAACGAAAGTCCTGGAGGAAGAGGAAGATCTTTTACCGAAGGTGGATTTACCTATGATATGGGGCCGAGTTGGTATTGGATGCCAGAAATATTCGAAACTTTTTTTAATGAATTTGGAAAAAGTACAAAGGATTATTTTGAATTAATCCGATTGGATCCTTCTTATAGAATGTTTTTTAAGGAAGGACTCATTGATGCACCTGCTCAGATGGAACAAATCAATCGTATATTTGAAGATTTGGAACCTGGGAGTTCTCTATTTTTAGAAAAATTCTTGAAAGATGCGAAGATAAAATATGAAATCGGAATGAACCAATTCGTAAGGAAACCTGCATCGAATGTAAGAGAATATCTGAATTGGAAAATTATTAAAAACGCGATTAAATTACAATTGATAACATCTATTGAAGCCT